>NZ_JACJHR010000280.1 GCF_014174495.1 Amycolatopsis echigonensis
CTTCCCACCGAGGTCTCCGGATAGATGCTGATCTTCTTCGTCGTTGATCCATCTACCGGAGACCTCGCTACACCCACACACCAGGGCCCCTTCTTAAACAGCTCCTAGCCCTCTCTGAACTCTCGCAGCGGGATGAGCACTTGGTCCTCGACGCCTTTCCGGCGCGCGTGCTAGGCGAAACCGAACCTGACATGCCACCCGGTACAGCGGAAGAGCAAGTTGCGGCAGCACAACTGAGACTCGTACTCGACCGTGTACTTGGCGATACCACGCCTGACTACGTGCGCCGCTTGGCCGGCGAAAGCCACACCCTTAGATCCGCGGCCAGGCGGAACCGTCGGATCCACACTGCTATTCAGCTAAGCACACTCGCCAGTTCCATCGTCAGACTCAGCCTCATCGGCACTAGGCGG
>NZ_JACJHR010000281.1 GCF_014174495.1 Amycolatopsis echigonensis
GCTGGCCGGCTGGATGGCGCTCCCCCGGATCGAGCTGGAAAGCAACTTCCAGAGCTTCGCCACCGGACTGGACGCGCTCACCGACGCCCAGCACGTCGAATCCGTCATCGGGTCGTCGGGCGAGGTCGCCGTCGTCCTCAACGGTCCTGACGTGCTGTCGCCCGAGGCCATGAAATGGACCAGCGAGGCGCAAGAAAGCATCGTCTCGCGACACGGTGACCAGATGCGCCCGGTGGTGTCGCCGCCGACCTTGCTGCAGTTCCTGGGCGCCTCGCCCACGGCGAGCCAGATCGCAGCCGGGGTCCGGTTGCTGCCGCCGTACCTCACGGGCGCGGTCCTCCGCAACGACCGGACGTCCGCGCTGCTGAGCTTCGGCGTGCGGATGGAAGACCTGAGCGAGCTGCAGG
>NZ_JACJHR010000282.1 GCF_014174495.1 Amycolatopsis echigonensis
ACTGACCGGCTGGATGGCGCTCCCCCGGATCGAGCTGGAAAGCAACTTCCAGAGCTTCGCCACCGGACTGGACGCGCTCACCGACGCCCAGCACGTCGAATCCGTCATCGGCTCCTCGGGCGAGGTCGCCGTCGTCCTCAACGGTCCTGACGTGCTGTCGCCCGAGGCCATGAAATGGACCAGCGAGGCGCAAGAAAGCATCGTCTCGCGACACGGCGACCAGATGCGCCCGGTGGTGTCGCCGCCGACCTTGCTGCAGTTCCTGGGCAGCTCGCCCACGGCGAGCCAGATCGCAGCCGGGGTCCGGTTGCTGCCGCCGTACCTCACCGGTGCGGTTCTTCGCAACGACCGGACGTCCGCGCTGCTGAGCTTCGGCGTGCGGATGGAAGACCTGAGCAAGTTGCAGA
>NZ_JACJHR010000283.1 GCF_014174495.1 Amycolatopsis echigonensis
TACGCGCGTTCGCTGGAGGTGATCACCCGGGCTCGTGCGGCGGGTTTGGTGACGAAGTCGAACCTGATCCTCGGCATGGGCGAGACCCCGGACGAGGTGTCGACGGCGTTGCAGGACCTGTTCGACGCCGGGTGCGAGATCATCACCATCACCCAGTACCTGCGGCCCTCCCCGCGCCACCACCCCGTCGACCGGTGGGTCAAGCCGGAAGAATTCGTCGAACACGCGAAAACCGCGGAGGCGATCGGGTTCCCGGGTGTGATGGCGGGGCCGTTGGTGCGGTCGTCGTATCGCGCGGGCCGGTTGTACGCGCAGACGAAGGCCCACCGGGGCGAGGAATTGCCGGAGAACCTCGCCCACCTGACCGCCGAAGGACCGGC
>NZ_JACJHR010000284.1 GCF_014174495.1 Amycolatopsis echigonensis
ACGGTTCTCGGCGACGAACCGGTGCTGCACCGGCTTCGGCTGTCGGTGCCGGACGGGCAGGTCACGGTGATCCTCGGACAGTCGGGGTGCGGCAAGACGACTCTCCTGCGGCACCTCGTGGGCCTGCTGCCGCCGACGGGCGGCAGCGTCCGGCTGGACGGCCGTGACGTCTGGTCGCTGACCTCGGCCGAGCTCGTCAGTGCTCGTGGCGGGATCGCGGCCGTGGTCGGCGGGTCACACCCGTTCGGCAGCTGGCTGTTCTCCTCGATGAACGTCTACGAGAACGTCGCTTGTGTCCTGCGTCGTGCCGGTGCGACGGACGATGAGGTGCACGCGACCACCGCGCCGTTGATGCGGGA
>NZ_JACJHR010000285.1 GCF_014174495.1 Amycolatopsis echigonensis
AGCGGCGGTCATCGCAGCACCGGACGAGCGTTGGCAGGAACGTCCGCTGGCGGCCGTCGTCCTTCGTGAGGGAGCGATCGTCTCGCCGGGGGAACTCCGATCCTGGTTGTCGGACAAGCTGCCTCGGTGGTGGCTGCCCGAGCGGTGGACCTTCGTCGAGGAGATCCCGCGCACCAGCGTCGGGAAGTTCGACAAGAAGGTGCTGCGCGGGGACTACGCGGACGGCCGGTTGAAGGTGGAGACCCTCGAATGACCTTCCGCGCCGTGAAGTTCGCGGTGTAGCCGACTGTGAGGAGGAGGTGAGCGCATGGAGAGTGCCCCCAGCGCCTTGAAGATCGAATTCGACGGCGTGACG
>NZ_JACJHR010000286.1 GCF_014174495.1 Amycolatopsis echigonensis
GGCGGCGGTCATCGCCGCACCGGACGAGCGCTGGCAGGAACGTCCGCTGGCGGCTGTCGTCCTTCGCGAGGGCGCGATCGTCTCGCCGGGGGAACTCCGATCCTGGTTGTCGGACAAGCTGCCGCGGTGGTGGCTGCCCGAGCGGTGGACCTTCGTCGAGGAGATCCCCCGCACCAGCGTGGGGAAGTTCGACAAGAAGGTGCTGCGCGGGGACTACGCGGACGGCCGGTTGAAGGTGGAGACCCTCGAATGACCTTCCGCGCCATGAAGTTCGCGGTGTAGCCGGCGGTGAGGAGGTGAGCGCATGAAGAGTGCCCCCAGCGCCTCGAAGATCGAATTCGACGGCGTGACT
>NZ_JACJHR010000287.1 GCF_014174495.1 Amycolatopsis echigonensis
CGTGGCTGCCAGTACACCTCCGCCCAGTTCGGTGACCTCGCCGAGGACCTGGACGTGCGTTTGTCGGTGGGACGCAAGGGACAGTGCTGGGACAACGCCGTCGCCGAATCCTTCTTCGCCACCATCAAGAAGGAACTGATCGACCGACGCGGCTGGCCCACCCGGGTCGCCGCGCACAAAGCGATCTTCGGCTACATCGAAGGCTGGTACAACACCCGCCGACTGCACTCCAGCCTCGGCTACCTCAGCCCCAACACCTACGAAGCCACCCACCGGGTAGCCTGACCACCTCAACGACCCTGTCCGTCAAAACGGGTCAACCCCA
>NZ_JACJHR010000288.1 GCF_014174495.1 Amycolatopsis echigonensis
AATCCTGCTGTTCAACAACCGGATCTACGGCCTCACCAAGGGCCAGTACTCCCCCACCTCCGGCCAGGGCATGGTCACCAAGTCCACCCCGATGGGCTCGCTGGACACGCCGTTCAACCCGCTGTCGCTGGCGATCGGCGCGGAAGCCTCCTTCGTCGGCCGCGCGCTGGACTCCGACCGCAAGGGCCTCACCGAAGTCCTCGAAGCCGCCGCGAAACACCGCGGCTCGGCGCTGGTCGAGATCTACCAGAACTGCCCGATCTTCAACGACGGCGCCTTCGACGTGCTCAAGGACAAAGACGAAGCCGCGTCCCGGCTCATCCCA
>NZ_JACJHR010000289.1 GCF_014174495.1 Amycolatopsis echigonensis
CGGGATGAGCCGGGACGCGGCTTCGTCCTTGTCCTTGAGCACGTCGAAGGCGCCGTCGTTGAAGATCGGGCAGTTCTGGTAGATCTCCACCAGCGCCGAGCCGCGGTGTTTCGCGGCCGCCTCGAGGACTTCGGTGAGGCCCTTGCGGTCGGAGTCCAGCGCGCGGCCGACGAACGAGGCTTCCGCGCCGATCGCCAGCGACAGCGGGTTGAACGGCGTGTCCAGCGAGCCCATCGGGGTGGACTTGGTGACCATGCCCTGGCCGGAGGTGGGGGAGTACTGGCCCTTGGTGAGCCCGTAGATCCGGTTGTTGAACAGCAGGATC
>NZ_JACJHR010000029.1 GCF_014174495.1 Amycolatopsis echigonensis
CTGCCCCCGCCGGTGCGAACGCCGCCGTCCTTCTCCGGAATGTCCTTTGAGGACAGTTTGACGCTGAACGGGGTCGGGTGATCGGGCAGTGCGGACGCCTGCGCGGACGCCGTGGCGCCGGTGCCGCCCGGACCGCCGCTGACCGTGCCGCTGGCGTTGCCCGCGTTGCCGCCGGTGCCCCGGGCGACGGCGAGGTTCGGCACCGGTTTGGCGGTCTCGGCCTGAGCGGTCCGCTGCAGGCCGACGTAGGCCCCGGCGAGCCCCGCCCCCAGGATGGTGGCAACCGCCACGGCACCCAGCCGACGGCTCGCCCGCTGAGCGGAGCGTGACTTTGCGTTCACCACGGAGACCAAGATAGCGAAGTTGTTAAGCCGAATGAGTGAGTGTGCCCGATTAATCCGATGACCAGGGTAGAAACTGACGCCGCCGATACGCGGCGTTCGGGTGTGATCACGGATTGCTCTCGGTGCGCAGGCGTTTCGCCTAGGAAGCTGGGCCATTCGGCGGCAGGGGCCGAATTGTGGGAGCGGCTCCCGATCAGCGGGACACCCACGAGTCCATGCACTCAGAGTGGCGTCGCACCGCGGTGGGGCTGAGCCCGGTGACGGCACCTATGTGTGGAGCGGTAGCGCCACCACGAACCGGGGGTTCGCGCCCTGGTTCGCTCTCCCCCGCTGCTCGTGCGTTTTCTGCCCGTCGCAAGGGCTGACCGGCTAAGGGGCTGGGCCGCGAAGCCCAGCCCCTCGAGCCTCAGGCCACCTTGGGCGTCGCCCGCGCGCCGAAGTGCAGGTACGGCTCGCCCGTCGGCAAGGTGTAGAACAGCACCGGCGTCCAGAACTGGCCGCCCGGCATGCGGCACACGAACAGCGTGTTCGAGACCGCCTCCAGGTCGAGTTCCTGAGACTTCTCCGGCATCAGCTCCGCCAGCGCTCCGGTCGTCGTGTGGATCAGGCGCAAGCCGCCCTCGCGCTCCACCACCTCGATGTGCGCGCCAGCCCGTTCGTACACGCCCAGGTGCCGGCTCGCGTCCACGGTGACCGGCGTGGCCGGGGGTTCAAGCGGACGCGGCATGGCGACGTCGGCGAGTTCGGCGAAAATCTCCCGGTACAGCTCGACATACAAGTCGCGCACGTGTCCGCCGTTCGTCAGCAGCGTGACGGCGAGGCCCGCGTCCGGCAGCAAGCGCAGGAACGCCGACTGGCCGATCGTGTTGCCGTCGTGGCCGATGACGCGGCGGCCGCCCCACTCGTCGCGGATCCAGCCGAGGCCCCACGAATCGCCGAGGGTGTGTTTGTCCGGGACGTCGGCCTGCTTTTCCGCCATGGCCGCGGCCGATTCCGCCGACAGGATCCGCGTGCCGTCCGCGGTCAGGCCGCCGGTGAGGTGCAGGCGGGCGAAGGCGAGGACGTCCGCGGCACGCGCGGTGATCAGCCCGGCCGGCCCGGCCGAGCGGGGCAGCTGCCAGACCGGAGCCGGAGTCGGGTCCCCGCCGTCCGCGTCGACATGTCCGACGGCGGCGCGGAACAGCAGCGCTTCCTCCGGCAGCGTGACAGTGTGCGTGAGGCCAAGCGGAGCGTACAGCTTGTCCCGCAGCGCGGCGTCCCAGGTCTTCCCGGTCAGCTTCTCGATCACCCGGCCCATCAGGACGAAACCCGAGTTGCAGTAGGAGAAAGTCGCGCCGAGAGGATGGTTTTGCGCGGCGTCCTCGAGCAGATCCACGAACTTCTCGACGCAATCGTCGCCGCGGCCGGTGTCGGTGAAAATGTCGCCGTCGATGCCGCTGGTGTGCGTCAGCAGATGCCGCATGGTGACGCGCTTGGCCACCTCCGGATCGGACAGGCGCAGTTCGGGCAGCACGTCGATGATCGGCGCGTCGAGGTCGAGCAGGCCCTCGTCGACGAGCTGCATCACCACGGTCGACGTCCACACCTTGGAGATCGAGCCGATCTGGAACAGCGAGTCCTCGGTGACCTCGACGCCGGTCGTCTTGCTCAGCACGCCGTGGGTCGCGAATACCTCCTCGCCGGTGTCGACGCGCAGGATTCCCAGCGACGCACCGGGAACGTCGTGCTTGCGCGCCAGTTCCGCCAGCCGTCGGCTCCAGTGCGCGGCGTCGATCGGCACTCGCGAGCCCGCGTACTGCTCGACCCAGTCGACCACGCGCTGGTTGTAGTCGGCGCGGTGCGACGGCGGACCGTCCAAAATGAACAGATGCGCGCCGCCTGGGTACAGCACCAGCCGGGACGGCACGTCGCGCTCGCGCAGCGCGGTGAACCACTGCTCGGCCTGGCCCACCGGGCACCGGACGTCTTCGCCGCCCTGCAGGATCAGCGTCGGCGTGCGGACCTGCTCGACCTGCGCGTGCGGCGACGACTTCTCGTACTTGCCCCACGAGAGCCCGGCGAATTCGTTGACTGCCATGAAATGCCCGCCGTCGGACGTGCCGGCCAGGCTGGTCAGGTCGCTGACCACCCCACCGGCGACCGCGGCGGCGAACCGGTCGTCGCGGCTGGTCAGGTAGCAGGTCATGTAGCCGCCGTAGCTGTACCCGGTGACGGCGAGCCGGTCGGGGTCGGCGAGGCCCTCGGCGACGAGCTGGTCGATCGGTTCGAGGAAGTCCGGCGCGTCCGCGTGGCCCCACGCGCCGATCGCCGCGGTGTAGAACGCTTCCCCGTAACCGTCGCTGGCGCGCGGGTTGATCAGCAGCACTGCCCAGCCGCGGGCGGCAAGGGTCTGGTGGTACAGGTGAATCGCGTCCGCGGCACCGTTCCAGGCGTTGTGCGGACCGCCGTGGATGTCGATCAGCAACGGCTGCGCGCCAGTGCGTTCGGGGTCCCGGATGAGCCAGCCCTGCACGACCGTGCCGTCGCTGATGGTGAATTCGCGCGATTCGCGGGTGAACAATTCCACTTCGGACACTGTCTCGCCGTGCTTCGTGCGCACGTCGACCGACCCGGTGGCGCGGTCCAGGACGGCGATCTCGCCGAAGGAATCGGCGGTAGCCAGCACAATCGCGGCCTGGTCGCCGACCAAGTCCACTCCGGACACCACGTTGCCGTCGCCGGTCAGCACCGCACGCGGTTCGCCACCGGCAAGGTCCACTTCGTACAGATGAGTGCAGCCGCGGTCGCGGATCGCGAACAGCACGACGTCGCCCGCCGCGGTCAGCTGCGGCAGCGCGCCCGGGTAGCCGGGGCCGCCGGGCATCACGTTGCGGTCGAGGCTGGCGGCCAGGTCGACCGTCTCTCCGCCGTCCAGCGGAACCCGCAGCAGGCCGAGGTGGCCGGTGGCGGTGTCGGTGCGGCCGACCACCAGCAGCGCCTTGCCGTCCTTGGTCCAGCCGGCCGAGCCCGCCATGCCTTGGTCGGTGCCGACCAGCCGCGGTTCGGCGTTCCGCTCGGTGACGTCGAGGACGTAGGCGGCGGACCGGAGGGTGAGATCGGCGTCGTCGTCCAGCGCGGCGGTGAACGCCACGTGCGTGCCGTCGGGCGACCAGGCAGGTTGACCCGCGTGCCAATCGCCGAAGGTGCGCTGCTGGACTTCGCCGGTGGCGACGTCGAGGACGTGCACGTGGCTGCGGAGAGTCTTCAGCAAGCCGGAACCGTCGGACTTGTAGTCCAGCCGCTCGGCGACGATCGGCTTGTTCGCCGGCGGCTCTTCGACAATCGCGGCGAGGTCGACCGCCGCGGAGAACGCGATCTTGCTGCCGTCCGGGCTCCACACCGGTGCTCCCGCGCCGAGCGGAAGCTTGGTGAGCTGCTCGGCTTCGCCGCCGTCCGCCGGGAGGACCCAGACCTGCGGCGGGCCGTCCTGGGCGCGCAGGAAGGCGAGCCGGGAACCGTCCGGAGCCCATTTTGGCGCGGTGTCGGCGTTTCCGCGCGTGAGCTGGCGAGCCTCGCCGGAGGAGACGCCGACCGTCCACAGCGCGTCGACGTTCCGGTCCTCCTCCCGGTCCGCGGTCCGGAGTACGTAGACGATCCGGCTGCCGTCCGGCGAGAGCGCGGGCTGGCTGGGCGCGGCGAGGTCGTACAGGTCATCGATGCCGAGACGGCGGGTCATACGCTGGCTCCTTGGGAGATCGCGGGCTCGTGGCCCTCTGATTCGGAGAAGTGGCAGGCCGCGGCGTGCTTCCGGGGCGCGGCGTCCTCGGCCGGATCGGCCCGGAGGCAGATCTCGCGGTCGCTCCGCACGAGCGGGCCGACCGGGCAGCGCGGGTGGTACCGGCATCCGGCCGGCGGATGGTGCGGGTCCGGCGGTTCCGCGTCCGCGGTCGCGCCGGGGTCGAGGTCGAACAGCGGCTTGTGCGCCGAGGGAGCGGCGTCGAGCAGGTCACGGGTGTAGGGATGCTGCGGATCGGTGAGCACCTGTGCGGCCGGTCCCGCTTCCACGATCCGGCCGAGGTACATCACCGCGACGAAATCGCTGAGGTAGCGGATCACGGCGAGGTTGTGCGAGATGAACAACATCGACAGGTCGAACTGCCGTTGCACGGACCGCACGAGGTTGAGCACCGCGCCCTGCACCGAAACGTCGAGCGCGGAGGTGATCTCGTCGGCGATCAGCGCCTCCGGCCGGCCCGCGAGCGCCCGGGCGAGCGCGACGCGTTGCCGTTGCCCGCCGGACAGCTGCCCCGGCAGGTGCGTGGCCCGTTCGGGATCGAGGTTGACCAGTTCCAGCAGCCGGGCCACCTCGGCTCGGCGGTCCGTCCCGCGCGGCATGGCTTCGGCGATCGACTCGCCGATGGTCATCCGCGGGTTGAGCGAGGAATACGGATCCTGGAACACCATCTGCAGCGGGCGTCGGCGCGGCAGTTTCCGCACGTCCACGCCGCCGAGCAGCACTCGTCCCGCGCTCACCGGCGACAATCCGACGGCCGCCCGGGCGAGCGTCGACTTGCCCGAGCCGGATTCGCCGACCAGGCCGACGACCTTGCCCGCCGGGACGGTCAGCGAAACGCCGTCCACCGCGGTGAGCCCGCGCCGTCCGCCGTACCGGACGCTGACCGAATCGAAAACCAGTTCGCTCATTCCGCACCTCCGGCGGCGGTCGCGCCGACTGCTTCCGACAGTGCCGCATCCGGGTGCCAGCACGCCACCCGGTGTTCCGGCGCGAGCACGGTCAGTTCCGGGTCTTCCTCGCGGCACCGGTCGGTCGCCACCGGGCACCGGCTCGCGAACGCGCAGCCGGACGGCATCTGGTCCGGCTCCGGAGGGCGGCCGGGGATCACCGCGAGCGGCGCGTCCGGGTCCGTTTCCAGGTCGAGCGTCGTGGCCAGCAGCGCCCGCGTGTACGGATGCCGCGGCGCGAGGTCCGGTCCGGCGGCGGGCAGATCCTCCACGATCCGTCCGGCGTACATCACCAGAATCCGTTCGCACGTCTGAGAAACGACCGCGATGTCGTGGCTGATCAGGATGATCGCGGTGTCCCGTTCGGCCCGGGTCTGGGCCAGCAACCGCAGCAATTGCCGTTGCACGGTCACGTCCAGCGCGGTCGTCGGTTCGTCGGCGATGATCAGCCGCGGGTCGCCCATCAGGCCCATGCCGATCATCGCGCGCTGCCGCATGCCGCCGGAAAACTCGTGCGGGTACTGCTTCGCCCGCCGTTCCGCGGCCGGGATGCGGACCGCGCGCAGCCGGTCGACCGCCCTCTCGAACGCCTTGGCCCGGGAAAGCCCGTGGTGCTGTTCGGAAACCTCGGCGAGCTGGCGGCCGATCCGCCGGGTCGGGTTGAACGACGTCATCGGGTCCTGGAACACCATCGCCAGCGACGTCCCGAGCAGCGTCCGCAGTTCGCGCTCCGGCGTCGTGAGCACGGGAGTCCCGGCGAAGTCCAGCCGGTCCGCGGTCACCGAGCCGGGCGCTTCGATCAGCCGCGACACCGCGAGCCCGGTCAAGCTCTTGCCCGAACCGGATTCGCCGACGACCCCGATCGCCTCGCCCGCCCGCACGGTGAAGCTCACGCCGCGCACCGGAACCGTCCAGCCGGTCGGCCGGGGGAAGGCGACTTCCAGATTCTCGACCACCAGCACGGCGTCGTCCGCAGGTGAAGAATCCACTTTGGACTTGCACAGGACCCGGGGAGCGAGTCGCGGCAACCGCGTCCGCACGCCGATCACTCCGGCGACGGTCTCACCGAACAGATTGAACGCGAGCCCCGCGAGGACCACCGCGACGCCGGGCGCGAGCGCCGCCGCCGGGTTGACGTAAATGCCGTTGAGGCCTTCGTTGAGCAGCCGGCCCCAGTCGTACTCAGGGGCCTGCACGCCGATCCCGAGGAACGACAGCCCGGAGAACGCCAGCAGCGCACCGCCCGCGCCGATCGTCGCGTTGATCGCCAGCGGCTCGCCGATGTTCGGCAGGATGTGCCGGAACAGCAACCGGATCCGGCCCACTCCGGCGACCCGGGCGGCGGACACGAAGTCCCGCCCGGCCACCGAGGCCGACAGCGTCTGCGTCAGCCGGGCGAACTGCGGGGCCAGCGCGAATCCGATCGCCATCACCGCGCCTCGCGTGCCCACGCCGAAAATCACCGCGAAGAACAACACCAGCAGCAGCCCGGGGAACGCGACCGCGATGTTCACCGCCGCCGTCAGCAGCCTGCCGAGCGGCCGCGGCAGTACCGCGGGCAGCATGCCGAGCACCAGGCCGGTCGCGACGCCGAGCGCCGCGGCGATCAGCGCCAGCATGACCGAAAGCCGGGTCGCCACGAGCACGCGGTAGAAGATGTCGCGGCCCAGTTCGTCGGTGCCGACCAGATGCTCCGCCGACGGGCCCTGGCTGATCGCGTTGGTGTCGACCGCCGAAGCCGCGTCCTGCCACAGAATCGGGCCCAGCACCGCGACCGCGACCACCAGCACGAGCATGGCGGCCGCGAACGCGCCGAGCGGGGTGCGCAGGGCGGCCAGCCACTGGTGTCCGCGCCGTTTCGCCATCTCAGTTCTCCCGGATCGTCGAACGCGGATCGAGGACCGCCAGCAGCAGGTCCACGATGAGGTTCACCAGCAGCACGCCGATGCCGTAGACGAGCACGATGCCCTGCACCAGCGGGTAGTCCTTCTGAAGAATCGACTGCGAGATCGTCGAGCCGAGGCCCGGCCAGGAGAACACGTTCTCCACCAGCACGGTTCCCGCGACGAGGCTGGTGAGCATCAACCCGCCGAGCGTCAGCGTCGCGGTCAGCGCGTTGGGCAGCGCGTGGCGCAGGTAGACCAGCCGGGCGGGCAGCCGTTTCGCCCGCGCGGTGCGGACGAAATCGTTGCCCAGCACGGAAAGCGTCTCCACGCGGACGATCCGCGACAGTGTCGAGGTCGGGCCCAGCGCCAGCGCGATGACCGGCAGCACGAGCGAACCCGCGCCGTCGTGTCCGGCCACCGGGAACCAGCCGAGCTGCACCGCGAAGAACGCCACCAGCGCCACCGCGACCAGGAACTCCGGGATCGCGGCGAGCAGCACGGTGGTCGAGGTGAACCCCAGCTCGGCTCCGCGCCGCCGGCCGCCGCGGGTCAGCACGGCGAACGTCAGGCCGAGCGGGATCGCGAGCCCGATCACCACCACGAACGCGGGCAGCGCCAGCTGCAGCGTCGCTGGCAGCCGGTCCGAGATGACGTCGCTGACCGGCTGCCCGCTCAGCATCGACGTGCCGAAATCACCGCGGAAAAGCCCGCCGAAGTAGTCGAGGTACTGCTGCCACAGCGGATGGTCCAGCCCCAGCGCGGCCCGCCGGGCGTTGACCAGCTCGATCGGTGCGGTCAGCCCGAGCGCCGCGCGCACCGGATCGCCCGGGATCAGCTGGATCATCAGGAACGCCATGGTCACCAGCACCCACAGCGACACCACGAACCGCCCGAGGCGGCGGGCGCCGAAGGCCAGCCAGGGACTGACCTTCGGGCCCGCGACGGCGACAGTGCCCGTCATTCCCGTCATCAGGCGTACATCCGGATGGTCGTCGGCTTGAGGTAGCCGTTGACGATCTCGAACTTCGCGTTGTTGCCGTAGGTCGGGACCACCGAGTTCGCGAACTGCACCACATCCTGCTTCTCGAACAGCGCCGACTCGGCGGCCGTCCAGTCCGCACATCCCGCTTCCCCGGCCTGCGAGGCCGCCTTGGCGACCAGCGCTTCATACTGCGGGTTCTTGATGTGCGCGAAGTTCGTGCCCTGCGGCGGCTGCCCGCCAGAGACGAACGGCACCAGCTGGCTGGGCAGGGTGAGACCGAGCGGCGCCATCGAGATGTCCCACTCGCCGGTGGCGAACAGCAGCTGGCTGAGCCCCGGGCTGTCGACGCCCTTGAGCGTGACGTCGACTCCGACGCTCTTCCAGCCCTGCTGCATCAACTCCGCGCCCGGGGCCATCGTCGGACCGACCTGCGTGCCGTAAACCGCCGTCAGCGCGAGCCGCTTCCCGTCCTTCACGCGGATGCCGTCCGGTCCCGGTTTCCAGCCCGCGGCGTCGAGCGCCGCCTTGGCCGCGGCGACGTCGAAGCCGGGGATCTTCCCGGTGACCGAATCGCCGTCGCACGGCCGCGGTTCGATGGTGACCATGCCCTTGACCGGCGCGCTGCCGTCCCGGGTCAGCACCTTCGCGACCTGCGGAAGGTCGACCGCCTGCACCAGCGCGCGGCGCACCGCCTGATCGGCGCCGACCCGGCCGGGCGCCTGGTTGAAGAACAGCTCGCCCAACGGGGCGACCATGTCGGAGTGGAACAGCCGCTGCGCCCGCAGCCGCTGCTGGTCCTGCCCGTTGATCGACGCGGCGTTGACCTCGCCGGACAGCAGCAGGTTCGACGACGTCGTCATGTTCGGGATGACCCGGATGGTGACCTTGTCCGGCAGCCCTTTCTGCTTCGAGTCGAACTGGCCGGCGCCCCACGTGTAGTCCTTGCGCCGGGTCAGCGTGTAGTGGTCGTTCGGGACGATCTCGGACATGGTGAACATGCCGGTGCCGTTTTCGCCCTTGGCGAGCGTCTTCCGGTCGGCCAGCCCCTTGGCGCAGACGATCGGCAGTCCGGAGAGGTTGCGGAGCAGGAACGCGTCCGGAGACCCGCTGGTGATCTTGACGGTCCCCGCCGCGGTGTCGCCGACCGCCTTCGTGCCCGTCGTCACCGTGACGCCGGCGAGCGGGGATTTGTTCGCCGGGTCGCCGACGTAGTTGATGTTCGCCGCCACGTCGGACGCGGTCAGCGGACTCCCGTCGGCGCAGGTGATGCCCTTGCGCAGGGTGAAGGACGCGGTGGTCGTGGTGGCTTCCCACTTCTCCGCGAGCGCCGCCTCCGGCTGCCCCTTGGAGTCGAGATTGATCAGGCTGTCGTAGAGGAACCCGTCGAGGTTGCGGGCGACCGAGAGCACGGTGATCGCGGGGTCGAGCGTTCCCGGATCGGTCGGGATGGCATAGGTGAAAGTCTTGCCGTCGACCAGTTTCTGGTTCGCGGTCCGGTCCGTCCCGGATTGCGCTGATCCCCCGCACGCGCTCACGGTCAAGGCCACCACGCCCGCCATCGCGGCGGTGAGCCGGGCAGTTTTCATGGGATTTCTCCTACGGGGTCACGCTGTGGAGGTGGTCGACAGCCAGCCGGGCGGCGGCGCCGATGGACGCGTCGACCGCGGGAAGGCGGTCTTCGAGAGAGTGCGCGCGAGTGAACACCGCGACCGCGAACCGACGGCCGTCCCCCAAGGTCACCACGCCTGCTTCGTTGCGGATTCCGGGCAGCGTCCCGGTTTTCGCCGCGACCCGAACGCCGGACGGGAAGCCCGACGACAGCCGGTGCGGCCAGATCTGCTGCGCCATGATCGTGCGGACCCGTTCGCAGGCTTCGGGTTCGCCCGCCCGGTCGGTCCAGATCGCGTCGAGCAACGCGGTGATCTCGCGCGGCGTCGACGACGTGGTGCGTTCCGGATCCCGGACCGAAAGTTTGTCCAGCTGCTCCGGAGTCGCTTCGCCCAGCAGCGCTTCGAGATCGGACTCCGGGGTGCCGCCGAGATCGGAGACGACGGACGCGAACAGGTCCTCGCAGCAGCCGATCAGCCGGGTGCGGGCGAGCCCGAGGCCGGCCAGCACCCGGTCGATCGTTTCCTGGCCGAGCCGGTGGTAGAGCACGTCGGTCGCGGCGTTGTCGCTCATCGTGAGCATGAAGTGCGCGAGGTCGCGCCAGCTCATCTCGACGTCGTCGGCGCAGCCCGCGGTGCCGATGCCGCCGATCCGGTACCGCGCGGTCACCAAGGTCCGTTCAGTGTCGTCCAGCCGTCCGGCGGCGACCTCGCGGGCATAGGCGAGCGCCACCGGGATCTTGAACACCGACGCGAGGACGACCGGATCGTCTCCGCCGGCCGACACTTCGGGGCCCGGCACGCCGATTTCCCTGGCGTGCAGGAATCCTTCCGCGCCAGCGTCGGCGAAGACAGCTTCGATCTGTTCGCGGATCCCGCTCACTGGGAGACCCGCCGGTCCGCGCGTCCGGTGTGGAGGAACTGGGCGCGACCGTTCCCGTCGTCGCCGACGAACGCGTGTGCCAGGTAGACACCGGGAAGCTGCTCGGTTTTGGCGACGAACGTGTCGCCCTGGCAGGGCAGCAGTTCTTCCCTCGTCGGAGGCGCGCTGCTGAGTTCGGCGAAGATCCCCTTCGGGGTACGCGTCATCCAGAGCTTGCCGTCCTCTTCGACGACGACCGTGTCGGCGACCATCGACGAGTACTCGCCCACGTACCGGGACAGCTCGGCCGGCGCGGCGGCGGGGTTCGGCTCAGGCAGCGGCGGGACCGTCACGCCGGCGAGTTCGTCCAGCAGCTTGGTGTAGATCTCGTGGTACACGTGGATCGGATTGCCGCCGTTGGTCAGCAGCGCGACCGCCACCCCGCGCCCGGGCACCACGCGCAGGAACGCGGACTGGCCGATGGTGCCGCCGTCGTGGCCGATCACCTTGCCGCCGTCCCAGTCGAAGAGCATCCAGCCGAGACCCCAGTGGGACGACATGATGCCGAGGGACGGCACCTCCACCTGGGGTTCGCGCATCGCGAGCAGCGACTCCGGCAGCACGACCTGGGCGCCGTCGTCGGCCTTGCCGTCGTTCAGGTGCATCCGGACGAACGTCAGCAGGTCGCGCGGGCGCATCGCGAGCGTCGAACCGGCCGGCGAGTTCGAGCGGGTGAGCGCCCAGACCGGCGCGGGCACCGGATCCTCGCCCGGCTTCGGCGAGACGTGGCCGATCGCGGCGCGGTAGCGGATGGCGTCGTACGGACCGGACGCCGCGTGGGTCAGGCCGAGCGGCGCGAAGAGGTGGTCGCGCACGCAATCGTCCCAGCACTTGCCGCGCAGCACCTCGATGACACGGCCGAGCACGCAGTAACCGGCGTTGTTGTAGGAGAAGCGCTCGCCCGGCGGGAAAAGCTGCGGCACGTCGGACAGCGTCGCGACGAGCTTCTCCACGCAGTCGTCGCCGGGTCCGGTGTCGGTGAAGATGTCGCCCTCGAAACCGGCGGTGTGACAGGTCAGCTGGCGGACGGTGATCGCCGCCGCGGACTCGTCGTCGCCGAGCGCGAACTCCGGCAGGTAGTCGCGCACCGGCCGGTCGAGGTCGAGCTTGCCCTCGTCGACCAGTTGCATGGCCAGCGTGGTCGTCCACACCTTGGTGATCGACCCGATCTGGAACACCGAGTCCACAGTGGACTCCACGCCGGTGCCCAAGTTGACGACGCCCGCCGCGTGGTCGATCACCTCGCCGTCGGCGAGCACCGCGATGGCGGCTCCGGGGACCTGATGCTTGGCGAGCAGAGCGGCGAAATTCTCCTGAAGCCAGGTCTCGATTTCGGAAATTTTCGACATGTGCACCTTCTGTCCGGGGGATGGTGGACCGGCGTTTCGGAAATGCTAGGGCGGTGGCGTACGTCACTTGTTCGTCCGGACCGAGGAGAGCGCGGGGAAAGTTCCTCCGCTCCGACGAATCACGCCGTGCGCAGCGACTCCACTGCGGTCGCCGCGGCGAAACCGATGAACGCGTCGCGCTCGGGCACCCGGGAACGGGAATCCTCGGCGCGGGTGAACACGGCGACCGAGTACCGGCCGCCATCCGGGTACTCGACCACGCCGACCTCGTTGCGCACGGCGGGCAGAGTGCCGGTTTTGCCGCTGGTGCGGATCGCGTCGTCCGGGAATCCGGAACGCAGGCGATGCGGCCAGACCTGCAGTTCCATCCAGCGGCGAACGTCCGCGCACGCCCCCGGGTCGGCCGCTTCGTCACGCCAGATCAGTCCCAGCAAGCGGGTCATTTCGGCGGCGGTGGTGCGGCAGGACTTTTCCGGTTGCAGCGCACGCAACCCGGAAACCTGTTCGTAAGTCAGTTCGGCGAGTGCCCGTTCGTCGTCCTCGTAAGAGATTCCGAGATCTTCGCCGATGGTGGCCAGCAGTTCGCCGCAGTCTTGGGGCACGACGGTTTGCGTGAATCCGAGGCGCCGCAACGTGTCATTCACCGCGTCCTTGCCGACCTCGGCGAGAATCAGATCGGTGGCGACGTTGTCGCTGATTCCCATCATCAGAATCGCCAAGTCGTGCCACGACATCAGGACTTCGTGGCGGAAGGTGGCGAGGCCGTACGGACTCGGCGTCGGATGCCCGGGCTTGACGGCGACACGGGTGCCGAGATCGAGCTTTCCTTCGGCGGCCTGGCGGGCCAGCTCCAGCGCGATCGGGACCTTGAACACCGACGCGGGGACGACCGGGACGTCCTCGCCGATGCCGAGACTGCGAGTGCCGTCGACCTCGGCGGCGTGCAGCCGGACCTCGACGCCGACCTCCTCGGCGCGGCGGGCGATCGTTTCGGATGCGGTGGCCATGACCCTCCTGTCTACTGTGGACTTTCCAGGGAGCAGGCAGGAAGTTCTTGCCGCGACCGGGAAACCTCGCTGTTCCGGCCTGCCGGTTTCCATTGTCCTTGGCTGGGCGGGGCCTGGGGTTGGTGCGATGGCAGGAAGGTCGCCCCGCGTTTCCCGTCAGGAGAGCAAGACGGGATCAGACCTCTTCCGGTTTCTCGATGCGCGGCAGCAGATGCAATTGCACCATCGCCGCGAACCGGTCGCCCGGGTCGTCGAGGTCGATTCCGCCGACTTCGGCGAGCCGGCGCAACCGGTACCGGAACGTGCTCGGATGCACGTACGCCGCCGCCGAAGCCGCACTGATGTCCCCGAACGAATCGAGCCAGCACCGCAACGTGTGCACCAGCTGGGACTGATGTTTGGTGTCGTATTCCAGCAGCCGCGCGATCGGCCCGGTCGCCACGTCGCCGCGAGCCGCGGAAAGATCGGCCAGCTCCAGCATCAACGCCTCGATGTGCGCGTCCTCGGAGGTGATCACCCGCTTCGAGCCGCCGTTGGTGAGCAGCACGCGCAACGCCCGGTCGGCTCCGTCCCGGGACGCGCGCAGCCCGGATCCGTCGAGCGCCAGCGGGCCGATGCCGATCGCCGCGGCGACCCGGCGGCCAGTGCGTTCCAGGAAGGTCGACGCGACGCGCACCGAGCGTTCGCGGCAGTCGCCGTGGTTCCCGGGCATCGGGACGATGCCGTACGCGACGTCGCCGACCAGCGCCACCGCCGAGCGGGGCTGAACCGCGCTGAGGTGCATGGCGAACGCGTCGGCGACCCGCTGGCGTTCCGTGACCAGCCGGAGGTCGTCGTCGGGTGCCTCCAGCAAACCCATGGCGAGCACGATGGTGGGCTGTCCCAGCAACCCGAGGCGAGCGATGGCTTCCTGCGCGCCGGAGCCGCCTTCGAGCGCGGTGCTGACCAGGTCAGCCCGCAGCCGTCGTTCGACGTCGGCCCCCGCGCGGAGCCGAAGCATATGCAGCGCAACGATTTTCGAGGCGTCGACCAAGGCCGCGGTTCGTTCTTCGCTGAGCTCTTGGTCGACAGCGGCCCAAATCGACCCGAGCACCTCGTCCCCGGCGCGCACCGCGACCGCCACGCGCGGCACAGCGATTTTCTCGTCGTAGCCCTGTCCCGGGTAGACATAAACCGGGCCCTGGTCCCGGTACAGCCGCTCGAAAACGCCGTCCTTCTCGAGCTCGCGCGTGAACCGTTCGGGCACCTGGCGGCCGAGGATCGTCTCGACCCGCGAGGGGTCGGCTTCGTCCTGGCGGCCGGAGAACGCGAGCACCCGCGAGTTGCGGTCCTCGATGGTGACCGGTGCGTCCAGCAGCGCGGCGATGGCGTTGGCGAGCGCGAAAAGATCGCCGGACGGCATCCCGCCGAGCGTCTGCGGGGAAACATCGCCGACGTCGCCCTCGGCTAACAGCGTGCGGAGCATGGCGGCCAGCTGTGCCCACGACGCGCCGCTGGCCAGCCCGAGCAGCGCGACGCCGGAGGAATGAGCCGCCCGCACGAGTTCCGTCGAGGCGGCGACCGGCGACCGCACGACCAGCGCGGTCGCCCCACGCGCGGCGACGGTGTGCATCAATTGCACGATCTCGTCGGATTCGCGCACTCCGACGCCGAGGACCACCGCCTGCGCCGGGAACTCCGCGTCGTCGTGCGGATCGTGGATCACCACGCCGCCGAGCTGCCGTCGCGTGTCGCGGCCGACGGCGACCGGTTCGAGGAGCACGTCCCCGAGCGCTTCGAGGACGCGTCCCAGACTCGTGTGCGGCTTGCTCGGCACCGGTGTCAGCACCCCCCGAAGGTAGATCCGGCCTCGTGCGGACCGGCTGGTCCGATTCGACCAAATCTACCTCCGGAATTCGTAGCGGGCTACGAACCGATCCACACCTTTGCCGTGGTCACCTCGTCCAGCAGCTCCGGAATCGGGGCCACGCCGAGGCCCGGTCCGGTCGGCACCGGCAGGTGCCCGCCGTCCAGGACGAACGGTTCGGTGATGTCGGTCCGGTAGAACCGGTCCGAGGCCGAGGTGTCGCCGGGCAGGGTGAAGTTCGGCAGCGAGGCCAGCGCGACGTTCGCCGCCCGGCCGAGGCCGGTCTCGATCATCCCGCCGCACCACACCGGGATCCCGTGCGCCGCGCACACGTCGTGCACCCGCCGCGCTTCCAGGTAGCCGCCGACGCGGCCCGGTTTGATGTTCACGATCTGGACCGCGCCCAGTTTGATCGCGTCCGCCGCCGCGCGCGCCGACACGATCGACTCGTCGAGGCAGATCGGCGTCTGGATCCGGCGGGCCAGTTCGGCGTGCCCGTGCACGTCCTCCTCTTCCAGCGGCTGCTCGATCAGCAGCAGGCCGAACGGGTCGAGCCGGGCCAGCTGCGGCGCGTCGCCGAGGGTGTAGGCGGTGTTCGCGTCGACCTGCAGCAGCACGTCGTCCCCGAAGCGTTCGCGGACCGCGCGCACCGGCTCGACGTCCCAGCCGGGTTCGATCTTCAGCTTGATCCGCACGTAGCCCTCGTCGAGGTAGCCGCCCACGACGTCGAGCAGCTGCGGGATGGTGTCCATGATCCCGACCGAAACGCCGCACGGCACGAAATCGCGCACCGATCCGAGTTCGGCGGCGAACGACCGCTCGTGCGCGCGAAGTTCGGCGTCGAGCACCGCCATCTCCAGCGCGCCCTTGGCCATCCGGTGGCCCTTGAACTTCGCCAGCAGCGGCGTGACCTTCGCCGCGGTCACGTCCTCCGCGGCCAGCAGCGCCGGGATCAGGTAGTGCCGCAGCACGTGTTCCGCGCCGTCGTTGTACTCCGACGAGTACAGCGGCCCGGCCATCGTCACGCATTCGCCCCAGCCCTCGCCGGCCGGCGTGACCGCGCGCAGCAGCAAAAGCTCGCGGACGGACTGGGTGCCGAACGAAGTCCGGAACGGGGCGACGAGCGGCATCTGCACCCGGCGCAGTTCCACACCGCTGAGTTTCACTGCTCCTCCTTGGAGATCACGTAAAAGCCGGCTCGGTCGAAGCCGGTCACCCGGCCGCCCGCGGCCATCAATCCGCCGAGCGATTCGCGCAGCGCTGACCGCCACGCATCCGCCCGGCTGGGGTCGGTGGTGCGCAAGCCTTCGATGTCGGGCGGGACGGCGACGAGCACCACCGGGCCGTCCGCGGAACCGGCGACCGGACCGCCGTCCGCGGCCACTTCGAGGGCCACTGCCGCGCCTTGGTCGAGCAAAGCCTTCGCGTCGGTGCGGATCGGCTCGCCGAACGCGGCGGTCCGCACCGACGGACTGGCCAGTTCCCACGACACCAGCAGCCGGTCGGTGTCGCCCGAACCGTTGATGCCGTCGGTCATCGGCCCGTAGAAATCCCGGAGATAACGCACCGGGAGCGCGCCGAGTTTGCCGAGGTTGAAATAGGCGTTGCGGCGCACCAGCGGATCGAACGTCCACTTGATCGCCGAGACGTCCTGTGCCAGCGCCCAGCCGCGCTGGTGCAATTTGAGCGCATACCCGATCCCGCGCCCCGCGCCGGCCTTCGAAACCCCCGCGATGTGACTGTGCAGGCTGCCTTTTCCGGGAGTGCCGAAAAAGCCGACGCACGCACCAAGCATTTCTCCGTCGGCAAACGCGCCCGCCACGTAATTCCCCGCCGACGACAGCGCGCGCAGCAGTTCCGTGTTGACCGGCCGGGCGCCTGGCGCGGACCGCCAGATCGTCTCGAACAGCACTCCGACCGCGGTCATTTCCGCGATCTCGGTGATTTCCCGGACTTCGACCCCCGACGCGGCGGCCGCCGCCCGCGCGGCCGCGACCGCCTCGTCGCACGTTTCCGCCGCGACGGGTCTTTCCGTGTTCATCGCAAGATTCGTCACGGGATGATCCTTTCCCGGCTTCCCCGCCGACGTCACCGTCGTGCTCGACCAGAATCGCCCGCCGGATTCGTCGGAACCGACGGACTCCCCTTCGTCAGCACGTTCTCCACCAAAGCGGCCAGCAACGCGGTCCGCCGCGGCAATTCCTCGACCAGGACATGTTCGTGATCGGCGTGCGCTCCGCCGCCGACCGCACCGAGACCGTCGAGCGTCGGCACGCCCAAACCCGCGGTGTAATTGCCGTCCGAAGCCCCGCCGACAGCCGCCTCGGTCAATTCCGGCAACCCGAGTTCCGCGGCCAGTTCCTTGGCCAGCCCGTACAACGCGGCCGAGGAGACCGCGTCCAGCGGCGGCCGGTTGATCCCGCCGCTGACCCGGACCTGTGCGTCGGTGAGCACCGGTCGCAACGCACGGACCTCACGATCGACGCGAAGCTGTTCTTCCTCGTCCCACACCCGCACGTCGACCTCAACCGCGGCCGCGGCGGGCACGGTGTTGACCGTGGTGCCAGCCGAAAGCACCGTCGGCACGACGCTGGTGCCCCGTTCCGGATCGGCGAGCGCGGCGACCGCGAGGACCTGATGTGCGATCTCGATGCCGGCGTTGATCCCCTTCTCCGGTTCGAGCCCGGCATGCGAGGCGCGTCCGGTCACCTCGATCCGGTAGTGGGAAACGCCTTTGCGCCGGGTCTTGATCGCTCCGCCATCCGCCGAAGCCTCCAGCACGAACGCCGCCGCGCAGCCTCGCGCCTCTTCCTCGATCAGCCCCCGCGACGACGGCGAGCCCAGCTCCTCGTCCCCGGTGACCAAAATGGACAGTCCACTTCGGTCGGGCAGGGAGGCCGCGACATGCAAGGCCATGACAACGCCGGTCTTCATGTCGAAGCAGCCCGGCCCGCGCAAGACGCCGTCTTGCACGGAAAACGGATGCGTCTCCAGCGAACCCATCGGCCAGACCGTGTCGTGATGGCCGAGCAGCAGTACCCGCGGCGGACCGGCACCGAACCGCCAGCGCAGGTGCGTCCGTCCATCCAGGACAATGCGTTCCGGCTCCACGCCGAGCAACGCCTTGCCGACACCGGTCAGCACGTCCGCGCTGTGCGCGACCGCGTCGAGGTCGGAGGACGGAGATTCGCAGCGCACCAGCGTTTCGATGTCGGCGAGCAGAGCGTCCACAGCGAACTCGGTCATCGCGGCTCACCCCGCAGCGGCTGGCCGGGGAACGCGTCGGTGAGCAGCTGCCCGTCGCGCACCACCGGAGTGCCCGCGACGAACAGGTGCCGGACGCCGACCGCGGGCCGGGTCGCGTCGAAATACGTTGCGGTGTCAGTGATCGTGGCCGGATCGAGGACGACGATGTCCGCGTCCGCACCGACGTTCAACCGGCCCTTCGTCCGCGCACCGGGCGCGACCTCGTCGAGCACCCGCGCCGGGAGATAGGAGCAGCGCCGGAACGCTTCCAACCAGGTCCAAACACCGGCCTCGCGCACCATCAGCCGCAGCGACTTCGAGAACGTGCCCGCCGTGCGCGGATGGGTGGCACCACCAGGCGGCAAAGGCCACTCGGTGGATTCGTTGGCCCCGTTTTGCCAGTACACCGGCATCGCGTCGCTCGCGACGATCGAGTCCGGGAAGGCCAGCGCCTGGTGCAGCAGGGTGCGGTCGGCCGGGTCTTCCTCGTCGAGGAACTCCAGGATGCAGGGCGCACCCGGCGTCTCGGCGCGGACCTGCAGCAACCGGCCCTCGTCCGCGATCCGCTCGCCGGTCTCCAGCAGGATCACCCGCGTCGGGTTGAGGCCCTTCATCTTCAGCCGCTCCGGCGAGATGAAAGCCGCGCCGACCGCGGTGCTGCCCGCGCCGTACGGATAGGCCTCGACGGTCACCCGCGACCCCGCGGCACGGCCCGACTCCAGCGCGGCGAGCACGCGGTCGATGTGCCGGCCGGAGGTGCTGTTGACGTGGCAGTGGTGCATCGCCGCGCCGGTCTCGGCCGCGACGATCGCGATCTCCTCGGACCCGTCGGCCGGCGTGCCCGGATCGACCTCGACCAGCTCGCGGACGTGCGTGTACGTCGGCGCTTCGGCCTGCTTGGCGAGCTTCGCCAGAGCCAGGAACTCGGCCGGATCGCTGGCCGGCGCGTATCCGAGCAGCACGCCGACGCCGAGCGCACCGGCCGCCAGCTCACCCTCCACAAGGGACAGCCAGGCGGCCAGCTCGGTCTTCGACGAGGACCGCTGCCAGGCCGGATTGCCGAGCACGGAGAGTCCGGTGTTGATGTTCGCGTCCGGTTCGATGCCGGCGAGCACCTTCGCCCGCGCGGAACCCCACGAGGCCGAGAAGCCGTAGTGCAGCGGACGCCCGGCCGCGGCGGCCTCGGCGTAAGCCCGTTCGACCGGCATCAACCCGGCCTCGAGGTCGAGGGCCGTCGTGACTCCGTCCATCGCCTGCAGCCGCTGACCGGCGATCGTGTGCACGTGGCTGTGCAGATCGATGAACCCCGGCCCGACGATGTACCCGGCGACGTCGATCTCTACCTGGTCGTCCGCACTCGGCAGTCCTGGTCCGACCGCGATCACTTCGCCGTCGGATACCAGCACGTCAGCTGTGCCGTCGAAGCCCGTAGCCGGGTCGATGACGCGACCGCCACGCAGCAGTGTCCGCATGCTTGCCTCCTCGCCTCGCTGCTGGCGACCCTAGGAGGTTTCCCGGACGGTCCGTTCGTGCGCGCGGACGAATCCGGGGCGGCAGATCTCTCCGCGCGCACAAACCGGAATTCGCTGGGCGGGGGTGCGCGGCGGCCCTAAGCTCGCGCACATGGCCTGCCGGATCACCGAACTCATCCTGGACTGCGCCGACCCGCAACGGATGGGCGATTTCTGGTGCGAAGTCCTCGGCTACGTCGAACTCGGCTGGGACGGCGACGACCTCGAGATCGGCCCGCCCGGAGCCGGTTTCGGCGGCCCGCAGCCGACGCTGATCCTCAGCCGCGGTACCGACCCGAAACCGGCGAAACTGCCGCTGCACCTGGACGTGAACCCGACCGACCGGGACCAGGACGCGGAACTGGAACGCCTGCTCGCGGCCGGCGCGCGACCCGCCGACGTCGGCCAGACCGGCGAGGAACCGTGGCACGTGCTGGCGGACCCGGAGGGAAACGTCTTCTGCCTGCTCCGCCGCCGGGTCGACCCGGTGTCCGGCTAACCTGGCGGGCGAACCTCAGGTCGCCGGATCAAGCGCGGTCAGGCGTTCGGCGGTGTCCCAAAGTTCCTGTTCGCGCCGCGGATCGTAGGACTCGTCCGAGGAGCGGGCCGCCTTGTCGCGGTCGACGTAGGAACCGGTCGGGGCTTGCGTGCCGCCCAGGACGACCTCGGCGAGGTAGCGGCCCGCATCGTCGCGATGGGTGCCGAACGGGGTGAAAGCCAGCAGCGGCAGGACTCTGCGCATCATGAAGCGGCCGATAGGCCCAGCGTTGCGGGCGAGACCAGTGGCGGGAACGAAACCCGGGTTGTAGGCGATGACGTCGACCCCGGCAGGCAAGCGGCGCGCGTACTCGTGCACCAGGTAGATCGCAGCCAGTTTGCTGGTCGAATACGCGGCACGCCCCGCGGCGGTGGTTTCGGGCTTGGGGAAGGCACGCGGGCGAGCGAGGACGTCGGGTGAGTCCCATGCAGGCCGAGGCACCATCCCCAGGTTGTGCGTGAAATCGCCGAAATGCGTGTCGCTGACTGTGACCACGATCCGGCCGCGGCCGCCGAAGCGGTCTTCGAAAGCGCGGACGAACACATGGTTGGCGAGCACGTTCACCATGAATGTTGACTCGATCCCCTCTGGGCCTTCGATCAGGTTGTCCGTGTACTGGACGCCCGCATTGCCCACGAAGTGGCGCAGCGGCGGCAGGTCACCGCGGTCGAGCCGGTGGCAGATCTCGGCAGCGGCCGATCGGACGCTCTTCAGCGAGTTCAAGTCCGCCACGACGTACGAGACGTTGCCGCTGAACTGCGAGCCGGTGGATTCGCGGGCGACGACAACCAGATGGGTGTCCGGCGACCGGCGCAGGATGTGCTCGGAGGCGATCCGGCCGATACCGCGAGTCGCGCCGGTCATCACGATGGTGTGCTGCATCGAAGTCTCCCTTGCTGGTCACTGCACACCGGAATTTCCTCGCACTCGCCGCCGCCAGCCAGTGGCTTGGATGTCCCTAGGACTGGCAGTACCCAGGCTCAACGATCGCCGCGCCGCCAGAATGGGCTCATGCCCGAATTCGGCGAGCTCCTGCACGGCTGGCGCGACCGGCTTTCACCTGTCGACGCCGGCTTCACCGCGACGGCCGGCAGGCGTGCGCCCGGACTGCGGCGTGAGGAGCTCGCGCAACTGGCCGGACTCTCGGTCGACTACGTCCTGCGTCTGGAGCAGGGCCGCGCGAAGAACCCTTCCGCCCAGGTCGTCGGCTCCCTCGCCCGAGCGCTGCAGCTCTCCCGGGCCGAACGCGACCAGCTCTACCGCAGCGCCGGACTCCTGCCGCCGCGCGACGGCACGATCAGCGCCCACGTTCCCGCGAGCATCCAACGGCTCGCCCTGCGCCTGGGCGACGTCCCGATCGGCGTGTTCACCGCGGACTGGACGCTGGTGTGGTGGAACGCCATGTGGTGCGCCCTGATCGGCGATCCCTCCGCGCTCCCGGTCGAGCAACGCAACCTCGCCCTAGCCTTGTTCGGCAATGGCCCGGCCCTGCCGCCCCTTGAGGCCGAACACGGATTCGACGCCTTCGAAGCGTCGATCGTGGCCGACCTCAAAGACGCCGTCTCCCGCTATCCCGCCGACGCCCGGCTCAATCGCCTCGTCCGAGATCTCCGTGCGGAATCGGAAGCCTTCGCGCGCCACTGGGTCACGGAGTCCGCTGCCCAGCACACGAGCGAGCAAAAGACGATCTATCACCCCGACGTCGGCGAGATCCGGCTTGACTGCGATGTCCTCCTGGCCCCGGGAGCAGACCTCCGCATGGTCACCTACACCGCGGCGACCGGCACCACCGACGCGGGGAAGCTCGACCTCCTCCGCGTCACCCGCGGTCAGGCCACTGGCTCCGCGCCGCAACGGGTGCAGAGCCCCGGCGGCCCAATGTGACAAGGCTGCCCAGCCACTCCCGGTAGCGGAACTGCCCGGTCCGGACCAGGTCGGCGGCGAACTCGAAGTCGTACCCAGCCTGACCACGCCGGACCCGGCCAGCCGAGGGCACGGGGAAATGCGTCGGAACGAAGACAGCGCCGCTGCCCGCCGCCTCATCCAGCAAAGCGCCCCGCACCCGCGCCGCCGCTCCCGGCTCGACGCAGTACCGAGTGCTCAGCTCCGGATGCCGGATCTGCACCCCGTGGTGCATCGTGTCCCCGGCGAGCAGGACGGTCCCGGCACTGCCGCGGACCCGCACGCACACGTTCCCCGGCGTGTGTCCGGCCGCGGGAACGAGTTCGGCGTGCCTGCCCACCACCGCGTCCGGAGCGACAAAACGAAGCTGTCCGGCCTGCTCGATCGGCAGGACGCTGTCGGCCAGGTAGTCACCGGTCCGGCGCATGGCCGCCCCACCGGCTTCACTCGACCAGTAACGGAACTCCTCCTCGACCACGAAATGCGGAGCGTGCGGGAAAACCGGTTCCCGCTGGGCAGTGGCAGCGCCGACGTGGTCGGTGTGCAGATGAGTGAACACGACCGCATCGACGTCCGCCTCCCGCAGCCCGGTCGCGAGGAACTGTTGCCTCCAGCGGTCCGGCAGCTGGTCGAACTCGGGCCGCTGACGGTCCTTCCCCGCCCCGACGCACGCGTCGACGACCAGCACCTCGTCCGCCGAGCAGACGAGGAACGACTGAATGACGAACACCAGCTTCTCCGCCGCCCGGTCGAACCACGGTTCCCGCGCGTACCAGTCGGCCAGATCCGGCTCGAGCCCCGGGAAGAACTCCCCGGGGTCGATCAGCAACCGGTCGTCCTCGATCAGGGGAACGACCGCGACGTCACCGAGATCGAACCAGTGCGCCATCGCGCTCCCTCCCAGCGGTCGAGCGCACCCGGCTCAGCCCCACCGCACAGGCGATCGCCACCAGCACGGGAACAGCGGTCACCAGCACGATCGTCTGGGCCGACAACGCCAGCGCGAGCAGCAAGCCCGCTACGCCCGGCCCGACGATGGACCCGATCCGCCCCAGCGCCGCGGCCCAGCCGACGCCGGTGGTGCGCGTGCTCGCGGGATAGATCGAGACCGCGAGGGTCAGCTGCCCGATCTGCCCAGCCGTGACCCCGAAACCGGCACCGGCCAGCAGCACGAACAGCAGAGTCTCGCGGACCGGCACCGTCGCGACGAGGACCATGCACACGGCCCCGATGGCGGGCATCAGGATCAGCGCGCGGGCGATCCCGATCCGCGCGGCCAGCGGGATGAGCACCAGGCCGCCCGCGATCCCGCCGAGGGTGAGGAACGCGAGTCCCAGCGGGGCCTTCCCGGCGGCGAAACCGTAGCCGGTGAGAAGCGTCGGGACCCAGGAAATCAGCACGTACGCGGTGATGAAGATGAGGAACGAGAACGCCCAGATGAGCGCGGTCGGAAGGCGCAGTCCCGGGCCGAACAGCCTGCTTACCTTGGCCTCCTGCTTCGCGCTGCTCTCCACGGTCGGTTCCCGCTTGGGCAGCACCATGGCCATCACTGCGGCCAGCAGCAGCGGAGCGAGCCCGGCGACGTAGAAGACCCCGGCGGACCCGACGCTGTGCAGCAGTTTGCCGCCGAAGAACCCGCCGAGGCTGCTCCCGGACGCGAGACCGAGGGTCACCGCCACCGAAACCAGCTCCCGGCGGCCGTCCGCGCTGTGCTTCGTCGCGAGGGAAACCCCGGCCGGCAGCACCAAACCCAGGCCGAGCCCGGTCACCAACCGGCTCGCGGCGAAGACCGGCATGGACTTCAGGTGCAGGATCGCGGCGGTCAGCACGGTCGCCGCCGCGAAGATCAGGACGCCGGTGAGCACCACGGACCGGGACCTCATCCGGGCTCCGACGTAACCCGCGGCCAGGTACCCGGCGACGACGCCGATGTTGGTCAGCACCAACGGCAACGTGAACGCGGCGGGTGCGGAAGCCCATTCTTTCGACAGCGTCGGGATCGTGAACGACAGAGCGGCGGTGTCGAAGCCGTCGAGAAGAACGGCGAAGAAGCAGAGCAGGACGACTGGCCAGTGGATGCCGGGCTTGCTCATGGCGTGTTCTCCAGTCCGTGAGAAGGATTCCCGATCCGGAATTTCTCGCCGAGCCGCGGGTCCGGCGAGCCGGAACGCGCGAATTCGGTCCACCACAAGCGCATCTGGGCACCGAGGCGTTCGACCTCGGTCCAGCTCGTTTCCCCCAGCATCGGGCTCCCGCGCCAGGATTCCGGCGTGCCCATCAGGAACGGCAGTTCGAGACAGTGGATCGCGCCGTATCCGCCGTGCTCTGGAGCCCAATCGAATTCGTACGAGTACACGGTTCCGCCGGCTTCGGCGTACTGCCGCGCCAGTTCGCGTGCCGGACGACCGAAAAGCGGCTCGGTCTGGTCCGCGATCGCTTGCCGGATCTCAGCGTCCTCGACGCCTAAAGCGAATGCCGTGCACTCTTGCGCCGTGTACCCGATCATCAAGTCCGGCAACGGGTCGGACCGGAGCATGGCGCCGTCGACCTCGATCCCGACCAGGCCGAACGGCGGCCGGGTCGACGCCGGGTCCTTCGCCGCGTTCCACCGGAGAGTCCGCAACTGCGCGGCGAGCAACTGGTCGGCCGAAGCAGTGGCCGGATTTCCGCCGACCGCGTCGACGAAATACTGGCCGATCTCCAGCGCCACAGCGCGTTCCTGGATGATCTCGGGAGCCGGAGAGCTCTGGACGATCGCCCGCCGGATCAGCGGACGGCTCGTCGGGTCCGACAACAACGCAAGCGTCGAAAGCGCACCAGCGGACTGGCCGAAGACGGTGACATTTCCCGGGTCGCCACCGAACGCAGCGATGTTGTCGCGCACCCATTCGAGCGCGAGCATCTGGTCCGCCAGACCGAGATTGCCCTCGCTGACGCCTTCGTGGACCAGGTAGCCAAACGCCCCCAGCCGGTAGTTGACCGACACGACGACCACGTCGCCGTCCGCGGCGAGCCTCCCGCCGTCGTACCAGGGAAGCGTGCCGCCGCCGCTCAGGAAGCCGCCACCGTGCAGCCACACCAGCACCGGACGCGCCCCGGTCAGCCCAGGCGTCGCGACGGCAAGGTGCAGGCAGTCCTCGGACTGGGGCGGTTCTCCCCGCGGCGGCCCCATCGCGGCTTCCAGGCGCGAGCCGAGCTGCGGGCAGATCGGGCCTGGCAGGAGGGCATCGACCGGCTCGGAATGCGGTGCGACCGGTCGCGGCGGCTGGAACCGTTCCGCGGTGCCGTAGCGCACTCCGCGGAACCGCAGCAGGCCGTCGTCGGTTCGAGCGCCGATGACCGGACCGGACGGCGGCTGGGCAGTGACAGGCGGGGATTCGGTCATCTCGGCTCTCCTTTGAGCGTGCGTCCGACGCCAGCCAGGAGACCGCCGTCGACCCGCAGTCAGGCTAAGAAAGTCCGGAATGCCTGACCAATGCTCTTTGCCGCCCGAGACATGTGCGCCCGGCTATACCTCACCGCGAAACGCGGCTCCCCGCCTCGGCCGGCTCGGCGCGCACCGGCCGAGATTCGGTCCGGGCGCCGCCGCCGGACAAGAGGTCCGCGAGCTTACCGATCGCCATCCCGAGCAGCGGAAGCCAGATCGGGCACAGCATCAGCACCAGCAGTGGTCCCATGATCTTGAAAATCTCGAGAAATCCGTGCACAGTCACGCCTTTTCGGTCTCGGCCAGCAGCGTCGCGAGCGTGCGCACCGCACGGTGCTGCAGCGCCCGGATGCTGTTGGGGTTCTTGTTCATCGTTTCGGCGACCTCGGCGACGGACAGTCCGGCGAAAAACCGCAGCCGCACGCACTCGCGCTGCGGTTCGCTGAGGTCGGCCAGGCACCGGCGCAGCGCCGCCGCTTCGATGCGAGCCAGCGCGAGCCGATCGGCACCGCCCCGGATGTCCGGTCCGTCGTGGTCTTTCCCGTCGAGGAGTTCCCGCCGGTAGCGGGCTGATTTGCGGTGGTCGCGCAGCAGGTTGTCGGCGATCGTGTACAGCCACCCGGTGAACGAGCCGACGTCCGGGCGGAAGTCCGGCAGTTTCCGCCACGCGCGCAGGAACGCCTCGCTCGTCAGGTCCTCGGCGACCGTCGCGGTGGGCAGCCGCATCCGCAGGTAGCGGAAGACCGGCGCCGCGTGTTCCTGGTAGAGGACGGCGAACGCGGCCTGGTCGCCGGACCGCGCCCGCCCCAGCAGCTCCGTCTCCACCGGGCCTCAATCCCGCAACCGCAGCGCGGCGACCGGGCACGCGCGCACCGCAGCGTCGACGAACTCCCGCTCTGCCTCCGGCGGGGTCTCGTCGAGGACCTGCACCACGCCGTCGTCCCCGACCTCGAAGAACTGGTCGGCCATCGCCTCGCACATACCGAGGCCTTCACAGGTGCCGTGGTCCGCGACGATCTTCATGCCGCCTCCCGAACCACCGGCACGAAATCGACCTTGTCGCGCACGCCGCAATCGGGGCAGGTCCAGTCGTCCGGGATCTCCGACCAGGGCGTCCCGGCGGCGAAGCCCTCCAGCTCGTTGCCCTCCGCGACGCGGTAGACATAGCCGCAGCCGGGGCACCGCGCGGCGTCCACGTCGTCGGCCAGCTTCGGTCGGTTGTCCAAGGCGGGTTTCTCCGCGGCAGGAGCGATGACCGGGTACTTCTTCAGCAGCGAAGGCAGTTTGCCCGGCTGCACGTTCGCCTGGCGGATATCGCCGTCGAAATGCCGGTAGACCCGCGGATCCATCACCTTCCGGAACCACGCCGGGACCAGCGCGACAACCATCATCCCGGTGTAGCCGGTCGGCAGAACCGGACTTTCCTTGAAGTCGCGCAGAGTCTGGAACCGGCGCGTCGGGTTGGCGTGGTGATCGCTGTGCCGCTGCAGGTGGTACAGCAACACATTCGTCGCGACATTGTTGGAGTTCCAGGAATGCGCCGGAGTGACGCGCTCGTACCGGGTCTTCGCGCCGTTAGAGACCTGCTTGCGCAGCATCCCGTAGTGCTCCAGGTAGTTCACGATCTCCAGCAGCGAGAAGCCGAAAACGGCCTGTACTACCAGATACGGCAGGATCCCGATACCCAGCCAGGCGATCAGCCCGCCCCACAGCACCACGCTCATCAGCCACGCGTTGAGCACGTCGTTGCCGAGGTGGAACGGGTGGCTTCCCTTGCGGGCATAGCGTTTCCGCTCGACGCCCCAGGCGCTGCGCAACGAACCGAGGACCGTCCGCGGCCAGAACCGGTAGAAACTCTCGCCCAGGCGGCTTGACGCCGGGTCCTCCGGAGTGGCAACCCGGACGTGATGCCCGCGGTTGTGTTCGATGTAGAAATGCCCGTAAAAACACTGCGCCAGCGCGATTTTCGCGGCCCAGCGCTCGGTGCTTTCCCGTTTGTGGCCGAGTTCGTGCGCGGTGTTGATCGCGATGCCGGCGACCGTGCCCAGCGTGATCGCGAGGCCGATTTTTCCGCCGACGGAAAGATCGCCGCGCGCGAGCATCCACGCTCCGGCCACGAAACCGGCGTATTGCAACGGGAGGAACAGATAGGTGATCCAGCGGTAGTAGCGGTCCTCCTCCAGCGCCTCCATCACCTCGTCCGGCGGATTGGTGTGGTCGTATCCGGCGACGAGGTCGATGAGCGGCACGAGGACCAGCACGACGAGCGGTCCGAGCCACAGCGCGGCGTCGGATCCGGTCGCGGCGTGCAACCCGATCGCGCCGAACGGCAGCAGCGGCACGACGAGCCCGAGCAGCCACAGCTGCCGCTTCCGGTCGTGCCAGGCAGTCTCGCCGTTCGGCCCGGCGAGGCGGTATTCCTTCATGGCGGCCTCCACGCGGTCTGTCGTTTTCCTCAAGGTAGGAATCCGCCTGTGGCCGGTCACTGTGCGCGAAACCGAAACGACCGGCTGCGTTGGGTCTCGGGCACGAACCGGGCGTACGGTGCTGCCTGTGACGTCGACGGCTGCCGCCACACTGGCCAAGGTCGCGGACTCGGTCCTGGCCGAGCTCGCGCTGCTCCGCGCGCGGATCGTCGAGGAGGTCTCCGCCGAGCTGCCCTCGCTCGCGCCCGACGCGCAGGCCGCTGAGCTGCTGGACAACACGGTCCGGGAGAACCTGGTCGCCGCGCTGGGCGTGCTGGGCGGCTCGACGGAGCCGGTCGACGTCGGGGCGCCGCCGGTCGCGCTGGAGTTCGCGCGGCGGCTGGCCCAGCGCCGGGTGCCGATCACCGCGATGCTGCGCGCGTACCGCCTCGGCCAGGCAGCCTTCCAGCAGGAGATGATCGCCCGGATCGCCGCCGAGCCGGTGGAGGCCGCGGACGTCGCGGTCGCCGCCACCGAGTTGTCGCAGGTCGCCTTCACCTACATCGACAAGATCTCCGAAGAGGTCGTCGAGGCCTACCAGCTGGAACGTGACACCTGGCTGCGCCACCGCAACGCCGCCCGGCTCGCGAAGGTGCAGGCCGCGCTGTCCGGGAAGCCCGTCGACCCCGCCGACGTCGAGAAAACCCTCGGCTACGCGCTGTCGGAGCGGCACGTCGGCGCGGTGCTGTGGTGCGGCCCTGAACTGGACGAAAGCGCCCGCCTGACCACCCTCGAACGGCATGCGGCCCTGCTCGCGAATGCGCTCGGCGCCATTCCGCTGGTCGTGGCCCCGGACGCCTCGACCGTGTGGGCCTGGTTCCCGACCGCGACGCTCGACCTCGACGCGGTGTCCGCCGCGCTCGCCGGCTCACCCGAGCCGGTGCGCGTCGCGTTGGGCGACCCGGCGAGCGGCCTGGCCGGGTTCCGCACCACCCACCAGCAGGCCCGCCAAGCCGAAGCCGTGGCGCAGATGACCGAGCGGACGCGACCGAGACCAGTCACCGCGGCGGCGCAGCTCGGACCGTTGGCGCTGGTCGCGGCAGATCCCTCGGCGGTCGCGGGCTGGGTCCAGTCGGTGCTCGGCGCGCTGGCCGACGACGACGAGGGACACCAGCGGATGCGCGAGACGGTGTGGGCGTACCTGTCCAGCGGGAGCAGCCTGATGGTCGCCGCGCAAGAGCTGCACCTGCACAAGAACACCATCCAGTACCGGCTCCGCAAGGCCGAGCAGGAACGCGGCCGCCCACTGTCCGAGGGACGCATCGACGTCGAGGTCGCGCTGCTGGCCTGCCGGTTGCTGGGCCCGGCGGTGCTCCGGCCGGTGGACTGAGGGTTTTGTGCCGCGGGACCAGTCGCGTCCCGCGGTCCCGTTCCGCAGACCGATGCACGGGTCCGGCCTGGGCGAGAAGACTTCGGGGTCGCCACCGCGCTGACGCCTGTGAGGACAACGATGAACGAAACCCGTGAAGAGACCGACGTCCTCGTGATCGGCTCCGGTTTCGGCGGTTCCGTGAGCGCTTTGCGGCTGTCCGAAAAGGACTATCGCGTCACCGTGCTGGAAGCCGGTCCGCGCCGGACCGAAGAGACACTGCCGAAAACCTCTTGGGACGTCCGGAATTTCCTCTGGGCACCGCGGCTCGGCTGCTACGGAATCCAGCGCATCCACCTGCTCCGCGACGTCGTCATCCTGGGCGGCGCAGGCGTGGGCGGCGGTTCCCTCAACTACGCCAACACCCTGTACGAACCGCCCGCGCCGTTCTTCGAAGACCCACAGTGGGCACACGTAACCGACTGGCAAGCCGAACTGAAACCGCACTACGACCAGGCCCGCCGGATGCTCGGCGTCACCCAAAACCCCACCGTCACCGCCGCCGACCAGGTGCTCCGCGAAGTCGCCGACGACCTGGGCGTTGGCTCATCCTTCCAGCTCACGCCAGTCGGCGTCTTCTTCGGCGACAAGGACACTCCCGCCGGAACCGTCGTCCCAGACCCGTTCTTCGGCGGTGCCGGACCAGCACGCCGAACCTGCACCGAATGCGGGTCCTGCATGACCGGTTGCCGGGTCGGCGCCAAGAACACACTGGACCGCAATTACCTTTACCTGGCCGAAAAACGCGGTGCGAACGTCATCCCGATGACCACAGTGCTCGACGTACGCCCAGCGGACGGCGGTTACCTCGTCACCGCAGTGCGCACCGGAAAGTCACCGCGCCGCCGCAAAAACGTGCGCACCTTCTTCGCCCGCGACGTCATCTTCAGCGCTGGCACCTACAACACGCAGAAACTGCTCCACCGAGCTCGAGAAACCGGCGCGCTGCCCCGAATTTCCGCCAGCCTCGGCCGCCTGACCCGGACGAACTCGGAATCCATCCTCGGCGCGAAATCGAAACGCAAGGACGTCGACTTCACCCGCGGCGTCGCGATCACCTCGTCGATCCACCCGGACGAGCACACGCACATCGAACCGTGCCGCTACGGCAAGGGCAGCAACGCGATGTCGCTGCTGCAAACGGCACTCACCGACGGCGGCAAGCCGGTTCCGCGCTGGCTGACCTGGCTGACCGTGTTCGCCCGGAATCCGCGCAACCTCACCTGGTTCTCGCCGCGCCGCTGGTCCGAACGCACCATCATCCTGCTGGTTATGCAAACCCTTGACAATTCCATCACCGTCACCGGCAAACGCACCCGCACCGGACGGCACAAACTGACCTCCGCCCCCGGCCACGGCGAACCGAACCCCACCTGGATCCCCGCCGGAAACGACGCCGCCCGCCGCGTCGCGGAGAAGATCGACGGCATCGCCGGCGGCACCACCGGAGAGATCCTGAACATCCCGATGACCGCCCATTTCATCGGCGGCTGCGCCATTTCCGACGACCCAGCAGACGGTGTCCTAGACCCCTACCACCGAGTCCACGGCCACCCCGGCCTCCACGTCGTCGACGGTTCAGCGATCTCCGCGAACCTGGGCGTCAACCCGTCCCTGACAATCACCGCCCAAGCCGAACGCGCGATGTCCCCGTGGCCCAACCACGGCGACGCCGACCCCCGGCCACCGCTCGGCGCGCCGTACAAACGCCTCGACCCGGTGCCCCCACGCCACGCTGCGGTCCCGGCTGGTGCTCCCGGCGCTCTGATTTCCTAAGCGCACGACGGGCAGTACGACGCGAGAGATAGCGCGAGCCCCAGAAATTCACCGCCGTATATCGCTCGCGTCGTCCGTCACAGACCCATTGGTCAAACCGGACGGCCGGGAGCCGTTGCTGAATTCTGGGGCCGCAGAGCCGTCGCCGGACGTCATCGCCGGAGCGGGAGCCTTGATCTCAGATGCTCGCTCGTAGCTCTTGCCGACGAAGTAGAACGCGCCGACGGTGGCGGTCAGCGTCGTGAGGCTGGTCAACATGCTGCTCCCGAGCGCTGAGTGGTCAAACGCGTCCTGGACGCTGGTATTGAACATGCAGGCCAGCAAAATGATGTAGGTCAGCACGACGGCCGCGGCGATCGCGTCGCGCAGCTCCCGGTAGAACCAGTAGAAGCCCAAGAAGTTGATCACCGCGACGATCGCCAACGCGCCGCCCAGGCCGCCGAGATGCAGGCTAAAGGCATGGCCGCCGATGTGGTAGGTCGCCGTCGACAACAGACCGAGGGCAATCAGCAGGGAGTCAGACACCCCGATGAACCACAACGTCCGCTGGGTTGCCCGCTCAGTGTTCCGGGTCGCCATGGGGACCTCCGCTGCTTTTCGCCCTCTGCCGAGAAGTCGCGGCCTATTGGTGCGACGTTACGGCTGCGCCGACGCCTGCCGTGGCCATGCTTTCTGCTGGCAATGATGTGAAACGTCGACTGAATTTCGCGGAGGGGCGTGAAATTCGAACGACACGGCCATTTCCAGACGGGCAATGGGATCTCGACACGGTCGGTGATCCCAGGCATCGTGGCAGTGCCGTCCACGGTGCCGCAAGGAGGACCGCGCTAGTCCATAAACGCGTCACGTATCGTCGTCCGGACCTCTTCACACCGTATTTCTGTTCCCCGCAGCATATCGACCAACGGCCGGATTCCGTGCCTAGTCGGCGTGACAAACCGGCATCGGCCACCGTGCTCCGGTATGAATACGATGCTCCGTTGCGCGATTTTGACCTGCCGTATTTCATCCCACCGTCTGCTCCAGAGGTATTCGCTCTTCGACTGACGACCACCGGAAAAGAACCGAGGAACGGCTGCGAGCCAGCGCGGGCTCAGGCCGATTCCGACCCCCGCCCCATCTGCCTCAAGAACGGCGAGCGGGTAGGTGGCGGTGACACCTCCTGACTCCGCGGGCAGACTAGCCCCGCCGCGAGCTCGATAAGCGACATCGTCGTCCATGCTGGTCACCTGAACCTATGGGCAGGAGCCGCCCGCGCGAGCCTCTCCCGGGGAGGGTAGATCCGGTCCGGCCCCGACGCCTAGCTTGTCTGTGCGGTTTCCAAGCCAGCCCGGCAGACAGGCGACGTTCAACCAAGCACACGGTCCGGATGGGATCGGTGTAACTCAAGCGCCTCAACCAGCGCAAACAAGATAATGAAAACGAGCAGGCTGTCATGAGCGGAGCGCCTCCCGCTCCCCGCCTTGGAGTGCCCCCGACGGGGTTCGAACCCGCACTGCGTCGATTTTAAGTCGACTGCCTCTGCCAATTGGGCTACGGGGGCCCACCCACCCTAGCGAACCCGCCCCAGCACACGACAAAGCCGGGCCACCCCACGACGGCCCGGCTTCGTCAAGCGCAGGAGAACTCAGCCCTTGCTAGCGCGGTTGAACTCTTCCTTCGGGTTGTTGATCTGGCCCAGCGAGATGACCTCACGCCGGAACAGCCCGCCGAGCATCCAGTCGAACAGGATGCGGATCTTGCGGTTCCACGTCGGCATCGCCTTGAGGTGGTACGCGCGGTGGAAGAGCCACGCCGGGAAGCCCTTGATCTTCAGGTTCAGCGCGTCCGCCACGCCCTTGTGCAGGCCGAGGCTCGCGACCGCGCCCAGGTTCTTGTGGTAGTAGTCCTTCGGCTGTCCGCCGCGGATCACCTTGATGATGTTCTTCGCCAGCAGGCGGGCCTGGCGGACCGCGTGCTGGGCGTTCGGCGGGCAGGTCGCCGTCGGGTCCTGTTCGGTGCGCGAGAGGTCCGGGATGGCCGCGTTGTCGCCCGCGGTCCAGACGTCCGGGTGGCCGACTACCTGCATCGCGGCGGTGGCCTCGACGCGGCCGCGCTTGTCGAGCGGCAGGTCCGAGCTGGCGAGGACCGGGTTGGCCTTCACGCCGGCGGTCCAGATGATCGTGTCGGTGTCGAACTCGGTGCCGTCCGAGAGCACCACGTGGCCGTTCTCGAACGACTTCGCCGCGGTCGACAGGTAGACCTCGATGCCGCGCTTCTCCAGCTGCTGCACCGTGTACACGCCCAGCGTCTCGCGCACCTCGGGCAGGATCCGCCCGGCCGCCTCAACCATCACCCAGCGGATGTCCGCCGGCTTGATGTTCGGGTAGTAGTTCTCGACCGCGAAGCGGGTCATGTCCTCGAGCTCGGCCAGCGCCTCGATGCCCGCGAACCCGCCACCGACCACGGTGAACGTGAGCAGGCGCTTGCGCAGCTCGGGGTCGAGCGTGCTGGCCGCCTCGTCCAGCTTGGTCATGATGTGGTTGCGCAGGTAGATCGCTTCGCCGATGGTCTTGAAGGCGATGCCCTCCTCGGCGAGGCCGGGGATCGGCAGGATCCGCGCGACGGCACCGAGCGCGACCACGAGCACGTCGTAGTTCAGCGTCTCGATGTGGCCGTCGGCGGCCTCGACCGTGACGGACTTGCGCTCGTTCTCGATCTTCGTGACCCGCGCGGTCAGCACGTGGCAGCGCTTCAGCACGCGGCGCAGCGGCACGACCACGTGCCGCGGCTCGATCGCGCCGGCCGCCGCCTCGGGCAGGAACGGGGCATAGGTCATGTGCGGCTGCGGGTCAACGACGGTCACGGAGGCCTCGTTGGCGCGCAGCATCTTCTGAAGCCCGTACGCGGTGTACAGGCCGACGTATCCACCACCGAGGACGAGGATCCGAGTCGGTTCCGACTTCGCAGCAGCCATGTACCTATAGTCGCACTTCGCGAGCGGCTCCGCTCGGGTACCCCACCCCGCTGTGACCAGCATCGCCACGCAGGTTGTCACGATTCAGATGAGCCCGGCCGCCGAGGCCGCGGCGGTGAATGCGCTCACCACCATGGGCTGCGTCACACGGCCGGTCTGGACATTGCGCGGCGACACGTGGTAGCAGCCGAAAACCGCGAGGTCGCCGAACTGCATCCGGGCCCCGTGCGCGAAGGCCGGACGCGGTTTCGGCACCGGCCAGCCCGCGGCGGACAGCACCGGCAGCAGCGCCTGCCAGCCGAACGCGCCGAGCACGACGATCGCGCGCAGGGTCGGCCGCAGCAGGTCCAGTTCCTCGGCCAGCCAGTGCCGGCAGGTGTCCCGCTCGGCGGGGGTCGGCCGGTTCTCCGGCGGCGCGCAGCGGACCGGCGAGACGAGCCGGGTGCCGCGCAGCGTGAGGCCGTCGCCGATGGCCGCGGAGACCGGCTGGGACGCGAGACCGACCTCGTACAGCACACGGAAAAGGAAGTCGCCCGACGGATCGCCGGTGAACATCCGTCCGGTGCGGTTGGCCCCGTGCGCGGACGGCGCGAGCCCGACGACCGCCAGCGCGGCGTCCTCCGCGCCGAAGCCGGGCACCGGCCGCGCCCAATACCGCTCCCCGGCGAACGCGGCCTTGGTCCCGGCCACGCTCTCGCGCCACTCGACCAGCCGAGGGCATGCGCGGCATTCGACCAGGGAAGCGTCGAGGTCGGCGAACGTGCGCATTGCGCCAATCTAACCGGGTCACGAGATAGGTTGGGGCCATGGCCGACACCACCGCGGACGAGACCGCCGAGAAGACCAAAGACGAGGAGACCAAGGCGGCGGAGCCCGTCGACGACCTCGTCACGACGCAGCACACGCTCACCGTCAAGCGGCGCAAGCTCGCCTACACCGCCCAGACCGGCCGGATCGTGCTCCGCCAGGAGGTCAAGAAGGACGGCAAGTCCGAGGGCCTCCAGGCCAAGGCCGAGGTTTTCCTCACCGCCTACACCCTCGACGACGCGGACCCCGGCACGCGACCGGTCACCTTCGCCTTCAACGGCGGCCCCGGTTCCTCCAGCATCTGGCTGCACATGGGCCTGCTCGGGCCGCGCCGGGTGCTGTCCGGCGACGTCAACGACCCGGTGCCGCCGCCGTACGGGCTCGAGGACAACCCGGAAAGCCTGCTGGCGCACAGCGACCTGGTGTTCATCGACCCGGTCCAGACCGGGTACTCGCGGGTGACCGAGGGCGGCGAATCCCAGCCGTACACCGGGTTCCAGGGCGACATCGAATCGATCGCGGAGATCATCCGGCTGTGGGTTTCGCGCAACCAGCGCTGGCTGTCGCCGAAGTTCCTGGCCGGCGAGTCGTACGGCACGCTGCGCGCGGCCGCGCTGGCCGGGCACCTGCAGGAGCGCTACGGCCTGTACCTCAACGGCTTGATGCTCATCTCGTCCGTCCTGGACCTCGGCACGCTGCGGTTCCACGAGGGCAACGACCTGCCGTACTCGCTGTTCCTGCCCACGTACGCGGCGATCGCGCACTACCACGGTCTCCACGGCGACCGTCCGCTCGACGACGTGCTCGCCGACGCCGAGGACTTCGCCTCGAAGGAGCTGCCGTGGGCGCTTTCCCGCGGCGCCCGCCTGTCCACACAGGACCGTACTGAGGCAGTACAGACGCTCGCGTCGCTCACCGGGCTCAGCGAGTCCTATGTGGACCGGGTGAACCTGCGGATCGAGCACATCCGGTTCTTCACCGAACTGCTGCGTGACCAGGGCAAGGCCGTCGGCCGGATGGACGGCCGGTTCACCACGTGGGAACCGGACGGCGGCGTCGAGCACATGAGCGACGACCCGTCGGTGTCGCGGATCATCGGCGCTTACTCGGCCGGGTTCAACCACTACGTGCGCGCCGAACTCGGGTACGAGAACGACCTGCCGTACGAGATCCTGTCCACCGAGGTGTTCAAGGCCTGGTCCTACAAGGAGTTCGAGGGCCGCTCGGTGTCCGTTGTGGACACTCTGAGCGCGGCGATGCGGGCCAACCCGCACCTGCAGGTCCACGTCGCCTTCGGGCATTACGACGGTGCGACGGCGTACTACGCGTCCGAGTACGTGCTCTCGCAGCTGAAGATTCCGGAGGAGCTGCGGGAAAACATCGACACGGCGTACTACCCGGCCGGGCACATGATGTACGTGCACGAACCGTCGCGGGTGCAGCAGTCGAAGGATCTGGGCAAGTTCGTGAAGAAGGCATCCAACCGCTGACCTCGTGAGTGCCTATCGCGGTTAGAACCGCGATAGGCACTCACAACCAGCCGCGCGCTCAGCCCAGGAACTCCGAACCCCGCGTCACCGCGGAATAAGCGTCCACCGAACCGTGTCCGTAGAACCCGTTGAACGACGCGTCACCCACGCAAGTCGCCGTGAACGAAGCGTCCCGGCCCTGCTTCAGGTAATCGACCGTCCGCGGCACCGGGCACGCGATCGGCGCCGCCGTGCCTTCCAGCACTCGCTGCACCGCGTCCGGATCCATCGAAATCGAATGCCCGGTCTTCTTGCCGTACTGGGAAACGATCAGCGCCGCGACACCGGTCGCATGCGGAGTGGCCATCGAAGTCCCCTGCAGCCACTGGTAATAGCCGACCCGGCCGTCCGCCGCCGTAGCCTTCTGGATGCCGAGCGCGACGCCAGCCGGGGTCAGATTGCCCGCCGCGTCGATGTTTCCTTCCGCGACACCGACATTGCGCGGATACGCGGACAGGATCTCGTTCTCCACCGTCCGATACCAAGGCGTGCCGTAACCGTCCCGGAAGTACCCGCCAGGCGCGGAAACGGAGATCTGCTCGGTGCCGTAATTGGAGTAGTCCGCCTTCGCCTGCGTCGGGCCGAACGAGCCGACCCCGATGGTGTGCGGGCCTTCGACCGGCAGCGAGAAGCACGAGGAATTGTCGATCTTGCGCGGATGCGTCCCGTTCGCCGGATAGTCCGGGCTCGTGACGTCGTCGTGCGGCGCGGCCAGGTCGTCGTGCTGGTTGCCGAGCGCGACCACCATCGTCACGCCCTTGCGGTGCGCGTAGTTCAACGCCCGCGTGGTCGCTTCGATGATCGTCCGCTGTTCTGCTTGCTCCGCCGCTGAATCCGCCGGGTTCGAACGGCAGTTGTAGAGCCACGGGTCCACGTAGAAGCTCATGTTGACGACGTCGATTCCCGCGTCGCCGGAATAGGTCAGCGCGTCGACCGTCGGCTGCAGGAAGAAGTATCCGGAATCCTGTCCGGCACGAACGTTCACCACCGTCACGTTCGGGGCCACCCCGGACACGCCGAAACCGTTGGCAGCCGCGGCGATCGTACCGGCGACGTGCGTGCCGTGGCCGTTGTCGTCGTGGTCCACCGGGTCGACGCAGCCGCGGAATTCGCACGGGCCGTCGACCACGGTGCCGTTGACGTCCGCGACGATGTCCTTGGTGAAATTGCGCGAATCGGCTTTGTCGAAGTTCGGCGCGATGTCCGGGTGGCTTCCGTCGACGCCGGTGTCGATGATGCCGACCTTCACCCGCTTGTCGCCCGCCTGCTTCGTGCGCGCCAGCTCGGAGCGGGTCGACTTGAGCCCCCAGAGCTGGTCGTCCAGCGGGTCGGCGCCAGCCGCCTTGTTCGCCGCGGCCTTGCGCGACACGCTGCCGCGGCCTTCCTTCTCGACCGCGTCCGGCTTCTCCTTCTTGCCCGCCTTCGGCGCGCTGCCGATCGCTTTCGCCTTCGCCGCCCCGAATACCGCACGGTTGGCCGAAACCCGCTCAGCGAAGCCAGAAGCGGGCGCGGTGGCGGTGATGAGCCCGACCGCGGTGTTGGTCGCGACGATCGTGCCGCCTGCGTCGCGCACGGCCTGCTGCGCCGCGGCGATACTCTGGCTGTCCCGCGCCAGGACGCTGAATTCCGTTGCCGGCCCGGCCGGTTGGGCCGACGCCGCCGGGACGGCGACGCCGGACACCGCACCGAACAATGGCACCGCGAGCGCCACCGCGAGCAATCTTGGTCTCTTCACGAGTCCTCCTCAGGAAAACCGATAATGCAACGTACATAACGGACACCGCACACGGCAATCGGCAAACCGGAGGAATCGCTCGTTACGGAACCACGGACTTCACCTCGGCGAAGTGACAAGCCGACAGATGCCCGTCCGTCCGCGGTTCCAGCTTCGGCACCTCGGTCGCGCAGATGTCCGCGGCCTTCCAGCACCGAGTCCGAAACCGGCAGCCCGACGGGGGATCGATCGGGCTCGGCACGTCGCCCTCCAGCCGGATCACCTGCCGCTGCCCGCGCACCGCCGGATCCGCCACCGGGACCGCGGACAGCAGCGCCTGGGTGTACGGATGAGACGGTCGCTCGTAAATCTCGTCCTCAGTGCCGATTTCGACGATCTTGCCCAGGTACATCACCGCGACCCGGGTGGACAGATGCCGCACCACCGACAGGTCGTGCGCGATGAACACATAGGACAGTCCGAACTCGCCTTGCAGCTCCCCGAGCAGGTTCATCACCTGAGCCTGGATCGACACGTCCAAAGCGGACACCGGCTCGTCGCAGATGATCACTTTGGGCCGCAGCGCCAGCGCCCGGGCGATGCCGATGCGCTGCCGCTGCCCGCCGGAGAACTGGTGCGGGTACCGGTTCACGTGCTCGGGATTGAGCCCGACCACCTCCAGCAGTTCCTGCACCTTCTTCGCCCGTGAACCCTTCGGCGCGACCTCGGTGTGGATCTCGAACGGCTCGCCGACGATGTCGCCGACGGTCATCCGCGGATTCAGCGAGGTGTACGGATCCTGCAAGACGATCTGGATTTCCCGGCGCATTCGCCGCAGTTCCGCGCCGCGCAGCTGGAACAAATCGCGGCCCTGGAACGTCGCGCTGCCGCTGGTCGGCTCCTCCAGGCGCATCAGCACCTGGGCGAGCGTCGACTTGCCGCAGCCGGATTCCCCGACCACGCCGAGCGTTTCGCCCGGCTGCAGGTCGAAGGACACGCCGTCGACGGCCTTCACCTGCCCGATCGTCCGTTTGAACAACACGCCGGTGCGCACCGGGAAGTGCTTGACCAGCTCGCGCACGCTGAGAATCGGCTCACCCACGGCTCTCCACCACCTCCTCGGCGAAGTGACACGCACTGACCCGGCCGAACCCGAGCGCGTGCGAGGACGGCCGCTCGTCGCGGCACCGTTGCTCGGCCCGCTTGCAGCGCGGGTGGAAGGGGCATCCCGGTGGAATGTCGAGCAGGCTCGGCGGCAGGCCCTTGATGGTCTCCAGCGTCTGTCCTTTGAGGTCCAGCCGGGGCAGCGAATCCATCAGCGCGGCGGTGTAGGGATGGCCCGGCGAGCTGAACAATTCCCGCACGTCGGCCTGCTCCACGATCCGTCCCGCATACATCACCGCGATCCGGTCCGCGACCTCCGCGACCACCCCGAGGTCGTGCGTGATGAGGACCAGCCCCATCCGCCGTTCCCGCTGGATGTCCGCGAGCAGGTCCATGATCTGCGCCTGCACGGTCACGTCCAAAGCGGTCGTCGGCTCGTCCGCGATGAGCAGATCCGGGTCGAGCGCCAGGGACATCGCGATCATCGCGCGCTGCCGCATTCCGCCGGAGAACTGGTGCGGATAGTCCTTCACCCGTCGTTCCGCCGCAGGGATGCGCACCAGGTCGAGCAGTTCGATCGCCCGCTTGCGCGCATCCTTTTTGGACATTCCCAGCCGGACGCGCAGTTGCTCCTCGATCTGGAACCCGACCGTGAACACTGGATTCAGCGCCGAAAGCGCGTCCTGGAAGATCATCGCGATCTCCGCTCCACGCACCTGACGCCGTCGGTCCGCCGACGCGGTCAGCAGATCCTCGCCGCGATAACGGATCGAGCCACCGGTAATCACCCCTGGCGGAGTGTCGAGAATCCCCATGATGGTCTGCGCGGTGACACTCTTGCCGGAGCCCGATTCGCCGAGCACAGCCAGGGTTTCCCCCGCGTGCACCGAATACCCGACGCCGTTGAGCACGCTGGCCACGCCGTCGGAAGTGCGGAACTCCACGTGCAGGTCTTCGACCTCGAGCAGCAGCTCGTGCTCCGCCGTCGGACCAGGTGAACTGGACACTGTGGACATTGCGGCTACCTCGACTTCGGGTCGAGCGCGTCGCGGATACCGTCGCCGAGCATCACGAACGCGAGCACGGTGATGGTGACGAACGCACCGGGGAACAGGAGCATGTGCGGGACCGCGCGGAAGTAGTCGCGCGCGTCGCTGATCATGACGCCCCACGACACCACCGGCGGCCGGACGCCGATGCCGAGGTACGCCAGCGTCGCCTCGGCGCCGATGGCCGCGCCGAGCGCGATCGTGGCGTACACGAGCACCGGCGCGAGCGTGTTCGGCAGCAGGTGCCGGAACACGATCCGCGGCGTGCTCGCGCCGAGCGCGCGGGCCGCCTTCACGTAGTCCAGCTGCTTGGCCACCAGCGTCGCGGACCGCATGATGCGCATCGCCACCGGCCAGGTCAGCACCGCGATCGAACACACCACCTGCACGATGATGGTGACCTGCCCGGGATTCGTGCCCGGCGCGTTGAACGTGGTGAGGATGACGATCGCGCCGAGCACGAACGGCAGCCCGGCGAAGATGTCGCCGAGCCGCGACAGCAGGCTGTCGACGATCCGGCCGTAGTAGCCCGCGACGATGCCGATCAACGATCCGAAAAGGACAGTCAGCAGGGTCGCGAAAACGCCGACCAGCAACGAAGCCCTGGCCCCGTAGATGGTCCGCGCGTAGACGTCGTAGCCCTGGTTGTCGTAGCCGAACCAGGCGTCCGCCGACGGGCCTTCGTTGGCGTGGGTCAGATCGCTGTACCCGGCGGGACGGTGCGAGAACAGTCCTGGCGCGATCGCGATCAGCACGATCAGCAGGATGATCAACGCGGAGATCACGAACGTCGGCTTGCGGCGCAGCTGCCGCCACGCGTCGCCCCAGAGACTGCGCGGCTTCTTCGGGCCGGCGTCGGCCGAGCTGTCCACATGCGACAGCTGTGCCGCGTCGGCTCCTCCGCCGCCGACGAGATTCGGGTCAGTCATAACGGATCCTCGGGTCGAGAACGGCGTAGAGCAGGTCCACGATCAGGCTCATCAGCAGGTACACCAGCACCAGCAGCACGACGACGCCGACGACAGTCGCGCTTTCGCGGTTCTGGAGGCCGCGGAAGATCAGCCCGCCGAGACCGTTGATGTTGAACACGCCCTCGGTCACGATCGCGCCGCCCATCAGGGCGCCGAGGTCGGTGCCGAGGAAGGTCAGCACCGGGATCACCGAGTTGCGCAGCAGGTGGATGCCGATGACGCGGCTGTTGGGCTGTCCCTTGGCGATGGCGGTGCGGATGTAGTCGGCGTGCCGGTTCTCCGCGATCGACGTTCTCGTCAACCTCGCCACATAAGCCATCGACAGGCTGCCGAGCGCGATGCCGGGCACGATCAGCTCGCCGAAGCTCGGATCGTCCGAGACGCTGGCGTCGATGATGCCCAGGTTCACGCCGAGCACGATCTGCAGCACGATCGCGGTGACGAACACCGGCAGCGAGATCAGGAACGTGGTCGAGACCAGCACCAGGTTGTCGAGGAAACCCTTGCCGCGCAAGCCGGTCAGCACCCCGGCGGTCAGGCCGATGACCGCCTCGATGAGCACCGCGACGAGCGCGAGGCGCAGCGTGATCGGATACGAGGTGGCGATCATCTCGCCGACCGAGGAGCCGTTGAACGTCTCGCCCCAGTCGCCGCTGAACAGGCTCCCGAGGTATTTGAAGTACTGGACGAACAGGTTGTCGTTGAGGTGGAACTTCTCGGTCATCAGGTCGATATAGGCCTGCGGACAGGCTTGCTGCCCGCATTTGCCGGAGAACGGGTCCCCGGGCACGGCCCACACCAGTGCGTAGATCAGGAAGGTGGTGCCGAAGAACACCGGGATCAACTGGAGCAGGCGACGCAGGACGTAACGAATCATGCGTGGTTCCTAGGAGTGCGCGCCGGGCTCGTGAGCGCCCGCGCCGGCTGGTGGCCTGCGCGAACACTCACGAGCCGCGTGGTGGGAACGGACGAGTCAGCGCATCACTTCTTGAGGACCTCGACCGACGAGTAGTCCGCGCGGCGGCGGAAGTCGAGGACCACGGTCTTGGTGTGCTTGGACTTGGCCGCGACGCCCTTCTCGTCCCACACCGGGATCGAGGGCAGATCCTTCGCGATCAAGTCCTCGGCCTGCTGGTACAGCTTGACCGCGGCGTCCTTGTCCGCCGTCGAATCGGCCTGCTTCAGCATGGCGTCGACCTGGGGGTTGGAGTACGTCGAGTCGTTCGACGAGGCCCCGGTCCGGTACAGCGGGTTGAGGAAGTCCTCAATGGACGGATAGTCCGCGGACCAGTCGGAACGGCCCATGCCGGTCAGCTTGTGGCCGGTCACGATGCTGCGCCACTGGCCGAAGTCGGTCGCCGGAACGAAATCGCATTCGACGCCGAGGGTGTTCTTGATGCTGTTGCACGCGGCCACCAGCGGTTCCTTGCGCCCGCCGTCGGCGTTCGAGGCGATGGTCAGCTTGCCCTTGAAACCGGACTTCGCGAAGTACTCCTTGGCCTTGGCCGGGTCGTACTTGCAGAACTCGCCGCAGACGCCCGGGCGGTAGCCCTGGATGCCCTGCGACACGTAGCCGTCGGCCGGGACATAGGTGTCGTGCATGACCGTCTTGGTGATCTGCGCGCGGTCGATCGCCATCGAAATCGCCTTGCGCAGATCCGGGTTGTTGTACCCGGGCACGTAGTACGGCACCGCGATCGTGCTGATCCCCAGCAGGTGCCCGGTGACCAGGTTCTCCTTGAGGTCGGTCTTGTACTTGTCCGCGGTGAGCGCGGACGGCGGCAACGTCTCGATGAAGTCGAGCTTGTTGCTCAGCAGGTCCTGGTAGGCGGTTTCCTGGCTGGCGTAGATCTTGACGTCCAGGTCCTTGAACTTGACCTTGTCCGGGCCCTGGTAGTCGTCGAACCGGGTCAGCTTCATGTCGACGTTCGGCGTGCGGCTGACGAACTTCATCGGGCCGTTGCCGATCGGGTGCTTCGCGAAGGCGTCGGGGTCCTTGAAGAAGGAATCCGGCAGCGGCGCGAACGCGGTGTAGCCGATCTTGGTGGTGAACACGGAGAACGGCGCGTCCAGCGTCACCTGGAACTCGTAGTCGCCCTTGACGGCCAGGCCGGACATCGTGTCCTTGGCCGGCTTCGCCCCCTTGTCGGCGGGGTGGACGTCGGAGTATCCCTGGATGTTCTCGAAGAACGTGCTGTTGATCTGGCCGTTCGCGGAGTTGGCCCCGTAGTTCCAGGCGTCGACGAAGTTCTTCGCCTTGACCTCGGTGCCGTCGTGGAACTTCCAGCCGTGCTTGATCTTGATGTCGAAGACCTTGGAATCGGTCGTGGTGATCGAGTCCGCCATCAGGTTGTACGGCTCGCCGCTGTCGCCCTTGTACCCGACGAGGCCGGAGAACATCGGATCGACGGCCTTGGAACCGCCGAGTTCGTTGGTGTTCGTGGGGATCAGCGTGTTCTGCGGTTCCGTGCCGTAGACCGTGAAGGTCCCGTTCGGATCCGCTTCTCCCGACGATCCGCTGCTGGATCCGCCGCCCCCACAGGCAGTCAGGAGCAGTGACAAGGTTGTCACGACCGCGGCCGCGCTCCAGAGCCTGGATGAACCCCGCATGTCCCCTCCGTTTCTCGCGTCCACATAGCGAGATGGAGGCTAGCTAAATCGGCGCTTCGTAACCGGATCGCCGGGTTGCACCTGAATAACGACACCGTTCATCACCCGGTCAGCTCACAACTAACTGCGCTTGATGACTTTCGGTGCTTTTGGTACGGGTCCGGGCGCGGGATGCGCGCCCGGTCACGTGGCCGCTGCGGAGCGTTCAGGCGAGCGACAACGCGATGCCGTCGAGGATGTCGTGCTCGCTGACGACCAACTGGTCCGGACCACCGCGCGCGGCGAGTTCCTCGGCGAGGACCTGGACGACGACCGCGCCGCCGCCGATCACGTCGACCCGGCCGGGGTGGATCACCGGGTTTTCCGCGCGGGTCGCGCGGTCGGCCGCGAGGAGGTTTTCCGCGACCCGGTCGATCTCGCCGTGGGTCAGTTTCGACAGGTGAATGCGCTCGGAGTCGTACTCGGGCAGCGCCAAGGAAACCGCTGACAACGTGGTCACGGTGCCGGCGACGCCGATCCAGGTGCGGGCCTTCGCGACGTCCACGACGTCGAACGCCTCGGCGAGGATGCCGCGAGCCAGCTCGCGGGCGGCGGCGATCTCGTCAGCGGTCGGCGGATCGTCCTTCAGCGCGCGCTCGGTGATCCGCACGCAGCCGATGTCGACGGATTTCGCGGCGATCACCTCAGCCTCGCGACCGTTCCAGGTGCCGAGGACGAGTTCGGTGGAGCCGCCGCCGACGTCGACGACCACAAAGGGCCCGTCGTCCGGGTCCTGCTCGCCGACCGCGCCGGTGAAGGACAGCCGGGCTTCCTCGTCGCCGCTGATCACCTCGGCCTCGACGCCGAGCGTCTCGCGGGTCATCGCGAAGAACTCGTCGCGGTTGCTCGCGTCGCGGGTCGCGGAGGTGGCGACCATGCGCACCTTCTCGACGCCCTTGCGTCGCGCGGCGACGGTGTAGTCCGCGAGCGCGGCGCGGGTGCGCTCGAGCGCTTCCGGCGCGAGCCTGCCGGTGGCGTCGACGCCCTGGCCGAGCCGCACGATGCGCATCTCGCGGTGCAGGTCGCGCAGGTCGACCGTGCCGTCGTGCCGAGGCGTCAGCTCGGCGACGAGCAGACGGATGGAGTTGGTCCCGCAGTCGATCGCAGCTACCCGAGGCATGTCCCCGACTTTACTTGGTCTCCGCCGCCGCGCCGGCCAGGCGGGCATATAGGCGAGTCCTATGCCCCCTCTCCGACATTTGGTCTTTGCCTTTCCCTCTTTTCCGAGCCTACGGTTGACGTGTTCGCCGCATTTCCCTTCGCGGCGGTTTTTTTCTCCTTTTATCGAGAGGTTCTGTGGCATGTCCACGATCGAATACGGAATAGCGGGAAAGCGCGCGGTCGTCACCGGCGGTTCCCGCGGAATCGGCGCGGCGATCACTGCGCGGTTGCTGGCCGCCGGCGCGACTGTGCTCACGACCGCCCGGTCGGCGGGCCCGGTGCCGGAGGGAGCGTCCTTCGTCGAGGCCGACGTCCGCACCCAGGCAGGCGCCCAGACGGTCGCTTCCGCCGCAGAGGAGGTCCTCGGCGGCGTAGACCTGCTGGTCCACAACGCGGGCGGCGCACGTCCGCACCCCAGCGCGCTGGCCATCCCGGACGACGAATGGCAGGACGCGCTGTCGGTGAACCTCCTGGCTGCGGTCCGCCTGGACGCGCTGCTGGTGCCGGGCATGCGGGACCGCCGCTCGGGCGCGATCGTGCACATCTCCACCGCCGCGCTCCGTCCGCCGTTCCCGCCATTCCTGCACTACGTGGCAGCGAAAACGGCACTGGAGGCGTACAGCCGAGGCCTGGCCGCCGAACTGGCACCGTCCGGCGTCCGCGTCAACACCGTGTCCCCCGGCCGGACCGCCACGCCCGGCGGCGTAGCGACGCGGGAGCAGTGGGCGAGCCTGTCACCCGGCTTTGCGCTGCCCGGGGTCCCGTTGGGCCGCGACGGCGAGCCGGACGACATCGCCAACGCCGTGCTGTTCCTGCTGTCCGACCAGGCGAGCTGGCTGACCGGAAGCGGTCTGGCCGTCGACGGAGGCGAATACCCGCGATGAACGCGTATCAGGGCAAAACTGCGGTCATTACCGGCGGCAGCACCGGAATGGGCTTCGCCACCGCGAAATTGTTCGCCGACGGCGGAGCTCGCGTATTCATCACCGGCCGTTCCCAACCCCGTCTCGACGCGGCTTTAACCCAGCTGGGCAACGAGGCGACAGCCATCCGCGGCGATGTGGCGTCGCTCTCCGATCTGGACGCGCTGGCGGCTCAAGTACCCGGCCCGATCGACGCTCTGTTCGTCAATGCGGGGATCGCCCGGACGACACCGTTCGAGTCGGTCACCGAGGAGCAGTTCGACGAGCAGTTCGCGGTCAACGTCAAGGGCGCGTACTTCACCGTGCAGAAGCTCGCGCCGCTGCTGCGTTCCGGGGCGGGCGTCGTGCTGACCACCTCGACCGCGAACGTCATGGGCCTGCCGGAAACCAGCGTCTACTCGGCAGGAAAGGCCGCACTGCGTTCGATGGCCCGCACGCTCGCCGCCGAACTGCTCCCGCGCGGCATCCGGGTCAACGCGATCAGCCCCGGCCCCATCGACGCCGAGATCCTGGAAGCCGGGATGTCGGGCGAGGAAGCCGCACAGTTCAAGGCAGCGCGCGCCGAGGCGAACCCGATGAAGCGGCTGGGCACACCCGAAGAGATCGCCCGCGCCGTCGCCTTCCTGGCCTTCGACGCCACCTTCACCACTGGCATCGAACTGGTCGTAGACGGAGGCGACACGCAGCTCTGAGGTTAGGCGGCCACTGGCTGGTACCAGGCCTCCTGCCGCAGAAACTCGAGCAACGCCATCTCCGCGGGCCCCGCCCCGGGCCGAACGGCCGCGACGACGGGCTGGGACATGACCGGCAACACCGGACGGACGAGGTGCTCGTGCCCGTCCGGCACCGCCGACGCCGGAACGAGCGTCACTCCCAGCCCGTGCGCGGCCCACCGCACCGCCGTCGAGGTCTGCGACACCCGTGCGACCGCGGTCGGCTTCAATCCGTTGTCGCGCAACACTTCGGTCAGGAAGCCGTCGAGCGCACTGGCCGGATCGAACCTGATCCACTGCTCTTCTTCCAGCTCCCGCAACGCGATCCGGTCCTTCTTGAGCAACCGGTGTTTGGCGCCGAGGACGACCACGAACTCCTCGTCGCCGAGATGATGCCCCTCGTACAGGCCCTCATCGCACGATGAGCCAAGCAACGCGAGATCCAGCACCCCGCGCCGGGCGAGCTGCTCCAGGTCAGCCGGGTTCGGTTCCTCAAAAACCGTCACCGCCAACCGCGGAAACCTCCGCCGCAACGCAGCCAACGCCCCCGGCAATTGTCGAGTCCCCAATCCCATCTGCGCCGCGACGAGCAACTCGCCGGCCAGCTCGTCAGCGCCCGCCCTCGCGGTCGCCTGCGCCCGTCGTGCCGCCCGCACCGCGACCTCGGCGTCCCTGAGAAACGCTCGCCCCACGACGGTAGGCACCAGGCCGGTGGGCGTGCGGGAGAAGAGCTGCACGCCGAGTTCCCGCTCGAGCCCCCGAATCTGCTGCGAAACCGACGGCTGAGCGACGTGAAGCGCCTCAGCCGCAGCGGTCACCGACCCCGCCTCGGCGACCGCCAAGGCGTACTCGAACTGGCGAAGACTCATCGGCTCCCCTGCGGGTTGTAATGGTGTAAGCAAGGTTACCGGAGAAATTTCTTGGTCAGCCCGCAGTCGGCGTCCCGCTGCTCGGGGAGTTGCTGCTCGACGAGGTGCAGGTCGTCGTTGATGTCGGCGCGGTGGTTGTCGTGGTCGAGGTGCTGGTTCCGCAAGTCGGACTGCTGGACCCGGTGGTCGGCGTTTCGGTCGGACTACCCGAGGGCGTCCCGGGCGGACTGTTTCCCGGAGGCAGTGCGGTAGGCGTCACCGACGGAGCACCAGAAGAGACCGGCGGCAACTCTGTAGTCCGCGGCCGATCCCCCGGACTCGCTGGCGGCGGCGCGGAACTGGAGGTCGTCGGCCCAGGAGCCCCGACCGGAACCGGACTGTCCGGCACCTGGGCGACCCCCTTGCGGTAAGCCTCGGCCCAGAGAATGACCGTGGTGACGTACGCGTCGGAGTTGTTGTAGCGGTAAATCGCGGTCCGCAACTGGTCCGGATTGGCCAGATCGAGCCCGCCGGAGCAGAGGTAGCGCGCCGCCGCGAGCGAGGCGTCGAAGAGATTGCTGGGATCGGCCTTGCCGTCGCCGTTGCCGTCCGCCGCGTAGGTTCGCCAGGTCGCCGGGATGAACTGGAACGGCCCGACAGCCCGGTCCCACACCGGATCCTGGTCAAGCACGCCGTGATCGGTGTCCGGAATCGCCGCGTACGGAGGAGTCCCGTTGAGCTGCGGCCCGAGAATCGGCTGGAGCGTCGTCCCAGCGGCGTCGACATACCCGCCCCGCGCGTGATTCGACTCGATCCGCCCGATGCTCGCGACGAGCGCCCAGTCGACATGACACCCCGGCTGCTCTTTCCCCAGAACGTCCGCCGCATGCCGATACGCGGCCAACGCGGTAGCCGGAATCCCGAGCGGTCCGTCCGGAAGGTCGTACGCAGGCAACGGAACCGGTGCCGGCGCCTCCGGCAACCGCCCGTCGACCGCGACGCCGCGGATACCCGGGTCGTAGCCCTGGTCAGGCAAGACGTCCGCCGTGTGCACCACCGGCATCCGCCCGACCCACCCGACGACCACGCCCGCGCCGACCGTCGCCGGAAGCACGCCGAGAACCCCGGCGAGCACCGCGACGACGGTCCGATGCCGCGAAGCCACCCTCCAGGCCCGATAACGCCCGCGCCTCGCCCTAACCCGTGCGCGGCCACTCCACCGAGCCTTCTCCGACGGGGGCCCGATGAGTGCTGAGGTTCTCTTGACTCTCCCTGCCTTGCCCGCCGCTGCTCCCGACGCGGCTGCTTGCGCGGCTACTTCACTGGCACCGGTGCTGTGGCCGTCCGCATCGCCTTGACCCGCTACTTCACTGCCTTCACCATCGTCGCCAGGGCCCGCTGACTCGCTACCGGCTTCATCGCCAGCTACTTCTTCGCCATTCGCCGCATCGCTCGCGCTATCGCCCTCGACCGTCGCGCCATCAGCGACTTCGACATCGGCTCGGGCCTCACCTACTGCTTCGCCACCGGTCTCCGAGACGTTCTTGCCACTGGCCCCACCGACGGTCCCGCCAGCACCCGCCGCACTGCCCGCCGAGCCCGCGCCAGCAATCCCCTCGTCAACACCGCCCGCACCGCCAGACGAGCCCTGACCACCGGCAACCCGCTCATCCGCACCGTCCGCCACCAGCTCGGCCTGACCGTCCTCGGCAGGAGACGCCTCAGCGCGCACCGACCGCTGAGATCTGCGTGGCACCCGCACTTTCCGCCCCTCCCCGGCGCGCTCGGCGGTGCACCCGGGCTCGCCTGCTCGGTGTGAAGCTGCGGTGCTCGCCGCGAAGCGTTCCCACCCAGGCGGGCACCGGCCTCTGTGGTGCCTATCCGTGCCCGGGAGCGGAGCGTTACCCGGCGCAGTCGCCCGTCGGCCAGCCCTGTTCGCGGACCCAGGCCAGGGTCTCGTCACCGAACGGGTTCACGCCGGGCCCGGCCGCGAGCGTGTGCGCGAGGTGGACGTGCAGGCATTTCACCCGTCCGGGCATCCCGCCCGCGGTGACCTGCGTACCGAGCGATTCGATGGCATCCCGCTCGGCGAGGTACGTCTCGTGCGTGCGCTGGTAGGCCGCCGCGAGTTCGGGGTCGGTGGTGAGCCGTTCGGTCATCTCCTTCATCACGCCGGATGCCTCCAGCGTGCCCACCATCGACGTCAACCGCGGACAGGTCAGGTAATACAACGTCGGGAACGGCGTCCCGTTCTCCAACCGCGGACTGGTCTGGACCACCGAGGGGTGCCCGCTGGGGCACCGCGCGGCCACCGCCCGCAAGGCCCGCGGCGGCCGTCCGAGCTGCTGCGCGATGACCTCCCGGTCGGCATCGGTGACGGGCTCGAATCGGGGTGTCTCCGTGCTGCTGTTCACGCTCTCCAGGCTAATGCCGCCGTCCGTCCGACCCCTCGCGACCTCCGCCGAAACGGCCGAGTTGTCCACAACCGGCGCACCGTGTGGACAACTCGCCGCATCCGCCTCCGCCACCCTTCCGATGTGGTTAGCGTGGAAGGCAGCCGAAGCTTCGCCACGAAATCAAACCGTCGAACAGAAAGGTCACCCGAACCAGAATCCCGCTGAACGCCGGAGAACGACCGCATCCGACTCTCAAAATCCCCAGGATCGGGGCCCCTCGAGAACGACCGATCCGATGACGTAAAGGAGTACGCCTAAGGCCTAAGAATCATCGGCATCCGCCGACAAAGGTGTCGATCTCGCCCGTCGACAGGCATCCCGCGGCACCAGCCTCGGCCAGCCAGCGCTCTGCCCGGGCCGATCCCAGCAAACCCACCGGCCAGAAGACCCGCCAGCCAGCACAACCTCGGCCGGTCAGCAATCCCGCCCGCCCAGCCAGCGACCTCAACCCCCGGAAACCTGTGCCCACAGGTTCTCGTACCAAGGCGCCTGGGGAGCAGGCTGCTGCCCTGGCTGGGCAGCCGTCGGCGAACCGGGCTGGTCCTCGGGCAACTGGACCATCCACGGGGTCTCGCCCGGCTTCACGTACCGGAGCCGGCGGCGGGCTTCCGCCTCGATCTGGGCCGGGTCGCTCAGCTGGGCTTTGCGGTCGCGCAACTGGGCGACCTCCTGCTGGAGCTGGGCGACCTGCGCTTCCTGGTCGCGGACCTCGGAACGCTGGGAAAGGTAGGTGCGCAACGGGACCGCGACGGTGAACGCCAGGGCGCACACCACGATCGCCACCACGGCGGCCCGCCGGGTGGTCGACATGCCGAGCACCTTGGCCGCACCGGAGGCGCGTTTCGCCGCCAGGCCGCGGCGCAGCCGGGCCCTGGTCGTCTCCGTCGTGCCCGTGCCGGTGCGGCGCCGGGCAGACGCGGGACGGCGGGCCCTGCTGGACTCGCTCCCCGCTGCCCGGCCGCCGCGGCGGCTGCGCGCCCTCCCCCGGTCGGCCATGTGCCCCTCAGGCCTCCGCGCTGAACCGCGGGAAGGCGAGGTCGCCGGCGTAGCGCGCGGCGTCCGCGAGGGTTTCCTCGATGCGCAGGAGCTGGTTGTACTTCGCGATCCGCTCGCCGCGCGCCGGGGCTCCGGTCTTGATCTGGCCGACGCCGGTGGCGACCGCGAGGTCGGCGATGAAGGTGTCCTCGGTCTCGCCGGACCGGTGGCTCATCATCGACTTGTAGCCGTACGACGTGGCGAGCGACACCGCGTCCAGCGTCTCCGACAGCGTGCCGATCTGGTTGACCTTCACCAGCAGCGCGTTCGCCGCGCGGCGGGTGATGCCCTCCTCGAGACGGTCCGGGTTGGTGACGAACAGGTCGTCGCCGACGAGCTGGACCTTGTCGCCGATCTCGGAGGTCAGCTGGACCCAGCCGTCCCAGTCGTCCTCGCTCAGCGGGTCCTCGATGGAGACGAGCGGGTAGTCGCGCAGCAGTTCGCCGTAGTACGCGGACATCTGCTCCGCGCTGCGCTTCGAACCCTCGAAGGTGTAGGCGCCGTCGGAGTAGAACTCGGTCGCGGCGACGTCCAGCGCGAGCGCGACGTCACGGCCCGGCACGTAGCCGGCCTTCTCGATCGCGGCGAGGATCAGGTCGAGCGCCTCGCGGTTGTTGGCGAGGCTCGGCGCGAAACCGCCCTCGTCGCCGAGGCCGGTGGCCAGGCCGCGGCTCTTCAGCACGGACTTCAGCGCGTGGTACACCTCGGTGCCCCAGCGCAGCGCCTCACGGAACGACTCGGCGCCGATCGGCGCGATCATGAATTCCTGGATGTCGACGTCGGTGTCGGCGTGCGCACCGCCGTTGAGGATGTTCAGCATCGGCACCGGCAGCACGTGTGCGTTCGGCCCGCCCAGGTAGCGGAACAGCTCCAGCTCGGACGATTCCGCGGCGGCCTTCGCGACGGCTAGCGAAACGCCGAGGATGGCGTTCGCGCCGAGCCGCGACTTCGCCGGCGTGCCGTCGAGGTCCACCAGCTTCTGGTCGACGATCCGCTGGTCGACCGCGTCTACGCCGACCAGGTCCGGGCCGATCTCGTCGAGCACCGCGGCGACCGCGCGCTCCACGCCCTTGCCGTTGTAGCGGCCGGTGTCCCCGTCGCGCAGCTCGACCGCTTCGTGTTCGCCGGTCGACGCCCCGGACGGCACTGCCGCCCGAGCCAGAGTGCCGTCGTCGAGCGCCACCTCCACCTCGACGGTCGGGTTCCCGCGCGAATCGAGAATCTCGCGCGCGCCTACCTGCTCGATGAGAGCCACGCTCTGCTCCTTGGTGGGTCGTGCCTGCGGTGACGCCGCCCAGAGTAACCGCCCAGCGGGTTCACCCGTTGGAGGCCAGGCCGGTGCCGGGCCGTGCCGCTGCGTGTTCTCCAGCTCAGCTGGGCACTTCGCCGGTCTCTTCGGCGGCCTGGTCCTCCGGCCGGACCTCGCGCCACCCCGACGGCAGCTCGACCTCGTCGGTCACCTGCTGCCAGAACGTCCAGCTGTTGCCACCAGGATCGGCCACGGTGAAAATCCGCGCGCCGTAAGGCTGATCCTGCGGCGGTTCCGGTGCCGCGTCCTCACCGAGCGCCGCGCACACGCGCTCGTACTGCGCGTCGACGTCGGTCACGTACACGACGTTCAACTGCCCGACCGGCCCCTCGACCCCCTTGGCTTCCCAGTATTCGGGACCGACCCCGGCCAGCTGCAGGCGCGCGTCGCCCGCGCGGAGCGTCGCCTGGAAAACCTCGCCGGACCCGTCCTCGAAGCGGACTTCCTCGGTGAAGCCGAACACCCTGGTCAGCCACGCGAGCGCGGCGGTCGCATCGCTGTAGTAGAGGTACGGCGCCAGTCCCACGTACTCGGGTTCCTGATCGCTGCTCATGGCGGCACAGTCCATCACGACTCGTCTGACGGTCGTGCAACGCCCTCCGCGCCGGTATCGTGAAGCGACCATGACGGACGCCGCAGCAGCCCCCGAACCCGACGGCGAATCGCGCTTCCGCAGGTTTCGCAACGCCGAGCACCTCGTCGCGCGGCGACGCCCGCTCGACGCTCTCAAGGAGCTCGAACCCCTCCTCGCCGACGAGCAGGACAAGCCGAGCGTGCAACTACTCGCCGGGCGCGCGTACTTCCACTCCGCCCAGCTCCGCCGTGCCGAACGCGCGTTCACCCGCGTACTGGAGCTGGACCCCACCGACCACTACGCCCGGTTCGTGCTCGGACGCACCCTCCAGCGCCTCGGCCGTTTGGCCGAGGCGCTCGCGCAACTGCGGATGGCGTCGGCGATGAACCCGGTGCCGGAGTATCTCGAAGCGATCAGCGAGGTCAGGGCGAGGATTACGCTCAGCGACCGCTGAGCCCGCGTGTCCCGAACATGCACCCGCAGAAGCACTCCCGGGCAACCGCCGGATCCAGCGCGGTCCCGGCGCGTCTTCTGAAGTGAACAGGGCAGCGGGGAAGCCTGGCCATCCGGTGCCCCGGCTCGGCCAGTCGGCCGATCCGGGCAGACCCGGCGAAGCGCGATCCTTGGTGTCATCACAGAGAGCGATTAGAGGAGGCCGACATGACCGCGCTGACCGTGATCGGAGCGACCGCCGGGCTGCTCGTGCTGGTGCTGATGGCGCTGGCGCCAGTGCTCGTGGAACTGAACGAACGCCACCCGGTCCAGCCGCGCAAGCAGCCGGTGCGCACCGAGGCCCGGCCGCAGAAGCCGGTGCGAGTGAGCGCCGTGGTGACGAGCCACTGATTGCTGAGTCGGTTTAAGCACCAAACCGATCTGCTAGCGGTCAGGCGCAGACCGGGCGGCCGAGTCGGCCATCAGCAGAACCGGACCCGCCGGGCAAGGTTGAACTGCCACCGGCCGGACCGGCTCCAGCCGGTACGAGCGAACGCCGCGCCGCCCACCGTCCACCGCCAACCCGACGCCGAGCCTCACCAGCCGAATCCGGGACTGCCACCGAAGGTGGCGATCGGCAGAACCTGGCCGCTGGGCCGGATTGAACAGCCACCGGCCAAACCAGTTCCAGCGGGCGCAAGCAATCGCCACGTCGCCCTTGCTGACCGAGGCAGCACAGTCGCCACACCAACCCGGCCAGGCCGGACGACCGAGGCGTCCACCGGCAGGACCCGGCCGTCGCACCGCGCTGAACAGCCACCGGCCAACCGGTTCCAGCCCGTGCATGCGGACGCAGCGCCGCCGACCGCTTGCCGAGCCAGCACAGTCGCCGGGCCGACTACCCACCAACCCGGCCCAGGTCGGGTGCCCGAGGCGGCCACCAGCAGAACCCGACCGCCGGGCAGGGGTGAGCTGCCACCGACCGGACCAGTCCCAATCGATGCGAGCGAACGCGGTGCCACCCACCGCACGCCGCGCCAGCCCGATGCCACGCCCATCCTCACCAGCCGAATCCGGGACTGCCACCGAAGGTGGCGATCGGCAGAACCCGGCCGCCGTGCCGGGCTGAACAGTCACCGGCCGGACCGGCTCCAGCCGGTACGAGCGAACGCGGCAGCACCGATCGCACGCCGAGCCAGTCCCGAGGTCACGCCCCAGCCGGGCCCATGTCGTCACCAGAAACGGCCCACGTCCCGCGCCGACAACCACGAAGCGGACGAGTTCCAGTCGGTGGCCGAGCCGATCAAGCCGCGCGATCAACCGTCCAGGTCAGCCCATCCCGCCGATCAGTCACTGATTCCAGCCAAGCCCGCTCAGGGCGCGACGCTCGCCGCCGCGTAGGAGTCTGCTGCGGTGAAGACGTCCTGTACGTAGTCCACCGCTGGGTTGTAGACCAGCATCGCTTTCCACCAGCCCGCTGGGGTGCCAAGGTCGTCGTCGCCCGAGCAGAGGTAGCGGGCGGCTGTGAACGCCGCGTCGTCGAGGTCGCGGGGGTCTGCCGCTTTGCCGTCGCTGTCTGCTCGTTGGGCGTGTTTGTGCCAGGCGGACGGCATGATCCGCAACGGACCGATCCGGTGATCCGCGGTGCGGTCGCCGTCGAGTTTTCCCGCGTCGGTGTCTGGGCCTTCCGCTGGACCAGGCTGCACCGTCATGGTGCCGTCCGGACCGGGTTTTTCCGTTCCGAACGCCAGGGTCCCGATCGCCGCGAGCGTCGCCCACGACAGGTGGCACGACGGTTTCTGCCGCTGCATCCACATCTCCGCGCGCCCGTACGCGGCGAGCACTCGTGCGTCCAGCCGCGTCTTTCCGGCGACTCGGGTCGCCCACGCGTCCAGTTCCGCTTGGTCGGACACGAGCGGGCGGTCCGGCGGGGCGGCCAAACCGACCCGCGGGGCTTCGGCGCCGGGTTGCGGGCGCGGTTCCGCTTTGGCTGAAACCGGCGGCGGGGCGGCCGCGGCGGGAGGGGCGGGCGGATTCGGGTTGTGGATCCCGATGGTCACCACCAGCACGACCCCGGTCAGCACCAGACCCAGCGCGAACGCGATGCGGCTCGGGTAGCGGCGCGGCGGACCCGCCGGCGACGGCGTGATGGTCGGCTGAGTGGTATCGGCCACTCGGACAGGTTACTGATGAACCCGCCCGGGGGACGCTGGACCGGGCGAATGGCAAGCGGATGGTTAACTCGGAGCCAAAGCCGCCCAGGTCACACAATTCGTTACGTGATCGATTGGCGACGCTCTGACCTGCGGTTACCCTAACCTAACTCCCGACAGAGCGTCGTTTTATCCGTTTTGCCGGGCCTGTTCAGCGAACTCCCCTCTGGACTTACAGGCAAGCCTTACCTAAAAACATCAGGTCAGGTAGTCGAAGGAGGGCCGAACAGTGGTGTTTTCGAGCGCGCTCATCGGGCTGCGCGAAGGTCTCGAAGCCGCGCTTGTGGTGAGCATCCTGGTCGCCTTCCTCGTCAAGACCGAGCGACGGCACGCACTGCGGTTCGTGTGGCCCGGGGTCGGCGCGGCCGTGCTGCTGTCGATCGGCGTCGGCGCGATCCTCACCTACAGCACCGCGCAGCTCAGTTTCGAGCATCAGGAACTGCTCGGCGGAAGCCTTTCCATCGTCGCGGTCGTGTTCGTCACCGCGATGATCTTCTGGATGCGCAAGGCTTCCCGGCACATCGCGGCCGAGTTGCGCGGCAAGATGGAGGACGCGCTCAAGGTCGGTCCGGCGGCGGTGCTGCTGCTGTCGTTCCTCGCGGTGGGCCGCGAAGGGCTCGAAACCGCCGTGTTCTTCTACTCAGCCGTGCAGACCGCGCAATCCGACACTCTGCAGCCGCTGATCGGGTTCGTGATCGGGATCGCCGCCGCGATCGTGCTCGCCTACCTGCTCTACCGCGGCGCGGTGCGGTTCAACCTGGCCAAGTTCTTCACGATCACCGGCGTGCTGCTGGTGTTCGTCGCCGCCGGTGTCCTCGGCTACGGCCTGCACGACCTGCAGGAAGCCGGATTCATTCCCGGACTGACCACGCTCGCCTTCGACGCGTCGAGCGCCCTGCCGGAAACCTCCTGGTACGGCGCGTTGCTCAAGGGGATCTTCAACTATTCGCAGCAGACCACCGTGCTGCAAGCGATCGCATGGGTCGCCTACGTGGCGATCGTGCTGCCGCTGTTCCTCAAGCCTGCCCGCAAGAACAAGACCGAGACGGCTCCCGCCGCCCCGGCCGCCGCCAAGGAGTGACAGTGCCTCAGTTCCGCAAGACCTCGACGGCTGTGCTCACTGGCCTCAGCGCCCTCGTCGCGCTGACCGCCTGCGACAGCACGAATTCCGCGTCCGGCCCCTCCGGCGCGACCTCGGGCGGGCCGATCAAGGTCGAGGCGTCCGACACCGCCTGTTCGGTGTCCGCGACGACCGCGTCCGCGGGCAACCTGACCTTCGAGATCGCCAACAAGGGCAGCAAGGTCACCGAGTTCTACCTCTACGCCGAGGGCGACCGGATCATGGGCGAGGTCGAGAACATCGCGCCCGGACTGAACCGGCGGCTCATCGTCGAGGTCCCGGAGGCGGGCAAGTACCAGACCGCGTGCAAGCCGGGCATGACCGGCAACGGCATCCGCGGCGACTTCACGGTCACCGGCGGCGCGCCGGGCCAGAGCAACGCCAACGCGCAGAAAGCCGCTGCCACCAAGAGCTACGCGACCTACGTCGAGAACAACAGCTCGGCGCTGGAGACCGAGACGGCCAAGTTCGTCGCCGCGGTGAAGGCCAACAAGGCTGACGAGGCGAAGGCCGAGTACGCGCGCACCCGCGTGTTCTACGAGCGGATCGAACCGGTCGCGGAGAAGTTCGGCGACCTCGACCCGGCCATCGACGCGCGCGAGGCCGACGTCGAGCCGGGCCAGCAGTTCACCGGGTTCCACCGGCTGGAGAAGGACCTGTGGACCACCGGCCTGAAGCCGGACAGCCCGCAGATCGCGGACAAGCTGCTCACCGACGTGAAGTCGCTGGTCGCCAAGACCAAGACGCTGCAGCTGAGCGTGCTGGACCTGGCCAACGGCGCGAAGGGCCTGCTCGACGAGGTCGCGACGAAGAAGATCACCGGCGAGGAGGAGACCTTCTCGCACACCGACCTGTGGGACTTCCAGGCCAACCTCGACGGTTCCAAGGGCGCGATCGCCGCGCTGCGGCCGGTCATCCAGGAGCGCGACGCGGCCCTGGTCTCCACTTTGGACAAGGAGTTCGCGAACGTGCAGGGGCTGCTGGACAAGACCCGCTCCGGCGACGGTTTCAAGTACTACAACGAGCTCTCCCAGGACCAGATCAAGGCGTTCGCCTCGGCGGTCGACGCGCTGAGCGAGCCGCTGAGCAAGGTCGCGGAGGTCGTGTCCAAGTGACCGAGGAGGGGACCCAGGTTTCCCGCCGGAAGCTGTTCGGGCTGGCCGGCGCGGGTGTCGCGCTGGCCGGCGCGGGCGCGGCGGCGGGGGTCGGCATCGACCGGCTCGGCGGCGGCACTCCCGCGTCGGCCGCGGTGTCCACTGTGGACTTCCATGGCGAGCACCAGGCCGGGATCGTCACGCCGACGCAGCAGAACCTGCACTTCGCCGCGCTCGACGTGATCACGAAGGACGCCACGAAGCTCCGCGACCTGCTGCGCACCTGGACGGCCGCGGCGCGGCGGATGACCGCGGGCCAGGACGTCGGCCCGAACGGCGCGCTCGGCGGCTCCTCGCAGGCCCCGCCGGACGACACCGGCGAAGCGCTCGACCTGCCCCCCTCCGACCTCACCCTGACCATCGGCTTCGGCCCCTCGCTCTTCGACGACCGGTTCGGCCTCGCCGCGAAGCGCCCGCCGCAGCTGATCGACCTTCCGGCGTTTCCGAAGGACAAACTCGACCCCGCCCGCAGCGGCGGCGACCTGTGCATCCAGGCCTGCGCGAACGATCCTCAGGTGGCGGTGCACGCGGTGCGCAACCTCGTGCGGCTGGGCTTCGGCGTCACCGAGGTGCGCTGGTCGCAGCTCGGGTTCGGGCGAAGCTCGTCGACCTCGCGCTCGCAGCAGACGCCGCGCAACCTGTTCGGTTTCAAAGACGGCACCAACAACATCAAGGCCGAGGACACCGACGTGCTCCGCGACCAGGTGTGGGCGCAGGCCAGCGACGGACAGGCGTGGATGGCCGGCGGCACGTACCTGGTGGCGCGCCGGATCCGGATGCACATCGAAACCTGGGACCGCGAAACGCTCGCCGGACAGGAACAGATTGTCGGGCGCACGAAGGGAAGTGGCGCGCCGCTCGGGCAGACCGGCGAGTTCGACCAGGTCGACCTGCAGGTCGGCGGCGAGGGCGGGACCCCGCTGATCGCCGAGGACGCGCACATCCGGCTGGCCTCGCGCCAGACGCGCAAGGGCGTGCAGATCCTGCGCCGCGGCTACAACTTCGTCGACGGCTCCGACGGTGTCGGCCACCTCGAGGCGGGGCTGTTCTTCCTGGCGTTCAACCGGGACACCCGCACGCAGTACGTCCCGATGCAGCAGGTGCTGTCCTCGAAGGACGCGATGATGGAGTACTTGCAGCACACCGGGTCCGCGCACTTCGCGATTCCGCCGGGCCTCACGCCGACTAGCAACTGGGGTGACGGGCTCTTCGCCTGACCAGTACAAACCTCCCCGCCCCGCCACTGCGTGGGACCGGTTGCCGGCGCCCTCCGGGCCAGCGACGGTGACCGCGTTCATCCGCGCGAGGTGAGGAGTTCGGTCGTGGTCGCTGTGGCACAGCCGCGGTTCGGGGTATGGGCGGTCGTCTACGGGTCGTGGGGCCCGTTCGATCATCCGGACGATCCGGTGGACGCCAGCTGGGAGCGCAACCGGCGGTTGATCGTCGAGGCCGACCGGCTCAGCTTCGATTCGACGCTCATCGCGCAGCACGTGGTGAACCCGTTCGGCGACGAACTGGACCAGCTGGAGACGTGGACGTCCGCGGCGGCGCTCGCCGCGCTCACCGAGCGGATCGAGATCATCGCGGCGATCAAGCCGTATCTGGTGCACCCGGTGGTGCTGGCGAAGCAGGCGCTGCAGATCCAGGAGATCAGCGGCGGCCGGTTCGGGCTGAACCTGGTCAACGCCTGGTACAAGCCGGAGCTGGAGCGGGCGGGCATTCCGTTCGCCGAGCACGACGAACGGTACGAGTACGGCCGCGAATGGATCAGCGTCGTGCGCGGGCTGCTGGCTGGCGAGCGGGTTTCGTTCGAGGGCAAGCATTTCCAGGTCGACGGATACCAGCTGCGGCCGGCTGGTTCGGCACCGACCGTGTACGTCGGCGGCGAGTCGGACCCGGCGCGAGCGCTGGTCGCGGACAAGGCCGACGTGTGGTTCATCAACGGACAGCCGAAGGAGAATGTCGCCGGGCTGATCGCGGACGTCGCCGCCCGCCCGCGCGTCGGCGCACCGGTCCGTTTTGGACTGTCCGCGTTCGTCGTAGCCCGCGAAACCGATGCCGAAGCGGAAGCGGAACTGGCAGCGCTGTGGGAACTGGCCGAGGCGGGCAAGGCCCGGTGGGAAGCGCTGGTCGCGGACGCCGATCCGAAAGCCGTGATGTTCCAGACGTTCGCGAAGTACCCGCACATCGGCACGAACGGCGGCACCGCGGCCGGCCTGGTCGGCAGCTACGACACCGTCGCCCAGCGGATCCGCGAGTGGGCCGACCTGGGAATCGAGACGTTTATGCTGCAATTTCAGCCCTTCGAAGCGGAGATGCGACGGTTCGCCGAGCACGTGATTCCCCGCGTGCGCTTGACTTCAAGCAAGCTTGAACTTGCACGGTAGGTGCATGTTCACCGAAGCGGAACTCAGCTACCTCGCCGACCAGCCCCTCGCCCGGGTGGCCACCCAGCAACCGAACGGCACCTTGCAGGTCAGCCCGGTCGCGTTCAGCTGGAACCCGGAGACGCAGACCATCGACGTGACCGGGTACAACCTGACGAAAAGCCGGAAATACCGCAATGTCGAGGCCAACGGCCGCGTCGCCATCGTGATCGACGACCGGCCCTCGACGAAACCGATGCGCATCCGCTGCCTGGAGATCCGGGGCCGGGCGGAAGCCGTGCCGGACGCCTTCGAACCGGACGGGCACCTCGACGGCGCGGTCATCCGCATCTACCCGCAACGCATCATCAGCATGGGCATCGACGACCCCGACCGCGAACCGCTGGAGGTGAAGCCGAACAACCGGAACGTCTGAAGCCGCGCCGGTCCGCAGTCCCGCCCCTGCCCGGGGGAGGGACGGGACTGCGCCCGGCGTGCCGGTCGGCCGGTTCATCGTCGAGCACCCGCCAGCGTGTACGCCGCCGTTCCCGCCACGAACAGGAGTCCGGCCGTCCACCATGCCGGGGCGGAGTCCGCGGTCGCCATCGGCCAGGCCACGACGTCGTAGACCTGGCTGGCGGCTCTCGGGATGAACACCGCCGTCATCGCCCAGCCCAAGGGCATCGTCCAGCCGAACTGGCCGCCGAACAGCGTGGCCGCAAGACCGGTCAAGCCGAGCAGCCCTGCCGCGTTGCGGAAAATCCAGCCAGCCTGCATCGGGAGTTCGGCAAGGCCTTGTGCCGCGAGCATTACTCCGCCGGCCACCGCACCGATCAGCAAGAGGTGCGCTAGACGCCGAGGCGGCCAGCGGAAGGAGGCTGTGCGATCGAGGTCGATGTCCTGTCCGCTGAGTCCCACCCCTGCCACTGCTACCGCGCCACCGAGGGTGATGGTCGCGAAGAACGTCGACCAGTTGTTGCCCAGCAGCGGCGGCAATGCGAGGGCGCAGAGCACCACCGCCGCCAGTGACACCGCGAGGTGGCGCGAACGCACGTACAGCGCTGTCCACCGCATTAGCGCGCACCCTCCAGGAGAATCTTCAACGGGTCGCCTGTGCAGGTCAGCTCCGCCTGCCGAGCCGCGGCGATCCGGATGGTCTGTTCCGCCTCCGGCGCTGCTTTCAAGGCTGCCCACGCTGAGTCTGTCCGGGGCCGCAGCGGAGGTTGCCGCTGCGAGGACGGCGGGGTGTACGAGCCGAGCAACCACTGCGCCATGACCCAGCGCGCGGCGTCCTCGCGGTCGTTCTTCTCTCCGCCGTAGGACAAGGCGTGGCAGGGCAATGTTCCGGCCCCGCTCAGCATGGCCATGGTGAGGCCGGGCCCGCTCTTGTCCCGCAGCGCGTAGTCGTCCTGCTGTATCAGCAGGCGTGAAGGATCCCGCGGGCCGACTCTCGTGGTCCGGTACGGTTCTGCCGACTCCTCGACCCGAGTCGGATGCTGCGGCAGCTTCTCCAGTCGCCGCAAGGCTTCCTTGCCTGGACCGGCCACAGTGGACAACCAGTCCTCGTGCAATCGCGTGACGCACACCGGACCGTCGCAGACGAGAGCGGCGGCCGTCTTGTCCGGAGCGTAGTTGTCCTCCGGCGTCGCGGGGAAGAGCGGCAACGCCACTGCCAGCCCGGCCGCCACCGGGAGCAGCGCGAGCACCTTGGTCCGCGCCGAGCTGGCCAGCAGCAACAGAATTCCGGCAGCGGCGAGCCCGAGCACCCAGCTCAACTGCCCGATCTCCACCGCGGTCCTGGGCTGGTCGAATGGACCGCGCGGCTGCACTTGCCCGATCCCCAGCAGGACCACCGCGTTCGGCGCCGCTCGGTTCGTGCCCGACACCTGCGCGAAGAGCCCGCCCGCCAGTGCGAGCACGGCGAGCACCGGAGCGGTGATCGGATACGGCAGCAGCCGTCCGAGGCCCAGGCCCAGTGCCACGCCGGCAAGCACGGACAGCACGCCGAGCACCAGTTGCATCATCCACGCCGTGGTGAACAGCCCGCCCTTCGCCACGACCTGTCCAACCCCGGCGGCGACGAGCACGAGATAGCCCGCCACCGCGGTGAGCCCGAGGGCGAGGCCGAGTGTCCTGGCTCGCTGCCCGGCAGGCCGGGGCGTGGAACTGAACAATTCGCCGACCCCGGCACGGACGTCCCGCATGCCCTGGATCGCCGCGGCTCCGACGATGATCGGCCACAGCAGCACCAGCAGGTAGCGCGACCACCGCACCGCGGTCAGCCACGTCGCGTTCCAGGCCCCGGAATCGTAGTTCCACGGTCCGCGCGACAACAGCAGGCCAAGGCTCACCGCCAGCATCGCGACCGGAACCCAGGGAGCGACGGTGCGCCGGACTTCGATCCGGAACGCGCTCATCACCAGGCTCCCTTCCCCTGCGCGTGGCCGAGCAGCGCCGAATAGCCGCGCTCGATCGGGCTGTCCCCGACGTCCGCCTCGCTGCCCGCCGCGGCCAGATCGGCCGGCGTGCCTTGGAAAACCAGCTTCCCGGCGGCGAACAGGACGACGTCCGAGCACGCCGCCGCTACGTCCTCGACCAGGTGAGTGGACACGACGACGCACGCGTCCCGGCCGATTTCCTGCAGCAGCTCCCGGAAGCGCAGCCGCTGCGCCGGATCGAGTCCGGCGGTGGGTTCGTCGAGCAGCAGGAGCACCGGGTCGTTCACGATCGCCTGTGCGATGCCGACCCGGCGGATCATGCCGCCGGACAGCGTCTTCATCTTGGCCTCGGCGCGTTCGGCGAGACCGACCCGCTCGATCGCGCGCTGCACCGCGCCCGGCACCTCCTGTTTGGGCATTTCCTTGAGCCACGCCAGGTATTCGACGAACTCGCGCACGGTGAACCGCTTGTAGTACCCGAAGGTTTGCGGCAGATAGCCGATCCGGCGGCGCAGGCCGCGCTGGTCGAAGCGCCCCCCGATCGGCTCTCCGAGCAGCGTCAGCTCGCCTTCCGTCGGCCGCAGCACCGTCGCCAGAGTGCGGATCAAGGTGGTCTTGCCCGCGCCGTTCGGCCCGAGCAGCCCGTGCACCCCCGTGCCGAGCGCGAGGTCGAGGCCGTCGACCGCCATCTTCTTGCGGCCGACCCGTACTTTCAGTGCCTGCGCTTGGATTTCCCAGGCATAGGTCGCCGGAGCGACCTCGGCGGCTTCCACAGCCCGCATCGGTGTCCCCTCTCGTTTCCGTCAGTGATGCGCAGCAAGCTGCGTGAAGGTGTTCCGGCGAAGCACTACGAACACGCTCGCGACGACGGCAGCCGCCAGCCAGCCCGGCCAGGCGACGTCCTCCAGCAGGACCGAGCCCCCGAACGCGACGCTCGGCACCACCAGCGCGCCGAGCCACAGGCCGACCAGGATCGACGCCGCCCAGGCGACGCCGATGAACGTGCCGAGCGCGAGGGTCCCGGTGGTGAACGCGAGACTCGGCAGCAGCCCGAATCCCATCCGCGCGCCGACCAGCCAGCCGGCGGCGAGGAGCACCGCCAGCACCGGCACCACGACCGCTGTGGTCCGGCGCAGGATCAGCTCCAGCCCGGCGCGCGGGGTGGCCGCGGTGAGTTCGTACGACGGATCCAGCCCGCGGGTCCACGCCGCCGCCACTCCGAAGACTGGCAGCACCGGGGAAAGCAGCTGCACGAGCGACAACCCCTCCCGGAGCGACCGGTCGAGGTAGACCGACAGCGCGCCGACCACGAGGACCATCAGCAGCCACGGCACCATCACCGGGGTCGCCCAGCAATGCAGCCACGCCGCGACCCGGCGCGGCCTCGGCTGCGGTGCTTCGGCGAGGTTCGGCTCCAGCCCGGCCCACACGGTGTCGAGCAGACCGGTCACCTCGGCGGTGGACGCGCCGGCGAGCCGCGCCCGGCATTGCGCGCACTTCTCCAGGTGCCCTTCGATCGCCCATGCCTCGTCCCCCGGCAGTTCGCGACCGGCGACGTAGCCGGCGAGCATCCGGTCGGATACGTGGTTCATGGCTTGACCTCCTTCAGACAGTCCTGGTTTCTCGGCGGCGTTCACGACAACGCCTCCCGCATCGCGATCCGGGCGCGACGGGCCCGGGTTTTGACCGTGCCCTCCGGCAGACCCAGCAGGATCGCTGTCTCCCGCACCGACAATCCGTCGAGCACCATGGCGTGCAGGACCTCGCGCAGCTCCGGCGCGAGACTGCGCAAGGCGTCGCCCACCGAATCGCCGACCGTGCCCGCCAGCGCCTCCTCCTCCGCGGCGGGCGCGGACAGCGACTCGTGCACTCCGGGCGGCGGATTCGCGTGATGCGCACGCCGCCGATACGCGTCGATGAGCCGCCGCACCGCGATCCTCCACACCCAGCCCACGGCGGAGCCGCCGGCGACGACGCCCGCGAACGAACCCGCGGCGCGCCACACGGCGAGATAAGTCTCCTGCATCACCTCCGCGACGATCTGGTCATCGGAGCAGCGGCGACGCAGGCGTATCGCGAGCCACGGCGACGTGCGGCGGTAGAGCTCTTCGAACGCCGCACGGTCACCGCGGGCGGTGCGCCGGAGGAGGCGTTCCTCGTCCGGCTCCCTGGGTGGCTTGTGCTTCACACCCGGCAAGACGCCACCTCCGCGCTTCCGGTTCTCTAAAACGAGTGATCTGGATCACACATTCGGGAGCCGTGGCGGGACGGCTGCCGGGAGCAATCGTGCCCGGGGTCTGGCGGGGGTGGTGGCGGATGGAGCAGGTCTCCGTCGTTCGAGTGAGGCGGCCGACCCGCGGAGGCTAGGGCACCCAGATACGCGACAGCGATCCGCATCTGGGCACGGGAAGGTTGCCAGCGAACGACGGCGGGGGCGGCAAATGTGCGGCCGGAGCGGGAAGCGCGAGGCCGCAGGCGAAGCCCTGGTGCGCGCGAAACGCGAGCGACAAGCAGCGCTAGGCCGGGGCTCGTGAGTGCCGCAAAGAAGAGACCCGCGCATTACGGGCAACGAGCGCCTCAGAAGCCAAGCAGCGCACCGGGCCAGAGTGAAGAACCCGTCAGCCACGCACGCCACGGAAACCGAAGCAGGGCACCAAAACCCGACTCAAACCGAAGGCCAGAACTTCCGCCAGCCCTCAGCCTCCAGCGTCGACGGCTCGACCCCGGCGTTCCGGGCGGCCGTCTCCGCCGCGCGGATGTCGCGGGCGAACTGCTTCGCCACCGCCCGCAGTTCGCCCTCCGGGTCCAGCCCGCCCCGGCGGGCGATGGCCGCCGTTCGGAAGAGCTGGGCGGGGGCCGAGGAGTCCTGGGGGAACAGGTCCAGCGGGATCCCGGCCCGGCCGCTGCGCTGGCCCAGTTTTCCGGCCAGGGCGACCGCGGGCTGGCCGAGCGCGACGCCGTCCACAATGGACTTGCGTTGCTTCTCGGCCTGCTTCAGCTCTTCCCACTTCAGTTCCTGGTGCTCGGCCGAGGCGATGCGGGCCGCGTCGGCGAAGACGTTGGGGTGGCGGCCGACCTGCTTGCCCACCAGGTCACGGGCCACGTCGTCGATGGTGAAGGGGGCCCGGCCGTGTTCGGCGGCTACGCGCGCATGGAACAGGACCTGCAGGAGGACGTCGCCCAGTTCCTCGCGCAGGGCCGCCCGGTCGTTGTCCTCGATGGCTTCCAGCAGTTCGTAGGTTTCCTCGACCAGGTATTGCCGCAGGGATTCGTGCGTCTGCCGGGCATCCCACGGACAGCCGCCTGGCGAGCGCAGGCGGTCCATGACCTCGACCGCTTCGACGAGCGGGGGCACAGGGGTCTCGATCAGCTGAGCGCCGGCGGCGAGCATCGCGGCCGCGGTCGGCTCGGTGCGGGACGCGGCGAGCAGCACGATGTCCTCGGAGGACTCGCCTACCGGCGGCACACCGAACTGCGCGGAGTCGACGTCGGTCGCGGCGTATACGGCACTAGTGCGAAGCAGAGGCAGGGCGGCCGCGGGCAGAGTCCCTCCCCGGACCAGGACTACGGTGCCGGTCACTGCTTCGCCGGAGCACCGCCGTGCAGCGGCACGGCCACGCCCGTGACCTCGGCCGCGCTGGGAGCGAGGTTCATGCCGACCGGGTCCCACACGCCGTAGCGCGGGTTGATTTTGAAGTCCACGTCGCCAACATACGGCTGGAGCATCCGCACGCCGATCGCACCCAGCTGAGCCGCGGTCGGCTGCTGGACCTGGTCGGTGGCGACCTTCGCGTCGGTTGTCCGCTTCCGCACCACGGCGGTGACCCACCAGGTGGGCGCGCTCGCCGGGTTCGGCTGGAACGCGATGACGGTGTTCGCGGGCACGCCGAACAGCACGGTCGCGGCGTCCTGCGGCGACGACAACGCGGGAGCCTGCTGGCCGACGTTGCCCTGCGCGCCGCTCTGGATGTCGGCCTGGATCTTGCCCGGGTTGCTCGCGTACTCCTCGGCCTTGGCGATGGCCTGGCTGCGCGCGGCCTTCGGGTCGATCGACGGGGCCTGGCTCTCCGAGGTCGGCGCGCCGATGCTGGTGTAGTCGAAGTTCACCGACAGCGTCGGCAGGTACTTCAGCGCGATCCGCTGCTGCAGGTACTGATCGCTGATGGCCTCGCGATGGTCGCGGAGCCGCCAGACAAGCTGGGTGACGGCCGCGGACTGGTCCTGCGTGACGGCCTCGGGCACCGGCGACGCGAGCGGATCTTGTTGCATGGCCTCGCTGACGGTGGCCTCGTCGACGGAAATGCCTTCCTTCTGCGCGGCCTTCACGACGACCTCGTGCAGCAGCGTCTGCCGGACGATCTCGCGCCCGACGAGGTCGAGCTGGTGCCGCGACGCGAGCTGCCGCGCGTACGGCTGCTCCTGCACGGCGCGGTCGAGCAGCGCCTGAACCTGGTCAATGGTGGTGACCTGACCGTCGACGACCGCGGCGGTGCCCACCTGACTAGGCCCGGTACCGCATCCGGCAAGGAGGAGAGCTCCGGCGAGAACGGCGCCCAGCGCACGGCGGCGCCCCATGATCCGCATCACAGGCCCTACCCTCTCACATGCCCTCGAAACGCAACACCATCGAGGCATCCAGGGGGCTATTGTCGACATATGGACTCTTGGTTGTCGATCGAAGTCCTCGACGGGGCCTTCGCGGCGAGCGCGTGGCAGCGTGCTCACGGCGACCGTCTGACCGAGGCCGCGCTGACCAACGGCGCCGAGCAGTGGACGTGGCACGTGCACCGCTGGGGCGTGACGCTGGAGATCGAGTTTTCCTCGGAGGAGAAACGAGATCGCTTCCGGAGCCTGCCCGCTGTGACGGCCGCTCTCGACGCGGTCCCGGATCCGGAGCGCGGCTTGCTCGTCCACCCGGGCCGCGGCGGCGGTTCGGGAGCCCGGGTACCGCGACGTCCCCGGCCGTTGCCGATGTCCGGTTGCGGGGCCCTGCCGACGCCGCAGGAGGACGTGGCGTTGCGGTTGGCCACCGCGGAACCGCCGGGTTTCGAGGTCTGCACGGCGGGCTGAACAGCTTTTATTTCGAGGTAACCGCGCCGGGATCCGTTACTACTGGAACGCGGCGACATACTCCATTGCCCACTGGCGGAAAGTGCGGCCAGGACGACCGGTGATCCGTTCGACGCTCCGGGCGCGTTCGCCGGGCAAGTGCGCCCAATAGTCCACGATCGCCTCGGCCAACGGCGCGGGAACGTGCCCCCGCAACTGCTGGACTGCCTGGTCCCGGCTCGGTTCGCGCAGTTCGATTTCCCGGCCGAGCACTTCCGCCAAGATCCTTGCCTGGTCGCGGAAACTGAGTACCTCCGGCCCGCCCAAGCTGAGCGTCTCGCCGTCCAGTTCGCCGGTGGACAACGCCAGTTCGGCGACGTCGGCGATGTCCTCGGGGTGGATGACGTCGAGCCGGGCGTCCGGGTACGCCTGCTCGACCGGCTGGCCGGTGCGGACGGATTCGGCCCAGCCCAAGGTCATCGTGGCGAAGCCGCCAGGGCGCAGCACGGTCGCGGTCAATGGTGCCGAGAGGAGCGCCCGTTCCACCAGAAAGTGGTGCTGGGCCAACGCGTTGTGTTCGGCATCGGGCAGGGTCACCGAGTCCGAGGAGAGCAGCACGACTCGCCGCACTCCGGCGGAGACCGCGGCGTCCAGCAGGTCCTCGATACCGGTCGGCTCGGCGTAGAGGAACATGCCGGTAACCCCCGCCAGCGCTGGAGCGAACGTCGACGGATTGGCGAGGTCCAGCTGGACGGCCGGCAAATCGAGCCGGTCCGGGGCTCGGCTGGCGGCTCGGACGTCGGGCAAGCGGCGAAGGAGGCTCGCCCCGATGCCGCCACGAGCGCCGGTGATCAAGATCGTCAAGGGGTGCCTCCGGAGGGGAATTCGTCTCTACGACCCCCACCTTTCCGCGACCCCACTGATCGAGTCCAACAAAGATTACTAGTCACATTGATCGATCAGTGCTATTAATCCGGTCATGGAGTTGCGGAAGCTGGAGTGCTTCGTCGCGGTCGCCGAGGAAGCGAGCTTCACCCGCGCCGCGACTCGACTGCACCTCGTACAGGCCACGGTGTCGGCGACGATCGCTTCCCTGGAACGGGAACTGGACGCGCCGCTGTTGCTGCGCACGACCAGGCGGGTCAGCCTCACTGACGCTGGGCTCGCGCTTCTGCCGAAAGCGCGGGCAGCGCTCGACGCCGCACGCGATGCCCGCGACACCGTGCACGCTGTCCGCGGCGGGCTGCGCGGGACGCTGCGCATCGGGACCATGAGTTGCCTGGGGCTGATCGATTTGCCCGCGCTGCTGGGCGGCTTTCACCGCGAGCACCCCCGCGTGTCGGTTCAGCTCGCGACCGCGTCATCCGAAGGCGGATCGCCCGGGCTGGTCGCGGAGGTAGCTGCCGGACGGCTCGATCTCGCCTTCGTCTCGCTTCCCGGACACGCGCCGGCCACCGTGCGCCTGCGGACGCTGACGGCCACTCCCCTGGATCTCGTGGTTCCCCGCGATCATCCGCTCGCCCGCCGAAAAGACCTAACGCTGGCGGACCTGGCCGACGAACCCTTCATCGATTTCCCGCCCGGCTACGGAAATCGCGCCGTGACCGATCGCGCGTTCGCCGCCGCCGGGGTACGGCGGCAGCTCGCCATCGAGATCACCGACCTCGCCGCGGGCACCGATTTCGTCCGGCAGCGCCTTGGCGTGGCCCTGTTGCCCCGGGCGATCCTTCCGCAAGACGACGACCTCGCCGTGCTGCCGATTGCCGACGCCGACCTCGACTGGCCGATTTCCCTGGCGACCCCAGCGGGACGTACCGCAGGGGCCGCCGCCAAGGCGTTCGCCGACCTAGTGGTGCAGCACCTCTCGGAATAACGCCGCTCACACCGCCGCCGGGGTTTTTGTCAGCTGTGCCAACAGCTTCGTGCACCAGTCGAGCAGTTCCTGGTCCCGCAGCACCGGCGCGCCCATCCGGCCGCCCGCCGGGCCTTCGGTCGGCTTCGGCACCGACACCGTGTTGGTGACCGCCTTGTACAACGCCTTGGGGTACAAGCGTTTCAGCCGCACCAGCTGCGAGTCCATCAGCGGCAGCGGCGCGAACCGGATCGTGTTGCCCTGCACCGCGACCTCGGTGACGCCGGCGGCGCGGCAGGCGTGCCGGAACGCGGCGACCGCGAGCAGCCGGGTGACCGGGGCGGGCGGCTGGCCGTAGCGGTCGACCAGTTCCTCGCGCACCGCGTCGAGGGCCGCGGTGTCCGGGGCCGACGCGATCTTGCGGTACGCCTCCAGCCGGAGCCGTTCGCCGGGGACGTAGTCATGCGGGATGTGCGCGTCCACCGGCAGGTCGACGCGGACTTCGGCCAGTTCCTCGTCCTCCGCCGGCTCCGCGCCCGCGTGCCGGCGGAACGCCTCGACCGCTTCGCCGACGAGCCGGACGTACAGGTCGAACCCGACGCCCGCGATGTGCCCGGACTGTTCCGCGCCGAGGATGTTGCCCGCGCCGCGGATTTCCAGGTCCTTCATCGCGACCGCCATGCCCGCGCCGAGTTCGGTGTTCTGCGCGATGGTGGCGAGCCGGTCGTGCGCGGTCTCGGTGAGCGGCGCTTCCGGCGGGTACAGGAAGTACGCGTAGCCACGCTCGCGACCACGCCCGACCCGGCCGCGCAGCTGGTGCAGCTGGGCGAGGCCGAGCATGTCGCCGCGTTCCACGATCAGCGTGTTGGCGTTGGAGATGTCCAGACCGGTCTCGACGATCGTGGTGCAGACGAGGACGTCGTACTCGTTCTCCCAGAAGCCCTGGATGATCTTTTCGAGCTTGTCCTCGTTCATCTGCCCGTGCGCGGTGACGACGCGCGCCTCCGGCACCAGCTCGCGGATCCGTTTCGCCGCCTTCTCGATCGACGACACCCGGTTGTGCACGTAGAACACCTGGCCGTCGCGCAGCAGCTCGCGCCGGATCGCGGCGCCGACCTGCTTGTCGTCGTACGCGCCGACGTAGGTGAGGATCGGGTGCCGGTCCTCCGGCGGGGTGAGGATGGTCGACATCTCGCGGATGCCCGCCAGCGACATCTCCAGCGTGCGCGGGATCGGCGTCGCCGACATGGTGAGCACGTCGACGTGCGTGCGCAGCGCCTTGATGTGTTCCTTGTGCTCCACGCCGAACCGCTGTTCCTCGTCGACGATCACGAGGCCGAGGTCCTTGTAGCGGATGCCGGTCTGCAGCAGCCGGTGCGTGCCGATGACGATGTCGACCTCGCCGTCGGCGAGCTGTTCCAGGATCTGGTCCGATTCAGCCTTGTGCGTGAACCGGGAAAGGCCCTTGATGGTGACCGGGAACGACCGCATGCGCTCGGTGAACGTGTTCAGGTGCTGCTGCGCGAGCAGCGTGGTCGGCACGAGCACGGCCACCTGTTTGCCGTCCTGCACCGCTTTGAACGCCGCGCGCACCGCGATCTCGGTCTTGCCGTAGCCGACGTCGCCGCAGATCACGCGGTCCATCGGGACGCCGCGTTCCATGTCCGACTTGACCTCGTCGATGGCCGCGAGCTGGTCGTTGGTCTCGGTGAACGGGAAGGCGTCTTCCAGCTCGGACTGCCACGGCGTGTCCGGACCGAACGCGTGGCCGGGCGCGGCTTGCCGGGCGGCGTAGAGCTGCACCAGCTCGGCCGCGATCTCCTTGACCGCCTTTTTGGCGCGTGCCTTGGTGTTCTTCCAGTCCGAGCCGCCGAGCCGGTTGAGCGTGGGCAGCTCGCCGCCGACGTAGCGGGACACCTCGTCGAGCTGGTCGGTGGGCACGAACAGCCGGTCGCCGGGCTGGCCGCGTTTGGACGACGCGTACTCCAGCAGCAGGTACTCGCGGGTCGCGCCGGCGACCGTGCGCTGCACCATTTCCACGAACCGGCCGATGCCGTGCTGGTCGTGCACCACGTAGTCGCCCGCCTTGAGCGCCAGCGGGTCGACCGCGCCGCGGCGGCGCGACGGCATCTTCGTGTTCAAGTCCTTTGTGGACGTTCCGGCGGCGGCGCCGCGGCCGGTCAGGTCTGCCTCGGACAGCACCACGAGCGCGCGCTCCGGCGAGACGAAGCCCTCCGCGAGCCCGCCGCAGGTGACCGTGACGACCCCGGCCGGCGGCACGTCGCCGAGCACCTCGACGTGCTTCGCCGGGACCTCGGCCGCCATCAGCTGCTCCACCGCGCGGCTGGCGGTGCCCTGTCCGGCGACGACGAGCACGCCGGTGCCGCCGGACGCGAGGTGCGCGCGCAGGTCGGTCATCGCGCGTTCCAGCTCGCCCCGGTAGGCGGGCGCGGGCTCGATGCCGACGCGGTAGACGTCCGGGTCTTCGCTGGTCAGCTGCGTGAGCGTCCACCACGGACGCTTCGTCTCCTGCGCGTGCGACGCGATCTCGGACAGATCGCGGTACGCCGACGCGCCGAGGTCGATCGGGGCCTGCCCGCCCGCCGCGGCGGTGGTCCAGGAGGCTTCGAGGAACTCCTGCCCGGTGCGGACGAGGTCCGCAGCGCGGGCGCGGATCTTCTCCGGGTCGGCCAGCAGCACGTGGCTGCCCGCCGGCATCGCGTCGGTGAGCAGGGCCAGCTCGCCCTCGCAGAGCACCGGGATGAGCGCCTCCATGCCCTCGACCGGGACGCCGCCGGACAGCTTGGTGAGCATTTCGGCCAGGTGCGCGTCGGCCTCGTACGTGGTGGCCAGCTCGGCCGCGCGCGCCTTGACGTCCGGCGTGAGCAGCAGCTCGCGGCACGGCGGCGCGGTGACCCGCTGGATCTCGCCGGGCAGCGACCGCTGGTCGGACACCGCGAACGCGCGGATCTCGCTGACCTCGTCGCCCCAGAACTCGACGCGGACCGGATGCTGCGCGGTGGGTCCGAACAGGTCGAGGATGCCGCCGCGGACCGCGAACTCGCCGCGCTTCTCGACCATGTCCACGCGCGTGTAAGCCAGCTCGACAAGCCGTTCGAGCAGGCCCTCGAAGCTCTGCTCCTCGCCGACGACCAGGTCGATCGGCGCGAGCGAGCCGAGGCCGGGAGCCATCGGCTGGATGAGGCTGCGCACGGTCGCGACCACGACCCGCAGCTCGTCGTCGCCGGTGTGCAGCCGGTGCAGCACTTCGAGCCGCCGCCCGACGGTGTCCGCGCGCGGCGAAAGGCGCTCGTGCGGCAGCGTCTCCCAGGACGGGAAGTCGGCCACGCGGCCGGGGCCCAGCAGCGCGCTGAGCGAGGCGGTCAGCTCGTCGGCTTCGCGCCCGGTGGCGGTGACGGCCAGCACCGGGCGGCCCGCGCCGCCGCGCTCGGGGTCTTCGGCCAGCGCGGCGGCCACGAGCTGTCGCACGGCGACAGCGCCTTGCAGTTCGAGCAGCGGAGCCCCGGCGCGCTCGACAACGCCGCGCAACGCCGGGTCGGGAAGGATGGCTTGGAGGAGTCCGGACAGTACAGCGTCGGTCACCGTCCCAGACTACGTCGCGGCACCGACAGGTTTCCGCTCCCCGGCGATCACCTCCGCCAACAGGGGCAGCTGCCGCTCGACCGCACCGGGTTCCAGGGAGCCGACGCGCAGCAGCACGTGCTCCGCCCCGGCCGCGGCGTACCTGCGCACGGTCTCCGCGACCTCCGAGACCGGACCGGTCACAGTCGCCTGGATGGTCCTGATCTGCGCCAGCGGCCGCCCGTAGTTTCCCTGTGCGTAGTCCTCCAGGACGCGGAGGCCGCGGCGCGGATCGGGATCGACGTAGACGGTCAGGAACAGCGACGGGGTGACCGGGCGGTCAGTGGCGGCGCGGACCGTCTGAAGGCCGGACGCGTAATCCGCGGGGTCCGGCGGATATGGAAGCCAGCCGTCGTAGTGCAGAGCGGTGCGGCGAAGCGCGGCGGGCGTCGCGCCGCCCAGCCAGATCGGCGGACCGCCGGGGCTCGCGGGCCGGAGCGCCGACGGCAGCCAGTCGTAGTGCAGCACCTTGCCGTGGAACGAGCGCGGCTGCCCGGTCCACAGCTCGCGCCAGAGCGCGACGACGTCGTCCAGGTGCGAGAACCGCGTCCGGAAATCGACCCCGGCGAGCTCGAACTCCCGCTCGCTGAAACCGGGGAAGCCCGCGCCGACACCGACCACCAGCCGTCCTTCCGAGATCAGGTCGACCGACGCGAGCGTCATCGCGGTCTGCACCGGATTGCGGTGCGCGGGCAACAGCACGGCGGTCCCGACGGTGACGCGTTCGGTCGCCTGCGCGACCGCGGTGAGCAGGGTGAGCGGTTCGATCCGGGGACGGGAAAGCGAGTCACCGGCCCAGATCGACGCGAATCCGAGCCGTTCGGCTTCGCGGGCCAATGCGACGAGGGCACGCGGGGTGCCGCCAGCTTCGAGCTGTGCCTGTCCGGCAGGAAGAAGAAGTCCGAATTCCACGGTGTCGACGATCCAGCGCGGCGCGGCGTCCCGGCAATTCCCTGCGGGGAATCGCCGGCCGACCTCGGACTCGGCCAGAATCGCGCAGGTGCCCACCACGTTCGCCGACGCCTTGCGCGACGCCCGTTCCCGCCATCGGCTCAGCCAGCTCGACCTCGCGCTGAAAGCCGGGACGACACAGCGCCACGTCAGTTTCATGGAACGCGGCCGTTCGCTGCCTGGCCGGGGCATGGTGGTGCGCGTCGCCGAGGCGCTCGGCCTGCCGCTGCGCGAGCGCAACGCCTTGCTGCTGACCGCCGGATACGCGCCGGTCTACCCCGAAACCCGGCTGGACGACCCCGCGCTGACGCCGGTACTGGAGTCGCTGCGCGCGCTGCTCGCCGGGCACGAGCCGTACCCGGCGCTGGTCGTGAACCGCTACGGGGATCTCGTCGCGGCGAACGACGGCTTCAGCCTGCTCACCGAGGGCGTCGCGGCGGAGCTGCTCGAACCGCCGGTCAACGTGCTGCGGCTGGCGTTGCATCCGCGCGGGATGGCTCCGCGGATCCAGAACTTCGCCGATTGGGCGCAGCACGTGCTCGAACGTCCTCGCCGCGGTCTGGCGCACGGACCTGATCCGCGGCACCAGGCGTTGCTGGACGAACTCACCGGCTACCTGCCGTCGCCCGGCGAACCGTCCGGCGACCACCTCGGGTTCGCCGTGCCGCTGCAGCTGTCCACTTCAGCGGGCGAACTGCGGCTGCTCACCGCGATCACGCAGTTCGCCACCGCGGTCGACGTGACGGTCGCTGAGTTGAGCCTCGAAACCTTCCTGCCCGCCGACGCCCCAACCGCGGAGCTGCTCAAGGCGCGACCCACCCAGTGAGCTGACCCATCGTCAACTCCACACCCGCCCACAGCATTGCCGCGCACAGGCTTCCGAGGAAGAAGCGTCGGTACGACAGTCCGGCAGAACCGGCGACGCGCGGCACGAGAGTGCGTACGCCCGCCAGGCACCGCCCTAGGACGACTGCTGGCACGCCATAACGTGCAACGGTCGCTTCAGCCTTGTCCCACTTCGCTTCGCCGATCCGCTGGCCTACGCGTGAGCGACGCAGTTTCGGGCCCCACAGTCGTCCCTCCCAGTACGCGAGCAGGTCCCCGGCGAGCGCTGCCGCGACGCAGACTGTGAGCGCAGGCCACAGCTGTAAAGTCCCGCGCTGCACCAGGAAACCCATGAGCAGCAAGGTGGACAGCGTCGGCAGCACAATGCCGGGCAACAACGCTGTCTCGGCCATGATCACCAGCGCGCAGATCAAATAGACGAGCGGCGCGGGTGCGTCAAGAAGCGGCTGAAGCAGGCTGCCCATAGCGGTCCAGTCCAGACCGCACCGGCAAGGCCGCGCGGTACACGTACGCCGGCGGCAGATTCCGCCAAACCACACTGGTGCGTTCGACAACCGCGAAGCGGCTTCGCAGCAACCGTGCGAACCGACGCGCTGGCGGTGTCCATGCCGTGTGCGCGTACGCGAAGGTGGTGAAGCGGCCCTGCGGGGAAAGCACCTCGCAGACAGAGTTCAGTACCGCAGCCTGTGGCGCAGAATGCATAGCTGTCCACGGCAGACCGGAGACGACGACATCGACCGGCATGGTCACGTACGCAGCAACGTGCTCTGCGGAGCCTTCCGCAACGTGCAGCGACGGGAAGCGTTCGCGTAACTCCTGTACAAGGTGCGGGTTGATTTCCACTGCCGTGAAGTGCGCGTCGCGCTGAAGCATGCGAAGCAGCACTTCCGTGAATACGCCCGTTCCCGGCCCCAGTTCCACGACGCTGTGCGCGCTCTCGACGCCCAGCCCGGCAGTCATCACTCCGGCCAGCCGTGCCGAACTGGCCGCGATCGCGCCGGTACGCATCGGGTGCCGGAAGAACTCCCTGGTAATCGACATGTTTCCGACGGTAGGAAGCGTCCCGGTCGTCGCGGATCGGCTCGGTCGGCGCGAAAAGTCGTCCGCACGGAGGACCACAGCCATCCTCCGGAACGACGCGCCCGACGACGACCACGCGTTACGTTCGTTTCGTGCGTGGACTGGTCACTTGGGTACGCAAGCAGCGTTGGTTGCTCGACTTGCCGCTGTACGCCGTCTTCGTCGCCTTCGGACCCAACATCGCGGATCAGCAGACGTGGCCGGTGCGCATGATTTCGATGCTGTTCCTGCTGCCGCTGTTGTTTCGCCGCCGCTACCCGCGCACAGTCGCGCTCCTGATCCTCATCGGAGTAGCTGTCGTCTATACGAACGAGATATGGGCGTATGACCGTGGCCGTAGCGACCTCGCGATGGCAGTGGTTCTGTACACGCTCGTGAAAGCCGGCGACAGATGGTTCATCGGCTTCGCGGTCGCTATCGCCGGGCTGGACGCCTACTGGGGATTCACCTGGGGCGTCAACACCCTGAACCCGACGCTCACCATCTTCGGCGTAGTACCGCTGTACCTAGCGGCCTGGGCGCTCGGCGCGTTCTTCCGCACGAAGGAACAACTCACTGAAGAAGAACGGCTGAGAGCTGAGCTAGCGGCGTCCGAGGAACAAGCCCGCAGTCGCGCTTCAGTTGCCGAAGAGCGCACGAGAATCGCGCGCGAGCTTCACGACGTACTCGCACACAGCATGAGCGTGATCGTCCTGAACGCCGAAGGAGCGAAGCTCGCACGCCATCACGACCCCGACGCTGTCGACCGTACACTCGACACCATCAGCAAAACCGGCCGTTCCGCGCTCGCCGAACTGCGGCGGCTGTTAGAAGTGATGCATGCTGGCGAACCCGCGCGTGCTCCGCAGCCGACACTCGACCAGTTGCGCACGCTCGTCGCGCAGTCCGGCCGCGACATCACGCTCGAAGTCAACGGCGACATCGCCGACCTGCCCGCCGGCGTGGCGCTTCAGGCGTACCGCATCGTCCAGGAGGCCTTGACCAACATGCTCAAACACGCGCCGCCCGACGCGACCGGCCGGGTCCGGGTCACCTTCGCCGGACCGGAAATCCACGTCGAAGTCACCAACTCCGGCGGACGGCAACCGGTCGCGGCGGGCCTGCCCGGGTCCGGGCGCGGGCTCACCGGCATGGCCCAGCGCGTCGCGATGTACCACGGCAAGCTCGAAACCGGCACGCTGCCCGACGGCGGCTACCGCGTGTCGGCCACGCTGCGGACGGACGCCGCATGACGTCCGTGCTGATCTGCGACGACCAGGAACTGGTGCGCGTCGGGCTGCGGATGATCGTGGACAGCCAGCCTGATCTCGAGGTCGTCGCCGAAGCGGGCGACGGCGCGGAAGCCGTCGAACTCGCCCGCGCACAACGGCCGGACCTCGTGCTGATGGACGTCCGGATGCCGGTGCTCGACGGCGTCGCGGCCACGGCGCAGATCTGCGCCGAACTGCCGGACACGTCAGTGCTGGTGATCACGACATTCGACCTCGACGAGTACGCCTACTCCGCACTTCGCGCCGGGGCCAGCGGATTCCTGGTCAAGGACGCGCCGTCGGACGAGATGCTGGTGGCGATCCGCGGCGTGCTGCGCGGTGACGCGATGGTGTCGCCGTCGGTCACGAAACGCCTGCTCGACCGTTATCTCAGCGCCCATCGGACGCCGCTGGACGAGCAGAAGCTGGAGACGCTGACCGAACGAGAGAAGGACGTGCTCGGCCTGATCGCGCGCGGATTGTCGAACACCGAGATCGCCGCGACGCTGTTCATCGGCGAAACGACGGTGAAGACGCACGTCGGACGGTTGCTGAGCAAGCTCGGACTGCGGGACCGGGTGCACGCGGTCGTGTTCGCTTATGAATCCGGATTGGTACGTCCGGGCGGCTGAATCGGGGCATGCTGGACCCATGCGTCTCGTCGCGTTGCTCGCCTCCGTCCTGGTGCTCGCCGCCTGCTCGGCCGCGCCAGCGAGTGCTCCGGGAAAATCGGAGCCAGGCGGATTCGCCGTGCAGGAGGTCGCGAACGGCCTCGAACACGCATGGGACGTCGCCTTCCTGCCCGACGGTTCACTGCTCGTGCCACAGCGGCCCGGCAAGCTCGCGCTGGTCCGCGACGGCCGGACGACCGACGTGCGCGCCGATTTCTCCGACGTTCTCGTGCAGGGGGAAGGCGGCCTGATGGGACTGGTCCTCGCGGCGGACTTCGCGACCTCGCGCGAGTTCACCACCTGCCAGACCCACCAGGAAAACGGCCGCGCGGTGGACGTCCGGCTCGTCACCTGGCGGCTCGCCGACGACGACGCGAGCGCCGCCAAGGTGCGCAACCTGCTGACCGGTCTGCCGGTCAATCCGAGCGGACGGCATTCCGGCTGCCGCCCGACGCTAGCTCCCGACGGCGCGCTGCTCGTCGGCACCGGCGACACCGCTCGGTCCACGGTGGCCCAAGACCGGCACAGCCTCGGCGGCAAGGTGCTGCGGATCGACGCGAAGACCGGGGAACCGTTGCCGGGCAACCCCTTCCTGTCGTCCACCGACCCGAACGAACGCCGGATCTACACCTACGGCCACCGCAACGTGCAGGGCGTCGCGATCCGGCCGGGCACCGGCCAGGTGATCACCTCCGAACACGGCCCGGCGTTCGACGACGAGGTGAACCTCCTGCGGCCAGGCGGAAATTACGGCTGGGATCCGTCGAAGGGCGGCACCGATCCCAGCTACGACGAGAGCGTGCCGATGACCGACACCACCCGGTTCCCGGACGCGGTCCGTCCACTGTGGACCAGCGGGCGGATCACCGAGGCGATCAGCGGCGACGCGTTCCTCACCGGCAAGCAATGGGGCGCGAACGAAGGCGCGCTGGTCGTGGTCGCGTTGAAGGGACAGAAGCTCCTGCTGCTGCACCTGGACGCGGCCGCGAAGGTCACCGGAGTCACGCTGCCCGCGGAGTTCAACGACAAATTCGGCCGGTTGCGAGCCGCCCGGAGCGCACCGGACGGCTCGCTGTACGTGACGACTTCCAACGGCACCAACGACAAAGTGCTGCGCGTGACCCCAAGTAAGGGTTAGCCGCCGTACGCGCCGCCATTCACGTGCACGACCTGTCCGGTGACGTGTCCGGCCTCCGGGGACGCCAGGAACCGCACCACCTCGGCGACGTCGTCCGGTTTGCCCGCGCGTTTCGTCATCGTGTTCTCGACCAGCCGTTCCTCGCGTTCGGCGGAAAGCTTTCCGCGGAAGAACTCGGTGTCCACGATCAGTCCCGGCGCGACGACGTTCGCGGTGATCCCGCGCGGCCCCAATTGACGGGCGATTTCGGTATTCCACACTTCCACCGCGGCTTTCGCCCAGCCGTACGATTCGGCTCCGGTGTGCCCGGCGATCGAACCGATGGTGACGACGCGGCCGTGATCGGCCAGCCGCTCCTTCAGTGCCGTGGTCACGAACGCGGCGCTGAACAGGTTCGCCCGGATGTTGGCCGTCCAGGCAGCGTCGAGCGCCTTCAGGTCCCTACCGCGCTCGTGCTGGAAATCCGTGTTGCCACCAGCGTTGTTCACCAGCACGTCGACCCGTTCGGGCAACTGGTCGAGCGCCGCCTCGACCGCCTCGGGATCGCTCGCGTCGAAGCTCACCGCACACGCGCCGAGCAGCGTCGCCGCCTCGGTCAGCACGTCCTCGCGCCGCCCCGTGATCGTGACCCGATCGCCGGCCCGGGCAAACGCCGCGGCGATCGCGTACCCGATTCCGGTACCGCCCCCGGTCACCACTGCTTCCCGATTCATCACGCACATCCTTTATTGCTAAAGTACCTCTCGTGGACGACGGTACCGGCGGCGGCGAAAACCCGTCAAGCGACGAGGTGGACGAGATTCAGCGGGCGTGGCTGCGCGAGCGGCCGGGCACGCCGGTGTCGTCCATCGGCGTGATCACGCGGATCTGGCACATCGCGAAACTCCTGGAGGACGACCGGCGCGCGACCATGCTCGAACTCGGGATGGACGCCTCGACCCGCACCCTGCTCAGCACGCTGCGCCGGGCCGGGCCGCCGTACCGGCTCAGCGCGGGCGAACTCGCGAAGCGCTGCCGGGTCAGCCCCGGCGCGATCTCCCAGCAGACCGCCCGCGCCGAACGCGACGGGCACGTCCGCCGGGTCAAGTCCACTTCGGACCGTCGCGCGGTGTACGTCGAGCTGACCGAGGCCGGGCACGAACTGATCGAGCGAACCGTCGGCGATCTGCTGGAGCACGAGGAAACCCTGGTGTCCGCACTGTCCCCGGCCCAACGCGAGCAGCTCGCCGATCTCCTGCGCATCCTGCTCGCGGACCTGGACCGGCGGGCGCGGAGGTAGGGTGGCTGACATGTCCACCATCGACAAAGTCGCCTGGCTGCACGTGGTCGACGGCAAGCTGCTCGCCGCGCGTTCGGCGGGCAAGGACACCTGGTACCTGCCCGGCGGGAAACGCGAGGAGGGCGAGTCGGACGTCGAGACGCTGGTCCGGGAAATCGCCGAGGAACTGAGCGTGACGCTGGACCCGGCTTCCGCGCGGCTGGCCGGTACCTGGGAAGCGCAGGCGCACGGCAAAGCAGACGGTGTCGTGGTGCGGATGACCTGCTACACCGCGGATTACGCCGGCGAACTGAAGCCGAGCAGCGAGATCGAGTCGTTCGGCTGGCTCGCCCACGCCGACCGCGACCGGGTGTCGGCGACGGTCCAGCTGATCCTCGACGACCTGCACGCCCAAGGAAAGCTGGTCTGATGCTGCGACTCGGCATCACGGTGCTCGGAGTCGCCGACGTCGAACGCGCGACGCGGTTCTGGTCCGAGGCGCTCGGGCTCGTCGAGGATCCGGAATGGGCCAGCGAAACGTGGCGGACGCTGGCCCACCCTGGCGGTGCGCACGCGCTGGGATTGCTGCGGAGCGAGTCGCCCGCCGAACCGAGGCCGCGGCTGCACCTGGACCTCTACACCGACACCGAGGACGAGCAGCGCGCCGAGGTGGAACGGCTCGTCCGGCTCGGTGCCCGCCGCGTCGACTGGGAGCATTACCCGCCGAAACCGGACTTCGTGGTCCTCGCCGATCCGGACGACAACCTGTTCTGCGTAGTGGATCTGAGCAACGCGCCGTCCGGCAGCTGAGGCTTCAGCCCAGCAGCCGCGGCTTGTTTTCCAGGTGGGACAACCCGTTCCAGGCGAGGTTCACCAGGTGCGCGGCGACCTCGTCGCGCTTCGGCTTGCGCGCGTCCAGCCACCACTGCCCGGTGAGCGCGACCATGCCGACGAGCGCCTGCGCGTAGAGCGCGGACAGCTTCTCCTCATACCCGCGGGCCGCGAACTGCTGCGCGAGGATGTGCTCGACCTGGCTGGCGATGTCGTTGAGGACCGTCGAGAAGGTCCCGGTGGAACTGGCGACCGGGGAATCGCGGACGAGAATCCGGAAACCGTCGTGGGAATCCTCGACGTAGCTCAGCAGCGCGACGGCCGCCTGCTCCAGCATGACCCGCGGATGCCCGCCGTGGAGCGTCGAGACCATCCGGTCGAGCAGCAGCTGCGTCTCGCGGTCGACGACGACGGCGTAAATGCCTTCCTTGCCGCCGAAGTGCTCGTAGACAACCGGTTTGGACACGTTCGCCCGCGCGGCGATCTCCTCGACCGAGGTGCCGTCGAAACCCTTTTCGGCGAACAACGCGCGTGCCACGTTGAGCAGTTGCTGCCTGCGCTCGGTACCGGTCATGCGCACCCGGGCGACCGGTGCGGCCGGCCGCGCGCCGGTGACCGCCGCTTCTCGTTTCGCCCGTCGTCTCCCCGCCATTCGCTGCAGGGTAGTCGTGAGCGGCGATCCCGGTTCTCACCGGGATCGCCGCTCACGACCGCTACTTGGCCTGAGCCGCGATCCGGGCCAGCCGCTGCGGGGTCGGCCACCGCACGTCGTGCGCCCAGCCGAACTTCTCGAACATCCAGATCAGCCGTGCCGACATGTCGATCTGGCCGCGCTTCACGCCGTGCCGCGCCGAGGTCGGATCGGCGTGGTGCAGGTTGTGCCAGGACTCGCCGAAGGAGAAGATCGCCAGCGGCCAGAAGTTCGCCGAACGGTCGCGGGCGGCGAACGGGCGCTCGCCGATCATGTGGCAGATCGAGTTGACCGACCAGGTCACGTGGTGCAGCACGCAGATCCGGACGAGGCCCGCCCAGAAGAACGCGGTCACCGCGCCCCACAGCGACCACGAGATCAGGCCGCCCAGCAGCGCCGGGCCGAGCAGGCTCACCAGCGACCACAGCCAGAACAGGTCGTCGACCTTGCGGATCGCCGGGTCCTTCACCAGGTCCGGCGCGAAGCGGCCCTGGTTGCTCTTGTCGCGCTCGAACAGCCAGCCCATGTGCGCGTGCCAGAAACCCTTGGCGATGGCCAGCGGCGAGGTGCCGTACGCCCACGGCGAGTGCGGGTCGCCGTCGCGGTCGGAGAACGCGTGATGGCGCCGGTGGTCGGCCACCCAGGTGATCACCGGTCCCTGCAACGCGATGCTGCCCGCGATCGCCATCACGACCCGCAGCCACGGCTTCGCCTTGAACGAGCCGTGGGTGAAGTGGCGGTGGTAAGCGACCGTGATGCCCAGGCCGCTGATCCCGTAGAACACGACGAACAGCGCGACGTCCAGCCAGGTCAGTCCCCAGCCCCAGGCGAACGGAACCGCGACCAGCAGCGCCACGATCGGCAGCAGCACCCCGAAGTACACCGACAGCTGGACCCCGATCGACCGCTGTCCTTCGATGATCGGCTTGGGCCCCTTGGGCGGGTCGCCCGCTGACTGAGAACGATCGAGGGTCGCCGTCATGCGCTCACTTCTTTCCTCTCGCAACCCCTTGCGAAGGGTGCCCTTACCTACGGTGTCGTAAGTTACGGTACAGGAGGTTTCCGGCGCTGTGGAGGCCCGAAAAGTCCGATTGCCCGGTGCCCGGGACGGCGCTGTGGCGCACGCCTCCCCCTCCTGGCGCCCCGGTCCTCGATCATCGCTATCCTGACCAGGACCGATCCGCCGTAGTGTAATCGGCAGCACTTCAGATTTTGGTTCTGACAGTTCAGGTTCGAATCCTGGCGGCGGAGCTGCACATCCGGCGAGGGCGATGGGAGTGGGGGCGGCTGAGCGAGGAACCGAGCGACCCCGCGGGCGCCCGTCGCCCGACCCTGGTCGAGATGTCGGACGCGTGGCTGGTGGGGCGCGCGCGGGAACTCATCGCGGCCGTTCAGCGCCAGGAGCACGAGAGCCAGCTCGAGATCGTCAAGATCATGGACGAGCTGCTCGAGGAAACCCTCCGCCGGGGTGAGCCCACGCTCGTCGCCCAGTTGCTGCGCGCCTCCGCTTTCGCCCGGCTCGTCACCCGCGGCCTCGCCGCCGAGGCCGAACCCCGGCTCGACGAGATGCTCGCCCACACCCGGCGGCACGGCTTGTCGCTGCTGCGCGCGGACGCGCACGCGCTGCGCGGGCGCCGGCTCGTGCTCGCCGCGCAGGAGGACGCCGCGCTCACCGAGATCGCCCGCGCGCTCGCGATCCTCGACGATTCCACGATCCCGGACCGCCAGGTCGGCGTGCGCAACTGGAACCGCATGCAGTCGATGGCGCTCATCGACTGCTGGATAGTGCTCAATCAGCTCGGCGTCTACGAGGCCGCCGAAGAGGTGATCGGCCGGGCGCACCAGGCGATCCGGGAAAGCGCGAGCCCGCACGAGATCACCCTGCAGCTGATGAACCGGGTCAAGATGCTGCTCGGCTGGGGCCTTCGGCTCGAGCGGATCGAGCAGTACGACGAATCGGCGGAGAAGTTCCGTACCGCCGCGTCGATGGCGGTGGCCGCGGAGGGCCCGTTCGCCGAATCGCTGTTCCCGCGCAAGATCGGGGTGGCCGCGGTCGACCAGGTCGGCGTGCTGGCCGCGGCGCTCGCGCTGAACGACCCGTCCGCCGAGCACGTCGAACGGCTGCAGAGCATGCATCTCGGCCATCACTACCCGCACGAGCAGGAGCTGGTCGCGATCGCACTGGCCCGCTGCCTCGACCAGGCCGGCCGCCGCGCCGACGCGCTGCGCGTGCTGCGCGAGTCCCGCGAGGTGCTGGCCGAGGACGTCTCGCAGCCGTCGATGCGGCTCACCCTCTCCCGCGAACTCGCCCGCCTCGACCCGGAAGCCGGGAGCCAGTCGCTGATCGACTACGCGACCGCGCTGGAAACCGAAATGTGGGCACTGCGCGAATCTCAGATCGCCACGCTGAACGCGCGTCGCGAGCATGAACGGCTTTCCGCCGAGCACGGCGCGATCACCCAGCAGGCACTGCAGGATCCGCTCACCGGTCTGCCGAACCGTCGCGCGCTCGACGAACGGCTGCGCGCGCTGGCGTCGTCGGCGGACGCCCAGCCGCTCGCGGTCGCGCTCGTCGACCTCGACGGGTTCAAGGGCGTCAACGACAAGCAGTCGCACGCCGAGGGCGACAACGTTTTGCGTGTTGTCGCAAGCACTCTGCGCGACGCTTTGCGCGGCGACGACGTAGTGGCCCGCTACGGCGGCGACGAGTTCGTCGTGCTGCTGCCCGGAGCACCGGCATCGGCGGCGAAGATGGCGCTTGGCCGTGCGGCCAAGTCGGTCGCGACGCTGCCGCACCACCTTTCGCACGGGGTGACGTTGTCCATCGGACTGGTGTCGCTGCGTCCGCAGGAGCGGGCCGAACAGGTCCTCGCGCGCGCGGATGCGGCGATGTACGAAGCGAAACGCGGCGGGGGCAACCAGGTCGCGTCGGCCAACTCGATGGCAGGCGACGGCGCGGGCGGCTGGCCTGCGGAAACCGCTCCGACCGACCCCGCGTGGAGCGCGGAGGACCCCACGTAGGATCGTTGGTGCTCGTCAACGCACCGGTGAATTCGTTGGGAGACTCGTGAGCGGCCCGCTGAGCACGCTGATCCTCGCTGCGGGTGAGGGCACCCGCATGCGTTCCTCCACTCCTAAGGTGTTGCACCCCATCGCCGGAAGGCCGCTGGTGGAACACGCTGTGCGCGCCGCCGCCGGCCTCGCGCCGCAGCATCTGGTGGTCGTGATCGGACACGGCCGCGACGCCGTGCGCGCCGAGCTCGACCGGGTCGGAGAGGCGCTCGGCCGCGAGGTCGCCACCGCCGTGCAGGAAGAGCAGAAGGGCACCGGGCACGCCGTTTCGTGCGCGCTGGCGCAGCTGCCGGAAGGACTCACCGGCACCGTGGTCGTCAGCTACGGCGACGTTCCGCTGCTGGACACCGAAACCCTGGAATCGCTGCGGGCCGAGCACGCCAAGACGGGCAACGCGGTCACCGTGCTCACCGCCGAGGTCGCCGACCCGACCGGCTACGGCCGCATCGTCCGCGGCGCCGACGGTTCGGTCAGCGCGATCGTCGAGCACAAGGACGCGACGCCCGAGCAGCGGGCGATCACCGAAATCAACTCCGGCGTCTACGCCTTCGACGCGTCCGTGCTGATCGACGGCCTGTCGCGGCTGTCCACCGACAACGCGCAGGGTGAGCTTTACCTCACCGACGTCCTCGGCATCGCGCGCGAGGACGGCAAGGGCGTCGGCGCGCTGGTGGTCGACGACCCGTGGGTCACCGAGGGCGTGAACGACCGCGTGCAGCTTTCGGTGCTCGGCGCCGAGTACAACCGCCGCATCGTGCGCCGCTGGCAGCGCGAAGGCGTCACGGTCACCGACCCGAACACGACCTGGATCGAGGCGGACGTCACGCTCTCCCGTGACGTGCTGATCGAGCCGAACACCCAGCTCAAGGGCCGTTGCTCGGTCGGCGAGGGCTCGGTGGTGGGCCCGGACACGACGCTGACCGACGTGCGGATCGGCGCGGGCGCCTCGGTCGTCCGTGTGCACGGTTCGGGCTCTGAGCTGGGCGACGGCGTCAATGTCGGTCCCTACACCTACCTGCGGCCGGGCACGAAGCTCGGTGCGAAGGGCAAGCTGGGCGCGTTCGTCGAGACGAAAAACGCGCAAATCGGCACCGGGACGAAGGTGCCGCATCTCACGTATGTGGGCGACGCGATCGTCGGCGAGCACAGCAACATCGGCTGTTCCAGCGTGTTCGTGAACTACGACGGGGTGAGCAAGCACCAGACCGTCGTCGGTTCGCATGTCCGGCTTGGGGCGGACAACACGCTGGTCGCGCCGGTGCGGATCGGGGACGGCGCTTACAGTGGAGCCGGTGCGGTGATCCGCGACGACGTTCCGCCTGGCTCCTTGGCGCTGTCGGCCGGCCCGCAGCGCACCATCGAAGGCTGGGCGGTCCGGCGCAGGCCGGGGACGCCCGCGGCGGAGGCAGCGGAAGCTGCTCTCGCCGCCCAGCAGCAGGACACCGTTGTGTCCGAGTCAGCAGCAGGAACCGACGGGGAGTCGCCAGCATGAGTCCGAAGTCAGGTACGCCGAAGAAGAATCTGATGCTCTTCTCCGGGCGTGCGCACCACGAGCTCGCGGAAGAGGTCGCCAAGCACCTCAACGTGACGATCACCCCGCAGACGGCGCACACGTTCGCCAACGGCGAGTTGTTCGTGCGCTTCGAGGAGTCGGTGCGCGGTACCGACGCGTTTGTGATCCAGGCGCACACCACGCCCATCAACGAGTACGTGATGGAGCAGCTGATCATGGTGGACGCGCTCAAGCGCGCGAGCGCCAAGCGGATCACCGTGGTCATGCCGTTCTATCCGTACGCACGGCAGGACAAGAAGCACAAGGGCCGCGAGCCGATCTCGGCGCGGCTCATCGCGGACCTGTTCAAGACCGCGGGCGCGGACCGGATCATGACGGTCGACCTGCACACCGCGCAGATCCAGGGCTTCTTCGACGGCCCGGTCGACCACCTGATGGCGCAGACGGTGCTCGCCGACCACATCAAGGAGACCTACGGCAACGCCGACATCACCGTCGTCTCGCCGGACTCGGGCCGCGTGCGGCTGGCCGAGAAGTGGGCGCAGCAGCTCGGCGACCGGCCGATCGCGTTCATCCACAAGACCCGCGACCCGGACAAGCCGAACCAGGCCGTGGCCAACCGCGTCGTCGGCAAGGTCCAGGGCAAGCTCTGCGTGCTGATCGACGACATGATCGACACCGGCGGCACGATCGTGAAGGCCACCGAGGCCCTGCTGGAAGAGGGCGCGGCGGACGTGGTCATCGCGACCACGCACGGCATCCTCTCCGACCCGGCCACCGAGCGGCTCTCGCAGTGCAAGGCCCGCGAGGTCATCGTGACGAACTCGCTGCCGATCCCGGACGAGAAGCGCTTCCCCGGCCTGACGGTGCTGTCGATCGCCCCGATGCTGGCGGAGGCCATTCAGCAAGTCTTCGAGGACGGCTCGGTCACCTCGCTGTTCGACGGCAACGCCTGAGCCCTGCGGCGCGGGAACGGCGCTGAACGGTTCTGATCGACGCGGCCCGGAGCGGGCGGGTGCGGCCTGAGGTCGCATTGGCTGCTCCGGGTCGCGTCGTTTGGCGACCACGCCCTTTCGCCGACGACGCTCACCTTGCCTCCACGCCTTGCCGGGCGGTGGCAGCCCGCTCAACCAGCCATGCTCGCTCCGCCGCCAGACCAGCCGCATTCAGCGCCCGCCTAGACCCGCAGCGCCGCGCTCGCCAGCCGAGCGGCTCCACCCGCCACCAGGCAACGCACAGCCGCTGCCAGACCAGCCGCGTTCAGCGCCCGCCTAGACCCGCACCGCCGCGCTCGCCAGCTGAGCGGCTCCACCCGCCACGAGCCAGCGCACAGCCACCGGCCAGCCAAGACACACTCGCTCCGCGCCGCTGGAGCCACTAGGCCCCGCCGCGTTCATCACCGCACGAGATCCGCGCCTCCGCTACTGATCAATCGCACCCTCCTTTGCTCCTCACCGCGAACCCCTCGCCTCGAGTGCTCTCACACACTCCCCATGTCCGCGGACAACCACCTCTCCGGCCGCATGTGGATCGCGATGTGCTCCCCCAACTGCGTCCGCTCGAATTCCACATACCCGGCCACCTTGTCGGCGGGCAGGTACCGCGAAGCCATCTCCCACGTCAGCTCATAGCTCCCCGGCCGAGTGCGCACCACCGGCCCCTCGACCGACACGTACCGCACAGTCGGCTCGACCCGTTGCACCATCAGGCTGAACCGGCCGGCCGCCTCGATTGCCTTCGCCTTGCGCGATTCCGGTGGCGTGCTCACCCACAGCTCGCCGCCGGGCGTGTACTGGTACCAGATCGGCACCGTGAGCGGTGCCCGATCCGGGCGCTCGACCACCGAGAGCGCCCCGATGTGTGGTTCGGCCAGAAACTGTTCCCGTTCTTCACTCGACAACACCATGCCCCCGAAGCTAGCGACGGGGTACGACAAAAACCGGTTCTGCCGGCGGCGAAAACTGGTGCGTCACCCGTCCGGGACTGGATAGCGTCCATGCCATGGGGAAATTCGAATTCGGCGTCAGCCTCCGGCTCACCGCCAACGGCACCGAATGGACCGAGAAAAGCCGGCGGGCCGAGGAACTCGGCTACGACCACCTGACTGTGCCCGACCATCTCGGGCCGGGGCGGCTGTCGCCGTTCCCCGCGCTCACGGCCGCCGCCGCGGTGACCGAGCGGGTGCGGGTCGGCACCCTGGTGTCCAACGTGCCCTTCTACAACATCGCGCTTTTCGCCCGCGACGTCGCCACTACCAACAAGCTCACCGAAGGCCGCTTCGAACTCGGTCTCGGCTCGGGCCACATGAAGCACGAGTTCGACGACGCCGGGCTGCCGTGGCGCAAGGCCGCCGACCGGATCGCGTACCTGGCCGAAGGTCTCGACGAGTTGCGCACGCGCCTCGAGGACGAGGGCGGCATGCCGAAGCTCTTGATCGCGGGCAACAGCGACGGCGTGCTCAAGCTGGCGGCGGAACAGGCGGACATCGTCGGGTTCTCAGGTCTTCGCCAGGACCGCGGGCGTCCGCCGGGCACGTTCGTGCTCGACAACGACGTGGCGATGGACCAGCGCGTCGCGTATTTCCGCTCCCTGGCGGGGAATCGCGAGATCGACTACAACGTGCTGATCCAGCGCGTCGTGGTCACCGACGACCGTCGCGAGGCCGCGGCGGAATGGCACGCCGAGACCGAGGAACGCAGTGCGGCGGACGTCGACGAACTGCTGCGCGCACCGCAGCTTCTCTTCGGCACGGTGGACGAAATGGTGCAGCAGCTGATCGCGCACCGCGAACGGTACAGCTTCTCTTACTTCACGGTGTTCGAGGGAATGATGGAGACTTTCGCTCCGGTGGTGGCTGAACTGCGGGGTCGCTAGCCGCCGCCTGCACCTTCGCGACGGCGTCACCGGCGATGAGCGTGAGCACTCGGCCGAGGAGGCCGTCCGGCACCGCTTCGTCGTCGATGTCGGCCTCCACGGCCAAACCATTGCTCAAGGCGAGCAGCACGACGGCGAATTCCTCGGCGGGCAAAGGAAGTTCGAGGTCCAGTCCCTCGGCGAGCCGGTTCAAGGCACGCGCGATCGTGTCGCGGACCTCCCGGCGGCGTCGGCGCAATGCGTCGCGCCGCCGGTCGTCGTGGTGCGCCATCGCGAAGAACTCGGCCAGCAGCCGGTGCCACACCGCGTCGGCGCGCATTTCGTACATCAGCACCGCGGCGACGTTCGCCAGCCCGGCGCCGCCGTCGTCCGCCTCGGCGAAACTCGCCAGGCTCGCCTCGAGCCGGTGCGCGGCGTGTTCTTCCATCAACGCCAGCACCAGTTCGTCTTTCGACGCAAAACTCGAGTAGACCGCGCCTTTCGTCAGTCCAGCCGCGGCGGCCACCTCGGTCAGTTTCGTCGCGGCGATGCCCTGTTCCCCGAACACGGCGAACGCCGCGTCGAGGATGCGCCGCCGGGTCTCCGCCCGCGTCGGCCGCGTCCGGCCGGTCATCGGCTTCTCCCTCATCCGGGGGTTGACACTGGCTCAGCCCGCTCAATACCTTCAGGTATCCAATACCCACGGGTATCCACTGTCAAGGACGACAGGGAAGGACCGCTCCGATGAGGTTGCGCATCGTCCTGGCCGCCGCGGCATTGCTGACCGCCGCGTTCGCCGCCCCAGCCACCGCCGCCCCGTCCGGCGGCGTCAACGATCCGGCGTGCCGGCCGAGCAGCGCGCATCCGCGTCCGGTGGTGTTCCTGCACGGCCTCGGCGCGACGTCCTATGAGGACTTGAACTACCTGCAGGAGCACGTGGCCGCCCAGGGATACTGCACCTTCAGCCGCACCTATGGCGCTTATCCGCAATTCCCGCTCGTGGGCGGATTGCGCCCGATCGCCGACTCCGCAACGGAAATCAAGCAGTTCGTCGGCGAGGTGCTGACGGAAACCGGTGCGGCGCAAGTGGATCTGGTCGGCCACTCCGAGGGCGGCTTCCAGACCCTGTACGTCACCAAGACGCAGGGCATCGCCGACCGGATCGGGTCCGTCGTGGCCATCGCGCCGCCCACGCACGGCACCACCTTCGCCGGGTTGACGAAACTGGCGTATCTGCTGGGAGCGCGCGATGAGGTCGGCGCGGCCCTCACCGCGTTCGGCTGCCCGGCTTGCGACAACCTGATCACCGGCGGCAGCGCGGTCCAGACGCTCACGAACGGTCCCATCGCACAGCACGGCGTGCGCTACACGGTGCTCACGTCGCGGTCCGACGAACTCGTCACGCCCACCGAAACGTCTTTCGTGCGCGAGCCGGGCGTCACGAACGAATACGTCCAGGACACCTGCCCGTTCGATCCCGTCGGGCACATCGGCGAGGCCTACGACCTCAACGTCTGGAACCTGGTCACCAACGCACTCGACCCGGCCCACGCCACGAAATTCCTCTGCACCGCCGGGTCTCCCGGCTGACCCCATGCGACCCGGTGGTGCCGCCACCAGGCACCACCGGGTTCGGCGCTCAGTACGCCAGCGTGAACCGGGCGCGCGAGTGCTTCGGCTCTTCGATCTCGTCCAGGAACGCGATCGCCAGGTCCGCGCCGCTGATGTGCGAGCGGCCGTCGGCGTCGCTGACCAACACGTCGCCGCCAAGGCGGAACTTGCCGGTGCGCTCGCCGGGGATCCACGCACCGAACTCGGCCGCCGGGCTGACGTAGAACCAGTCGACGTCGTCCGGAAGCTCGCGCAGCGCCTCCAAGACGAGCACGTGGCTGCCCGCCTCCGGCTTGTACTCCTCCGGGAACTCCGGGGTGTCGATCAAACGCGGGCCGTCCTCGCTGACCCGCAGCGAACCGGCGCCGCCGACGAACGACAGCCGCGCACCGTTCGCGCGCGCCGCCTCGACCAGTGTCGGCAGGGCATCCACCAGGCGGCGGCCCTCGTCGTCCGCGCGACCCGGCGTGGCGACCACGAGCACGTCCGCACCCTTGGCCACCGAAGCGACAAACTCCGCGTCATGCATCGACCCCGACCGCGCTTCGACCTCCGACGGCAACCCCTCGGCCTTGCGCGCGACCCCGGTCACGGAGTGCCCGCGCCGCAGCGCCTCTTCGGTGATCCGGCCGCCGGCGAATCCCGTCGCGCCGAACACCACCAGCTTGCTCATTGCCGCTCCTCGAAAGTAAGTCCGTCTCTAAGACCTCGACGCCGCCGATGGTAGGGACGGGTCTTCGGCTACTTCAACGGAAGCAACGCACCCCGAGGTGAGCGTGCAGGTCAGCCGCCGAGCGCGGCGAAAGCGGTGGCCAGCTTCGCCTTCACCGCGTTCGCGTCGACCGGCGACCGCACCTCGGCGACCGCCGTCGGCTTCGCCAGCACCTGGTAGCTCGCGGTGCGGTTGGGCAGGGTGAATTTGACCGAGCAGGACATCGTGATGGTCGCGTCCGCGTCGGCGTCGCCCTCCGTGGCGCAGGTTTGCGAGCCGAGCGTGTCCGCGCTGATCTCCACCGAAAGCTTGATGTGCACGCTCGGTTTCGAACCAGGCTGATTGCCGACGACGCTGTTCGAAACGTCCACTGTGGTCTTGCAGGAACCGACGTAGTCCTGGCAGTCGAGTTTGTCGTTGAGCACCGTGACGCTCGCCTGCGCGAGCCCGTCGAACGGCTGCCCGATCGCGTCGATCGCGCCGTCGAAATCGGTGTGGAACTGCTTGATCTCGGACGCGTTGAGCGGCCGGACCCGGAACGCCGCACCCAGCTTCGGGCCGCCGCGCGGATCGAGCAGCGCCGGCGCGAATCCGGTGACCCGGTGCGGTTCGGCGGCGGTCACCTGCAGCGCGCCGCCGAGGTCGTACACCTCGGTGCCGTCGGGCAGCTTCTGCTTCTGCGGAGCGCCGGAACCGAGGCCGCCGAGCGCCTTGCGCAGTTCGCCGGCGAGCTTCGGCGGGGCCATCCGCGCGGCCGGGTCGACGGGCAGTTCGCTGCCGACGGTGTGCACCCATCCGTCGCCGAATTGGGTGCTGTTCTCTTCCAGGCCGTGCGACTTCCAGTAGTCCGCGTCGGCCGCGAGGTACAGCTGCCCGTCCGGCTCGGTGATCCGCACCGACTTGCCTTCCAACGGCAGCGCGCCGAAGCCGTTGCCGTCGCGCGCGACGCGGTACGTCAGCGTCGCCGGGTTGCCGGCACCGTCCTTCAGCGTCGCGTCGTATTGCAGCGCCGGTGCCTGCTCCAGCGACTGCAGCGCGGCGTCGACCGCCGCCTGTTGCTGCGCACGCTCCGTAGCCAGCTGCCGGTCGGCATCGGACAGTCCCGCCGTGCCGGTCACCGCGACCTGGCAGCCCGCGAGAAGCCCACCAAGCAGCACCAGTGCTGTCGCAGTCCATCGAGCCCGCATGTCGGCCGCCCCTCTTTCCGCCGGAATCATGCCACCCCCCTGAGATCGGCGGGCGGGACGGGAATTGTGTCGTCACCCACCCGCGCGGGGGAGCGTGGGACGACCCGGTGCACGCCCGCGCGGACCGGCTGGTTTACACTTCTCGGGTTGTCTCGGCGAGGCGGGTGCGCCAGTGGGTGCCCGGCGTGATCGACGCGGCGGCTCGAGAAGCCCCGTGGTCTGCTCACGCCCGCAATCTCGCCGCCGTGCACAACCGCCCCCGAGCAGAGATCGACGATCCCGCCGCCCCCTGCCGCACGTCGTGTGATTTGAAGGAGTGCTACACCGTGTCCGAGGTACGTCTTTCCGTCGAACCGCGCACCGAGTTCGGAAAGGGTGCCGCCCGCCGCACCCGTCGCGCCGGCAAAATCCCCGCGGTGCTTTACGGGCACGGCTCGGACCCGCGGCACTTCGCGCTGCCGGCCATCGAGTTCGCCCGCGTCGTCCGCGAGAACGGCACCAACGCCGTCATCACGCTCGACCTGCAGGGCAACATCGAGCTGGCCCTGACCAAGACCATCGTGGTCCACCCGCTCAAGAACTACATCGAGCACGTCGACCTGCTGGTCGTCAAGCGCGGCGAGAAGGTCACCGTCGACGTCCCGGTCGTCGTCTCCGGCACGCCTGGCCCGGGCACCCTGGTCGCCCAGGACATCGACACGATCCAGGTCGAGGTCGAGGCGCTGCACATCCCCGAGCAGTTCGAGGTCTCCGTCGAGGGCATCGAGGCGGGCACCCAGATCACCGCCGGCCAGATCGCCCTGCCCGCGGGCGCCGAGCTGGTCACCGACCCCGAGGCGCTCGTCGTCGCCGTCAACGAGGCCCCGCGCGGCTCCGCTGACGAGGACGCCGAAGCCGAGGAAGCCGCGGCCGAAGACGCCGAATAAACTCGCTTTCGTGAGTGAAGACGTGCCCGGGGCCGGCGAGCTGATTCTGCTCGCCGGCCTCGGCAATCCCGGGCCCCAGTACGCCGGGAACCGGCACAACGTCGGGTTCATGGTGCTGGACGAGCTGGCCGGCCGGATCGGCGGGAAGTTCAAGGCCCACCGCAGCGGGGCCGAGGTGCTCGAGGGCAGGCTCGCGGGCTCCCGCGTGGTGCTGGTGAAGCCGCGGTCGTTCATGAACCTCTCCGGGGGGCCGGTGGTCGGCGCGGCCCGGTTCTACAAAGTCCCGCCGTCCGGCGTCGTGGTGGTGCACGACGAGCTGGACGTCGATTTCGGCGCGCTGAAGCTCAAGCTCGGCGGCGGCGACAACGGGCACAACGGACTTCGGTCCATCACCAAATCGCTCGGCACGCGTGACTACTACCGCGTGCGTTTCGGCATCGGGCGGCCGCCGGGCAGGCAGGATCCGGCGGATTTCGTGCTGAAGGACTTCTCGACGGTCGAGCGCAAGGAGCTCCCGTTCGAGATCGACCGGTGCGCGGACGCCACCGAGGCGTTGATTTCGCAGGGGCTGGCCGCCGCGCAGAACGCGTTCCACGCCGCCTGAGCGCTTTTCCCTCAACGCCGCGTTGAGGCCATGTCAGGCCGTTGTGCGTGTGGGTGAGACGTCGTGGCCGTGCGTGATGGATTTCTCACTCGATGGGCGGCTTCTGGGGCCCTGATCGAGTCGTCCGGGCGGGTGCGGGCTTCCCGGAGTGGCCGGGACCAGTTAGGACGGAGTTCAGGAGAGCGCATCACCCCGACCCTGAATCGGAGAATGATCCATGCCGTTTACCGCCGAGGATCTCGCTGAGGTCGCTTTCGGTAACGCCCCGATCGGCCGCCGCGGCTACGCCAAGCACGAGGTCGACGACTTCGTGCGGCGGATCGCCAAAACTCTCGCCGACGAGGACGATCTCACCGCGGCCGAGGTCCACCACGTGCTGTTCTCCAAGCCGTTGATCGGCAAGCGAGGGTACGACGAGCGCGAGGTCGACCAGTTCCTCGACGAGGTGGAGACGCAGCTGGCCGAGAGGTCCGGACGGAGGGCTCCGATGATTCCGGGGAGCCGGGATCCTGGGCAGGCCACTGCGGGGAGGGCTGCGTGGCCGGTGGTCGCGGAGGCGCCGGTGGAGGAGATGCCGCGGCGGTGAGCTCGGCGGTGTTAGCCGGGGAATGAGCTGACGGCTCGTGCTTCGCACATTGCGCCCGGGGAGGGTTGCGTGGGGGCACCCCGAAGCTGAGTGTGACTACGGTCTGAGGGTGCTGGGCCGGGTCTGGCTGCGCTGGTGGGTTTTGTGTGCCAGGTGCGGTTGGGTGGGTGGCTAGGCGTCTGCGTTTTTCGCGATTTTGTCCGCGTATTGGACCGCGGTCGCGGCGCGTTTCACCTTGCCGGAGGGGGTTTTGGGGAGGCTGCCGGCGGGGAGGACCACTACGGCGAAGGGGCGCATGTCCACGGCGTCTCGGACGCGGGCGGCGATTTCCTTCGACAGGCGGTTTTCCTCGGCGGCGTCACCGGCCAGTTTGGACTCCACGACCACGGCGAAGCGTTCGCGGCGGCTGCCCGCGTCCAGGCGGACGGCGACGGCGTTGCCTGCCCGGACGCCCTCGACCGAGCCGGCGGCGCGTTCGATGTCGGTCGGGTACAGGTTGCGGCCGCCCATGATGATGACGTCCTTGCGGCGGCCGCAGATCACGATCTGGCCGTCGACCAGGTAACCCAGGTCGCCGGTCTTCATCCAGCCGTCCTGGTCCTGGGTGTCCAGCGGGCCGTCGACGGTCAGGTAGCCGGGTGTCACGGCCTCGCCGCGCAGGCGGATCTCGCCGACTTGCCGTTCACCCAGCACGGTGCCGGAATCATCGACGATGTCCGCTTCCAAGCCGTCGAGCGGGCGGCCGAGCAGGGCGAACGAGCGCACCTCGTCCGTTCCGCGGCGGGGGTCGCCTTCGGGGACCGGCACCGCGCGGTTGTCGGCCTCCAGCGCGTCCGCTTCGACGACGTCCAGCGTGAGGCCGGTGAACAGCGGCGCGAACGAGACCGCCAGCGTCGCCTCTGCCATGCCGTACGCGGGGAACACGCACTCGGGCGGCATGTGGAACCGCTTCCCGGCGTCCACAAAGGTCTGGACGGCCGTCTCGTCGATCGGCTCGGCGCCGTTGAGCGCGATGCGCAGCTTCGACAGGTCGTAGGCGTTGTCGTCCTCGACGCGGGCCATGCGCTTGCCGACGATGGCGTACGCGAAGTTCGGCGCGGCCGTCGTGGTGCCGCCGTACTTGCTGATCAGCTCCGGCCAGATCAGCGGCCCGGTGAGGAATTCGACCGGGGTGATCTTGATCAGTTCGACGCCGAACGTCATCGGCACGGTCAGGAAGCCGACCATGCCCATGTCGTGGAAGGTCGGCAGCCAGGACACCATCACGTCGTTGTCGAAGTCGAACTCGGCGCGGTCGACCATCGCCTTGACGTTGGTGTACAGGTTGCCGTAGGTGATCCGGACGGCCTTCGGCTCCGCGGTCGATCCGCTGGTCAGCTGCAGGAGCGCGGTGTCGCTCTCGGCGGTCGGCACGATCTCGGCGAGCGGTTCGGCTCCGGCCAGTTCGGAGATCAGCCGGTAGTTGATGCCCTTGCCTTCCAGCACCGGGGCGAGCTGGTCGAACGGTTCGCCGAGCACGACCAGCTCGGCCCCGATCATCTCGAGCACCTTCACCGTGTCCTCGGCCCATTCGGCGAGGTCGGTGCGCGGCGTCGGCTGGTGCAGCATCGTCACGCTGCCGCCGGTGAGCCATACCGCCTGCACGGTCGGGGCAATGAGCACCGGTGCGGCGGCCAGCACCGCCGCCGCGCTCCCCGGCGCCAAACCCCCGCTGACCAGCCCGCCCGCGATCCGGCGGGCTTCGTCGTGCACCTGGGCCCAAGTCCGGCGCACCGGCTCCTTGGGCTCGCCGGTCACCATGCCGCGCCGTTGCCCCCGGTCCGCCGCAGTCCCGACGAGTGTGTCCACAAACCGACTCATGTGCGTCAGATTACTGTCCGGTTTTTCCGGGCCTTCCCGCGGCGGCGTGAACGGCGGATGACGGGTTGCGGACGCGGCCTCACTCGGCGAGTTCGGACGTCTCCAGCCAGCGCGCCTCGACGTCGTCCTTCTCCGCCAGCACGGCCTTCAGGTCGGTGTTCAGCTCGATCAGCTTCTCCGGGTCGGTCGCCGCTTCCGCCAGCGCGGCGTGCAGCTTCTCTTCCCGCTTCGCGAGCTGGTCCAGCTTCCGCTCCAACCGGCCCAATTCCTTTTGCGCCGCACGGGTTTCCGCCGCGCTACGTTTGGCTTCGGTCTTCTCCGCGGGAGGTGCCTCGCGACGCGGCGCGGCTTCCTTCGCGCGAGCGCGGCGCTGCAGGTACTCCTCGATGCCGCCAGGCAGGTGGGTGACCTTGCCGTCGCCGAGGAGCGCGTACGTGGCGTCACAAACCCGCTCCACCAGGTACCGGTCGTGCGAGACCACCACCATCGTGCCCGGCCAGCCGTCGAGCAGGTCTTCGAGCTGCTGCAGGGTGTCGATGTCCAGGTCGTTCGTCGGCTCGTCCAGCAGCAGCACGTTCGGCTCGGCCATCAGCAACCGGCACAGCTGCAGCCGACGCCGTTCGCCGCCGGAGAGGTCGCCGACCGGCGTCCACTGGCGCGCGGCCGGGAAGCCGAGCTTCTCGCCGAGCTGCGACGCGGTCATCTCCTGCTTGCCGAACACGACGCGCCCCGCGACCTGCTCGATCGCCTGCAGCACGCGAAGATCAGCAGGCAGGTCGTCGAGTTCCTGCCGCAGGTGCGCGAGCGCGACCGTCTTGCCTTGGACCCGCCGTCCGGTCGACGATTCGACGTCGCCGCCCAGCAGCTTCAACAGCGTGGTCTTGCCCGAGCCGTTCACGCCGACGAGACCGATCCGGTCGCCAGGGCCGATCCGCCACGTGACGTGGTCGAGCAGCGTCCGGTCGCCGACGGACAGCGACACGTCTTCCAGTTCCAGCACCGTCTTGCCGAGCCGGCGTTTCGCGAACGCCATCAGCTCCACGGAATCACGCGGCGGCGGCACGTCGGCGATCAGCGCCTCGGCGGCCTCGACGCGGTACCGCGGCTTCGAGGAACGCGCCTGCGGACCTCGCCGCAGCCACGCCAATTCCTTGCGCGCCAGGTTCTGCCGCTTCTCCTCCGCGGTCGCGGCGAGGCGGGCCCGTTCGGCGCGGGCGAAAATCCAGTCGGCGTAACCGCCTTCGTACTGCTCGACCCTGCCGTTCGCGACCTCCCACGTGAGGCTCGCGACGGTGTCGAGGAACCACCGGTCGTGCGTCACGACCACGACCGCGATCCGGCGGCCCAGCAGATGGTCGGCGAGCCAGCGAACGCCTTCGACGTCAAGGTGGTTGGTGGGCTCGTCGAGCACCACCAGGTCGAGTTCGCCGGTGAGCGCGGCGGCCAGCGCGACGCGACGGCGTTCTCCACCGGACAGGTTCGCGGTCGGGGTGTCGAGGCCGATCGCGGTGATGCCCAGACCGTCCACAATGGACCGGACGCGCGCGTCGGCGGCCCATTCGTGCTCGGCTCCGTAGCGCTGCAGCACCACATCGCCGACCGTGCTGCCCGTTGGCAGTTCGGTGCGCTGGGTGACGACGGCCATCCGCAGGTCGCGCACCTGGCTCACCCGGCCGGAATCCGGCTCACTCAGTCCGGAAAGGACTTCGAGCAGCGTGGTCTTGCCGCCGCCGTTGAGCCCGACGACACCGATTCGCTGCCCCTCGGCGACGCCGAGGGAAACGTTGTCCAGCAACGGCTTCACACCGTAGGACTTGCTCACCGATTCCAGGTTGACCAGGTTGGCCATCCGGATCCTTTCCACTGTGGACTGTTGATTCAAGCTTTTCAGGCGTGCACGCGCGGCGGCGCGTTGCGCGGCGCGTCGTCGCCGCCGACCACCCGGGCCCCGGGCACCGGGCCGTGCGCGACCCGCACCGTGCGGCAGACGCCCGCGCCGGACAGCTCAGCGGCCACCTCGACCGCGGTTTCCGCGTCGGAGCACAGGAACGCGCAGGTGGGTCCGGAGCCGGACACGCATCCGGCCAGCGCGCCCGCGTTCACCCCGGCGCGCAGCGTGCGGCGCAGGCCAGGCCGCAGCGACACCGCGGCCGCCTGCAAGTCATTGCCGAGCAACAGGGCGAGTTGGCGAGGATCACCCGACGCGAGCGCCTCCACGACCGGCGTGTGCGATCCGATCCGCGGCGGTTTGCCGTCGGCGCGCAACCGGTCGAGTTCGCCGAACACTTTGGGCGTGGAGAGCCCCTCCTCGTCGAAGGCCAGCACCCAGTGGAACGTGTGCCGCGCGAGCACCGGCACGAGCTGCTCACCGCGGCCGGTGCCGAGCGCAGTGCCGCCGTACAGCGCGAAGGGCACGTCGCTGCCCAGCCGTCCGGCGACGGTGGCCAGCTCGTCGCGCGTGACGTCGAGCTTCCACAGCGACGAGAGCCCGACCAGCGCCGCCGCCGCGTCCGCGCTCCCGCCCGCCATGCCGCCGGCGACCGGAATGCCCTTGCGCAGCACGATTCGCACCTTCGGCTCGTCCGCGTCCGGCCGTCCGGCGTAGGAGGCCAGCTCGCGAGCCGCGCGCCAGGCGAGGTTGGCGCCGTCGGTGGGCACCGTGCGCTCCCCCTCGCCGTACACCTCGAGCCCGGGCTCGTCGGCGGCCGCGACGGTCACCTCGTCGGTGAGCGAAAGCGCCTGGAAGACGGTGACCAGCTCGTGGAACCCGTCCGTCCGCAGGTCGCCGACGGCCAGGTGCAGGTTGACCTTGGCCGGGACCCGGACGGTGACTGGTGGAGGAACGACGGCGAGCACCCGTCCAGCCTACGTGGCTGCGCCGCGCCAGGTCCCGCCAGGAGAAAACGTCGGCGCAGAAGTTCCCCCAGTCGTCGTCCGGGAGTGGGCAGGCGGACTAGTTTGGAACTACTTTGGAACTATGCGCACTCCGGAGGCCAACCTGTCCGAGCTGTCCCTGCACCCGCGCCGGGTCGTCGAACAGCTCGAGGGTTCGCCGAGCCGTTCGGTCCGGATTCGCCGACGGGAGAAGGACAAACCCGATCTGGTCCTGGTCACCGCCGAACGCGCCGAGCAGGTAGCGGCCGGGTTTTCGGCGACCGTCACGCTCCTCGTGGAGCTGATGCGCCGCAGCAGCGAGACGGCCGCGCTCGCCGCTGACGCGCTGCCCGCCGCGTTCCCGTGGGCGCGGTACCTGTCGGCGGACGAGGTGCGGAGGTTCGCCGGCGAACTGGCCGAAACCCTGGAGCGAGCCGAATCCCTCGGCAACCCGGTGCCGTTCGCCGCCCTCGTGGCCACGTGGAAGCAGACCGCCGAGGCGCACGCGGATCCGGAGCTCGCGGAGATCCTCCGCCGGAACGACCACAATGGACAGACTTCAGGACGGTTGTCCTAACAGTCCGGCCGCGTGACCCAATTCCTGGGGCGGCGCGTCCCGCGGATACGGCGAGGGCCGCTCCAACCGATTGGAGCGGCCCTCGAAAAACGGTTCGGCGAAAGGGAAATCAGGCAGCGACCACGCTCTGCGGTCCGCGAACCGGCTGGCTCACGTGCGCGCCCCGGTCGGAGATCCAGGACAGCGCGGCGTCGGCCCGCTCGCCGCGGACACCGAGACGGAAGCGGGCGATCGGGGTGTCCCCGATGCGGGTGAGACCGCCGCCGATGGTGGCGAGTTCCACGTCGAAGCGGCTGGCCGCCTCGGGCAGCAACGCGCCCACCGACGCGAAACCGATCAGGACGACGTCGACCGAGCGGTCGTACTTCGCGGACTGGGCGCGCGACGTCTCGATCGACGGCAGCACCGCCTGCGCGGTCCAGCTGTCCGGCGTCGAGATCAGGTCGAGCACCGTGCCGCGCTCGACGATCGCGCCGTTGTCGAGCACCGCGACGTCGTCGCAGACCCGGCGGACGACGTCCGCGTCCGGCGTGGTGACGACGACCGTCACGCCCTGCTCGGCCCGCGCCCGGTCGAGCACGGCGAGCACCGCGCCGGCCTCCTCGGCGGCGACCCCGGCGGTCGGGTCGTCGGCGAGCAGCACGGCCGGTCCGGCGGCGAGCGCCTTCGCGACCGCGACCCGGCGCAGCTGGCCGTCGGTGAGTTCTTCCGGCTTCTGCGCGGCGCGGGCGGTGAGGCCGACCAGGTCGAGCAGCGAGCCGACCCGGCTGCGCCGCTGCGGGCCGTCGACGCCGAGCTGCTCCAGCGGGCTGGCGATGTTGCCGGCGATGGTGCGCTCGGCGATCAGCTCCGGCTTGGTCCCGACGACCCCCAGCTGGCGGCGGATTTCCCGCAGCCGCTTGCCGTCGAGCGTCGCGGTGTTGAGGCCGTCGAGCCGCACGACGCCGCGGTCGGGACGCTCCTGCAGCGCGATGCAGCGGGCGAGGGTCGACTTGCCGGAACCGGACGGACCCACGACCCCGAACAGCGAGCCGGCTTGCACGTCAACGCTCACGTCGCGCAGCGCGGCGACCCGGTTTCCGTGGAAGGGAAAGGACTTGGACACGTTTTCGACAGTGATCACGAAAGGGCTCCAGGCAAACGAGGCGCGGCGCCGTTTCCGGGCGCGCCAGGCGTCATCGAATTACCGTCCACAGTGGACGGCGCAAGAAAGTGCGGAAAAAACGATCAGGCGATGGCCATGGAGCGTCGACACGCACATACCGAGCGGCGACCTTCGTCGACTACACGTCGGCGGGTCAGCAGGAGCGGGCGGGTGACCCTCTTCATCGAAAACAGCCTCCATCGGTCCTGGCGGTAGCACCTGCCCTGCGGAGGGTGGTTGCTGCGACTTCGGCGAGCCAGGTCTCTCAGTCGCTCGGGATGGACGCTTTCGAGTAAAGCCGATCCCATTGGCTGAACGCAAGCGCGTTGGTGCAGATCACACGTCTGGTGGTGCCCGCATACCGGGACGCCCGTCCTGTTCCGCGAAACCCGGAACCTCGGTCGCCGAACAGTGCCTCGACCTGCGAAACGCTCGTGACGAGCGTCGTTCGCGAACTAGTTCGTTCCACTGTGGACGATCAAGGATCTTTATGGAACAAGACTTTTTTCGTTGTCAAGGGCGCTTCGCTCCCAGGCCTCGGCGCTCGGCTCGGCGGGTCCACGGCCGGGTCGAGATAGGTCACCGGAGCGAAGCACCTCCGGTCGCGCCGCGGAACAATCGGGAGCGGGGAGCACGCGGACTCCCCCGAATGCCGCGGGCCGGACGAGCCGCTCGTCACAGCTTCCACCGCGCTCACGCCATGACCGAGAGTAGTGGCGCGGCCCCGAATCGCCCACGATCAGCGATGACGCAAACCCAGCTCCCGATCGCGGAATACCCGCCGCGCTCCCGCCGTTGAACAGCGAAAACGAGCTCGACTGGCGAAGGTGTACCGCGATGGGGGAGGTGCTCGCCACGCCTGCGAAGGAGCGCGAGGGAGAAGGCGGACCAGCGACGGTACTGGGGAACCCAGCGTCGTCGTCGCGGCAGGGGTTCCTGCTCAGTTTCCGGCAGCCGCGATCCGGGCGAACGCGTGCACGTCCAGCTGCTCCCCGCGCGTCTTCGGATCGATCCCCGCCTCCGCGAGCAACTCGCCAGCCCGCTCGGCGGAACCGGCCCACCCCGCCAAAGCCGCCCGCAATGTCTTGCGCCGCTGAGAGAACGCCGCGTCGACCACAGCGAACAGCCGCGCGCGGTCCACGCCGGACACCGGATCAGTCCGGGTGAACGACACCAGCGCGGAATCGACGTTCGGCACCGGCCAGAACACCGCACGCGGCACCGCGGCGACCTTGCGCGCCGGGCCGTACCAAGCGAGCTTCACGCTCGGCACGCCATAGGTGCGGCTGCCCGGTCCGGCAGCCATCCGGTCGGCGACCTCGGTCTGGACCATCACGAGCCCGCCGCGCAGCGACGGCAGTTCGGCCAGCAGGTGCAGCACCACGGGCACCGCGACGTTGTACGGGAGGTTCGCCACGATCGACACCGGCTCCGCCGGCAGATCGGCGGCCCGCACCCGCAGCGCGTCAGCTCCGACAACGGTCAGCCGGTCCGCTGCCTCCGGCGCGCGCTCGGCCACGGTGCGCGGCAGGCGGGCGGCGAGTACCGGGTCGACCTCCACAGCGATGACCTGAGCGCCCGCGGCGAGCAGCCCCAACGTCAGCGAGCCGAGACCGGGCCCGACCTCCAGCACGACGTCCCCCAGCCGCACGCCGCCGAGTTCGACGATGCGGCGGACCGTGTTGGGGTCGTGCACGAAGTTCTGCCCGAGCTTCTTCGTGGGCCGGACGTCGAGTTCGTCGGCCAGCCCGCGGATTTCGGCAGGTCCCAGCAGTTCCACCACCGGACGAGCCTACCCAGCGCCGCCCGCGACCCTGCTCGCGGCACGAAAAAGCCGGTGGCCGCGGGCACGAAGCCCACGACCACCGGCGGAAAACCCGATCAGGCGCGCTGGCCGCAGACCGGCCAGGCGCTGTAGCTGCCGCCGCGAGCGTCGCGGACCTTCTCGGCCACCGCGATCTGCTGCTCCCGGCTCGCCTGGTTCGGCAGCGAGGCGTACTGGTCACCGCCGTAGGCGTCCCAGGTCTGCTTGTCGAACTGGAGGCCGCCGTAGTAGCCGTTGCCGGAGTTGATGGCCCAGTTGCCGCCCGACTCGCACTGCGCGATGCGGTCCCACGCGGACCCGTCGCCGATCGCCGGCTGCGGCGGCTGCTTGGTGCCGACCTTGATGATCTTGGCCTTGGCCTCGACGAGGGTCTTCTCCGAGACCTGCTCGCGAGAGATCTCTTCGCCGTTGCGCTTGGTGACCTTGTAGGTCACCAGCTTCTTGCCCGGCGTGCCCGGGTCCTCGACGCTCTGCTGGCCCTGCAGCTGCGTCGGGTCGTCGACCTTCTGCACCTCGGGGTCGATGGTCTCTTCCTGGTTGACCATCGACACGCCCATGCGGCTGACGTGGACCTCGGCGCCGTTCTTCAGGCTGACGTCGAGGCCGCCCTCGATCGCGTCGTCCGGGCCCAGGTTCAGCTTCAGGTCGGAGACGAGCTCCTTGGTGGTCACCGCGTTGGTGCTCACCTGGCGCGGCGCGTTGGTGCCGTCGAAAAGCGTGATGTGCTTGAGGGTCTTGACCTGGACGGTGGAGCCCTCGAGCGGCAGTTCGCCGGACGACGGCATCGACGTCCACGCGCCCTGCGAAAGCATGCTGCCCATGCCGAGCTGGTTCATGGCCTCGCCGAGCGTGGTCGCCCGGACCCAGGAGGGCCGCGACACGCCGTCCACGACGAGGTTCAGCTGACGGCCGCGCTCGAGCTTGATGACGCCGCCGTCGCCGACCTGCGCCTGCGGAGAGGGCGAAAGCGCGTCGTGCTCGCCGACCGACAGGCCCGCGTCCTTGAGCACCTCGCCGACGGTGCCGCCGTAGCTGTGCACGGTCTGCTGGTGGCCGTCGACGTCGACGGTGATGCTCTTGTTCATCGCGAGCGCCGCCGCGCCGCCACCGCCGACGGTGACCAGCAGCGAAAGCACGGCGCCCTTGAGGAAGCGGCGCTTCCAGGTCTTGGTCGCCTCGCGCAGCCCTTCCTCGACCGCGGCCTTCTTGGCCTGCGGGGAGGCGGTGCGGTCCTGCTCGACCTCGTCCGGGAGGACGAGCGGCGGAAGCATCGTGGTTTCCGCGTTGATGAGGCGGATCAGCTCGTCGACGTCGACGTCGATTTCCGACATCAGAGCGTCGGCGTCCGGGCCGAGCGCGGCGAGCACGTCCTGCTCGGTCACGCGAAGCTCGTCGGAGAAGTCAAGCTGCCCGTAGGCGGTGTCCTCGAGCTCGCGGTCGAGCACGGCCACCGAGGACTCGGAGGAGGAGAAATACGCCGAACCCGCGTCAAGACGCGAGTCATCCTGCCGACTACCAGTCACCGGGTCGTTCCCTTTCCCAAGACACCGCGCGATCGTCGCGCGTCGTCCTTCGTTCGCGACGCACCCTCAGGTGCGCCTCTCAAGTCCGACACCCCCAGCCAGCGCCATCGTCACGGTTCCGAGTCGTACCAACCTCGGTTCCGCTTCCCCGACGTGCACTGACGTGACTGGTGGGCGTATCAGCCGGCTCCGCTGCGCGGTACCGACCGGCACGATCACGGGACAGTAACGGGTGTCGGCAGGTTGCGCAAACACCCCCCGGAGTGTCGTGACTTGTGTCACTCATCAGGTGGACGAATGCGCGGTCTCGAATGTCGCAATCCGTGCAACCCGTTGTGACACTACGGAATCACGTGGGCAGCTGGTATGCGCGTTCGGCAGTGGTCCGGACCGCTTCGGCCACCTCGTGGACCGCTTCGCCGCGCAGCTGAGCGAGGAAGCGAACGGTGTAGGCGGTGCAATACGGCTCGTTCGGCCGCCCACGGTAGGGATGAGGCGTCAGAAACGGCGCGTCCGTCTCCGCAAGGAACTGCCCGCGCGGCACGATGCGCGCGGCCTCGTGCAGCCCGCGGGCGTTCTTAAAGGTGACCGTGCCGGCGAAGGACAAGATGTAGCCCTTGTCGATACAGCGGCGCGCGATCCGCTCGTCGCCGGAGAAGCAGTGGAAGACGACCGTCTCGGGCGCGCCTTCCTCGTCGAGAATGCGAAGCACGTCCTCGTGCGCGTCGCGATCGTGGATCATGAGCGCTTTGCCAAGCCGCTTCGCGAGGTCGATGTGCCAGCGAAACGCCGCCTGCTGCGCATCGTGCGGCGAGTAGTCCCAGTAGTAATCGAGGCCGGTCTCACCAACCGCGACCACTCGCTCCCCGCGCGCCAAACGCTCCACTTCGGACTGTTCATCCGGCCCGAATTCCTTGGTGCGCGTGGGATGGATAGCTACTGCGGCGAAGACGCGAGAGTCCCAGGTGGACGCTTCGGAAGCCCAGCGAGCAGCGGCAAGATCGTCCGCGACTGTGACGACGCGAGCAACTCCAGCCCGCTCCGCCCGGTCAACCATCTCCGCAACATCGGCCGCGGTCTTCGCTCCGCACGCGTCCAGGTGAGTGTGCGCGTCGACCACCGTCACCGGCAGCCGGTCGGGGATCGGGGGAAGTTCGCGCTTTTCGTCACCCATGGCCCCCAAGCTACTGCGCACCCGCCCCCGGATGCCGTGAGGGGAACCCTCACGGACTCAG
>NZ_JACJHR010000290.1 GCF_014174495.1 Amycolatopsis echigonensis
CTTGGGTTCTAGTGGTGGTTGCAGCACCTGAGTTGTGCAGGAGTTGCAGTGGCCGGGGTCGGTGGGGATCGGGCGTCGCGGGGTCGGGTGCGGTTGGCTGCGGAACGCCGCCGGTATTTTGATCTTGTGGCGGAGGGCGTGGGCACGGTCGAGGCGTGCCGGATTGTCGGGGTCGGCCGCAGGACCGGGCATCGCTGGCGGCACGGGCGGCCGAGCCGGGCCGGCGCGAACGCCCGCCCGGCTCCCGCCCGGCCCGGGCCGGGTTCGGACCGGTTCCTCTCGGTCGAGGAACGGATCGCGATCGCGGACGGGCTGGCGA
>NZ_JACJHR010000291.1 GCF_014174495.1 Amycolatopsis echigonensis
CGCGGCGCTCAATTCCGGTCGGGAGCCTATCGGCGTCTGCTGCACGGCCATGGGCTGACCGGGTCGATGGGGCGGGTCGGGGCGTGTGGTGACAACGCTGCGATGGAGTCGTTCTTTTCGTTGCTGCAGAAGAATGTTCTCGATACCCGGCGGTGGCGCACCCGCGAGGAACTCCGGTTGGCGATCGTGTCCTGGATCGAGACGAAATACCACCGCAAACGCCGCCAACGCACCCTGGGCAAGCTCACCCCAGTCGAGTTTGAGACCATCTACACGGCCACGTCAGCGGCCTGAGAAACAGTCAGCCCCGGTGTCAA
>NZ_JACJHR010000292.1 GCF_014174495.1 Amycolatopsis echigonensis
TTGCGGCAGCTAGCCAGCCAGGTAGCGGCCGGCCCGTCGGGTCCGGCGCGCCGCGCACCCCGGTCGAGTTGGGCGGGTGCACTGGCCCCCACGATGAGGAGCCTCGCGCGATGAACAGCACAGTTAGCCCTCGAACAGCGCAGATCTGCGGTGCCATCACGGCGGCGGCCATCGCGCTGTCAGCCTGCACGACCGGATCGGGCAACCCAGCCCAGCCGAGCACCACCACCACCACCACCCCGGCCCCGGCGCGGCCAGAGGCCGGGTACGCCGACCTGGTCGACCGGGTCAGCCCCAGCGTGGTCACCGTCCAGGCC
>NZ_JACJHR010000293.1 GCF_014174495.1 Amycolatopsis echigonensis
TGCCTGGACGGTGACCACGCTGGGGCTGACCCGGTCGACCACGTCGGCGTACCCGGCCCCTGGCCCCGCGGGGGCCGGGGTGGTGGTGGTGGCGTTCGGCTGGGCGGGATTGCTCGATCCGGTCGTGCAGGCTGACAGCGCAATGGCCGCCGCCGCGACTGCACCGCAGATCCGCGCCGTTCGAGGGCTAACTGTGCTGTTCATCGCGCGAGGCTCCTCATCGTGGGGGCCAGTGCACCCGCCCAACTCGACCGGGGCGCGGGGCGCGCTGGACCCGACGGGCCGGCCGCTACCTGGCTGGCTAGCTGCCGCAG
>NZ_JACJHR010000294.1 GCF_014174495.1 Amycolatopsis echigonensis
CGGGGTGTGTTGCTTGAGAACTCAACAGTGTGCTAGTGAACTAAGCCAGTAGAGCTTATATGAAACCCCCTCGTCGGGGTTTCCTTTGAGATTGATTGAGAAGTAGTCTCGATCGAACTGTTCATTGTTGGAGAGTTTGATCCTGGCTCAGGACGAACGCTGGCGGCGTGCTTAACACATGCAAGTCGAACGCTGAACCGGTTTCGGCCGGGGATGAGTGGCGAACGGGTGAGTAACACGTGGGTAATCTGCCCTGTACTCTGGGATAAGCCTGGGAAACTGGGTCTAATACCGGATA
>NZ_JACJHR010000295.1 GCF_014174495.1 Amycolatopsis echigonensis
TGCGCCATCTCGTCGGCGGTGACCGGCCGGGTGGTGGCCCAGCCCGATTGCTTGCCGCCCAGTGGGGCGCGCGGGTAGCGGGCGAGGTCGGCGGAGACGACGTGGCAGTGGGTGTCGATGATGTCCATGAACGGCACCTTTCAGGCGTCGGGGTAGTCGCCGTCGGCGAACAGCTGCCGCGGTTCGGCGGGGAAGTCGGCGTCGAGCAGTCCCTGCGCCCGCGAAAACTCCACGAGCGCGCGGAGGCTCGGTTCGTTGGCGGC
>NZ_JACJHR010000296.1 GCF_014174495.1 Amycolatopsis echigonensis
CTGCGCGCCGCGTTCTCGGTCAACTACGCCGCTCTGGGGCTGGTGCTGGATCTGCTGGACCGGGTCGACCAGCTGGAACGCGCGCTGCGCCGTAGTCAACGACAACCGTGGAGGTGACCCGTGGACAAGACCGACCCTTTGACCCAGAAATCCCGGCAGGCACTGCACGACGCCCAGACGAAGGCGGTGCGCTTCGGCCACACCGAGGTCGACGGTGAGCACCTGCTGCTGGCGCTGCTGGACGACCCGGACGGACT
>NZ_JACJHR010000297.1 GCF_014174495.1 Amycolatopsis echigonensis
TCTACCGCAATTCCAAGGCCGTGACCGCATCGGTCGGCGCGCGATCGGCGCTGGGCCAGAAGTACGTCGACTTCACGCCGGGAACGCCCGACGCGGGCGAGGTCGGCGAAAACGACGTCATCCCGTCGGCGAAGACCGAGGGCGCGCAGGAGCTTTCCGACGTGCTGGCCGTCTTCGACGAGCCGACGCGGAAGGCCCTGCAGGACACGCTGCGCGAGACCGGCGGCGGCGTCG
>NZ_JACJHR010000298.1 GCF_014174495.1 Amycolatopsis echigonensis
GTTCACCGGGCCGGGGCAGGTCGTTGCGGTACTGCGGCACGGGCAGGTTCTTGCGGTCGGTGCGCACGACGGCGAGGTCGGTGATGGTGTCGGTGGCCAGGACGGTGCCGGGTGAGCGGGCGCCGTCGGCGTAGGCGATGGTGACCTCTCGCTGGGTTCCCACGACGTGCTGGTTGGTGACCACGACGTCCGGGCGCAGGACGACCCCGCTGCCCAGGTCCTGGCC
>NZ_JACJHR010000299.1 GCF_014174495.1 Amycolatopsis echigonensis
GAGCACGCCTGGGACGAACCTCTTCTTCACTTTCTACTTCGTGCTGACCGGCATTCACCTGCTGCACGTCGTCGTCGGCACCATCCTGCTGGGAGCGGTTCGCCGCCGAGCACGTGCCGGGGTGCCGTGGGACGCGGCGCGGCGCCTTGTCGAGGGAAGCGGCGTCTACTGGCACATGGTGGACCTCTTGTGGATCATCCTTTTCTCACTGCTTTACCTGGTGGGT
>NZ_JACJHR010000003.1 GCF_014174495.1 Amycolatopsis echigonensis
GTGCTTGGGAGATGCGGGCTGGAGCTGGGTGGGTCGGCGGATTGGGCGAGTCGGCAGGGCCAGGCCGCGGACGGGCTCGGCAGGGTGGCTCGAGGTAGGCGGGACAGGCACGGCGGGAGCAACGCTGGGCGGCGGGATTGGGCGAGCTGGCAGGGCCAGGGCGGGGGGGACGGGCTCAGTGGGGATGGCACGGTCGGCGGGAGGCTCGCGACTGGATTCAGACGGCGAGCTTCGCCAGCGTTGGCAGGGCCCAAGCGATGGAGGACCCCGAGGCCAGTGCACTTGGCGAGAACGGCTGGGCCCCGTGAGAGCAGTGGAGCCGAAGTGGCGGCCGGATGCCAGTGCAGGTGGTGATGCGGGCTGGCTCGAGCCGTGGTGCGGAACGACGGCGGGTTCGGGCGGCAGTGCGGGTTGGCGAGTGCGGGTTGGCGAATGCGGGTTGCGGGTTGATTCAGCGGACGTTGCTGAGATGCAGCCCGACGACCGGTCGCGCGACGGGTTGGGTGGCATCGAGGGCTCACCTCACCAGGCGCTCCCTGGACAGTCGCAGGCGGCCGCTCCCCGCTTCCCGCTTCCCGCTTCCGACGGCAGTCTGGCCGCTGCGGATCGCCGAGCCCGGCGGGTCACAGCAAGCGCAGCTGTTCTGCCTCCTCCGTTCGTTGTGCCGGTACCTCAGTCCCCGTCTCCCCTGACGGGTCAGGATCCGGGTCTGTCCGGGTTTCCGAATGCGCTCGAGGCGCCCGCGGGTCCAGGCCGTGCCGCCGCAGCAACGGACCGACCACTGTGGCCAGTCGTTCTCGGTAGCCGCGGTCGACGTAGCTTCCTCGGGCGTACAGGCGTCGGTAGCGGGGTGCCAGTTCCGGGTACTCCCGTTTCAGCCACGCGGCGAACCACTCTCGCGCGCCTGGCCGGAGGTGCAGGGGCAGCACCGTCACCCTGGTCGCTCCGGCTTCGGCCAGCTGGGCGAAAAGCGGGTCCAGGGCCTCGGGCGAATCGGTCAGGTACGGCAGCACCGGAGCGACCATCACCGAGCACGGCAGACCCGCCGCGGCGGCCTTGCGGATCAGATCCAGCCGGGCTCGCGGGGTCGGGGTGCCCGGTTCCAGCCGGCGTTGCAGGTCGCCGTCCAGCAGGGCCAGCGACACGGCCAGGTGGACCGGGACGTCCTTTCCCGCCGACTCCAGCAGCGGCAGGTCCCGGCTCAGCATGGTGCCTTTGGTGAGAATCGACAGCGGCGTCCCGGAGTCCGCGAGGGCGCGGATGATTCCGGGCATCAACCGATACCGCCCCTCGACGCGCTGGTACGGGTCGGTGTTCGTGCCCATCGCGACCGGTTCTCGTTGCCAGCTCGGCCGTTTCAGTTGCGCCGCCAGCACTTCCGGCGCGTTGACCTTGACCACGACCTGGGTGTCGAAATCCCGGCCTGCGTCGAAGTCCAGATATGTGTGGGTGTTCCGGGCGAAGCAGTTGTGCGACACCATGCCGTCGGCGATGAAATCGCCGGTGCCCGTCGTGATGTCGAACAGCGGCAAGTCCACGCCCGTCGGCGCGACGCTCGTGACGGTGCGCCGGACGCCGCCGATCACGGTGCCGTCCAGTGAGCGTTTCCATGCGACCGCCGGGTCGACCAGGTGCAGGAACCGCAGCACCTCGCCGGTGCCGCCGGTGAGCCGCGCTTGCCTGCGACCGGGATGCTGCCGGTGGCCGACGGTGTCGTAGCTGAACGAGAACCGGTCCAGTGCGGCGAACAGCATGTCCACCACTTCGTTCTCGTCGTGCGCGATGGAGAGCGTGCCGCGCCGGTAACCGCCTGCGAGGTCGAACAGCCCGGCCAAAAATCCACGAGCCCAGTGGGCGTCCGGCTCCCGGGGGATCCGCATGAAGCCCACTGACGAGCCGAAGTCGGGCAGGTACGTCAGTGCTCGCGTGGCGGCGTCGGATTCCGCGGCGAAACCGCCAGAGCGCAGCATGCCGCACAGATACCCGGCCCGGTAGCCGAGCGTGTCGTCCGGCGTGCGGACGAACCGGCCGCCGCCGACCAGTTCGGTGCCCGGTTCCAGGTGCGGTCGCTGCGCGGTGCCGAGTTTGCTTCCGGTGACGTACTTCCAGCCACGCGCGCTGAGGAACCGGTGATCCGGCCCGGCGACGATCCGCGTGCCGTCCTCGAGCGTGACGCGGTACGCCGGGCGCACCGTGGTCCAGTGCGCGAGCACCTCGGTGGGCACGAGCCTGCGCGCGACGCCGTGTCCGCGCGTGCCCATGATCCGGTCGCCCACGCGCAGTTCGGCGATCGGCTTCGTGCGGCCGTCGGCCATCAGCACCGGCGTGTCGCCCTCGAGGCAGTACGTGCACGCGTGCGAGCACCCGCGATACGGGTTGACCGACCACCGGAACGGCACCGCGGACGATTCGGGCACCCGGTTCAGGACGGACCGCGCCCGCACCTCGTGAAAGGTGACGCCGTCGAACTCCGGCGCCCGCACCGAGCGCACGAAATCTCCGAAGGCACCGAGACCCGGGAGTGCCGGCTCCTCCTTCCCCGCTCGCAACTGTTCCCAACGCACCCCTACAGTCGAACACACGTTCTAAAGCACTGTCAAACACATGTTCGAACACCCCTCGAACGAGCGAGGCCGGGCTCAGCCGGAGAACCGCTCCAGCGCGCGGATCTTGTTCGTCGCGTCGAGGGCCGCCACCTTGTACGCCTCGGACAGCGTCGGATAGTTGAAGACCGCGTTCACCAGGTAATCCACCGTGCCGCCGCAGCCCATCACCGCCTGGCCGATGTGCACGAGGTCAGTCGCGCCGGTGCCGAAAACGTGCACTCCCAGCAACTTCCGGTCCGCCGTCGACACCAGCAGCTTCAACATCCCATAGCTGTCCCCGGAAATCTGGCCGCGCGCGAGTTCCCGGTACCGCGCGATGCCGACCTCGTACGGCACCGACGAAGACGTCAGCTGCGCCTCGGTCGCACCGACGTACGAGATCTCCGGGATCGTGTAGATCCCGATCGGCTGCAACGCGCCGATGTCGTTCGCCGGTTCGCCGAACGCGTGATACGCGGCGAGGCGGCCCTGGTCCATCGACGTCGCCGCCAGCGCCGGGAATCCGATCACGTCGCCGACCGCGTACACGTGCTCGACCGATGTCCGGTAGTGCTCGTCGACCTCCAGCCGGCCGCGCCGGTCCGCGCTGAGGCCCGCGTTCTCCAGCGCCAACGCGGCCGTCATGCCCTGCCGTCCCGCCGAGTACATCACCGCGTCCGCCGGGATCCGCTTGCCGCTGACCAGGGTCGTCACCGTGGCGTCGTCGGAGATCGCGACGTTCGCGACCTTCTCCCCGAACCGGAACGTGACGCCGAGGTCGCGCAGCTGGAACTTCAGCGATTCCACGATCTCCGGATCGCAGAAATCGAGCATCTGGTCGCGCTGCTCGACGACGGTCACCCGCGAACCGAGCGCGGCGAACATCGACGCGTACTCGATCCCGATCACCCCCGCGCCGACCACGACCAGCGAGGACGGGATCGCCTCCAGCGCCAGGATCTCGTCCGAGTCGAGCACCCGCGCGGCGTCGAAGTCGACGTGGTGCGGGCGGGCGGGACGGGTGCCGGTCGCGATCACGACGTAGTCGCCGGTGATGGTGCGCCGGTCGCCGCGGTGTTTGCCGTCGACCAGGACGGTGTGCGGATCGGCGAACGAACCGACGCCGCCGATCAGGTCGACGTGGTTGCGCAGCAGCTGCGCGCGCACCACCTGGACTTCGCGCCCGATGACGTGCTGCGTGCGCGCCATCAGGTCGGCGATGGTGATGTCCTGTTTCACCCGATAGCTCGCGCCGTACAGCTCGCGCTGGTTCATCCCGGTCAGGTACAGCACGGCTTCGCGCAGCGTCTTCGACGGAATGGTGCCCGTGTTGACGCACACGCCGCCGACCATGTCCTGCCGGTCGACGACGGCGACTTTCTTCCCCAGTTTCGCCGCCGCGATGGCGGCTTTCTGCCCTCCCGGGCCCGAGCCGATGACGATGAGGTCGTACTCGTATTCGCTCACGGCCCTGAGCCTGCGCACCCGCGCCGGTCAGCGCAAGTCCTCACGAGCGCAGGGCACCCCGGCGGCGGTGCAGATCGGTGACCGATCCGAGCGCGGCGTCCAGTTCCTCGCGCAGCAACGCGGCCTGCTGCGCGGCGACATCCTCCCCCAGCAACGCCGCGAGCCGTCCCTCCCCCAGCAACTCCAGCGCCTCCCACGGCGACGACGCCAGCTGTCCGCTCAGTGCACCCGCGTCAGGTGGCGACAGCTGTTCGGCCAGGCCAGCGGTACCGGCGGCGAGCAGCGCGGCGACGACGAGGTGCGGCTGCGCGTCCGCGCCGGCGAAGCGGAACTCCAGCCGCGGCGCGGACGACGTCCCGCACAGCCGGATCGCGGACGTCCGGTCGTCCGGCCCCCACCGGAGTTCGCGCGGCGAGAACGGCGCGGTGCGCAGCCGGACATAGCTGTTCCACGTCGGAGCCCACACCGCGGACAACGCGCGCGCATCCCGTAACACTCCGGCCAGAAAAGCGCCCAGCGCGAACGGAAACCCCACCGGACCATCCGAAGTGGATAAGGACAGGTGGACGTGGCACGAATTCCCCTGACCAGGTTCCGGCGCGGCGAGATAGTCGGCCTGGACACCGTGCTGGACGGCCACCTGCCGGGTCGCCATCTGCAGCAGCAACGCGTCGTCGCAGGCCGCGAGCGCGTCACGATGCCGCAGGACGACCTCGTACTGCCCCGGATGGCACTCCGCCCGCGCCGACTCCACACCGAGACCGGCCGTCGCGGACCGCAGGTCCGCCAGCAGCGGCGCTAGGCGTTCAGTGCCGCCGACCGCGTAGTCCACGCCGTGTCCGGTGAGCGGGTCCCCTTCCTGCGTACGAAAAACCACCTCGTGCTCGATCCCGATCGACGGAACCAGCCCGTGCTCCTCCAGCCGCGCCAGCTGGGCCCGCAACACCGTCCGCGGCGCGAGCCCGGCCGGTTCGCCGGTCGGAAACTCCGCGTCCCCGACGACCGCCCACGTCTGGTCTCCGAGCGGAAACGCGGTCGCCGCGTCGAGCCGCACGCGCAGGTCGCCGAACCCGCCGAGGTACGGCTTCAGCGGGCCGACCTCCGGCAACGGCTCGCGCTCGGGCGTCCACGCGAAGACGTAGCTGCACACGCCGTATCCGCTGTCCAGAACCTCGGCGGCGAACGGTGCGGCCAACTCGACCGCCGCGAACCGCGCGTGCGGGTCGGGCACCAACAGCACCAGCCGAGCACCATCCTCGGCCAGCACTCGACGCAGCACCTCCGCGGCCGCCGAGCCCGCTTCGGCCCGTACGGCCAGCGACCGCGGCCCGACCGGACGGTCGAAGGGGCTCACCAGGCACCGTCCGGATCGGGCGCGTGCAACGGGTTCGGCACCCGGCCCCAGCGCACATCGAATTCGTCGTCGCGTTCCACCTTGTCGAACCCCTGTCCGGCGAGATGCTCGCGGTTGAGCGTGACGCGCTCGACGTCCGGCGCGAACAGCCGGCAGGCGTCGAATCGCTCGGCCACCTCGGCGTTTTCGTCGCGGTATCGGCCGACTACCTCGCGTACCAAAGCCCAGAAATCTCCGCGCGCCAGGTCGAGATCGTCCAGCAGCAGTTCGGCCCAGAACCGCAGCTGGCCGGAGAAAACCGAGCTGAACAGCGACTGCGCGAGCAGATGCGCGGGCCAGCGCAGCATGTCGGCCGCGGCGTCCGGCGGAAGATCCGCGTAGCAGGGCAGTTCCTCGTCCAGCAGGTCGACGCCCTGGGCGAAGTCCTTGATCGCGACGCGCAACGGACGGCCGTCCGCGTCCACCACGAGCACGAGGTTCTGGCCGTGCGGGCAGAAGCCAACGCCGTACTGGAGCAGCCAATGCAGCAACGGCGTGAGCAGCAAGTCGAACAGTCGCGACAGCCACGCCTGAGTGCCCTCGCCGGACTGCGTGATCAGCCTGGTCAGCACGGACTCGCCAGCGGCGTCGCGGTACGGCAGCGCGGCGAACGAGATCGCCTGCTCTCCTGGGGCGAGCCGGGCGACGAGCGGCTCACGCCACAGCGCACCGAGCGTTTCGTGGAACCGGTACGGCAGTTCCTCCAGCGAGCCGAACAACGGGTGCCGGACCGACACGCTCGCGACCTCGCCCAGGAGCTCGAAGCGGTACTTCTCGGACAGCAACGGATCGGACGCGTCAATGCGGCGCAGCCATTCGGTGACCGACGGTCCGGCAAGCGTCGCGGCGGAGTTCAGGCCGCGGTAAACGAGCGTGTTCCGGACGGAGACCGCGGTTTTCACATCGCACCGGTCCGGGCGCGAGCGGTTGGCGAGGGTCCGGACTGTCTGATGTGGACGGTAGACGTCGCTGCTCTCCCCCAGTTCGGCCATCCGGCCGGTCGCCAGCTCGGCGGCGTAGAGCGTGCCGATGATTTCGTCGGCCTGCCAGGGATGCACCGGAACCCAGACGTAGTCGTCGAGAGCGCCGAGTTGTGCTGCGCGGGCAGTGAATTCCGCACGGGTCTGGTCGTCCAGTTCCTCGCGCAGCAAAGTCTCCGCGTCGAGCCCGGCCACGCTGCGGAACTGCGCGAGATCGCGGTGCACGGCATACCAGCGCAGCCGGATGTCGGCACCGGACTCGGGCGCGTAGCGGGCGCGGTCGGGAGCGGAAAACCCGACACGGCCCTTGTTCAGCACTAGCCGCGGGTGGCCGGTGAGGTGACCGTCGGCGAGGTTGTAGTCCATCGTGGACAGTGCGGCGGCGGTCGGTGCGCGCCGCAGTCGGGTCGCCTCGTTGGCGACCGTCGAGGTCAGCTCGGCGAGGACGTCGGCCAGCCGCAGGCCGGTGAGCCCAAGCTGTTCCCGCGCGTCGACAATCAACGTGCGCGGGTCGTCCGCCGGAGCTTCCACACCGTCAGCGGTCCGGATTGCGCTGCCGGGCAACACTGTCCACGACTCGAACGCGCCTCGGCGTGCCTCGAAGCGGTACGAAACGTCGCCGGGCAGGTCGAGGTGCCAGCTGCGGTGTCCGGACCGCGTGGGTTCGCCGGGCTCGGGCGCCAGCAGCGCTTCGTAGGACAACTCGCCGAGCATTTTGTGGGTGACGAGCGAGCCAGCGGCCCGCCAAGCGGCGTCGTCGGTCAGGGTCACTGGTCCTCCGTCTGGTCGAGGCCGAACGTGGTGAATGCTGTCCGTTCGGGCAGGTCGTACACCGGTTTTCCGCATACCGCATTGAGAATCGCCGCCGCCCGCCACGCGCCGAGCCCGAGATCTGGCGCGCCGGGACCGTGCGTGTGGCGTTCTGCGTTCTGCACGAACAACGGCCCCGGAACATCGAGTTCGACGCGATAGTCGGCACCGATCACGAGCCGCCCTCGCGCATCGCGGCGGACCGCTTCGCCGAGCCCCTGCAGCAAGGGTCCGGTCGGCGTTTCCGCGTAGCCGGTGGCAGCCACCACGGCCGACGTCCGGTGCGTCGCGGTCGTTCTTTGCTGGACGTGCCGCAGCCCCAGCTCGATCCCGTCGCCGACGGTCGCGGACACCACCTCGACACCCGGCGTCAGCACCGCGCCCGGCCAGCCGCCGCCGATGCTCCGGCGGTACAGCTCGTCGTGGATCTCGGCCATCGTCTCGGCATCAATCCCTTGGTATAGCTGCCATTGCGCTGGGAGAAGCTGGTCGCGCACCGTTTCGGGAAGGCCGTGGAAGTACGCCGTGTAGTCCGGGGTGAACTGCTCCAGGCCGAGCTTCGAGTACTCCATCGGCGCGAAGGCAGGCGTTCGCGCGAGCCAGCGCAGACCGTCCACAGTGGATCGCGAACGCAGCAGGTCGAGAAATACCTCGGCTCCCGACTGTCCCGAACCGACCACAGTCACCGACTCCGCGGCAATCAGTTCAGCGCGCCTCGTGAGGTAGTCCGCGGAATGCAGAGCGAGCGCGTCGGGCGCGGATACCAAGGGCCGCAACGGTTCCGGCACGCTCGGCTGGGTGCCGACCCCGAGCACGACCGCCGCCGCCAGCACCGGTTCCGCACCGTTGACAGTCAGCTCGAACGCCTCTTCGTCTTCGATCCAGCGCAAGCCGGTGACCTCGTGCCCGAACCGGCACGACGGCAGCCGGGACGCTGCCCAGCGGCCGTAGTCGTCGTACTCGGCGCGCGGCAGATGGAACCGCTCGGCGAAGTAGAACGGCAGCAACCGCCCGCGTTCGCGCAGGTAGTTGAGGAACGAATGGCGGTTGGTCGGGTCGACGAGCGTCACCAGGTCGGCGAGGAACGGCACCTGCAGCGTCGCGCCGTCCAGGAGGAGCCCGGGGTGCCAGCGGAACTCGGGACGCGCGTCGAACAGCACGACCTCCAGCTGGTCGAGCGGATCCGCCAGTGCGGCCAGCGACAGGTTGAACGGCCCGATCCCGACCCCGGCGACGTCGTAGCGCCTCACGACGCGATCGGGCTTTCCCGCGTGACGCTCGCGCGCAGGTCAGCCGCGACCGTGGCCACCGCGTCGAGCAGCGCGCGGTAGTCGGCGGGCTCGGTGTGCGGGTGCAGGAGGGTGAGCTTGAGCCAGAGCTGCGCCTCGCCGTCCGGTCCGGTCGGCAACGCACCGCGACCGATCACCGCGGTGCCGTCCTCCAGAAGCGTGCGGCGCACCTGCGCGACCAAGTCGTCCCCGGCGGTTTCCGGCAGCCCGTCGGCGGCGAGCGGGCGAAAGACCACTGTGGACAGTTCGGGTGCACCCCACGACCGCAGTGCCGGATGGTCCTCGACCATCGCGTGCACGCTGGAAGCGTTGGCACAGCAGCGTTCCACGAGCGCACCTATCCCGGACGTGCCGAGCGCGCGGAGCGTGACCGCCATCCGGAACGCGTCCGGACGCCGGGACGTGCGCAGCGAACGGCCGAGCAAATCGGGCAGTCCGGCTTCGGTGTCGTCGTCGGCGTTGAGGTACTCGGCACGGACGGTGAGCGCCTCCAGATCAGCCTCGGCGCGTGCGGCGAAGACGCCTGCGGCAACCGGCTGCCAGCCGAATTTGTGCAGGTCAAGCGCGACCGAATCGGCCAGTTCCAGCCCAGCGACGCGGGAGCGGAGGCGTTCGCTGCAGAGCGCGAGGCCACCGTATGCCGCGTCGACGTGCAGCCGCGCTCCGGTCCGGCGGCAGATCTCGGCGATCTCCGGCAACGGGTCGATCCGGCCGGTGTTGGTGGTGCCAGCGGTCGCGACGACCACGGCCTGCGCGCCGAGCGGCGCCAACGCCTCAGCGAGCGCGGACGGAACCATCCGGTCGCCCGCGCACGGCACCACGACCGGCGCGGGCAACCCGAGCAGCCACGCCGCGCGCGCGACGCTGTGGTGCGAATTGGCCCCGCACACCGGTCGCGTGACTGCGGATTCCCGAGCGAGCAGGAGGCCGAGAAGATTCGATTCGGTGCCGCCGGAAGTGATGACGGCGTCCGGGCGGGCGGCGTCCGGGTAGCAGAGCCGGGCGATGCCGGTGGTGAACTCGCGCTCGATCTCGCTCGCGACCGGGGCCTGGTCCCAGGAGTCCATCGACGGGTTCAGCGCGGAAGCGACGACGTCAGCGGCGACCGAGACGGCCAGCGGCGGGCAGTGCAGGTGCGCGGCGCACGCGGGGTCGGCTGGATCGGCGGATCCGGCGGCGAGCAGGGCGGAAAGCTCTTCCAAGGCTTGTTCGGCGCCCACTCCGTGGCTCGGGAGCCCGGATGATTGCGCCCGGGCGAGGGCTGCCGCCACCGCGGCCGGACCGCCAGCCGGAACCGGACCGCCGCGTTCGGCCGTGCCCGCGGCCATCCCGCGCAGCGCCGCGGGGAGGAGCTGGGCCAGCCGGTCCGCTCCGCAGGAGCCGCCGGCCAGCCACTCCGCGGAAGCCACGCCGGACCTGGACCTAGGGGCCGTCGGCGCTGAGGGCGCATCCGCCATGGAACCGCCTTTCTTAGGGTAACCTTGCCTTACCCTGCGCAACAATACGGACACCCACCGACAGCCCGCGCGCGGGGCCAGCATGCTGGGCGAACCGGGCCTGGCGGTTCGTGAAGGGCTCCTTGAGGGAATCTGATTCCCTCAAGGAGCCCTTCACGGACCTTCGCCGCAGCACAACGGCCGGTGTCCCGCCAAGGGGAGCACCGGCCGTTCCGGGAAGGTCAGCGCGCCGGGGCCAGCCCGCGCACCTGCTCGAAGACGTCGCCGCCGGTCGGCAGCACCGCGAGCACCGGCGTGGTCAGCCCGTTGTCCACATAGGACTGGATTTGCTCGCGGCACGATTCGACGCTGCCGTGCAGCACCAGCGAGTCCACGACCTCGTCCGGGATCACCTCGTTCGCCTTCTTCCGCTCCGCCGCGGCCCACGCCTCGTGCATCGGGCGCAGCTGGTCGCCGCGGCCGAGCCAGTCGTGGAACGCCGCGTACGCGGGAACCGTGAGGTACGACGAGATCAGCATCCGCCCGAGCCCGCGCGCGGCCGCCGCGTCCTCGGTGGGACACACGAAAATCCGGGCCGCCAGCTCGACGTCCGGGCCGACGACCTCCCGCACCTTCGGCACGTCCGTGGCGGCGAGCCAGTTCGTGATCGCACCGTCGGCTTCTTCCGCGGCCAAGCGCAGCATGCCCGGCCGCAACGCCGCCAGCATGATCGACGGCGCCGGATCGGCGGCCCGCTCCAACCGGAATTTGCTGACCGAGAACGTCTCGTACTCCTCGGTCACCTTCTCCCCCGCCAGCGCCGAGCGCAGGAACCGCAACGTGTCGCGCGTCCGCTGGTACGGCTCGCTGAACTCCGCCGCGTTCCAGCCTTCCACGATCACCGGCGACGAAGCCCCGATGCCGAGCACGAACCGGCCCGGCGCGAGTTCCGCCAGGGTGGACGCGCTCATCGCCAGCAGGCCCGGGCCGCGCGTGTACACCGGCACGATCGCGGTGCCCAGCCGCAGCTGCGGTGCCCACTGCGATGCCAGCGCGAGCGGCGTGAACGCGTCGGTACCAGCGGTTTCGGCGCTCCAGACGTCGGTGTACCCGAGATCCGGCAGCTCCTCGATCAGCGCCCGGTGCTCGACGAGCGGGACGCCGGTGAGCGGAATCGTCAAACCCCAGCGAGACATCAGCTCTCCTTCCCGGCAGCGGCCAGTTCCCGGTGGATCCATTCGACCTGGAGGCGCATGAGGTTCTCCGCGACCTCCTCGGCCTGCGGCGTCATGTGCGTCGCGCCCGCGAGCGGCAGGAAAACGTGCGGACGGCCTTTCGCCAGCAGCGCCGAGGAAAGCCGCAGCGCGTGTGCCGGGAAGACGTTGTCGTCGGCGAGACCGTGCACGATCAGCAGCGCCCGCTCAAGCGAACCGGCGCTCGCGATGAGCGAGTTGTGCTCGTAGCTTTCGGGTTCGTCGTCCGGCTTGCCGAGGTAGCGCTCGGTGTAGTGGGTGTCGTACAGCGACCAGTCGGTGACCGGCGCGCCCGCGACCGCCGCGTGGAACACGTCCGGCCGCCGCAGCACGGCGAGCGCGGACAGGTAGCCGCCGTAGGACCAGCCGCGGATCGCGACCCGGTCCAGGTCCAGTTCGGGACGCGCCGCGGCGGCCGCGTGCAGGGCGTCGACCTGGTCGGCCAGCGTGACGTCGGCGAGCTTGCCCGCGATCTCCTTCTCCCACGCCGGTCCGCGGCCGGGCGACCCGCGACCGTCCACGACCAGCACGGCGAAGCCCTGGTCGGCGAGCCACTGCGGGGTCAGGAAAGCGTTGCGGCTCTGGAGAACCCGTTGCGCGTGCGGCCCGCCGTACGGGTCGAGGAGGACGGGCAGCTTGCCCTCGTCCGGCTCGTATCCGCGCGGGAGCACCAAAGCCGCGCGCAGCCGGCGTTCGCCGAGGGTGAGCCAGGTCAGGTTCGGCACGATCTCCGGGTCCACAGTGGACGATTCGATCGAGCCCACCTCGATGCCGTCCCGCAGCACGGTCACCTTGGGGCCGCTGTGGTCGAGGCTCCACGAGGAAAGCACGGTGAGAGCCGCGCTGCCGGAACCGACGTGCACGCCGTCCGTGGCGGACAGCCGGCGCACCGTGCCGTCTTCGGTGCGGTACAGGTGCACCTGCGTCGGGTCGTCTTCCGAAGCGGTGAACAGAACTTCCTCGCCGACGTGCAGCACCTGCCGCAGCTGCATCCCCGGCGGCGTGACCGGCTTGCCGTCCACCAGGAGCCGGTGATCGCCGTCGGCCGCGCTTTCCACGACCAGCTTGCCGTCCGCGGTCCACGCCGGAACGCCCTGGAAGATCTCGACCCAGTGCTCGTCGGTCTCGGTGTGCACTTCGGCGACCGAACCGTCGGAGGTGTCCAGCGCCAGCACGGTGAGCCGCTTCTGGTCCCGCGGCTGGACGGCCAGCAGCGGCCGCCCGCCCGCCGACCAGTGCACGGTGACCAGGTACTCCCAGTCTCCTCGTTCCACATCGACTCGGCTGCCGTCGAGCCCCAGCACGGCCAGCGACACCTCGGCGTTCGGCGAACCCGCCGACGGATACGCCACGACGTTCGCCGGCTGCTGCGGGTTCGCCGGGTCGCCGATCGTCCAGCGCGGCACCGGACCGCGGTCGGCGCGCTCCACGATCAGGCTGCGCCCGTCCGGCGCCCACCAGTAGCCGCGCGTGCGGTCCATCTCCTCGCCGGCGATGAACTCCGCGAGCCCCCAGGTGACGTCCTCGTCGTCCTCGCCGACGAGCACGCGGTCCTCGCCGGTCGCCAGCTCGATCACGCGCAGCCGCCGCTGGCGCACGTACGCGACGTGCGTGCCGGTCGGGTTCGGCCGCGGGTCGATCACGGACCCGTCGACCAGGATGCGCGTCTCTCCGCTCGCGAGGTCGAGCGTGTACAGCTTGCCCGACAGCGTGAAGGTCACGACCGTGAACGCGTCGTCGACGCCGAAGGCCACGACGCCCCCGCCGGTCTCCCGGGCCCGTTCGCGGCGCGCCCGCTCCTCCGGCGGCAGGTCCTCGTCGCCGGACACCAGCTCGGCCGCGTCGATCAGCTTCGTCTCCTCGCCGGTCGCGAGGTCGAAGGACCACAGGCTGTGCCGCGGATCGGTGCCGGTGGCGCTGCGCAGGAACAGCACCCGCGAACCGTCCGGGGCGACCCGGAACTGCTTGGGCGCGCCGAGCGTGAACCGCTGGGTGCGGGCCTGCTGGCGGAGGAACGGAACGTCGTCGAGTGCGAAATCGGTCACGACCAGCACTCTTTCAGATCATCAGGCGGGCACGCCAACACCCTGCAGCGCGGCCCGCTGCTCGTCGACGTCGAAGGCGGGCTCCGGGAACTGCGGGTCCATTTCGGTCAGCGTCTCGACCAGCAGCTCGGCGACCGCCCAGTTCCGGTACCACTTGCGGTCGGCGGGGACGACGTACCACGGAGCGTGCGCGGTCGACGTGCGCTTCAACACGTCGGCGTACGCCTTCTGATACGCAGGCCACTGCCGGCGCGCATCGATGTCCGACGGGTCGAACTTCCACCGCTTCTCCGGCCGGTCCAGCCGCGCGGTGAGCCGGCGAAGCTGCTCCTCCGGCGAGATGTGCAGGAACACCTTCACCACCGCGGTACCGCTGTCGGTCAGCTCCTTTTCGAACGCGTTGATCTGCGCGTACCGCTGCCGTCGCTCGGCCGCCGGGAGCTGGCCGAGCACGCGCGGCACGAGGACGTCCTCGTAATGCGAGCGGTCGAAGACGCCGAGGTGCCCCGGCGACGGGAGCTTCTTGCGGATGCGCCACAGGAAGTCGTGCTTGCGTTCAGCAGCGGTGGGTTTCTTGAACCCGGCGTACTGCACGCCCATCGGGTTCACGAGGCCGAGGACGTGCCCGACGGTGCCGCCCTTCCCCGAGGTGTCCATGCCCTGCAACACCAACAGCACGCTGCGTTGACCGCCGCCGATGCCCTCCGCGTACAGCGCCTCCTGCAACCCGGCGAGCTGTTCCCCGGCGGACTCGAGTTTCTTGCCGCCTTTCGCCTTCTTCTCCGGCCCCACGGGCGACGAAGCCGGGTCCGGCAGCTCGTCGCCCGCACGGAGCGCGTCGCGGACCCGGTTTCCGTTCTGCTGCTTCTTCGCCATCCCGGGACGATAACCGGAGGGCGGCCGATCCCCGGGGACCTCTCCGGCGTCCGGCCGGGTGTCATCCGGTCGAGCGAGCGGCGCATCGAATCGCCGGTCAGACCCCTCGATTGCGCAACGAACGACGGGGGAAAGCAACGTTTCCCGGCTGAACTCCCCGCGAACGGCCTCTAGCCTGAACGCATGACAGCGTCCGTCCAGCCTGCCGGCACCGCGCGTCCCACCTCCTCCGACGGCTTCATCGCGCTCGACGAGCAATGGAGCACGCACAACTACCATCCGCTGCCGGTCGTGATCGCCGAAGCCGAAGGCGCTTCGGTGACCGACGTGGCCGGCAAGTCCTATCTGGACTTCCTGTCCGGCTACTCCGCGCTCAACTTCGGCCACCGCAATCCCGAGCTGATCGCCGCCGCGACCGAGCAGCTGAGCCGGGTCACGCTCACCTCCCGCGCGTTCCACCACGACCAGCTCGGCCTGTTCTGCCGCGAGCTGGCCGAGCTGACCGGCACCGAAATGGTGCTGCCGATGAACTCCGGGGCCGAGGCCGTGGAGTCCGCGGTGAAGGTCGCGCGCAAGTGGGCGTACCAGGTCAAGGGCGTTCCGGCGGGCACGGCGGAGATCGTGGTCGCCCGGTCGAACTTCCACGGCCGCACCACCACCATCGTCTCGTTCTCCGACGACGAAACCGCGCGCGCCGACTACGGGCCCTTCACCCCGGGCTTCGTCCAGGTGCCGTACGGCGACGCGGAAGCGTTGAAGGCAGCGATCACGCCGCGTACGGCGGCCGTGCTGATGGAGCCGATCCAGGGCGAGGCAGGCGTCGTCGTGCCGCCCGCGGGATTCTTCGCCGAGGTACGACGACTGTGCGACGAGAACGGCGTGCTGATGATCGCCGACGAGATCCAGTCCGGTCTCGCACGCACCGGCACCGTGCTCGCGCTGGAACACGAAGGCGTCCGCGCTGACCTGTACACGCTGGGCAAGGCCCTCGGCGGCGGCATCGTCCCGGTGTCCGCTGTGGTCGGCAGCCGGGACGTGCTGGGCGTGCTGAAGCCAGGCGAGCACGGCTCGACCTTCGGCGGCAACCCGCTGGCTTGCGCCGTCGGCCGCGCCGTGGTGCGGATGCTCCAGACCGGCGAGTACCAGAAGCGGTCCACCGAACTCGGCGCGCACCTGCACGAGCGTCTCGCAAAGCTGGTCGGCGACGGGGTCTCGGAGGTGCGTGGACGCGGTCTCTGGGCAGGCGTCGACATCGCGCCGGACGGTCCGACCGGACGAGCGGCGTCCGAGGCGTTGGCCGGGTTGGGCGTCCTGTGCAAGGAGACGCACGACCGCACGCTGCGTGTCGCTCCGCCGCTGGTGATCACCGAAGCCGAACTGGACCGCGGCGTCGACGCGATCGCTCAGGTCGTACGCGGCTGACCTGCCCGGTGACCGCCGTTCTTCCGGGCGGCGGTCACCGGGTGTGCATGACCGAGACCGTCGCCCCGTCCGGCGGAGGCGGTCATCTCGATGCCGCAGCCGTAGTCGTCCTCGAGGGACCTGGTCGGGCGCCACGTTCCGTCGTTCGCCGCGGACCGTCTCGAAGTGGTCCGCGATAGCCCCGTGAATCCCGATGTCCCCCATCGCTTTGTGTCCCTCCGCCCGTCAGTGCCGAACCGAGGACCCGCACGCCGCCAGGACTGTGACTAGGCTTCGCTTCGTGACCGCCAGGCGAAATCTCGCCCTCTTCGCCGCGCTCAGCGCGCTCGCCACCGTTGTGTTGGGGCTGCTCGTCGCGCCGTACGCACCCGGCGCAGTGGACCGATGGGCTGACAGGTCCGCCTCGACGCTAAGCCCGAGTCTGCTCAACCTGCTGGTGCTGCCCACGGAACCGTATGTGCTGATCCCGGCTGCCGCCCTCATCGCCGGAATCTGCCTCTACCGGCACAACCGGGTCGACGCATTGTTCACCGTGGCAGGCCCGCTCGTCGCCATCGCGCTGAACAGCTGGGCGCTGAAACCCGCTTTCGACCGTTGGAAAGGCGGCACGCTTGTCTACCCAAGCGGCCACACCGTCAGCCTGATAGCCGTGCTCACTGTCGTAGTGCTGCTGGTCCGATTCAAAGCGGTTGCCATTGCGGTGGGCGCGGTGCTGGTCTGCTGCGCAACAGTGGGCATGGTCGGCCTCGGCTACCACTACCTCACCGACATCGCTGGCGGCGTGTGTTTCGCCCCAGCCGTCGTCACCGCGATGCGGGCGGCGCTGTCACCGCGTCGCGCGCGAGAGCCGTCAACCGGCTGATCGCGCGCAGATACTTCTTGCGGTAACCGCCGTTCAGCATCTCCTCGCCGAACAGCTCCGGCAGCGGCACGCCGGACACGACCACCGGAATCGCCCGGTCGTACAGCCGGTCCGCCAACGCGACGAGGCGAAGCCCGACCATCTGGTCCGGCACCGGCGTCACGTGCTTGAGGTGCACCCGCCGGACCCCGTCGAGCAGCTTCCCGTACCGCGAGGGATGCAGGCGCTCGAGATGCTTCGTCAACGCGCCGAATTCGTCCACAGTGGACCCTTCATGCGCGGACGCGGAGGCATCGATCTCGTCGTCCCCGACCGGCGGCGGCGCATCCGGAAGCCCGCGATGCCGGTAGTCCGGCCCGTCGACGCGGACGACGCCGAACCGTCGCGACAACGCTTGGATCTCGCGCAGGAAGTCCTCCGCCGCGAACCGCCCCTCGCCGAGCTTGTCCGGCAGGGTGTTGGAGGTCGCCGCGACGTAGACGCCCGCGTCGGTCAGTTCTTGCAGCAACCGGCTGACCAGCGTGGTGTCGCCGGGATCGTCGAGCTCGAACTCGTCGATCGCCAGCAGCCGATGCTCGGACAGCCGCGCGACCGCGTTGGCGAACCCCAGCGCGCCGACGAGGTGCGTCAGCTCGACGAACGTCCCGTACGCCTTGGGCCCCGGAGTCTCGTGCCACGTCGACGCGAGCAGGTGGGTCTTGCCGACGCCGAAACCGCCGTCGAGGTAAAGCCCCATCGGCCCGTCCGGAATCGCCGCGCCGCCGCCGAAAAGCGACCGCAACCGGGACTTCTTGGCCTTCGCCGCCCCGATCCGCGAAGCGAACGCCGAACACGCCTCGACCGCGGCCGCCTGGCTGGGCTCGTCCGGGTTGGGAATGTAGGTGGAAAACCGAGCCTCGCCGAACCGCGGCGGCGGCACGAGGGACGCGATCAGCTCGTCGGCCCCTAGCTCGGGAAACCGGTCGGTCAGCGCAGCGGCGGGCATGGTCGAAGAGCCTATCCGGACGACCCCGGCCGCTTCGGCGCGCCTCAGCGGGGTCAGGAACGGCAAATCCGCCGGTCGGAGCCGCCTTTCGCCGGAGAAGGGACGGGCGAGCCGGGATGCGTGTGGCGACTGTCACCGGGCTGCGGCGCTGGTCAGGCGCTCCGGTGGCCCGGTCAGGACTGCGCCGCTGCCCCGGTGCGGACGGCGAAGTGGCTCGGCCCTGCAGCATCGAGCCGCGCCGCTACCCGGCGCTAGCGGCGACGCAGATCGGCCCGACGCTGTCGCATTGCATCGAGCCGCGTCGCAGGCCCCGGCACGAGCGACGGCCGCTGGCCGAGCGAGGCCGACGCTCGGCCAGCGGCCGAGGCAGCACTGTCGCCAGGCAGCCACCGCGCGAGAGCCCGAATCCCGCCGGCCAGGCCCCCCACCTTGCCGCGCAGCTGGAACGAGCCTCGCCACCGGGCCGACACGAGCAGCGGACCCCACCGAGCAAGGCCGATCATCGGCAAGCAGACCAGCACTGGTGCCACGCAGCCGTCGCACGACGCCCGAATCCGCTTGACGGCCGATCAACCCCGCCACAGTGCCGCCTGATGGGAACGAGCCGCGTCACTGGCCCCGACGCCAGCGGCGGACCGCGACGAACAAGGTCGATCGTCGGCCAACGGACCAGCAGGACTTCTGCCAAGGAGCCATCACGACGGCTCTGATCCGTTGAGCGCCGATCAAGCTCCACACGCATCGCCGCAAGGGCGGCCAGCGCCGTGACCCGCCTACTCACCCGTTCGAGGGATGCCGCGTGAGTTTTCGCCCGGTCGGGAGGTCTTTCGAACGGGCACGTCTCCGGCGCCGCGGGCCGCTCGCGGTGACACTGGACGCGCCATGTCCGCATACAGGGAGCGAGGAACCATGCCGAGCACGAACCGGCCCGATGTGCCCACCGCTGTCCCGACTTCCGCGCTGTCGTCGGTCGAGCAGACGGACACCGCTGGGCGCACCACGATCTCGTCGCTGGTCGTGCAGAAGATCGCGGCGCTCTCGACACGAGAGGTCGCCGGGGTGCACGCGCTCGGCGGCGGGGTGTCGCGAGCGATCGGGGCTATCCGGGACCGGATCCCGGGCTCGGGCGCGACCTCCACCGCGGGCGTCGCGGTCGAGGTCGGCGAGAAGCAGGCCGCGATCGACCTCGACGTCGTCGTCGAATACGGCGCACGGATCGCGGAAGTCGCCCGCGACGTGCGGCGCAACGTCATCACCTCGGTCGAGCAGATCACCGGGCTCGAGGTGATCGAGGTCAACATCGCGGTCAACGACATCCACCTTCCCGGCGAGGAGGACGAGCCCGAGTCGAGCCGGGTCGAATGACAGGGTCCGAAGGGCTCGCTGGCTGAGCAGCGCTGCGACGCTTCAGCCGGAACGCCTCGGGACGCAGCGGACCGGCGTCAGCCAGGCCGGGCGGTTCGAGTTCCGTGGAGGGCCCAGCAGCGGCAGTCCCGAAGCGCCGCGTAGGCCGCAGCACGCGCAACGCCGAACCGAATACCGAAGCACCTCAGAACAGGCACCACCTCAACCGCGCAGCACGCACATCCCAGGAGGGCGCACGTTGAACGCTACGCAGACCGGGATCCTCGCCGGGCTGATTCTCGGCCTGGCCGCCACGCAAGGGTTCACCGCCTTCCTGGTGACCTTCGCGGTCGGCATCATCGGGCTCGTGGTCGGCCGGGTCCTCGACGGCGAACTCGACCTCGGCGACCTGTTCGGGAAGGGCCGAGACAAGTGACCCGGGCGGTCGAGGCAGGGCCGTCCCCCAGCGACCTTCCGGAGCCCGCCGAGCGCGGTTCGCTGACCATCGCGCACGCCGTGGTGCGCAAGGTCGCGCAGCACGCCGCTGACCAGGTTCCCGGCACGATGCTCACCGAGCGCCGAGTGGCGGGGGTCAGCGCCGGGAGGTCCGGCGCGTCCGCGAAGGTCGGCGGTTCGGACAACGACGTCGAGCTATCCCTCGATCTCGCGTTGCGTTACCCGGCACCGGTGCGGGAAGTGACCGGGCAGGTGCGCGCGAAGGTCGTCGAAGAGGTCGAACGCATCACCTCCTATCACGTGCGTTCGGTCGCGGTGACGGTCACCGCGCTGCTGCCGGACGTGCCCCCGAGGGTGCGATGATGCGCATCCTCGTCCGTCTTCTGTCCACGCTGCTCGGTCTGGCAGTCGCGGCCGGCGGCGCGCTGCTGGCGCTCGAGGTCGGGTGGGCTTGGTGGCAGCCTGACAAGGAACCGCTGCTCGTGCCGTGGCCGCGGTGGAAGTCCGCGATCGCCGAGCTGGACTGGACCAGCACGCCGGTGCGGATCGCCGCCGGGATCGCCGTGCTCGCCGGGCTCGTGCTCCTGGTGCTGGCGCTCGGTGCGGGCGACCGTGCGGTCCGGATGACCGATCCCGCTGACGGCATCACGGTGAACACCTCGCCGCGCGCGCTCGCGCGGCTGATCGGGCTGGCGGTGCGCGCGGAGGACAACGTGCGCGGCGCGTCCGTGACGGCCAGTTCCCGCCGGGTGCGCGTGCGCGCCACAAGCCGGCTGGAAACCGAGGAGCAGCTGCGGCCGCGGCTGCTGGAAACCGTCGCCAGGGTGCTGGACGACCTCCCGCTGCAGCGTCGTCCGAAGGTGTCTGTGGTCGTCGACTCCCCGAAGGACCGGTGATGAGCGCTTCCGCGGCGCGTCGCGCGCAAGGCCGTTCGTACAGTGCCGAGCGCACGCTGACCTCCTTGGTCGGCGTACTCGGCGTGCTGGCCGGCGCGGGCGCACTGGTCGTCGGCATGGGATGGCTCGGGCAGTTCCGCGGGCACCGACCAGTGCTCGACCCGATCGCGCTCGGCTGGCTGCGCGACCACGCGCTGTACGCGCGGATCGGTGCGATCGTGCTCGGGGTGCTCCTGCTCGTGTTCGGGCTGTGGTGGTTTTTCCGTTCGCTGCGCCCGGAACGCCGTCCCGACCTGAAGCTCGACGAGACAATCGGCGCGGAGCTGACCGTCACGGCCAGCGCGTTGGCCGGGGCCGTGCAAACCGACGCGGAGAGCGTTGAGGGAGTTACCCGGGCTCGCGTCCGGTCGGTGGGCACGGTGGCCGAACCGGCGTTGCGGATCACGCTCTGGCTGGCCGAGGGCACGGAAGTCCGGCGCGTGTGGGAGGACCTCGACGCGTACGTGCTGACGCGCGCCAGGGAGTCGCTCGGCGTCGAGACGCTGCCGGCCGCGGTGCGGCTCGAACTCGACACGACCGGCCCGGCACGCGTGCGCTGATCCCGCGTTTCGCCCAGAATGCCCGCATGGCCCTCCCTGTGCAGGCACCGATCAAACCCATGCTGGCGAAGCCGGCGAAAGCCATTCCCGATTCCGGCGGCCTGCTGTTCGAGCCGAAGTGGGACGGGTTCCGCTGCCTGGTTTTCCGCGACGGCGACGAGATCACCCTGCAGTCGCGCGCGGAGAAGCCGCTGAATCGGTATTTCCCGGAAGTGCTCGCCGCGCTGCGGGAATCGTTGCCGGAGCGGGTCGTGCTCGACGGCGAACTCGTGGTGGCCCGCGACGGCAAGCTCGATTTCGACGCGCTGACCGAGCGCATCCACCCGGCGGACAGCCGGGTCCAGCTGCTCGCCGAGCAGTCGCCCGCGCAGTTCGTGGCTTTCGACGTGCTCGCGCTGGGCGACGAGTCGTTTGTGGACGAGCCGACGTCGGCTCGCCGGGAACGGCTCGAGGCTCTGCCGGGCGTCGCGCTGACGCCGGCGACGACCGATCCGGACACCGCGCGGCATTGGTTCGAGCTGTTCGAGGGCGCCGGGCTGGACGGTGTCATCGGCAAGCCGCTGAACGAGCCGTACTCGCCGGGCAAGCGGGTTTTGTTCAAGTACAAGCATTCCCGCACCGCGGACTGCGTGCTGGCGGGCCTGCGCTGGCACGTGGACGGCGCACCGGGCGAGGCGGTCGGCTCGTTCCTGCTGGGCCTGTACGACGAGAACGGGCTGCTGCACCACGTCGGCGTGGTCGGTTCGTTCCCGGTCGCCCGCCGCCGCGAGCTGGCGCAGGAGCTCGCCCCGTTGATCACGGACGGCGAAGGGCACCCGTGGCTGGGCGACGCGGTCCGCGAAGGGCAGCGGATCCCGGGCGGTATCACGCGCTGGCGGTCTAAGGAACAGCCGTGGGTGCCGCTGCGGCTGGAGCGCGTGGTGGAGGTCTCGTACGAGCACACGGAGGGCGGCTATCCGTCGCGCTTCCGGCACACCGCTCAGTTCGTGCGCTGGCGGCCGGACCGGGAGCCGTCGTCGTGCGGCTACGCACAGCTGGACGAGCCGGCGCGGTACGACCTGTCGGCGGTGTTCCGGGGCGAGGTCGTCCGCACCCGCTGACCGGTGCCGGGCCGTCTGGACCAGCGTGGACCGGACACGCCGCACGACCCGCTCACTGGCTTCCCACACCAGGCGTGCCAAGCTCGACCGAGAGTTCCGCCGAGCAGACGTGAGGACCAGCCCGTGCACCGCCGTTCCCCCAGCCGTTTCCGTACGCGCGCCCGGCTGGCGGCGGCGACGCTGGGAGCGCTCATGCTGGCCGGGTGCACCAGCGGGCCCTCCGTGCGGCCCGCGGTGATCGACAACGACGGGCACACCACCACCGCGCCGCCCCCGAGCAGTGCCGGGGTGCCGTTGCCGCCGCTGGCCGAGCCCAAGAAGTCCAGCCTGCGGTGGGCCAACTGCGACGCGGACACCCGGCAGCGGATGGCCGCTCCGGCGCTGCCCGATTCGCTGCACGTCAGCTGTGCGCGCATGACGTCCCCGCTCGACGCGCCCGAGGACACGCAGCATCTGCTCGCCCGCATCTTCGTGCTGAAGGCGGGCGACGGCCCGATCCCGCTCGTGGTGGTCAACGACGTCGGCGGCGAGCCCGGCTCGCTGTTCGCCGCGCGCCTGGCGACCCGCCTTCCGCCGGAATTCCTCAAGAAGTTCTCGCTGATCGGCATGGACCGGCGCGGCACCGGGCTGTCCGGCGGAGTGCAGTGCGTGCCGCTGGAAGTGCGCTCGGACCTGCTGGGCGCGGACCCGGCGGAGGGCGGCCTCGGCGAGGTGCTCGACGCGGCTCGCCGCGCCGGCCAGCAGTGCGCGCTGGACCTCGACACCGCGCAGACCGCGCTGGACAGCTGGCGCACGGCCGGGGACCTCGACCAGCTGCGCACCCAACTGGGCCTGGACCGGCTGAACGCGCTCGGCCGCGGGGACGGTTCGAAGGTGCTTTCGGAGTACACGGTGCGTTACCCGGCGCAGGTCGGCCGCATGGTGCTGGACGGCATCCCGGACCCGGGCGCCGACCGGGCGGCCGTGCTCGACGCGGTGGCCGCTGGCGCCCAGACGACGTTCGACGCCTTCTCCGCGGACTGCGCCGCCCGCAACTGCCCGATGGGCGATGCGAAGGTCGCGCTGAAGGCGGTGACCGACCGACTCCGGACGTCCCCTGTGGACACTGACGACGGCGTGACGATGAGCCCGGGCGTGGCGACCTACGCGGTGTACCAAGGGCTCGCCGACCGTTCGAACTGGCCTGCCCTCGCCGACGCGCTGAACGCCGCGAAGAACGGCGACGTCACGGCACTGGCCGGCTTCGCCGACCCGATCGTCGCGGACGTCCGCGGCCGCACGTCGCGCATCGGCGGCACGATCGCGACCCGCTGCAACGACACGACCACCCGGCTGCCCGCCGATCAGCTGGACCGCACGGCGGCGGGCATGCGCGCGAAGTACCCGCAGTTCGGCGCGGCCGTCGCTCAGGAACTCGCGTGGTGCGGCGCTTGGCCCGTCCGCCGCGAGGCTCTGCCTCCCGCCGGCGCGCCAGGTGCGCCGCCCATTCTGGTGGCCGCGACCGCCACCGATCCGGTAACGCCGCAGGTCGGCACTACCCGGGCGGCGGACCAGCTGCCCAGCGCCGTGACTGTCACGTGGCAGGGCGTCGCGCACGGCGCGGTCGGCCAGTCCCCCTGCGTCACCGCCGCCGCACAGTCCTTCCTGATCGACGGCAAGGTGCCGGACAACGGCACTCTCTGCCCGGCCTAGGGATCGACCCGGCGAGCGACCGGTATTCCGCCAGCGCCTTGCGGTCTCCGCGGCGCATCGGCCGAACGGTTCCCTCTCGCCGAGAAATCGCCGCCATCCGACCAGCAATCGGCTGATCCGGCCGAGCAATCCCCGCTGAGGTCTGAGGTGGCGGGATCGGGGCTGTCCCGCCGAAGTCGTTGCGAACACTCAACCAGTATCTCGAACACGTGTTCGAACGCGCATCACTCGACCCAGTGGGATCCACTCCCTCATCTGAGACCGGAAATCTCACGAGGAGTGCCGAAAACCTCAACAGCGCACCGAATTTCGCCATTCGCAATCCGGAACGCACGCGCGACCGAGCAACGCGGCCGACACAGCGGCGGCTGAACCCGACCGTCCTAACGCGACACAGCGGGACTGGCAGCCGCCCAGGCCGCCTCGATCATCCGGAAGACCTCGTCCACCGCGGCCTCCGGATCAGCCGCCTCGCGGGCCACCGAATAGGCGTCGACCACGAACCGCGCGATCGCCCGGCACGCCGTCGGAGTCCGCCCGAGCCCGGGGTCGGCCGCCATCGCCGACGCGAGCGACTCCGCGTGCCGCAGCCGCATCGATTCCTCGTACTCCCGCAGCGCGGGCGACCCGTCGATCATCCGCCAGACCGGCGCGACGCTGTCCGCGGTGCAATGTCGCACCAGCGCCTGGATTTCCTCCCGCAACGCCGGGATCAGCGACTCCGCCGACGCCCGCCGCTCGACCGCTCCCCGCAGGCTCTCTTCGAAGTTCGAGTCCTGTTCGAAGACCAGCGCTTCCTTCGAAGCGAAGTGCGAAAAGACCGTGGTCACCGCGACGTCCGCCTCCGCTGCGATGTCCCGGATTCCCACCTCGTCGTACCCGCGCTCGAGAAACAGCCGAAGCGCGGTGTCGGCGATCTTCCGGCGGGTCGCAGCCTTCTTGCGCTCGCGCCGCCCGGACGGCTCAGTCATCCGCGGATGCTATCAGCCACAAAACCTGGCCGGTTACCAAAAGCTAACAGTTAGCTCTTGATGGAGACGGGAGACTACTGCCGGTAGCCCTCGACCTCGCTCACCGGCCGGACCGAAGCCTCGTCCGGGTCGTCGTCGAACTCGACCCGGGCCCGGCGCTGCCGCAGCAGGTCCCAGCACTGGTCGAGCTCCTCCTCGGCCCGGCGCAACCGCTCCCGGTCGTCCGAGGACAGACCGGTCCCGATCGCCCGGTCCCGCAGCTGTTTCTCCTCCGCGATCAGCTCGTCGATCCGTCCCAAGATCCCGTCAGCCACGTCAACCTCCATAGAAGCGTCGGACACCCACCAGGACGCTACCGTGGTCCGGGGAATTCCCCACCTGGCTCGTTCGTTGGACCACTCATGAGCACAGTGGAACTGACCGCGGACAATTTCGACCAGACCGTGACCGACAACGAGTTCGTGCTGATCGACTTCTGGGCGAGCTGGTGCGGCCCGTGCCGCCAGTTCGCGCCGGTGTTCGAGAAGGCCTCGGAAAAGCACAGCGACATCACCTTCACCAAGGTGGACACCGAAGCCGAACAGCAGCTCGCCGCGGCGTTCGACATCCGCTCGATCCCGACGCTCGCCGTGATCCGCGACAAGACCCTCATCTATTCCCAGCCCGGCGCCCTTCCGGAAGCGGCGCTGGAGGACCTCATCCGCCAGGCCCGCGAGGTCGACATGGACGAGGTGCGCAAGGCCGCCGCCGCGCAAGAAGCCGAGCAGGCCTGAACGAGCCGCTACAGGCGCACACCCCGGGGAACACGAAGGCCCGGCACCCGCCAGGGTGCCGGGCCTTCGCAATGGTTCAGGACCGGGTGACGAGCCCGCGCAGGAAGAACGCGAGGTTCGCCGGCCGCTCGGCCAGCCGTCGCATGAAGTAGCCGTACCACTCGTCGCCGCAGGGCACGTACACGCGCATCGTCTTGCCTTCGCCGGCGAGCCGCTTCTGTTCCTCGGGCCGGATGCCGTACAGCATCTGGTACTCGTGGTCGCCGGCCGTACGGCCGGCGTCGGCGGCGAGCTTGCCGGCGATCGCGATCATCCGCGGATCGTGCGAGGCCACCATCGGGTAGCCCTGCCCGGCCATCAGCACGCGCAGGCAGCGCACGTAGGACTTGTCCACCTCGGACTTGTCCTGGAACGCCACCGATTCCAGCTCGGCGTAAGCGCCCTTGCACAGCCGCACCCGCGATCCGGGGCCGGAAAGCTCGCGGCAGTCCTGCTCAGTGCGGTGGAGGTAGGCCTGCAGCACCGCGCCCACCCACGGGTACTCGGCGCGCAGCTCGCGGAGGATGCCGAGCGTCGAGTCCGTGGTGGTGTGGTCCTCCATGTCGAGCGTCACCGTCGCGCCGACCGCTTCGGCCGCCGCGCAGATCTTCCGCGCGTTCTCGAGCGCGACGCCTTCGCCGTCGCCCGGCAGGAACTGCCCGACCGCGGACAGCTTCACCGAGACGTCCGCGCCCTTGGCCAGGCCCTGTTCGGACAGCGCCGTCAGCAACTCCTCGTACGCCTGCACGGTGGCGGTGGCCTGTGCGGCGTCCGTGGTGTCTTCGCCGAGGTGGTCGATGGTGATCTTCCGGCCGTCGGCGGCCAGTTCCCGTGCGACGCGCACGGCGTCGGCGGTAGCCGAGCCGGACACGAACCGGCGCACCACGGACCGGGTGACCGGCACCGCTTCGATCAGCGCACGCATCCGCTGCGAACGAGCGGCGGCGAGCAACGGGGCACGCAGCATGGCGGTGTCTCCTTCTCAGCCCTGGTGCGGGTAGCGCACGGAGGTCGGCGGCACGAACGTCTCCTTGATCGAGCGCGGGCTCGTCCAGCGGAGCAGGTTGAAGACCGAACCGGCCTTGTCGTTCGTGCCCGAGGCGCGCGCCCCGCCGAACGGCTGCTGGCCGACGACCGCGCCGGTCGGCTTGTCGTTGACGTAGAAGTTGCCCGCGGCGAACCGCAGCGCCTGCGAAGCCTTCGCGACGGCCGCGCGGTCGTTCGCGATAACGGCACCGGTCAGGGCGTACGAAGCGGTCTCGTCAACCAACTGCAGCACAGAGTCGAAGTCAGCGTCTTCGTAGACGTACACCGACAAGATCGGACCGAAGTACTCGGTGCTGAAGATCTCGTGCTTCGGGTTCGTGGACACGAGGACGGTCGGCTGCACGAAGTAGCCGACACTGTCGTCCGCTTCGCCGCCGACGAGGATCTCGACCTCGCTGTCGTTCTTAACGCGCTCGAAGAGGGCAGCGTGCTTGTCGAAGGCGCGACGGTCGATCACTGCGCCACCGAAGTGCGACAGGTCGGTGACGTCGCCGTAGCTGAGCGCGGCGGTCTCGGACGCAAGGCCGTCCTTCAGCTGCTCCCAGACGCTGCGCGGCACGTACGCCCGCGAAGCAGCGGAGCACTTCTGGCCCTGGTACTCGAAGGCTCCGCGGACAAGGGCGGTGCGAAGCACGTCGATGTCGGCCGACGAGTGCGCAAGCACGAAGTCCTTGCCGCCGGTCTCGCCGACGAGACGCGGGTAGCTGCGGTAGCCGGCGATGTTCGCGCCGACAGTGCCCCACAGGTGCTGGAAGGTCGCGGTGGAGCCGGTGAAGTGGATGCCCGCCAGGTCGCGGTGCGTCAGCGCGACCTCGGAGACGGCCTTGCCGTCGCCCGGCAGCAGGTTGATCACGCCCGGCGGCATGCCGGCCTCTTCGAGCAGCCGCATGGTCAGGTGTGCGGCGAAGCTCTGCGTCGGCGACGGCTTCCACAGCACGGTGTTGCCCATCAGGGCGGGCGCAGTGGGCAGGTTACCGGCGATGGCGGTGAAGTTGAAGGGCGTGATCGCGTACACGAAGCCCTCGAGCGAACGGTGCTCCATCCGGTTCCACACGCCGGGCGAGCTGGCTGGCTGCTGGTCGAGGATGCTGCGGCCGAACGCGACGTTGAAGCGCCAGAAGTCGGCGAGCTCGCACGCGGAGTCGATCTCGGCCTGCGTCGCGGTCTTCGACTGGCCGAGCATGGTGGCAGCGTTCAGCGTCGCGCGCCACGGGCCGGTCAGCAGGTCAGCGGCACGCAGCAGGATGGCCGCACGGTCGTCGTAGGACAGCGCGCGCCACTCCGGAGCGGCCTTCGCGGCGGCGGCGATCGCGTCGGTCGCGTCCTGCTTCGAAGCGCTCTGGATGGTGCCGAGGACGTGGCTGTGGTTGTGCGGCTGGACAACGTCGATCTTCTCGCCGCCGCCCGCGCGCTGCTCGCCGCCGACGGTGACCGTCAGGTCGACAGGAGCGGCCTGACCCAGCTTCTTCAGCGCACCCTCCAGCTCGGCGCGCTCGGCGCTGCCCGGCGCGTACGTCAGCACCGGCTCGTTTTTCGGGGCGGGGGTCTGGGTCACGGCGTCCACGGCGGCTCCCTCGTTGGCTTACACGTCGGTTGCCCGAAAGATAACTCCGCGCGGCGTTCAGGGGTTTGTTCAAGCGGCTAGAATCGACCATATGGTTTTGTCCGATCGGCCTATCCGGTGACAGCCGCCGAACCGTTCGCCGGCGCCTCGCTGCGGCACGTCCTCGCCACGCTCGGCGAACCGCTCGTGCGGGTGCTCGTCGCGCCGCGCGGATTGGGCGTTCCGGTGCAGGACGTGGTGATCCTCGACCCCGAGGATCCGCCCGAACCGCACCCCGGCGACCTCGCCCTGGTGATCGGCGCGCGGGGCCGGTCGGCGGCCGCGGCGATCCGCGCGGCCGGACGCGCCGGAGCGGCTGCGGTGGCGGTGAAGGGCGAAGGCGGCACGGACGTCGCGGCGGACGCTGGCGTCGCACTGCTCACCGTCGGCGCGGAGGCGCGGTGGGAGCAGGTCGAGGCGCTGGCGCGCGGGGTGGTCGACGCGGCCCGAGCAGGCGGCGAGGCGGAAACCGGCGAGGTGCTCGGCGATCTCTTCGCGCTGGCCCAGACGGTCGCGACGCTCACCGGAGGCCTGGTCAGCATCGAGGACACCGCGAGCCGCGTGCTGGCGTATTCACGAGCCGGGGACGAGGTCGACGAGCTGCGGCGGTTGTCGATCTTGGGCCGCGAAGGGCCGGAGCGGTACCTCGCCATCCTCCGCGAATGGGGCGTCTACCAGCGATTGCGGGCCGGCGAAGGAATCGTGCGCGTGGACGAACGCCCGGAGCTGGGCATTCGCCGTCGCATCGCCGCCGGGATCCACGCGGGGTCGCAACCGCTCGGCACGATCTGGGTGCAGGAAGGCGCGCAGCCGCTGACCGAGCAGGCCGAGGTCGCGCTGCTCGGCGCGAGCAGAACGCTTGCCCCGCAACTGATCCGCGCACGAACGCTGCCCGATCCGCAACTTCGGCTGCGCGAGGATCTGCTGGCCGGGTTGCTGGAAGGGCGCGTCGACGCCGAGTCCGTCGCGGACGACATCGGTGCGGATCCGGCGCGCCCAGCGCAGGTATTGGCGTTCACGCTCTCTCGGCAGCAGTCGACCGCCGCTTCGGACCGGTTGCTGCGCCGGGCCGAATTGGTGCACCTGATCGCCGTGCACACGGCAGCCTACCGGCGGACCGCGCTCGTGAGCGTGCTCGGCGGCCGCGTGTATGCGTTGTTGCCGGATCTGCCGGAACACTCGGATGCCGCGGTGCTCGCGTTGGCGAAGGAAATCGTTGGGGCGGCACAGAAACATCTCGACACCCCGGTCCGCGCGGCGCTCGGCGGGATCGTGCCGAGCCTGTCGGACGCGGCGTTGTCGCGCGGCGATGCGGACCGGGTGCTGATGGCGATGACGCGCGGGCATTGGCCGTCCGACGTCGCGTCACTGGCTGATGTCCGGGCTGACGTGCTGTTGTCGGAAGTGTTGGCCTACTTGGGAGATCAGCCCCGACTGCGCGATCCGCGGATCGCGGAACTGCGCGCGCACGACGCCGATCACGGCGACATTCTGGTGCCCGCAGTGCTGGCGTACCTGAACGCTTTCGGTGACGTCCGCACGGCCGCACGCTCGCTGAACATCCACCCGAACACCGTGCGCTACCGGGTGCGGCGGGCCTCGGAGGTGTCCGGCATCGACCTGACTGATCCGGCTCAGCGGCTGCTCACCGAATTGTTGCTGCGACTGTAAATCAGGTGCCGCGAGGGGGTGTGATCGCTAACGTGCCGTCGTGGACCTCTTCTTCCGCTCCTGGAACGCACTTCAGCACGCCGTCAGGTCGCTGGAAGACGGGCAGTGGCTGGTCCCGTCCGGCTGCACCGGCTGGCTGGTGCAGGACCTGGTTTTCCACCTCGTCATCGACGCGCAGGACATCCTGATCACGCTCGCGACCCCGTCGGAGGCAGAGCCGACGCACACCGCCGCCGAATACTGGGAGCTCAGCACCGACCTGCCGACCGGCACGGAACCGGAAAGCCTCTTCACCCGCCGCGCGGCGGTCAGCTACGGCACCACCGCGTGGCTGGCGCACCACTTCGACGACCTGGCCCAAGCAGCGGGCCGCGCCGCAGCGCTCGCGGACCCGGCGTCGAAGGTCGAAACCCGCGACTACGTGCTGACGGTCGCGGACTACTTCGAGACCTACGTCGTGGAAGCCACGTTGCACCACTTGGACCTCGTTAGGAATCTGTCCGAAGTGGATGGTCCGGACGCAGACTGCCTGGCAGCGACCCGGCGGACGGTGGAGACCGCACTGGGTTCGCCGCTGCCGTCGGCATTGGACGACAAGAGCGCGCTCCTGGTAGCGACCGGCCGCCGTGCCGCGACCGATGAGGAAAAGGCGGCGCTCGGGTCGCTGACGGAGAAGCTGCCGATCGTCCTCGGCTAGACCGAAAGCCGTTCCGCCGCAGGCAAATCAGCAAGCCGAGCGAGTTCAGCGAACGATTCGACGCGCGCGGCCGGGTCGTAGGTACTGGTGCTGATGAGCAACTCGTCGGCTCCCGTCGCGGCGACCAGGTCCGCGAGGCGTGCGCCGACTTCGTCCGGAGTACCGCTGATCTGGCCGGCCAACGTGTCGTCGAGACGGCGGCGCTCCCGATCGGTCATCGGCAGGGCCAAAATCTCGTCCGCAGGCGAAAGCGGCGGGAACACGCCGTGGCTGCGCGAGTACACAGTGGACCAGGCCTCGGGAACCAGCAGCCGCCGAGCCTCCTCCGCGGTGTCCGCCACCGCGACCGCTGTCGACACGACGACATAGGGATCGTCCACATCGGACCTGAACGTTTCGCGGTACCGAGCGATCGCCTCCGCCATCGCACGCTGGCCATGCGCCGGAGCGATCACCAGCGGCAACCCGAGCCCGGCGGCGAGATCCGCGCCCGCACCGGTCGCGAGCAAGAACACCGGCAGCGACAACCCTTCGGCCGGGATCGCGTGCACCCCGTCCTGCTCGCCGCGGAAGTACGCGAGAAGCTCGCGAATCTGGCCGTCGAAGCCGTCTGCCGCGTCCTTGCCCTGCCCGAGCGCCCGCCGCACCGGCTCGATGAACCCGACCGAGCGGCCGATCCCGAGGTCTATCCGCCCAGGGAACAACGACTCCAGAACCCCGAACTGCTCAGCAACCACGAGCGGCCGATGATTGGGCAACATCACGCCCCCGGACCCGACCCGGATCCGAGATGTCGCGGCCGCGACGGCCGACGCAAGCACCGCAGGCGCGGACCCGGCGACTCCAGGCACGCCATGGTGTTCGGAAACCCAAAACCGGTGGTAGCCGAGCGCTTCGATGTCCCGCGCGAACGCGACGGTGTCCCGGATCGCCTGCGCGGTCCCCCGCCCTCGCCGCACGGGCGACCTGTCCAGCACGGAAATCGGAACGTCCACGCTCACGGCAACGTCAACCGCACAGCCCGAATTCCCGCCCCGCTGTCCGTGAAGGGCCCCTTCACGGACTTGGATTCCCTCAAGGAGCCCTTCACGGACCGCCACCGCCGCCGCGACGCACCCCATGCGGCGTTCGGCACGTCAGATGCACCCAACGCCACATTGGGCCGCCAAAACCCAGCCCGCGAACCCCACGCAACCACTCACCCCAGCCGCGCCCCCCACTCACCAAACCGCCGCCAACGCACCCAACCAACCAAGCACCCACACCACCCCCGCACCCCGATACGAAGCCCAAAACACGGCGCGGGGGTGCTTGTCAAGGCATCTTTCCCGCCTTGACAAGCACCCCCGCGCCGTAGTCACACTCAGCTTCGGGGTGCCCCCACGCAACCCACCGCAATGTCGCCGCCAGGCGACGAGCCGTCCCTCAGGGCCTCCACCGCTCGCTGTAATCCGGATGGTCCGCATACGGCAACGCCAGCAACCGCAACGTCAAACACCAATTCGATCCGGCCTCGTCCGCGGGCACATGGCACGTCTCGCACCAATACTCGCTGCCGTACAGCGGAAACCCGGGCACCTTCTCCGACACCGTGGTCCGATGCGCGAGCATGATCCGCCGGGTCGCCTCGATCTCGTTGATCATCTGGTTGACCACGTCGAGTTCGAGGTCGCCGAGAGAACGGACGCGCTCCTCCAGCCCGACCTTGGCCTCGCCGCGGGTGAGCGGCTCTCCGGCTTTGCCCTTCTGCACCGCTTGCATGATCAGCGCCTGCCGCTGTCCGACGCGCGCGGCGAGGAACGCGATCAGGTCGTCCACGACGTCTCCCTCCTCCGGTCCCGGCAATAGTCGCACCTCGACCCCGGCGCGTTACCACCCAGCGGCGCCTTCCATGGTAATCGGCGGCAGAAAACTCAGCTTTACCTGCGGAAACGTGCACAAAACCCGGTACCATGTTGATCACCCAGAGTGATCACACCCGGCGATCGAACGGTCACGCCTGGTCCGGTCGGGCCTTGCTCGGCTGCACCCGCTTCGGCTCGCCGGGCATCTTCGGGTAGTCCGGCGGGTACGGCAGTTCCGCGCCGCCGAGGTCGCGGTCGTCGCGCTCGTACCACTCCAGCAGCGTCTCCAGGCCGAACGCCTTCTCGTCCATCGGCGCGTGCAGGTCCCCGTGCTCGGCGAGGAAACCGGGGACGGTCAGCACGTCGAAGTCGTCGGGGTCGACGTCGGCGAGCAAATCCCAGGTCAGCGGCGTCGACACGGTCGCGCGCGGAGTGCCGCGCACCGACCAGGACGAGGCGACCGTCCGGTCCCGCGCGGCCTGGTTGTAGTCGAGGAAGACGCGGCCGCCGCGTTCCTCCTTCCACCACGACACGGTCGCCTTGTCCGGGATCCGCCGTTCGACCTCGCGGCCGAGCGCGATCACCGCGTGCCGGACCGCGATGAAGTCCCATTCCGGGCGGATCCGCACGAGGACGTGCACACCGCGGCCGCCGGAGGTCTTCGGGTAGCCGGTGAGCCCGGCGTCGGCGAGCACCTCGCGGACGACGCCGGCGACCTCGACCGCGTCGGCGAATCCGGCGCGTTCCGGCGGGTCGACGTCGATCCGCAGTTCGTCCGGGTGGTCCACGTCGGAGCGGCGGACCGGCCACGGGTGGAAGTCGAAGGTGCCGAGGTTCGCTGCCCAGGCGAACACCGCGGGTTCGGTCGGGCAGACCTCGTCGGCGGTGCGGCCGGACGGGAAGGCGATCCGCGCGGTCTCGAGCCAGTCCGGCGCACCCTTGGGCACGCGCTTGGCGTAGAACCACTCTCCGGTGACGCCGTCGACGTAGCGTTTCAGCGTGGTCGGCCGCTCGCCGATCGCGCGCAGCAACGGGTCGGCCACGGCGAGGTAGTACTCGACCACCTGCCGCTTCGTGATGCCACGCTCGGGGAAATAGACCTTGTCCGGGCTCGACACCCGGACGGTGCGCTCCCCCACCTGGTACTCGACCGGATCGCCGTTTTTGGCCATGCGGTCACCGTAGCCGCGAGTGCCGTACCGTGGCGGCGTGTCCGGGAGAACCAAGCTGATCGTCGCCTTGGCCGTGCTAGCCCTTCTCTGCGCCGCCGCGCTGTGGCTGCCGATCCCGGGACCGGCGCAGCTGCGCACCTGGGCCGCGGAGACCGGATCGATGACTCCGCTGGTACTCCTCGTGGCTTATTCGCTGCTCACCGTCGCGCCTATCCCCCGCACGGTGTTCAATCTGGCCGCCGGTTTGCTCGTCGGCAGCGTCACCGGAGTGCTCATCGCCTTGGCGGCCACCACGATCGCCGCCGCCCTGGCGTACGGGCTGGCCCGGCTGCTCGGCCGGGATCTGATCCTGCGGCATCTGCACCGCGCGCCCGTGCGCGCGGTCAACGACCGGCTCGCCGACGGCGGCGTGCTCGCGATCACATCGCTGCGGTTGATCCCGGTCGTCCCGTTTTCGGCGATGAACTACCTGTGCGGCGTTTCGTCCGTGAAACTCCTTCCGTACCTTGCCGGAACGGCGCTCGGGAGCGTCCCCGGCACCATCGCGGTGGTCGTTTTCGCGGACGCGCTGACCGGCGACACGCCGCCCGCTTTGCTGGCTTGCTACGCGGTCTTCGCGGTGCTCGGTGCGGCAGGATTGGTGCGGGTGCTGCGGAAGCGCGTCCCCGCCGCCGAGCCGGAGGCTCCCGTACCGTCTGCACCGGCTGGCTGACGGCGGGCAGGTACTTCCGACCGCTACACTCGTTCGGGTGCGCGAGGGGTATCCGCGCTGCGCATGACCACGATCACGGGACTTTCGTCAGGAGCGGGCGTCATCGACACCGGGCAGCTGATCGCGGGGCACTACCGCCTCGTCGAGCACATTGGTAGCGGTGCCATGGGCGTGGTGTGGCGCGCCGTGGACGTGCGCCTGGAGCGGTCCGTGGCGATCAAGCAGATCCTGCCGCAGCCGGGCGTCTCCGAGGCCGAACGCGACAACATGCGCCAGCGCGCCATGCGCGAGGCGAAGAACGCCGCCCGCTTCCAGCACCCCAACGCGATCGTCGTGTTCGACGTCGCCGAGCACGGCGGCGACCCGTGCCTCGTCATGGAGTACCTGAACGGCCCGAGCCTGTCCGCCGTGCTGGCCGAAAAGGGCACGCTGCCGGTCGGCCAGGTCGCGCGGATCGGCGAGCAGGTCGCCGCGGCGCTCGTGGCCGCGCACCGCGCCGGGATCGTGCACCGGGACGTCAAGCCCGGCAACATCCTCATCGACGAAACCGGCACCGCGAAGATCACCGACTTCGGCATCTCCCGCGCGGCCGGCGACATGACGCTCACCCAGACCGGCCTCATCGGCGGCACCCCGGCCTACCTCGCGCCCGAGCTGGCCCGCGGCGCCGACCCGGTGCCCAGCTCGGACGTCTTCGCCCTCGGCGCGACGCTCTACCAGGCGATCGAGGGACAGACCCCGTACGGCAACACCACGAACCAGCTCGCCCTGCTGTACGCGGCGGCGAACGGCCAGGTCAACCCGCCGACGCAGGCCGGGCCGGCGACCGCGTTGCTGATGAGCCTGCTGCGCAGCGAAGCGTCCGAGCGGCCGAGCATGGCCGAGGCACGGGAGCGGCTGGCCGCGCTGGCGACCGGGGAACCGGCTCCGCCGCTGCAACTGCTGTCGGGCAATCGCGGTCCGGGGAGCAACGGGTCCCGTCCGCCGTGGGCGCGCACAGCGGCTCCGGCAGCTGCTGCTGCGGCTGCGCCGAAGACACCGTCGAACCCGCCGCGCACGCCGACCGCGGCGTTCATGCCGATGGGTGCGCCTTCGCGTCCTGCGCCCCAGCCGAACACTCCGCCGCATCCGCAGCCCGCGGTGCGGCCGACGCCTACCGCTGCCGCGCCGAACTACTCCGGCGCCGGGTCGGGCGAGCGGGTTTCGGCTGCCGCGGCGCGGAAGAAGAAGATGGCGTTCCTCGCCGGCGGGGCCGTGGCGGTCGTCGCGGTGGCGTTGGTGGTGTTCCTGGTGCTGAGCAGCAGCCGGGACAAGGGCGGGGCTTCGTCGAACGCGCAGCCGCCGGCGCCGACCTCTTCCGCTCCGGCGACTCCGTCGAGCACGCCGAGCTCCTCCGCGCCGCCGGTCAAGTCCAGTGGCAACGTCGAGTGGGGGCCTGCGGGCCAGCTAGCCGTGAACTTCTACCAGAACGCCGGGTCGCCCACTGCATGGGCGATGCTGACCCCGTCGGCGCAGGCGGCCTTCGGCGATCAGGCCGCTTTCGCCTCGTACTGGGACCAGAACAAGCTGAGCGGTTACAAGAATGCCAGCGTTTACAAGCGCCAGAACAATCCGGACGGTTCCGCCGACGTCCAGATCACCCTCACCCCGGAGGGCGGCGCGCCGATGCAGAAGGTCGTGCAGGTCGTCGCCGGACCCGACGGCACGCTGATGATCAATTCCGATCCGCGCCTCGGGGGCGGTACTCCCGCCCAGTGACACTCGCCGCAGAGGTGGGTACGGCAGGCCGAATAGCCTACCGTTGAGGCATGGCCGAGAACGGAGCTCTGCCGCCGGGCTGGAATCCTCGGTTTCACGAGGATCTGGTCGGGCTCGATCCGTACGACCCGGAGGCCCGCGCGTTCGCCGCCCATCTCGACCGGATGGAGCGCACCGGGCCCACTTTCACCGTCGAGGCGTGCTTGGACCAGGTCGCCGACTTCGCTGAGTCCAGCAGCCGCACCGGCGGGCTCCGCTACTGGGTGTCCGCGCTGGTCGCGGTGCTGATCGTGCTCGGGCTGCTGGTCACGGCCTGGGACATCGCGCTGCACACGGTCGCTTTTCTCTCCAGGTAACGTGGGAAGGGTGAAAGGTATGAAACCCGTCGTCGGCACCACTCCGCGCGTGGTGAAGTCCGACCAGGAATGGCGGGAGCAGCTGGCCCCCGAGGAGTACGCGGTGCTCCGGCAAGCCGGCACCGAACGGCCGTTCACCGGCGAGTACACCGACACCAAGACCACCGGCGTGTACGAGTGCCGGGCTTGCGGCGCGGAGCTGTTCCGCAGCGACACGAAGTTCGAAAGCCACTGCGGCTGGCCGTCGTTCTACGACCCGGCGGACTCCGACGCGGTGCTGCTGCGCGAGGACCGCACCATGGGCATGCGGCGCATCGAGGTGCTGTGCGCCTCGTGCCACAGCCACCTCGGGCACGTGTTCGAGGGCGAGGGCTACCCGACCCCGACGGACCAGCGGTACTGCATCAACTCGATTTCCCTGAAGCTCGTCCCGGAATCGGGCGACTGACGCCCGGGTCCCCGGAAACCGCCCTTCCCGTCCCGGGGAGGGCGGTTTTTCGTCCGGCGGCAACCCCGGGCGGGCGGGTAGCGTGGACTCTTCATCCGGAGGGGGTCCGTGATGGAGTGGACGTTCGAACGCGCGATGCCTGCCGCGCTGATCCTGGTGCCGGCGCTGGTCTGCTGGTGGTTCGGACGGCGGACGGCCGCCCGGCTGCACCAGGGCAGGCATCCCGAAACCCGGCTGACGTCCGCGGCTCAGGTCGCGTTGTTGACGAACGGCCCGATCCGCGTCGCCGAAACGACGGTCGCCTCGATGCTGGAACGAGAGCAGCTGCGCGCGGACTCCGCGGGACGGCTGTACCGCACGCCGACCCAACCGTCTGACGCGCTGAGCCGGGAAGCCGCCGAGCTGACCGGGACGGGCGCCGGGATCGCGACCGTTCTGCGCGGTCTCGTCGGGGGCGACACGGTCCGCGAACTAGTCGAGGACCTCACCAAGCGCGGCCTGCTCGTTGACGGCCAGGCACTGCAGAGGGCGTGGAAGTGGACCGCGATCGGAGAAGCGGTGCTGGCGGCGGCCGGAGCGGCGGCGTTCGTCGGCGGGCTGAACGGTTATGTGCTGATTTCGGTGCTGCTGCCGGGATGGTTCGTGGTCGCCGCGCTGTCCCGTCGCCGGGCTGCGCGGCGGATCCGGCCGACCGACGCCGGACGCAAAGCAGCTGAAGCCGCGTGGCCGGACCAGAGCCTGATCAGCGGTCTGGCGGGAAGTGTCGCGGTCGGTGGGCTTTCGAACCATCCGGATCGCGAGCTGCGGGTCGCGCTGCTCCGCGGACTCCCGGCGACCCGACAGGCGCGGGCGGCCGTCGCGGGCACCGGCGTCGCGGGCGGGTCCGCCGGAGCAGCGGGGTACTGGGCCGCCGGGGCGAGGTGCGGGTCCGGCCGCGGCGGCGGGAACAGCTGAACCGGGAACTAACCGGACATCAGCTGCGTCAGTTCTGCCGACAGCCGCCGTCGACCGGCCGGTTAGGGTTCCGCTAACGCTGAGAAGAGGGGGAAGCCGTGGACGAACCGTGGGGCATTTCGGGCCCGCAATTCCTGCTGATCTACGGTCTGGCGCTGGCCGTCGTGCTGCTCGTGCAGCTGAGCTGGCCGGCCATCGCGCGGTCCCGGCAGCGAAACGCGCCCGCCACCGTCGAGGCGCCGCTGGTGCAGCCGGACGTCTACCAGCTCGCCTACCTGGCCGGCGGTGCGGACCGCGCGATCGACACCGCGATCGCGACGCTGCTGGAACAGGAACTGCTGCGGGTGAGCAGCAAGGGCAAGCTGAGCGCGATCGGCAAGCGACCGGCGCGCAAGGGGCTGGAGCGAGTGGTGCACGACGCCGCTCAGGGCGGCACGTCGACTGTCGCCATGGTGCGCAAGTCGCCGTCGGTCCGGCCGGAAGCAGACAAGATCCGCGAGGACCTCGAACGGCGTGGGCTGCTCGCTGCTGGCGACGGACTGGACGGCTTCCGCGTCGGCATTGTGGTCGCGTACGCGGCGCTGCTGCTGATCGGCATCGTCCGCGCGGTCAACGGAGCACAGCTGGGCCGGCCGATCGGCGGCCTGGTCGGACTGCTCTTCGTGGCCGGGAACCTGACATTGATCGCTTACACAGCACGAAAGGGCTCAAAGACGTCCCGTCCGACCGACGCGGGCCGCTCAATTGTGGCGCGGGCCCGAGAAGACGCGAAAGCTGCTGAGGAACGGCCTGAGGAGTTCGCCGCGACGAACCGGAACGGCGGTGGAGCGTTGCTCGTCGGGGCCGCGGCGGCGGTAGCGCTCGGCGGGATCGCTCTGTACCCGGACGAGGAGATGAGCACGGCGCTGCTCAGCGGCGGCGGGAGCACCTGGGCCGGGGGCGGCGGTTCGAGCGGCGGGTCGTCGTGCGGCGGTGGTTCCTCGTGCAGCAGCGGGTCTTCGTGCGGCGGAGGCAGCAGTTGCGGCGGCGGAGGCGGCTGCGGCGGATAACCGGGGGCGTTAGTCACCCGGACTGAGGAAGGAGACGTCGTGCATGAACCGTGGGGAATCTCCGGCCCGCAGTTCCTGGCGATCTACGGATCCGCGCTGGCCTTGACGCTGGCGGTGCAGCTGGTTTGGCCGCGAATCGGACCGAGAGCGCCTGCGGACGTACACCGGCCGCTCGACGTCTACCAGCTCGCCTACCTCGCTGGCGGCCACCACCGCGCGGTTGACACGGCGATCGCGGCATTGCTGGAGCGCGGGCTGCTGCGGGTCGACACCCGGGGTCAGCTCACCGCTGTCTCCGGATCGCCGACCGGGCCGGTTGAGCAGGCGGTCTACACGGCAGTGCAAAACCGGCCCCAGACGACCGCCCGGCTGCGCGCGGCGGAAGCGGTCTCCGCTCCGGTACGCGGCATCGGGAACGAACTGCGCCAGCGCGGCCTGGTCGCGGTCGCCTCCGCTCGCTTCGCGATGGGAGTGTTTTTGGTGTATGCCGCGCTGTTCGTGGTCGGGTTGGTGCGCTCGGCGAACGGCTCTGCGCTGCACCGGCCGACTGCGGGGTTGAACGTGCTGCTGGTGGTCACTGCGCTTCTCGCGGTACTCACGGTGGCCAGCCGAAAGCGGCCGAAAGTCCAGCTGACCAAGGCCGGGCGCGCGATGGTCGCCGCGGTGCGGACGGACCCCGTGGCACAACGGGCGCAGGCCAGTGCGCTGCTGGTCGGTGCTGCTTCGCTGGTCGCGCTGGGCGGGTTCGCACAGTACCCGGACCATGCGACAAGCTTGGCGTTGAAGAGCGGCGCGGGAACGTCGTCCGGCGGCGGATCGTCCTGTGGCGGTGGCGGCGGTGGATGCGGAGGCGGAGGCGGGTGCGGTGGCTGACCGGCTGGGAATCGGCATCGGCTGGCGGCCGGAACTGGACCTGTCGATCGCGCGGCTGCCGGGCGTCGACTGGGTCGAGGTAGTCGCGGAGAACCTGCACGCCCCGCATCTGCCGGAAAGCCTGCTGGCACTGAAGGATCGCGGGATGCCGGTGCTGCCGCACGCGGTGTCGCTGTCGCTGGGCGGGGCCGAGCCGCTGGACACCGCGAGGGTGGAGCACCTGGCCGAACTGGCGAGGGTCCTCGACGCGCCGCTGGCCAGCGACCACGTGTGCTTCGTCCGCGCGGGCGGGCTCGACTCCGGGCATCTGATGCCGCTGCCGCGCACGCACGAGGCGCTGGACGTCCTGGTGGACAACGTCCGGCTGGCACAGTCCATTGTGGACGTCCCGTTGGCGCTGGAGAACATCGCGGCGCTGCTCGAGTGGCCGGAAAGCGAGCTGGCCGAGGAACAATTCCTCACCGAGCTGACCGAACGGACCGGCTGCCTGTTGATCGTCGACGTCGCGAATCTGTACGCGAACGCGCGCAACGTGGGCACCGATCCCGTGGCGTTCCTGGACGGGATTCCGTGGGAACGGCTCGCGTACGTGCACATGGCGGGCGGCGTGGAGCGCGACGGCGTTTATCACGACACGCACGCGCATCCGGTGCTGCCCGAGGTGCTGGATCTGCTCGCCGAACTGCGTCGGCGCACCGATCCGCCCGGCGTTCTCCTGGAGCGCGACGACGACTACCCCACCGATTCCGAACTCGCTGCCGAACTGGTCGCGCTGCGGACCGCGGTGACGCTGTGAGCCGGGAAGAACTGGCGGCTCGGCAGGCTGCGTTGCTGGACAGCCTGTTGACTGGGGCCGAGGCGCCGTCCGGGTTCGATGCGTCACGGTTGCGCGTCGAGGCGGACGTGCTGCTCTCGAAGCGGCGGCGGCTGGTGGCATACCTGCGGCCGGACCTTCCTGAGACGTTGGGCTCGCGGTACCGGCCGTTGTTCGATGCGTACGCGGCGGAGTGTCCGAAGACGACTTCGATCCGGGCACGCGAGTATGCCGACGCATTCGCGGAGTGGCTCGTCGCCCGCGGTGACCTGCCCAAACCTCGCCGCAGGTGGTTCCGGCGCTGAGCCTGTCCGGTTTTTGTCGGTGGTGCTGGCTACGCTGACGACATGCCCGGTTACGGCGGGAGTTATCACGTACGGGCCGGGGCGCAGGAACTGGCTGACTCACCGGACTGGATGGTGCCCACACGAGACCCGCGGCACTCGCGAGACCGGCGCAGCGCTCGCGAGACCCATAGCGCTCATCTGGCTGGCGACACCACACGAGACCCGCAGCACTCGCGAAACGGGCAGCACTCGCCTGACTGGCGATACTGGCCGCACTCGCGAAGCCGACAGTGCTCATCTGACTGGCGAGACCACACGAGACCGGCGCGGCACTCCCGCCCTGACGGCTCCCGCGAGCCCAGCCCAGCCCAGCCCGTGGGTATCCGCACGACCAGCGCGGCCACCCCACAGCCCTGGCGACGCCTACGAAACCGGCTGGGGCACGACCGGCGACCACACCGCCGTGTCCGCGCCGGGCTGGTGCGTCGGGTGGTCCCAGTGCGGCGGCGCGCCCGGCAGGTCTCCGGCCATCCGCACGCGGGTCATCCGGCCGAAGTCGCTGTCGACCGTCTCCAGGAGGTCCGTGTAGTCCACTTCGGACGGTTCCGGGTCCTTGCGGCCCAAGGAATCCAGCCACCGTCCGGTGCCCGCAAGGGAAAGCCGGGCATGCCAGGTGCCGCCGTCGGTGACGGTGCGGCGGATCGCCGTCATGATGGCGGCGGCGGTCAGCCAGCCGGTGGCGTGGTCCAGCGCTTGCGCGGGCAGCGGAACCGGTGCATCCGTGGCGTACTCCTCGGCGATGCCGGACGACATCTGCACGAGGCTGTCGAACCCGCGGCGGCGGGCCCACGGGCCGGTCCAGCCGTAGGCCGACACGTCCGCTACCACGAGGCCGGGCCGTAGTTCGGCGAGTTGTTCCGGGCCGAAGCCGATCCGGGCGAGTGCGCCGGGACGGAACGTCTGGAGCAGGACGTCCGCGCGGGCGATGAGCTTCTTCAGCTTCGCGCGGCCGCCTTCGGTGTCGAGCGCGATGAACGCCGAGCGCTTGCCCTGACCAGTGTCCATGGTCAGCACCGGGATTCGCGGCAGGTGCGCGGCACCGACGTGCAGCACGTTCGCGCCGTGCGCGGCCAGCACGCGACCCGCGACGGGTCCGGCGAGCACGTGCGTCAGCTCCAGCACGCGGACGCCGCCCATCGGACGGTCCGAGTCGAACAGGGTGCGCTTCGGCGCGTCCCCGATGCGGTTCAGCTCCACCAGCGGCAGTTCCGCGACTGCCTGGCCTTGCGGGTGCGCCAGCCAGTCCTCGCGCGAGCGCATCAACGCTGCCGCGCCGCCCGCGGTCACCACGGCGGATTCGACCTCGGCCACGGATTTCCCGGCCACGGCCTTGGTGACCGCTTCACGGGTCGCCGGGACGCCGAGCGCCCAGCAGACCGCCGCCTCATGCCGGGTGGTGTTGCAGTGCAGCTTGATCCAGCCGTCGGCGGCGCGGTAGTCGCCCGCGATGCGGCCCCACGGGCTCGGGCCGGGCTCGCCGTCGATGCGCAACAACTGCTCGCTGCGGAACGCGGCTGCGGCGTGCCGGGTGTCGACCGACACCGTGCCCGGGTCGATGCCGCGCAACCGCAGCAGTTCACCGGCGGACAGGGTGGCCGCAGCGATGCTGGCGCTCGCCATCGCGGGCACCCGGAAATGTCCGGGCAACACGGATTCGTCGCCGGTCAGGGACACGGCGGGCAACGGTTCCCCGGCGAGCGACTGCCAGGCCCCGGCGAGTACGTCCTGCACCGGCGGTTACGGCAGAGCCGCGACGAGTTCGGCGGGCGGCACCTTCGTGCCGGTGTAGAACGGGATTTCGACGCGCACGTGGCGACGGGCCTCGGTGTTGCGCAGGTGGCGCATCAGGTCGACGATCCGGTGCAGCTCGTCGGCTTCGAAGGCGAGGATCCACTCGTAGTCGCCGAGCGCGAACGACGCGACGGTGTTGGCGCGCACGTCCGGGTAGTCCCGCGCCTCCTTGCCGTGGTCGGCCAGCATCTTGCGGCGTTCCTCGTCCGGAAGCAGATACCAGTCGTAGGACCGGACGAACGGGTAGACGCAGACGTACTTCCGCGCCTCCTCGCCGGCCAGGAACGCGGGCACGTGGCTCTTGTTGAACTCGGCGGGCCGGTGCAGCGCGGTCTGGCTCCAGACCGGCGTGGACGCGCGGCCGAGCGGCGTGCGCCGGAACCCGGTGTAGGCGGCCTGGACCTGCTCGATCTCCTCGGCGTGCCACCAGATCATGTAGTCCGCGTCGGCACGGAGGCCGGACACGTCGTACACGCCCCGGACGACGACGCCCTTGGCCTCGAGCCCGTCGAGGTACTCGGCCGTCTCACGGCCCGCGGCGCCGCGGTCCTCCCCCAACTTCCCCGGTTCGATCCGGAAGACCGACCACGTGGTGTAGCGGATCGTGTCGTTGAGTTCGTTGTAATTCAGCCGCGCCATGACTCCATCCTGGCACTGTCCGCCCGGCGATCGCCATGGGGCTCCGTCACACGAAGAGCTGCTCCGCGATCCGCCGAGCAGCAGCGTCGGCCGTGGCCACGCACGCGGGCAGCCCGACGCCGTGCAGCGTGGCGCCCGCCACAGCCAGGCCCGGGATCTCCGACACTGCCGTCTCGATCCGCGTCACCCGCTCCAGGTGCCCGGTGCCGTACTGCGGGAGGCCGCCGCCCCAACGCGTCACCAGGGTGTCGATCGGCTCCGCGGTGACGCCGGCGAGCCGGGCCAGATCCGAGCGGACCGCCGTGACCAGCGAATCGTCGTCGCCGTTCAGCGCGCCGGGCTCGCCGAACCGGCCGACCGAACCGCGCACCAGCACCGGTCCGGCTTCGCCAAGGTGAGCCCACTTGTTTGACGAAAACGTGAAGGCCTTGGACGCGTACGGCACGCCTTCCGCGTCCCGCTCCCCCGCGCCGATGAGGATTCCGGACGCGTCGGGCAGCTCAGTGCCTGGCGGGAACGCGAACGCGACGACCGCCATCGACGCCAGTTCGACCTCGCCGAACGCCGTCGAAGCCACCGGGACCACGCCGTCGAGCAGTTTCCGGGCGGCCGGCGCGGGCACCGCGAGCAGGACCGCGTCCGCGTCGACCGGGCTGTCGGCAGGTGCGTGCGCTGGCGCGGCAGCCCCGAACTCGAGACGCCAGCCGGACGGTGTCCTCGTCAGCGCGCGGACCGTCGACGAAGTACGCAGCTCGGCTCCGGACAGCTCGAGCAACCGGTCGAGCAATCCCCGCAGGCCACCGGTGAGGCTGCCGAAAACCGGTGCGGTGCCCGGCGTTTTCGGAAGGAGCGACGACGCGGCCTCGGTGAGCGAACCCGCGCCGCCCTCGATCGCGTTGGCCAGGCCGGGCATCGTCGCGCGGAGGCCGAGGCCGTCGGCACCGCCCGCGTACACGCCGCCCAGCAGCGGGTCGACCAGCCGGTCCACCAGCTCGTCTCCGAACCGCGTGCGCAGCAACGGACCGAGCGGCACATCGCCGTCGCCAAGGTCGACCGGGCCGAGCGAGCGCTCCTTCTCGACCGCGCGCCGCCCGTCTTCGGACAGCACACCCGCGACCGAGTCCGCGGACGCCGGGACTCCCATCACGGTGCCGGGCGGCAAGCTTTGCACCGAACCGCCGGCGTGGATTTTGGCGCGCGCCTTCGTCGGATGCACCAGGCGATCCGCGAGGCCGACCTCCTCGACCAGCGAAATCATCTCGGGCCGCCGCGCGAGGAACGCTTCGGCTCCGACGTCGTAGCTGACGCCGCCGACCTCCGCCGTGCGCAGCTTCCCGCCGATCGCGGCCGTGCTCTCGAAAACGGTGATCCGCGCCCGGTCCCCGAGCAGCCGGCGCAACCGGTACGCCGCGGCCAGCCCGGAGATCCCGCCGCCGACGACCGCGACGTGCTTCACAGCGAGTGCACCAGGTCGACGACCCGCTTCAGCACCTCCGGGTCGACGCTCGGCAGCACGCCGTGGCCGAGGTTGAACACGTGCCCGCGAGCGGCGCGGCCCTCTTCGACGATCCGGCGCACCTCGGCCTCCAGGACCGGCCACGACGCGTACAGCAGCGCCGGATCGAGGTTGCCCTGCACCGCCACGTCGCCGCCGAGCCGCTGGACCGCGACGTCGAGCGGGATCCGCCAGTCGACGCCGACCACGTCCGCGCCCGCCTCGCGCATCGCGCCGAGCAGCTCGCCGGTGCCGACGCCGAAGTGGATCCGCGGCACGCCGTACTCCCCGGCCACGGCCAGCACCCGGCTCGAATGCGGCAGCACGAACTCGCGGTAGTCGCGCTCGGACAGCGCACCGGCCCACGAGTCGAACAGCTGCACCGCGTCGACGCCCGCCTCGAGCTGGGCGCGCAGGAACGTGGCGGCGATGTCGGCGAGGCGCGCGGCGAGGTCGTGCCAGACCTCGGGCTGCGAGTGCATCAAGGCCTTGGTGTGCTCGTGGTTGCGGCTCGGGCCGCCCTCGATCAGGTAGCTGGCCAGTGTGAACGGCGCGCCGGCGAACCCGATCAGCGGCGTCTCGCCGAGCCGCTCCACCAGCAGCCGGACACCCTGCCCGACCTGCCCGACCTGCTCCGGTTCCAGCTTCGGCAGCGCGCGCACCGCGGCGGCGTCGCGCACCGGCGAGGCCACGACGGGGCCGGTGCCGGGCACGATGTCGATGTCGACGCCCGCCGCCTTGAGCGGGACGACGATGTCGCTGAACAGGATCGCCGCGTCGACGCCGAGCCTGCGGACCGGCTGCATCGTGATCTCGGCGAGCATCTCCGGGTCGAAGCACGCGTCGAGCATCGGCACGCCCTCGCGCAGCGCGCGGTACTCCGGCAGCGAACGACCGGCCTGGCGCATGAACCACACCGGGACGCGCGTGGGCCGCTCCCCGCGCGCGGCGGCGAGGAAAGCCGAGCCGGGCAGGGCGCGACGGGGCGAAACGGACGGAGCGCCGGCGGGCGCGGACGAAACCTGAGGCACGAACCCCATGGTCCCACGCGGGTCCGACAGTCCCGGGCCGCCCCGTGCCCAACGAGCCCGGCCCCGGATCCGCGGCGTCGGCATCCTGCGCGCTTCGCTGCGGATTCGGCATTGTCCAGCAGGTCGCCATGCCGGATTCGTTGCGTGCTGCGCCGGATACGGCGTTGGGGCGGGTAGAGACAGGGTGGCCAGCATGTCGGAACAGCACGGCGGCGGACGCGACGGGCGGCGCGCACGGGGCGGGGAGGCCAAGGCCCGAGGGAACGGGACAGCCGCGGCGAGTTCGAAGGTGCGGCGGGCAAGAGGCGAAAGGCCACGTGCGAGGCGAGGAGGCCAAGCGCGAGGGGGTTGAGTACCCGGCGGACGGGATGCCCAACGGACGGAGCGCGAGCCGGAGCGGGTGCGCGCGGGCGGAGCGCGCGGAGGGCGGGGCGCATGCCAAAGGCGGCCGAAGCCGTTCCGCGGGTCGCGGGTGGGTCTCGCTCGGCGCGCCTGCGTCCGCAACGGGGCGTCGCCGCCCTACAGTCGGTGCGTGACCGCGATGACGCCAGTGCCCGATCTCTTCCGCGAAGCCGTCGCGGCGCTGCAAGCCGTCCGGCCGCGCCCGGAGATCCGCCTGGAGACGATGCGCGCGCCGCAGCGGCTCGCGCCGTGGTCCTACGCGTTGAGCTGCGACGTCTCCGGACCGGCCGACGTGCTGGCGTCCGGCAGGCTGGTGCTGCTGCACGACCCGGACGGCCAAGAAGGCTGGGACGGTGTGCTGCGGCTGGTCATGTACGTGCGAGCCGAGCTCGACCGCGAACTGGCCACCGACCCGTTCCTGCCCGCGGTCGGCTGGTCGTGGCTCACCGACGCGCTGGAGGCCTCCGGCGCGTCGTGGAAGGCGCTCGGGGGCACGGTCACCGAGACGTCCTCGGCCCGGTTCGGCGACATCTCCGGCCCGGCCCGCACCGACGACCTCGAACTGCGGGCGTCCTGGACCCCCACCGACGCCGCGCTCGGCCCGCACGGGCTCGCGTTCTGCCAGGTGATGGCGAGCGTCGTGGGGTTGCCTCCGGTGGGCGTCACGCTGTTCGAGCAGCGGCAGAGCTCCTGATTTCCTAAGTTCACCCGGTCGGGCAGCGCCTTCGGGGCGCTTGCACGCGCACGAACGCGCCTTCGCGGGCGGATCCGGGCCCCCGGAGCGCTCCGCGGAGATCTTCGAGGGCGCTTCCGGGCGTCCGCCGCCGACCGTCCATCGTGGACCGCGGCACCCGCTGCTCCGGATGCCGCACGTTCGTGGCCGGGCGCGATCACAGCCAGTGAACCCCCGGTAACCAGCTCCGACGCCGTTCCAGGGCCCTTTCGGACGCCTCCGACGGACGTCCGACGCCGGGAAGGTGCGCGCGGCAAAACATGAAAGAAAATGATCTTGCCCCGGCCGAGGCGCATTTCCGGGTCCGCGTCGACGGCGCGGCGGCCCGGCTCCGGCAGCACCCGCAGGTGCACGGGCCATCTGCACGCCCGTTTCGATACCGATAACTCTGGTGCATCGCGGCCCGGTCGTCAGTCGTTAACAAGACTCCGATCCTTAGTCCGATCGTGTTACAACGAACTCGCTGAGTGACGAACTGTTTCGGATAGATACCCATTCGATCCCCCCGCAACGGCGTCCGGACGGCTACAGTGCCTGGGACGACACCACTTTCGGTCTAAAGCTGGCGCGGCTGAACGGCCGAAGGTCCCGGTGCCGGTCGGGGGGCACGACCGACTCCAGGGAGGTAGTGACGTGGCTACCGTCGGCTTATCTCAGGCCGTCCGATCCACGCCAGCCGGTGCTTTGCCGGCGAGCATGGTTCCGCACCCGCGGGAAGAACTTTTTTCCGTGTTGGTGGTCGATGACCACCCGCTGTTGAGGGAGGCAATCGCAGCACGACTCGCACAGATGGGTGCGGGCACTGTCCACGAGGCCGCCACGGTGGCCGAGGCGAGGGCGCGAGCACAGGCCACCGGCCCGTGCGACCTGGCGATCCTCGATCTCGGACTGCCGGACGGCAGCGGCATCGAACTGGTTACGGAACTCCGTAGCCACGGCTGGCCGCGCGTGGTGGTCCTGGCATCCTCCGACGACCCGTACGCGGTGCGTTCCGCGTTCCAGGCCGGCGCTCAGGCGTACCTGCTGAAATCGGCATCGCCGGTGGTCGTCACCGACGGCGTGCGCCGGGTTCTCGAAGGCGGCGTCTACGCCGACCCGAGCGTGGCCCCGGTCCTGGCGACTGGCACGCGAGTGGCGGGCACCGACAACACGCCGCGCGAGCTGTCGGCTCGCGAGGTGGAGGTGCTCCAGCTCGTCGCGGACGGGCAGTCGAACAAGGAGATCGGGGAGGAGCTTTCCCTCTCCGCGCTCACCGTCAAGTCCCACCTGTCCCGCATCGGGCGCAAGCTCGGCACGGGCGACCGGGCTCAGATGGTCGCGCTGGCGATGCGAGCCGGCGTGATCCGCTGACGACGACGAACCACGTCCCCGCGGGGCGGGCGGACCAGGCGCGGTCCGCCCGTCCCGTAGGGTCGTCGGACATGGGAACTGCACAGGCGGACGGAGCCCGGACCGGAGACGAGACCACCGACACCTCCGGGGCCTCCCGAACGCCGGTGCTGCTCCGGGAACCAGCGGAAGGCACCCCGCCGGTCGTGGCCGATCCCGACGCGCTCGCCGAGGCGTGCGCGCGGCTCGCCGAGGGCACGGGCGCCGTCGCCGTCGACACCGAACGGGCGTCGGGCTACCGGTACTGGCCCAAGGCCTATCTCGTCCAGCTGCGCCGCGAAGGCTCCGGCACGGTGCTGATCGACCCGATCGCGCTCGCCGACGACCTCGCCCCGCTGCGGGACGTCCTCAACGACACCGAATGGGTGCTGCACGCCGCGTCCCAGGACCTGCCGTGCCTCGCGGAACTGGGCCTGCACCCGCGGTCGCTGTTCGACACCGAGCTGGCCGGACGGCTGGCCGGATACGAACGCGTGGCGCTGGGCACGCTCGTCGAGCTGCTGCTCGGGTACACGCTCGAAAAGGGGCACAGCGCCGCGGACTGGTCGAAACGTCCGCTGCCGGTCGACTGGCTCAACTACGCCGCGCTCGACGTCGAGTTGCTCAATGAACTGCGCGCGAAGCTCGAAGCCGAGCTGGCGGCGCAGGGCAAGCTGGAGTGGGCGCAGCAGGAGTTCGAGGCCGTCCGCACCGCTCCCCCGCCCGCGCCGCGCGCCGAACCGTGGCGCCGGACCTCCGGAGTGCACAAGATCCGCAGCCCGCGCGGCCTCGCCGCGGTGCGGGAAATGTGGCAGGCACGCGACGAACTGGCCCGCAAGCGCGACCGCGCGCCGAGCCGGATCCTGCCCGACAGCGCGATCGTCAACGCGGTGACCTCGGACCCGAAGACAGTCGAGGAACTGCAGAAGCTGCCGGTGTTCAGCGGACGCGTGCAGCGCAAGTACACCGCCAGCTGGCTGCGGCACCTGCAGGCGGCCAAAGCACTGCCTGCGAGCGAGCTGCCGAGCCCGAACCAGCCTTCCGACGGCCCTCCGCCGGTGAACCGCTGGGCGGACAAGGACCCCGACGCCGCTGCCCGGCTCACCGCCGCGCGTGCCGCGCTGGCCACGATCGCCGAGGACCGCAAGCTGCCGGTGGAGAACCTCCTGCTGCCGGACCTCGTCCGGCGCACCTGCTGGCGACCGCCGGCCGACCTCTCGGAGGACTCGGTCGCGGAAGCGCTGCGAGCAGGCGGGGCGCGGCCGTGGCAGGTGGAGCTGACGGCGGCGGCGTTGAGCAAAGCGTTGGCCAGCACGGCTTCCTGACCTGCTTCGGATGGTTCAGACCTCTAGGTGAGGTGGAGACCAGGGTCAGACGCGGCGACGGGTCGGTCGGCGATATCCGAGCGAGCGCGCCACGCCAGTCGCCGTAGTGACCACCGCGGGCACCAGGTGGGCCACTGACGTTGTCTCCCGGCGGCCCACGACCGCGACCGCGGCGGCGACCCGGGCGGACGCGTCGCGGATCGGGGCGGCGACGGCGACCGCGTCGTCAGCGAGCTGGCGGTCGGCGACGCAGTATCCGGCGCGCGCGATGTCAGCGAGTTCGGCGCGCAGGGTCTCCGGGTCGGTCGTGGTGTGCTGGGTTTCCGCCGCGATCGGGCTGGTCAGCGCGGATTCGCGGACGTCCGCAGCGGCGTGCGCGAGCAGGACCCGGCCGGTGGCGGTGGTGGTCGCGGGCAGGCGGCTGCCGGTCGTGGTCAGGATTTCGACCGAGCGGTGTCCGGCCAGCCGGGCCAGGAACACGACGTCCGTTCCGTCCAGGACGGCCAGATGCACGTTTTCACCGGTCGCATCGAATAGGTCGCCCAGATACGGCAGGGCGATTTCGCGCATCGACGCCCGGGCCAGCGACAGCGAGCCCAGTTCCCACAGTTTCAGGCCGAGATGGTAGCCGCCGTGTTCGTCGCGGGTCAGCGCGCCCCACTCGGCCAGTTCGCCGACCAGCCGGTGCGCCGTGCTCAACGGGAGACCCGCCGCCTGGGCGATTTCGGTCAGGGACCGCACCGGTGTCTGGGCGCTGAAGCAGTCCAGCACCGACAGCAGCCGCGCCGCCGAGGTGGGCCTGGCTTCCATGTGGCGGAAGTCTGATTGAGGCCGGGCCGCGGCGCAAGCGACACTGCGGGCGTGGGTCGGCCGAGCGAGTCAGTGGTGATCACCGGGGCGGGGTCGGGTCTCGGGCTCGGAGCGGGAGTGACGCTCGCCGTGCATGGGCACCGGGGGTTCGGATTTCCTCGCAGGCAGCGCGATCCGGGCCCGGCGATCGAGACGATCGCCCGGGTTGCGCGAGCAGCGAGATCGGCTGTGGGCCGAGACCGGCCTTGGCGACCCGTGAGAAGGTGCGGTCGGCGGGACAGTAGAGAAACACTAGACAGGAGCACATGAAAGTGAAGATCGCGGTGCTCGGGGGCGGGCACGGTTCCTGGGCCACGGTGGCGGAACTCGCCGAGCACGGCCACGAAGTGCGCTGGTGGCGGCGGAACGCCGAGGCACTGGAAGCGGTGCGCGCAGCCGGAGCGGTGGAGGTCCGGGATTACCGGGGTTCCCGCTCGGTGCCGGTGGGCGACGGCACGGGGAAGATCAACCCGGTGACGGACCTCGCCGAAGCGGTGCGCGGCGCGGCCCTGATCGTGATCCCGCTGCCGTCGACCACGCACGACGACCTGGCTCCCCGGCTCGCACCGCTGCTGACCGAGGGCCAAGTGGTTCTCCTGCCGCCGGGCACGTTCGGTTCGATGGTGTTCGCGAAGGCCGTCGCCGCGGCGGGCGGAAGCTCGGAGATCGCCTTCGCCGAAGCCGGGACGCTGCCTTATCTCGCGCGTCGGCACGGTGACGCGGAAGTGGTGATCAGCGGGTACGCGACGCGTCTGCCGACCGGGGTTTTCCCGCTGCGGCTGGCGGAAAGCGCGTTCACAACCCTGCGCGAGGCCTACCCGAGCATCGAGGACGCGGGCGACGGGCTCAGCGGCGCGCTGATGAACGCGGGCCCGATCATCCATCCGCCGCTGATCACGATGAACGCCGGTCCGCTGGAGCATTTCGCCGCCTGGGACATCCACAACGAGGGTACGCAGCCGTCGATCCGCCGGGTCACCGACGCGCTCGACGCCGAGCGGGTCGCGCTGCGCGAAGCGTTCGGCTACGGCGCGCCGCACTTCCCGCTGGCCGACCACTACGCGACTGACGGCGAGGAATGGATGTACGGCCGGGCGGCGCACGAGCGGCTCACCGACAGCGGCGACTGGCGCGAGAAGATCGACCTCCACACGCACCGCTACATGGTGGAAGACACACGGCTCGGCCTGTCGCTGCTGGTGTCCGCGGGCCGCTGGGCCGGCGTGCCGACGCCGGTCGCGGCGGGTCTGCTGGCTCTCGGTTCCGCCGTCACCGGCCGCGATTTCTACGCCGAGGGCCGGACGTTCGAGAACCTCGGACTGGCGGATCTCGACCGGGCCGGTCTGACCGAACTGCTGCGGGACGGAGTCCAGTCGTGATCGCCATCGTCGGCGCCGGGAGGATGGGCGAGGGCATCGCGCTGGCCTTCCTCGCGGCGGGACATCCGGTACTGCTCGCGGACGTCAAGGACCGCACCGAGGAGGAACGCCAGCTCCGGCGCGACGAGGTCCGCAAGCGCCTCGCCGACCGGCTGCGCGCGATGTCCGGCCACGCGGACGCGCTGGAAAGCCTGACGCTGGGCGACCGTTCGGCGAAGGAACTCGCCGACGCGACCGTGGTGTTCGAGGCCGTGCCGGAGGTCATGGAGATCAAACGCGAGGTGTTCGGCTGGCTCGGCTCGCAGGTGCCGGAGTCGGCGGTGCTGGCCTCGACGACGTCGACCTTTCTGGTCACGCAGATCGCGGAGCTCGCCGACCGGCCGGAGCGGGTCGTCAACGCGCACTGGCTCAACCCGGCCGAATTGATGCCGCTGGTCGAGGTCAGCCGGAGCGACGGCACCGATCCGGCCGCGGTCGACCGGCTCGTGGAGCTGCTGCGCGAAATCGGCAAGGTGCCGGTGGTGTGCGGACCTGCCGCCGGGTACATCGTGCCGCGGCTGCAGGCGCTGCTGATGAACGAGGCCGCGCGGATGGTCGAGGAAGGGGTGGCCGGAGCCGCCGAGATCGACCTCGCGGTCCGCGCCGGGCTCGGGCCGCGGTTTTCGGTGCTGGGGCCGCTGGAATTCATCGACTGGGGCGGCGGCGACATCCTGTACTACGCCTCGCGCTACCTGACCGGCGAACTCGGCGAACGGTTCCAGGCGCCCGCGATCGTCGAGGAGAACATGACCGGCCAGCGGCGAGGCCTCCAGGACGGGACCGGGTTCTACCGCTTCGACCCGGCCGGAGTGCCGGATTACCGGGCGGCGCGGATACGGGAGTTCGAGGAGATCTTCCGGCTGCGCGAACCGCATTTGCGAGACGGGACACCGGTTCCGGTGCGCCCGGAGGACGGTTCGGAGGAGTGATCCTCGGCGGCGGCCGCGGGTTCGGGCCCGCGGCCGTCAGCACTCCTCAAGCCATCCGGCTGCCTGGACAGTGAGCGGATGAGTGTCGCCGAAGACTGCGGCAAGCCCGGCGACCACGGACTCCAGCTCCGCGGCGGCACTCACCCGGTCGCCCCGTCGGGCGGCGGCCCGGGCCAGCGTCGCGCGGAGGCCGAGCACGATCGGATGTCCTGCCGGCCAAGCACCGGCGGCCAGCACGGTTCGCGCACAGTGCTCGGCTTCGTCCAGCTCGCCGCTCTCTACGCAGGCACGCGCGAGCGTGCTGCGGACGACCAGCGCGCCTCGGCCTCGTGCCTCGGCCAGGACCTGGCGGAGCAGGACGGCTGCCTCGGAGGCTTGCCCTGCTTTCAGGAGCACGGCCGCCAGGGACTCCGCCAGCTCTGGCCGCTTCCCGAACAGTTCGCGCATCGGTGCGATCGCCGGCTCCGGATCTCCGGTTTCGGCTTGCACGACCAAACGGAGTCCGCGGATCGCGTCTCGTTGCTCGTCGGTCGCACAGAGCGAATCCTCGTCCGCCAGCAGTTGTCCGACCGCCTCATAGCGGGTCAGCGTGCGCAGCATGGTGATCTTCCGGCGGCGTCCGGCTTTCGTCAGCGAGTGTGCCGGGCCGAGTTCGGCCGCGCAGTAGTCGACGTGCGCGTCCACCACGGCCAGCGCGTCTTCGTACTGCGCCGCCACGCCGTAGGCTTCCGCGAGGAACAGCTGGGTCTTGAACGTCGCGGGCTGGCGCGCGCCCCACGTTTCCTCGAACAGCTCCGCGGTCCGTTCCAGCAGCGGGATCGCTTCCGCCGGACGGCCCTGCGAGGTCTGGCAGTGCGCCAGATTCGCCCACGCGGCAAGGGTCTCCGGCCCGCGCGGACCGAAGGTTTCGGTCAACGCGGGCACGAGGTCCGCGTAATGCCGCTCCGCCGCCGACCAGTCCTCGTTCTTGACCAGCAATTGACCCAGCAGGAACCGCCGGCGCAGGTTCGGCACGCTGTTCGGGTTGCGCGCCTTCGCGAGGGCGGCCCGCAGCGCGGCGACCTCGTCAGCGGGCTCTGGCTTCGGGCGGAGGAATCTCACCTGGACAGTCTGCCCTGGCCAGCGGTTCAGTCCTCCTTCAGCCGTCCGGCAGCTCCCCGGGAGTGTGCCGTCCCCCACTCGACTGGGCCACTCCCCTGGTTACCCACCGGTAACAAGGGCTAGGGTGCGGGACAGGAACACTCTCGACTTCAGGAGCATTCGTGGCCGCACCAGCTACGCCGCCGCTCGCGCCCGCCGCGCGAGGGGTGCGCAATGTCGTCTTCGTCGAAGGGGTACGCACGCCCTTCGGCAAGGCGGGCGACAAGGGCATGTACGCCGGGACCCGGGCGGACGACCTCGTCGTCAACGCCATCCGCGAGCTGCTGCGGCGGCATCCGGAGCTGCCGCCCGAGCGCGTGGACGAGGTGGCGATCGCCGCGACGACGCAGACCGGCGACCAGGGCCTGACCATCGGCCGCACCGCCGCGCTGCTCGCCGGGCTGCCGAAGTCCGTGCCGGGCTTCGCGATCGACCGGATGTGCGCGGGCGCGATGACCGCGGTGACCACCACCGCGAGCGGCATCGGCTTCGGCGCCTACGACATCGCCATCGCCGGCGGCGTCGAGCACATGGGCCGCCACCCGATGGGCGAGGGCGTCGACCCGAACCCGCGGATCGTCGCGGACAAGCTGGTCGACCCGACCGCGCTCGTGATGGGCCAGACCGCGGAGAACCTGCACGACCGGTTCCCGGAGATCACGAAGGAGCGCACGGACGCGTTCGCCGCGCGCAGCCAGGAGCGCTACGCCGAGGCCGTGAAGACCGGCAAGATCGGCCCCGAGCTGGTGCCCGTCGCCACCCGCAGCAAGGAACTCGGCTGGGGCCTCGCGACCGAGGACGAGCCGCCCCGCCCGGGCACGACCGTCGAGCAGCTGGCGAAGCTGAAGACGCCGTTCCGTCCGCACGGCCGGATCACCGCGGGCAACGCGGCCGGTCTCAACGACGGCGCGACCGCGGCGATCCTCGCCGACGAGGACACCGCGCGCGAGCTGGGCCTGCCGATCGGGATGCGGCTGGTCGGCTACTCGTTCGCCGGCGTCGAGCCGGAGGTGATGGGCATCGGCCCGGTGCCGGCCACCGAGAAGCTGTTCCAGCGCACCGGTCTGTCCATTGAGGACATCGGCCTGTTCGAGATCAACGAGGCGTTCGCGGTGCAGGTGCTCGCGTTCCTCGACCACTTCGGCATCGCCGACGACGACCCGCGGGTCAACCAGTGGGGCGGCGCGATCGCGTGCGGCCACCCGCTGGCCTCGTCCGGCGTGCGGCTGATGACGCAGCTGGCCCGCCAGTTCGCCGAGCGCCCCGACGTGCGCTACGGCCTCACCACGATGTGCATCGGCATCGGCATGGGCGGCACCGTGATCTGGGAAAACCCGGCATACAACGGCTCTGAGGGGGCGAAGTAATGACTTTCACCGCTGAAGAGGCGAAGGCGGCGTTCCCGGACGAGGTCGTGACCAACGCGGTCACCAACCTGGTCAAGGTGCCGGGGCTGGACAAGCCGGTCGCACTGATCACTTTGGACAACGGGCACGACCACACCCGGCCGAACACCTTCGGCCCGCAGGGTCTCGTCGCGCTGAACACCGCGCTGGACGAGGCGTTCGCCGCCGAGCCCGCCGCGATCGCGGTCACCGGCAAGCCGTTCATCTTCGCCGTCGGCGCGGACCTTTCCGGCGTCGAGGCGGTGTCGGACCCGAAGCTGGCGCGGGAGATCGCGCAGACCGGGCACGACGTGTTCCGGCGGCTCACCGAGTCGAAGATCCCGACGTTCGGGTTCGTCAACGGCGCGGTGATGGGCGGCGGGCTCGAGCTCGCGCTGTCCTGCCACTACCGGACGCTGTCGGAGAACACCGCGGCGATCGCGTTCCCCGAGGTGTTCCTCGGCCTGTTCCCGGGCTGGGGCGGCACGCAGCTGCTGCCGAACCTGATCGGCCCGGACGCCGCCGTCACCGTGATCATCGAGAACGCGCTGGCGCAGAACAAGATGCTGAACGTGCGCAAGGCCGCCGAACTCGGCATCGTCGACGAGGTCTTCGGTTCCGCGGACTACCTGGAGCAGTCGCTGCTGTGGCTGGCCAAGGTCGTCAACGGCGAAATCACCCCGGCTCGCCGGGAGATCGACCGCGGCGCGGAGTGGGACGCGGCCATCGCGCGCGCCAAGTCCATCGTGGACGGTCGCACCCACGGTGCCTCGCCGGGCGCGACGAAGGCTGTCGAACTGCTGGAACTGGCGCGGGAGAACGATCTCGACCGCGGTTACGCGGCGGAGACCGACGGGCTCGCCGAGCTGCTGATGTCGGACGTGCTGCGAGCCGGGCTGTACTCGTTCAACCTGGTCAACAAGCGGGCCAAGCGGCCGGCCGGTGCGCCGGACAAGTCGTTGGCGCGCAAGGTGAACAAGGTCGGCATCGTCGGCGCGGGGCTCATGGCCAGCCAGCTGGCGCTGCTGTTCGTGCGCCGCCTGAAGGTTCCGGTGGTGCTCACCGACGTCGACCAGGCGCGCGTCGACAAGGGCGTGGGCTACGTCCACGAGGAGATCGACAAGCTGCTGGCCAAGAAGCGGGTTTCGCCGGACGGCGCGAACCGGCTGAAGGCACTCGTCACCGGCTCGCTCGACAAGGCCGCGTTCTCCGACGCGGACTTCGTGATCGAGGCCGTTTTCGAAGAGCTGGGCGTGAAGCAGCAGGTGTTCGCCGAACTGGAGCAGCACGTCTCGCCCGAGGCGATTCTGGCCACGAACACGTCCTCGCTCTCGATCACCGCGATGGCCTCGAAGCTGCAGCACCCGGAGCGCGTGGTCGGCTTCCACTTCTTCAACCCGGTGGCCGTGCTGCCGCTGCTGGAGATCGTGCGCGGCGAGAAGACCGACGACGCGACGCTGGCGACCGCGTTCTCGGTCGGCAAGCAGCTGAAGAAGTCCAGCGTGCTGGTGAAGGACGCGACGGCGTTCGTCGTGAACCGGCTGCTGCTGCGTTTCCTCGGCGAGGTGCTGGTCGCGGTGGACGAGGGCACGCCGTTCGACGTGGCCGACTCCGCGCTCGAGCCGCTCGGCCTGCCGATGTCGCCGCTGAACCTGATGCAGCTCGTCGGCCCGGCCATCGCGCTGCACGTCGGCGAGACGCTGCACGGCTCGTTCCCGGACCGCTTCACCGTGAGCGAGAACCTCGAGAGGTTCGTGAAGGCGGGCAAGAAGGGCGTCTGGACCTGGGACGCGAACGGCACGCCGTCGGTCGACCCGGAGGTCGCCGAACTGTGGAAGCAGGGCGACCAGCCCTCGACCGCCGAGCAGGTCCGCGACCGCGCGCTGAACGCGATCGCCGAGGAGGTCCGGATCATGCTCGACGAGGGCGTGGTCGCGGAGGCCCAGGACATCGACCTGTGCCTGATCCTCGGCGCCGGCTGGCCGTTCTGGCTGGGCGGCATCACGCCGTACCTCGACCGGTCGGGCGTCTCGGAGCGGGTCAACGGCAAGCCGTTCCTCTCCCAGGGCGTCGCTTCGGTTCCGGCGTAACGCCTCGGCGGAGCCGCCCCGCGCAGGGCGGCTCCGCCGTGAACCCGGACACACCGAGCACTTCGTGACCTTCCGGGCACCACCCGTTCACCGCTGCCCCATAGCGTCCTGCCGAATCTTTCGAGCAGGTCAGGAGCAGGATGAACAGCACGAACCCGGACGGCGTCGGCCGTCGCGGATTCTTCAAGCGCGCGGGGCTGGCCGGTGCCGTCGCGGCCGGGGCGCCGATGCTGGCTTCGGGCCAGGCCGACGCGGCAGACCTGGATCTGGGGCTGGACCTCGACTGGCTGTTCGGCCGCCGCTACCAGTGGGTCGTCGGCGATCACCACACGCACAGCCAGTATTCGTACGACGCGATGTACACCATCGACCGGATCGCGGCCGGCGCGCGCGAGCACGGCGCGAAGTGGGTCGTCTTCACTGATCACGGGCACGCGACGCACGAGAAGTCGTCGGTGGAGCCGACCAGCCGTGACGTGCTTGCCGCGCAGCGGAGGCATCCGGATCTGTTGCTGTGGCAGGGCATGGAGTGGAACGTGCCGGGCGCGGAGCACGCGACGCTGTTCTTCCAGGCGGGGCGCGAGCAGGCGAGCGTGCTGCGCGAGTTCGAGCGCAGCTTCGACTGGCGGCTGACGGGTTCCGAATCCTCCAGCCCGGAGCACGAAGCGTTGGCGCTCAACGGTTTGCGGTGGCTCGCCGAACAGGAACGCACGCGTCGGATCCACGCGCCGGTCGTGCTGATCAACCACCCGCTGCGCAACGGCCGGGTGTCGCCGCACGAACTGCGCAACTACCGCGACACCGCGCCCGGAATCGTGATCGGCATGGAAGGCGCGCCCGGCGCACAGGCCGACGGATTCCCGAAGCCGCAAGGCAATGGCGGTGCGCGGGGCGGTTACGCCAACAACCCCGGTGCGAACTCGTGGCCCGGCTTCCCGGCCGAGGCGTACCGCACGTTCGGCGGCTGGGACTGGACCACCGCGAAGGTCGGCGGCCTGTGGGATTCCCTGCTGGCCGAAGGAAAACCGTGGTGGATCACTACTAACTCCGACTCGCACTACAACCGCGGCGACCAGCTCGTGCGGCCCGCGGTGCCGGACGGCTGGTACGAGCAGACCGGCAAGTACCCGGACCCGGTCGACAGCGGGGTCCCGCAATTGTCCGCGCCGTACGCGGATTTCTACCCCGGCGAGTTCAGCCGCACCGTGGTCGGCGTGCGGCGGCCGGGTTTCGAGGGCGTGCTGGAGGGTCTGCGCGCGGGGCGGATCTGGCTGTCTCACGGCGGTTTGGTGCAGCAGCTGGAAGTCGGCGTCCACGGCGATGGTGACTGCGCGACCTTTGGCGGACGACTGCGCGTGCGCCGCGGCTCGACGGTGACGGTCGTCGTGTCGGCGGTGACCGCGTACCGGCCGAACGGGTCAGGTTCGGTGCCGCGGCTCGGTCGGCTGGATGTGATCGCGGGCCCGGTCACCGGCCCGGCGGCGGATCGCGACACGATGACTGCGCCGGGTACGCGAGTGGTGGAGTCGTTCACGCCTTCGCGCGGATACGCCGGTCGGCGGGTGACCTTTCAGCACACGTTCCGCAATGTGCGGGAGCAGTTCTACGTGCGAGTCCGCGGAACGGACGGGAACCGGCAGGTCGCTTGCGGGATCGAACCGGCGATGGACGTGATCGGGCAGGCGAATCCGTACGAAGACCTTTGGCTGTACGGGAATCCGACGTTCGTCGACGTCCGCTGAGGACAGTTCAGAGTCAGGTCAGGCGCGGTTCCGGCCGCGCCTGCCAGGCCGGAGTCCGACGCCGACGACAGTGAGCAGCCGGTCGAGCCCGACGAAGTCCTTCGGGTTTCTGGTCAGCAATGGGAACCGCTGCACGGCCGCCGTCGCGGCGATCTGCAGGTCCGTGCGGCGGGGACGAGGATCCCGCCCGAACCGGCGGACCAGTGCGGCAGCCGTGCCGGGACTGTCACCGCTCTTCCCCGAGCTCACCCAGGCCGTCCTTGCCGAAGACAGCGTCGTCGGCCTCTCGCTCGCGGCGCCATTCGGCGCTGTCCATGGGCAGGAGCCCGCGGAAAGTTTCCTGGATCTCGCCGAGTGTCCGGTTTCGCCGCGGTTCTTCCTGGGCGCGGTGCGGCACCAGGTCGGCGACCGGTTTTCCGTTGCGGGTCACGCGTGCTACGCGGCTGGCAACCGCACCGTCACCGCCAGTCCGCCACCGACCACCGGCTCCGCGGACACCGTCCCGCCGTGTGCCTGCACCGCCGCGCGCACGATCGACAATCCCAGCCCGGCACCGGAACGCGCCGTCCGGGCCACCCCTGCTCGGCGGAACGGCTGGAACAGTTCCGGCACCGCCGCCGGGTCCAGCAACCCGCCCGAAGAGCGCACCCGCAGCGTCGACCACTGCGCGCCCGGCTCGGTCGACACCTCGATCCAGCCGCCGTCGACGTTGTGCCGTACCGCGTTCTCGACCAGGTTCCCGGCAATCCGTTCCAGCAACGCCGGATCCCCGATCGCGGGCGACGGTTGCATCGAGAAATCCGCGCGCAGGCCCCGTTGTTCAGCCTCGCCTCGCACCGCGGACCAGGCGCGTTCCACGAGCACCGTCAGGTCGACCAGTTCCCGCGTCGCGAGCCCGGCCCCGTCGGTTCTCGCCAGCAGCAGCAACGAATTCACCAGCTGGCCCGCCCGGTTCGTCGCGTCGAGGACCACCCCGGCCATCCGGCGGAACTCGGCCTCGTCGGCGTGTTCGTCGGACAGCGTGACGTCCAATTCCGTGCGGATCACCGACAGCGGCGTGCGCAATTCGTGACTCGCGTTGGCCACGAAATGCCGCTGCGAATCGAACGCGTCCTGGAGCCGGTCGAGCATGGCGTCGAACGTCCGGGCCAGCTCGGCCAGTTCGTCGCGCGAGCGGATCTCGCCGATGCGCTCTCCCATCGACTCGATCGACAGCCGTTGCGCGGTCCCGGTGATCTCGCGCAGCGGCCGCAGCACCCGGGAGGTGAACGTCCAGGCCAGGATCGCCGCCGCCGCGACCACGAAGAAGAACGCCAGCGAGCCGAAGATCAGCACCCGGGTGACCGCGTGCGTGCGCAGGTGCTGCGCGAGCGTGGACGCGTCCACGTCGACGCCGTCGACCCGCACGATCGTGCCCGGCGGCATGTGCGGCACGGCGTCGACCGCGTCGCCGACGAGCGTCCAGGCCAGCCACAGCAGCAGCAACCCCGCCGCGGCGACCAGGACGGTCGCCAGGACGGTGACGCGCACCCGCAGGCTGCGGGCACCGGGAAGCTTCACTCGGAACCGGCGACCGACACCCGGTAGCCCGAGCCGACCACGGTCTCGATGATGCCCGGTTCGCCGAGCTTCTTGCGCAAGGTCATCACGGTGACCCGGACCGTCGTGGTGAACGGATCGGCGTTCTCGTCCCAGACCCGTTCGAGCAGTTCTTCGCTGCTGACCACGGACCCGCCGGCGGACAGCAGCACCTCGAGCACACCGAACTCCTTGCGGGTCAGCTCGACCGGCCCGCTCGCGCGCCGCACGGTCCGCTTCGCCGGGTCCAGCTCGACGTCGCCCGCGGTGAGCAGCGGCGGCGCGGCGGGCGTCGCGCGGCGGCCCAGTGCCCGTACGCGCGCGACCAGCTCGGGGAAAGCGAACGGCTTGGCGAGATAGTCGTCCGCACCGAGGGACAGCCCGTCCACCCGGTCGGACACCGAACTGCTCGCGGTGAGCATGAGCACACGCGTCAGCTCGCCGGACGTCACGATCTCGCGGCACAGGTCGTCGCCGGACATCCCGGGCAGGTCGCGGTCGAGCAGCACCACGTCGTACCGTGTGACGGACGACTTCTCGTGCCCGTCGTCGCCCGTGAGCGCGATGTCGACGGCCATGCCCTCCCGCCGCAGCCCGCGGGCGATCGCGTCGGCCAACGGCTCTTCGTCTTCGACTACCAGAACTCGCACGAGACCACAATCCCATAGTTTCCTGAGAGCACCTGAGAGACCTGAGTGGACACTCGGCATCACCCCCACCGCAACGCGAACCACAGCCGCATTCGCGTTTCCGGATCCGCCAGCCGGACGTTCAGCGCCCGTTCCACCTGTCCGATCCGGTGGCGCACGCTGTTGCGATGCACGCCGAGTTCGGCGGCGGTGCGGTCCCAGCTTCCGTGGTGCGCCAGCCAGGTCCGCAGGGTCGGCACCAGCTCTCGGCCGTGCGCGCGGTCCAGTTCCCGCAGCGGGGCCAGCAGGCGTTCGGCGAACGCGCCGGCCGCGGCGGGCGGGATCAGTTCGTCGAAGCCGAGCGGGTCGGCGCTGGCGGTCAGCGGACGGGCCAGTGCGCGGGCGCGGGCCAGCAGCAGTTCGGTTTCCGCGACGGCGGCGGGCAGGCCCGCGGCGGGGTGCGGCTGGCTGGCGACGACGAGCCAGCCGTGGTCGAGGAGGCCGTCCAGGTCGCCGAGCTCGCCGGCGATGGCGTAGAACCGGGGGCCGGGCAGGACCTGGACCAGCGGGGTGTCGAGCCGGGCGCGCAGCCAGTCCGGCCGCCGGGCGAGTGCGTCCGGGCCGCGCCGGTGGGCGACTCCGGCGACGAGCCGGGCCTCGTCGCTGCCGACGACTCCGGCGAGCGCGTCCGCGCCGGGACCGCCGAGCAGCAACGCGGTGGCCGCGGCGCCGAGTTCCGCGCTGTCCGATCCGGCACGGCCGACGAGCCCCAGCAGCGCCGCGCCGACGGCCAGGATCGCCCGGTCTCCGCTGTCGAACCGTTGCGCCCGGCCTACCACGACCAGGTGCGCGGCGGTCGCCTGCGGATAGACCGGTTGCGCGACGACGTGCGTGCCGTCCGGCAATTCCGTCGAGGCGATGCGGATTCCGGAGCGCGAGCGCAGGGTCGCGAGCAATTCCGTGACCGGCGACGGCAGGGGTTGCGGCGCGTCGTAGCCCGCCGCCAGCACGTCCCCGGCGCTGACCATCGCGACCCACCCGTGCAAGCGTCCGGCGAGCGCGGCGACCAACTCCCCCAGGCCGCCGCCCGCGGCTCGCGTCAACGCCTCGCGACCCTCCGCCAGCCGCCGCTCTTCGTGCCGTCCCGCCTCGGCCAGCGCGACCGCGACGGCGCGGTTGATCGCCAGAAACGGCGTCGCGGGCGGCACCACCAGCAGCGGCAGACCGTGCTCCGCACAGGCGTCACGCAACGAGGACGGCAGGGTTTCCGAGACCGTCGGGGTGAGGCCGAAGCCGAGCGCGGTGACGCCCGCGTCGCGCAGCCCCCGGACGTAGCGGTCGGCGTCCTTCGGCAGGTTCACGCCCGCGGTCAGCACGAGTTCGGCACCGACCAGATACGGCGCGGGGTCGGCCAGTTCGCTCACGTGCGCCCACCGCACCGGCCGGTCCAGCGCGCCCGGGCGCAGCGTTTCGGGCACGACGTCGAGCGCCAGGTCCGGGTTGCCGGCGACGGTGCGTAGTGGAACTGTCACCTCCGCGGGCAACAGCACGTCCTGCTGGGTCATTTAAACCAATCTTCGGCGAAGTCTTGGATACATCGTCCCATGCCGTCGCGAGGTCGCCCGACCCTACGGTGTCCCGCAAGTACCCACCCCGTTTCAAGGAGGACCCGTGGGCGGCGACTATGCGGTGATCGCGCTGTACATCGCGGGCATGATCGGGGTCGGCTGGATAGGCCTCCGGCTGGCCAAGACCAAATCCGACTACCTGGTCGCCGGACGGCGGCTCGGCTGGTTCATGTACTCCGGCACGATGTCGGCCGTCGTGCTCGGCGGCGCGTCGACCGTCGGCGGCGTGAAGCTCGGCTACACCTACGGCATTTCCGGCGCGTGGCTGGTGATCACCATCGGCGCCGGGATCCTCGTGCTGCACGCGGTGTTCGCGCGGCGGCTGGTGAAACTGCGCGTCTACACCGTCGGCGAGATGCTCGACCTGCGCTACGGCGGGCGCGCGAGCGCGGTGTCCGGCGTGGTGATGTGGGGCTACACGCTGATGCTCACCGTCACCTCGACGCTGGCGTTCGCGTCGATCTTCAAGGTGCTGTTCTCGATCCCCAGCTGGGCCGGGATCGCGATCGGCGGGTCGATCGTCGTGCTGTACTCGGTGCTCGGCGGCATGTGGTCGATCACGCTGACCGACATCGCGCAGTTCGTGATCAAGACGATCGGCATCCTGTTCGTCCTGCTGCCGGTCGCGCTCGTCTCGGCGGGCGGCTTCAGCGGGATGGCCGAGAAACTGGACGCGTCGTACTTCGAGTTCACCTCGATCGGCGGCGAGACGATCCTGACCTACTTCCTGATCTACACGTTCGGGTTGCTGATCGGGCAGGACATCTGGCAGCGCGTGTTCACCGCGCGCACGCCGCGCGTCGCGACCGGCGGCGGCGTCATCTCCGGCGTGTACTGCCTCGTCTACGGCATCGCGGGCGCGCTGATCGGTACGGCGGCGAAGGTGCTGTACCCGGATCTCGGCAGCGCGCAGGACGCCTTCGCGACCATCGCCGAGCGCCTGCTGCCCACCGGTGTACGCGGTCTCGTGCTCGCCGCGGCACTGTCGGCGCTGATGTCGACTTCGAGCGGTGCGCTCATCGCGTGCGCCACCACGACGACTTCGGACCTGTTGCGCAAGGTCGGCCTTAAGAGTGGCGAAGTCTTGCGTAACCGAGTGACGACACTTGTGCTGGGCATCGTGGCCATCGGTATCGCAATGCTCGTGGACGACGTTGTCAACGCGCTCACCATCGCGTACGACATCCTCGTCGGCGGCCTGCTCGTCACGATCATCGGCGCGCTGTTCTGGAAGCGCGGCACTCGCGAAGGCGCGTACGCGTCGATGGTGACCGGCACGGTCTCCGTGATCGCCTTCATGATCATCGACGGAGTCGCGGCCAACAGTCCGATTTATTGGGGCCTCGGCGTCAGCCTGATCGTGTACGTCGGCGTCAGCCTCGCGACACCGCGTACGCCGGACAGCATTCTTTCCGTGTGGACTCAACGTCTGCATGGCTCCGAAACCGCCACAGCCGCTGAAGATCTCAGCGCATCCGAAATCCGACAGGAGTTGCCCCAGTGAGTGAACAGCGTCCGGTCGGCCCGCTCGACTCGTCGCAGATCCCGCGTTTCGCCGGCTTCGCGACCTTCGCGCGGCTGCCGCGGATCGACGAAGTGCCGAGCGCCGACGTAGCCGTGGTCGGCGTGCCGTTCGACTCCGGCGTGTCGTACCGCCCCGGCGCGCGGTTCGGTCCTTCGGCGCTGCGCGAGGCGAGCCGGCTGCTGCGGCCGTACCACCCGGGGCTGGACGTTTCCCCGTTCGCGGAAAAGCAGGTCGTGGACGCGGGGGACATCGCGATCAACCCGTTCCACATCGGCGAAGCGATCGAGAAGCTGCAGCAGGAGGCTGAAGCGCTTACCGCGGGTGAGACGAAGCTGGTGACCGTCGGCGGCGACCACACCATCGCGCTCCCGCTGCTGCGCGCGGCGGCGAAGAAGCACGGTCCCGTTGCGCTGCTTCACTTCGACGCCCACCTCGACACCTGGGACACCTACTTCGGCGAGCCATACACCCACGGCACGCCGTTCCGTCGTGCGGTCGAAGAAGGCATCCTCGACACCAGCGCCGTGTCGCACGTGGGCACGCGCGGCCCGCTGTACGGCAAGCGTGACCTCGAGGAGGACCGTCGTCTCGGCTTCGGCATCGTCACCTCCGGCGACGTGCTGCGCCGCGGCATCGACGAGACGGTGGACGCCCTTCGGCAGCGCATCGGCGACCGTCCGCTGTATGTGTCCGTCGACATCGACGTGCTCGACCCCGCGCACGCTCCCGGCACCGGCACCCCGGAAGCGGGCGGCATGACCAGCCGCGAACTACTGGAGATCCTACGCGGCCTGCGCGGGCTCAACCTGGTCGGCGCGGACGTCGTGGAGCTGGCCCCGGCCTACGACCACGCCGAGATCACCGCGGTCGCCGCCTCGCACGTCGCCTACGACCTGGTCAGCCTGCTGGCGCTGGGGCGCGGCGCATGACCCGGATCGGCGGCGACGTTGTCGTAGAGACGCTGCGGGCGCTCGGTGCGGACACCGTGTTCGGCCTTCCCGGACAGCACGCGCTCGGCCTGTTCGAGGCGCTGCGCCGGGCGGACGACCTGCGTGTGGTCAGCTCGCGCGTGGAGAACAATCTCGCCTTCGCCGCGGACGGCCACGCACGCGCCCGGCTCGCCGCCGATCCGCACGGCCCGGTGCCGGTCACGCCGATGATCGTGTCGACCGGTCCCGGCGCGCTGCTCACCCTGGCGTCGCTGCAGGAAGCGCGCGCGGCTTCGGTGCCGGTGCTCGGGATCTCCAGCCAGATCCCGGTCGCCGGGCTCGGCGGCGGACGGCACGGCTACCTGCACGAATTGCCCGACCAGCAGGCCAGCTTCCGCGATGTCGTGAAGTCGGTGCACGTGGTCCGGTCGATCAGCCAGATCCCGACCGCGCTGCGCGAGGCGTGGGAATCCGCCGCGACCGCGCCGTACGGGCCGGTCTGGGTGGAAATCCCGCAGGACGTGCTGCTCGCCACGGCGAACCTGCCGCGGCTGACGTCGGTAACCGCGGCTCCGGCACCGCTCGAACCGCTGCCCGAGCTGGTGGCCGAAGCCGCGAAACTCCTTGATGCAGCGAAGAATCCGGTGATCCTCGCCGGTGGCGGCGCGCTGCGGTCCGGGGCGCACGACGGACTGCGGCGGCTCGCGGAAACCCTGCGCGCGCCGGTGGTGTCGACGTTCGGCGGCAAGGGCGTTTTCGCCTGGGACCACGAGCTGTCCGCGCAATCGTGGATGGAAGACTGGCACACCACCGAATTCCTCTCCGACGCCGACGTCCTGCTGGTGCTCGGCTCCGGACTGGGCGAGCTGTCCAGCAACTACCGCGATTTCGCGCCGAACGGGCGGATCGTGCAGGTGGAAGCGGATCTCGGGAAACTCGAGTCGAACTACCCCGCGCTCGCGCTGCACGCCGACGTCCGGCACACGCTCCGCGCGTTGCTGGATCAGCTCACCCCGCGCGCTGCGGACGGACGAGCCGAAGCGGCGGTGAAGGACCTCCTCGCGCGCGTGGAGTCCAGGTTGGACAGTCAGCCGCTCGCCGCGGAACGGAAGCTGATCGACGACGTCCGCGCCGCGCTTCCCGAAGGAACGCAAACCTTCTGGGACATGACGATCGCGGCCTACTGGGCGTGGTCGGCGTGGAATCCGGACGGCGCGCCGATCCACACCGCGCAAGGTGCGGGCGGTCTCGGCTACGGCCTTCCCGGCGCGCTCGGGGCCGCCGCGGCAGGCGTGCGGTCGCTGGCGGTGTCCGGCGACGGCGGCGCGATGTACGGGCTGGCCGAGCTGGCCACTGCCGTGCAGCATCAACTCGATGTGACTTGGCTGGTGATCGACGACGGCGGCTACGGCATCCTGCGCGAATACCTGACCGGCGCGTTCGGCCAGACCACCGCGACCGAACTGCCGCGACCGGATTTCGTCGCACTGGCCGAGTCGTTCGGCATCCCCGCCCGGAAGACCACTGTGGACACTGTCCGCACCGATCTCGCCGACGCGCTGCGCACCCCGGGCCCGTCGGTCGTCGTGCTTCCCGCGCTGCTGAAGATGTTCGCCCCCACCCATCTGGAGCACTCGTGACCCACATCCGCAACTTCGTCGGCGGCGCTTCGGTCGATGCCGAGGCGACCCTCGAGCTGACGAACCCGGCCACCGGCAAGGTCTTCGGCACCAGTGTCCTTTCCGGACGGAACGAAATCGACCTCGCCATGGAGTCGGCGGCGCGCGCGTTCCGGTCGTGGCGGCGCAGCACGCCCGCGCAGCGCCAGGAAGCGCTGCTCAAGCTCGCCGACGCGCTGGAAGCCCGCGCGGAAGAGTTCGCCGACGCCGAGGTCCGCGAGACCGGCAAGGTCCGCTCGGTCATGCTGGACGAGGAAATCCCGGAGTGCGTAAGCACGTTGCGGTTCTTCGCCGGTGCCGCCCGGCAGCTCGAAGGCACTGGCGCGGGCGAGTACCTGCCCGGGCACACGTCGGTGATCCGCCGCGAGCCGATCGGGGTGTGCGCGCAGATCGCGCCGTGGAACTACCCGCTCATGATGGCGGTCTGGAAGATCGGCCCCGCGCTCGCCGCGGGCAACACCGTGGTGCTCAAGCCCGCGGAAACCACGCCGTCCACCGCGGTGCTGCTGGCCGAAACCGCGGCGGAATTCCTGCCTGCGGGCGTGTTCAACGTTCTGTGCGGCGACCGGGATACCGGCCGCGAGCTGGTCCGGCACCCGAGTACCGACCTGGTGTCCATCACCGGCTCGACGCGCGCCGGCATCGACGTGGCCACCGTCGCCGCGGCCGATCTCAAGCGCACCGACCTGGAGCTGGGCGGCAACGCTCCCCTGCTGGTCTTCCCGGACACCGACCTCGCCGACACCGCGGATCGGATCGCCGACGCCGCGTTCTACAACGCCGGACAGGACTGCACGGCGGGCAGCCGCGTGCTGGTGCACGAGAGCATTCACGACGAATTCGTCGCCGCGCTGACGAAAACGGCCGAAACCCGCCGTCCAGACGTCGACTACGGCCCGCTCAACAGCCGTGCCCAGCTCGACCGCGTGCTCGGCCTGCTGGAGCGGTTGCCGTCGCACGGCCGCGTCGAAACCGGCGGCACCGCGACCGGGCCGGGCTTCCAGCTCGCGCCGACCGTCGTGTCCGGCCTCCGCCAGGACGACGAACTGGTCCAGGAGGAAATCTTCGCACCGGTCATCACCGTCCAGTCGTTCACCGACGAGACCGAGGCGCTGGAGCTGGCCAACGGCGTCCCGTACGGCCTGGCTTCTTCGGTCTGGACGAACGACGTCGCCCGCGTCGCACGAGTGTCGCGCGACCTCGATTTCGGCTGTGTGTGGGTGAATACGCACGGCCCGCTGACCGCCGAAATGCCGCACGGCGGGTTCGGCCATTCCGGGCACGGCAAGGATCTTTCGGCGTACTCGTTCGCCGAGTACACCCGCGTCAAGCACGTGATGACGAGGTTCGAGTAATGAGCGACAAGGTCACCGAGGTCGAACAACACGGCATCGCGCCGATCCCGCCCGCCGAGCAGACGTCCCGGCCGCGCGACCTGTTCCGGCTCGCGTTCGGCGGGGCCAACACGTTCGCCACGATCATCCTCGGCACGCTGCCGATCGCGTACGGGCTGAGCTTCTGGGCGGCACTCGCGGCGACGGTCGTGGGCGTGGTGCTCGGCGCGCTCGTGCTGTCCCCGATGGCTTTGTTCGGGCCGACCACCCGCACCAACAACGCGGTTTCGTCCGGCGCGCACTTCGGCGTGGTCGGCCGGTGCGTCGGTTCGTTCCTGTCGCTGCTCACCGCGATCACCTTCTTCGCGATCTCGGTGTGGGTGAGCGGCGACGCGGTAGCCGGTGCGGCACAACGGCTTTTCGGCATCCACGGCGGACCGGTCCTGCGCGCGGTCGCTTACGGCGTGATCGCGATCGCCGTGCTCGTCGTCTGCATTTACGGCTACCGCTTCATGCTGCTGGTCAACCGCGTCGCGGTGACCCTGGGCACGCTCATCATGCTGATCGGGATTTTCGCCTACGGCGGCTCGTTCGACCCGTCGTTCGCCGGCAGCGGCCACTTCGCCCTCGGCACCTTCTGGCCGACGTGGATCCTCGCCGTGCTGACCGTGATGGCGAACCCGATCTCGTTCGGTGCGTTCCTGGGCGACTGGTCGCGCTACATCCCCGCCACCCACTCGCGGCGCTCGCTGCTGGCCGCGCCGTTCCTCGCGCAACTGGCGACGCTGCTGCCGTTCGGCTTCGGCATCGCGACCGCGACCCTGGTCGCCGACCCGGCCGACTACGTCACCGGCCTGACCGCGATTTCCCCGCTCTGGTACGCGATCCCGCTGATCGTGGTCGCGCTGATCGGCGGTTTGTCCACCGGCACCACCGCGTTGTACGGCACCGGCCTGGACTTCAGCTCGATCTTCCCCCGGCTGTCCCGGGTCCAGGCGACGCTGCTCATCGGAACACTGAGCGTGCTGTTCATCTTCGTGGGCAATTTCGTGCTCGACATGGTCTCCAGCATCAACGCGTTCGCGACGCTGATCGTGCTGTGCACGTCGCCGTGGATGGTGATCATGATGATCGGCTACGTGCAGCGCCGCGGCTACTACGACCCGGCTGACCTGCAGGTGTTCAACGAAGGCCGCACCGGCGGACGGTACTGGTTCCACCGGGGCGTCAACTGGCGCGCGATGGCGGCCTGGATCCCGGCCACCGGACTGGGGTTGCTGTGCGCGAACACCCCGATGATCACCGGCCCGCTGGCGGGCGTCGCGGGCGGCGTGGACATCAGCCTGGTGGTGACGCTGTGCACGGCCGCGGTGGCGTATCCGGTGCTGGTGAAGGTGTTCCCGGAGCCGCGGGAGGGCTTCGGGCCTTCTCCGGCTGTCGCTGAGGAAGCGGTGTCCGCCGAGGCGTGAGCGGAGGCTTCCCGCCAGTCCTGGGGAGACGCGAGCAACGCGGTACGCGCACGGGCGGGCTGTGGGACGATCCTGTCCCCGAAACCCGTTGTCCGGGAGGCAATTCGTGACGTTCGCAGTCGGCATCTTCGACTTGTTCAGCTTCGCCGTGCCCGGAGCCGTCCAGTTGTCGCTGCTGGTCTACGTCCTCGACCGGCTGGGGATCCTGCACGTCGCCGCGCTGACTTCCGCCCCGGGAGCGCTGCTGGTCGCCGGTGCGGTGGTGGCCAGTTATCTGCTCGGGCATCTCTTCCACCCGCTGGCCGCACTGCTGGAGCGGGTGCGCCCCCGACGGGACGCGGAGGAGGCCCGACAGGAGTTCGTCGCCCAGGTTCCGCAGGCTCGCGACCGTGCTTACGTCCAGGCCAACCCGGTGCTGCTCGTCGCCGCAGCTGAACTGCACGACAAGGACGCCGCGGGAGAAATAGTCCGGATGCGCGCGCAGTCGGTGATGCTGCGCAACATCGCCTTCGCGTTCACGCTGGCCTCGGTGGTCGCACTCGTCCAGACCGCGACCGGACCGCATCGGATGGTCGCCGCCGGGGCCGCCGCGCTCGCGGTGCTCGGCGCGGCCGGGGCGTTGGGCAGCAGCCGGAAAGTCTGGCACATGTCCCGGATGAAGACGCTCGAGATCTGCTACTGGATTCCGGACATCGACCAGACCTTCGCCGCCGAAGCTCCGGCGGCGGGCTAGCGGGCGAGCCCGCCGAGGCAGAAAAGGGCGGGTTCAGTTCCGGGAACCCGCCGGGTTCAAGCGCTTAGCCGCGGAACTCCCGTCAGGCGCGGCTTCTCCCCCGCGGTCTCCGCCACATCGGCTCCCAGCCGCGTGCCTCCGCCCGCGGGTGCCGCTCAGGCGCGCGGCTTCTGCCTCGGAGTCTTGTCCACCTCGGCACCCAGCCGCATGCCTACGCCCGGCTCACGGAGCTTCGCTCAGGCGCGCGGCTTCTCCCCCCGCAGCCTCCGCCACCTCGACACCCAGCCGCATGCCGCCGCCCGGCGGGTGCCGCACAGGCGCGCGGTTCCGCCCGGCCAGTCCCGGTCAGGCGCGCGGCTTCTCCCCTGCGGTCGCCTCGACGTCGGCGCCCAGCCGTCCCGAGGCCCACTCCGTGATTCGCCGCGCTACGTCCTGGGCGGTCAGGCCGATCCGGTCCAGCACCTCGGCCCGCGTCCCGTGGTCGTGGAACGCCTGCGGCACCGCGAGATCGCGCAACGGGACGTCGCATTCGGCGTCCCGGAGCACCGCCGCCAGTGCCGAGCCGAAACCGCCGTGGCGGCCGCTGTCCTCGACTGTCACCACGAGTTTATGCTGCTCCGCCAGCGCCACCAGCTCCGCGGGCACCGGCACCACCCAGCGCGGGTCGGCGACCGTCACGCCGATGCCCTGGTCCGCCAGGCGGTCCGCGGCCGACAGCGCCAGCTGCGCGAACGGACCCACCGCGACCAGCAGCACGTCCGTCGAACCCGAGGGACGGCGCAGCACGTCGACCGTGCCGATGCGTTCCATCGAGGGCACGTCCGGGCCGACGCTGCCCTTCGAGAACCTCAGCGCGGTCGGGCCGTCCTGCACCGCGACCGCTTCGCGCAGCTCCTCGCGCAGCGTTCCCGGGTCACGCGGCGCGGCCACGCGCATGCCCGGCACCATGCCCAGCAGCGACAGGTCCCACATGCCGTGGTGGCTCGGGCCGTCCGGGCCGGTGATGCCGGCGCGGTCCAGCACGAACGTCACCGGCTGGCGGTGCAGCGCGACGTCCATCAGCACCTGGTCGAACGCCCGGTTCAGGAACGTCGAGTACAGCGCGACGACCGGGTGACAGCCGCCCATCGCGAGCCCGGCCGCGGACGTCACCGCGTGCTGCTCGGCGATGCCGACGTCGAACCAGCGGTCCGGGAAGCGCTCGGAGAACTTCTCCAGCCCGGTCGAACGCAGCATCGCGGCGGTGATCGCCACGACGTCCTCGCGCTCCTCGCCGATCTTCGCCAGCTCGTCGCCGAACACGCCGGTCCAGCTGGGGCCCTTCACCGGCGGCAGGCCGGTCTCCGGGTCGATCGGGTCGGTCTGGTGCATCTGGTCGGCCTGATGGTTCACCGCCGGCGCGTAGCCGTGGCCCTTCTCGGTGACCACGTGCACGATCACCGAGCCGCCGAACGCCCGGGCGCTCTGGAACGCCTTCTCCAGCGCGACGAGGTCGTGCCCGTCGACCGGACCGAGGTACTTCAAGCCGAGGTCGGAGAACATCACCTGCGGGCTCAGCGCGTCCTTGATGCCCGCCTTGGCCGCGTGCAGCGCGGCGTAGATCGGCTTGCCCACGACCGGGGTGCTGCGCAGCAGCTCGCGCCCGCCGTCCAGCAGCCGCTCGTAGCCCGGCTGCAACCGCAGCGACGCCAGGTGGTCGGCCATCCCGCCGATGGTCGGCGAGTACGACCGGCCGTTGTCGTTGACCACGATCACGACCGGACGGTCCTTGCGGCCGGCGATGTTGTTGAGCGCCTCCCAGCACATGCCGCCGGTGAGCGCACCGTCGCCGACGACCGCGACCGCGTGCCTGCGCGGGCCGCCGGCCAGCTCGAACGCCTTCGCCATCCCGTCCACATAGGACAGTGCGGTGGACGCGTGGCTGTTCTCGACCAGGTCGTGCTCGCTCTCGCCGCGGCAGGGGTAGCCGGTGGGGCCGCCCTGCTGGCGCAGTTTGTCGAAGCCGCCGTGCCGTCCGGTGACGATTTTGTGCACGTACGCCTGGTGCCCGACGTCCCACACGATCGCGTCGCGCGGCGAATCGAACACCCGGTGCAACGCCAGCGTCAGCTCGACGACGCCCAGGTTGGGGCCGAGGTGCCCGCCGCTGCGGCGGACCTTGTCCACGAGGAAGTCCCTGATCTCGGCCGCAAGCTCGCCGAGGTCCTCGACGCTCATGCGCTTCAGGTCCGCCGGTCCGTGCACCGAGTCCAGCATGGTCACCGCTCCACCCCGTCCGTTTCTGCCTCCGCCGGTTCCGGCCAGTCTACGGACGGCCGCCACTCCGGTCCGGCCGCCCGCGTCCCGGATCACAGCTCCGGCGCGAACGCAACTCCACGAGCGGGGAAGATCACGAGTCCGGTCAGTCAAGTCGCGGTCACCCCGAGTGGCCGTGATAATCCCGGACGGACCCCCGAGCTCGAGAGGACCCCATGGCGGACTTGTACATCGGCGGCGAATGGGTGGACGCGCGCGCGGGCGGGCGACGCGAGATCCGGTGCCCCGCGGACGGCAGCCTGGTCGCCGAGGTCGCCGAAGCGACCGCGGAAGACACCGAGGCCGCCATCGCCGCCGCGCGCCGGGCGTTCGACACCGGCCCGTGGCCGGGCACCCCGGCCGGCGAGCGCGGCAACCTTCTGCTCCGCGCGGCCGACCTGCTCGACCGCGACGCCGAGGAATTCGCTCGCGCCGAATCACTCGACACCGGCAAACGCCTGGTGGAGAGCCGCTACGACATGAGCGACATCGCGGCTTGCCTGCGTTATTTCGGCAAGCTCGCGGGCAACGACGCGGGCCGGGTCGTGGACACCGGCAGCGCGGACTCGTTCAGCCGGATCGTGCACGAACCGGTCGGCGTATGCGGCCTCATCACCCCGTGGAACTACCCGCTGCTGCAGACGGTGTGGAAGATCGCCCCGGCCTTGGCCGCTGGCAACACGTTCGTGCTCAAGCCGAGCGAGCTGACGCCGCACACCTCGATCCTGTTCATGCGGCTGCTCGCCGAGGCCGGGCTGCCCGGCGGCGTCGCGAACCTCGTGCTCGGCGCGGGTCCGACGGCCGGCGCGCCGCTGTCGGAGCATCCGGACGTCGACCTCGTGTCGTTCACGGGCGGGCTGGCCACCGGACGGGTGATCGCGGCGAACGCGGCGGCGACGGTGAAGAAGGTCGCGCTGGAACTCGGCGGCAAGAACCCGAACGTCGTGTTCGCCGACGCGGACTTCGAGACCTCCGTCGACTACGCGCTCACCGCGGTATTCCTGCACTCCGGGCAGGTTTGCTCGGCCGGCGCGCGGCTGATCATCCAGCGGGAGTGGCACGACGAGTTCGTCGACGAACTCGTGCGGCGCGCGGAACGGATCCGCCTCGGCGGACCGTTCGACGAGAACGCCGAGACCGGGCCGCTCATCTCCGCCGCGCACCGCGAGAAGGTGGAGCGCTACGTCGCCACCGCCATCGAGGAGGGCGCGGTCCTGCGCACGGGCGGCAAGCGTCCGTACGACCCGGCACTGCAGGACGGCTTCTACTACCTGCCGACGATCCTCGACAACGTCAAGCAGGGCAGCACCGCGGTCGTCGAGGAGTCCTTCGGCCCGGTGCTGACCGTGGAGACGTTCACCGACGAGGACGACGCGGTCCGCATCGCCAACGACACCCATTACGGCCTGGCCGGCGGCGTGTTCACGCAGGACGCCGCCCGCGCCCAGCGTGTCGCGAACCGGCTCCGGCACGGCACGGTGTGGATCAACGACTACCACCCGTACCTGCCGCAGGCCGAATGGGGCGGCTACAAGCAGTCCGGGTTCGGCCGCGAGCTCGGCCCGACCGGGCTGGCCGAATACACCGAGGTCAAGCACATCCACCAGAACCTGAAGCCCGGCCCCCAGCGCTGGTTCTCCGGCTGATCCCCGCCTCTCACCGAAAGGATCTCGTGCCCTTGAGCGACGCCGGCGATCGCGAACTCGGCGAATTCGGCTACACCAACCAGCTCAAGAGAACGCTCGGCAGTTTCCACACCTTCGCTGCCGGCATCAGCTACATCTCCGTGCTGACCGGGGTGTTCCAGCTGTCCTATCTCGGCCTGTCCGAGGGCGGGCCCGCCTACTGGTGGTCCTGGCCCGCGGTGTTCGCCGGCCAGCTGATGGTGGCTCTCTGCTTCGCCGAACTGGCCGCGCAGTATCCGGTCGCCGGGTCGGTCTACAACTGGGCGAAGAAGCTCAGCAACCCGCACATCGCGTGGATGGCCGGCTGGATGATGCTGCTGGCCTCGATCGTCTCGATCTCCGCGACCGCGCTCGCCTACCAGCGGACGCTGCCGCAGATCACGTCGTTCTTCCAGTTCGTCGGCGACGGCACGGGCACCAGCGACGCGGCCAACGGCGTGCTGCTGGCCACCGTGCTGATCGTGTTCACGACGCTGGTCAACGCGTTCGGCGTGAAGCTGATGGCCCGGATCAACAGCGCGGGCGTGTTCGTGGAGCTGCTGTTCGCGGTGCTGCTGGTGGTGTTCCTGGCCTTCCACTTCGTGCGCGGCCCGTCCGTGGTGACCCAGACGAACGGCACCGAAGCCGGGCATTCGTCCGGCTACCTCGGCGCGTTCCTGATCGCCGGCATCGCCTCGTCGTACGTGATGTACGGCTTCGACACCGCGGCCTCGCTCGGCGAGGAATCGCTGAACCCGCACCGCAACGCGCCGAAGGCGATTCTGCGCGCGCTGGTCGCCTCCTTCGTGCTCGGCGGCCTGATCATCCTGTTCGCGCTCATGGCCGTGGGCAACATCAACGCGCCGGAACTCGGCACGGTCGGTCTGCAGTACGTGCTCACCGACGCGCTCGGCCCGGCGATCGGGCGGGTATTCCTGTTCGTCGTGTTCGTCGCCATCACCGTGTGCGTGCTGGCCGTGCACACCGCGGCGATCCGGATCGCGTTCGCGATGGCCCGGGACAACGCGCTGCCCGGCGGCCGGAAACTGGCACGGGTCAACAAGACGACCGGCACCCCGGTGCTGCCCGCGATCGTGATCGGCGTGCTCGCGATCGCGCTCCTGGTGCTGAACGTCAACTCCACGCAGATCTTCTCGGCGGTCACCAGCCTCGCCATCATCCTGATCTACCTGTCCTACCTCCTCGTGACTGTGCCCATGCTGATCCGCAGGCTGCGCGGGCGCTGGCCGCGCGAGGGCGCCCCGGCCGGCCGGTTCTCCCTCGGCCGCTGGGGTCTCCCGGTGAACGTGCTCGCGGTGCTGTGGGGCGGCGCGATGACGGTCAACCTGGCCTGGCCCCGCAACGAGATCTACAACGCTTCCCCGCCCTTCCACTGGTATCTGAAGTGGATTTCGGTGCTGTTCGTCGGCGTGTGCGCGGCCGGCGGCTTCGCCTACTACTGGTTCGCGCAACGGCACAAGGTCGGGGTGCTGGCGGACCACGCCGCCGCACCCGCGCCTGAGGAGGAGGTTTCCCGGTGAGCGCAAGCGAGTTCGACTACGTGGTGGTCGGCGGCGGCACGGCCGGATCGGTGGTGGCCGCCCGGCTGTCGGAGGATCCGGACGTGACCGTCTGCCTCCTCGAGGCCGGACCGTCCGACACCGACGTGCCGGAGGTGCTGGAGCTGACCCGCTGGATGGGCCTGCTGGAATCCGGGTACGACTGGGACTACCTGGTCGAGCCGCAGGAAGCGGGCAACTCCTACCTGCGCCAGGCCCGCGCGAAGGTGCTCGGCGGCTGCTCGTCGCACAACTCGTGCATCGCGTTCTGGGCACCGGCCGAGGACCTCGACGAATGGGCCTCGATGGGCCTGCCCGGCTGGTCGGCCGCGGACGTTTTCCCGCTGTACCAACGGCTGGAGACCAACGACGGCCCCGGCGACCACCACGGCCGCTCCGGCCCGGTCACCATCCGGTCGGTCCCGCCGAAGGACCCGGCCGGCGCGGCGCTGCTGTCCGCGTGCGCCCAGGCGGGCATCCCGACCACGGAGTTCAACTCCGGCAAGACCGTCACCCACGGCGCGAACTGGTTCCAGATCAACGCCCGCGAGGACGGCACCCGGTCTTCGGCGTCGGTGTCGTATCTGCACCCGATCATGGGCAAGCGCCCGAACCTGGAGATCCGCACCGGCGCACGCGCGAGCCGGCTGCTGTTCGACGGCCGCCGCTGCACCGGCGTCGAGGTGCTGGAGCCGGACCTCATCCACCACAGCCGGATCGCCGCGCGCCGCGAGGTCGTGGTCAGCTCCGGCGCGATCGACACGCCGAAACTGCTGATGCTGTCCGGGATCGGGCCCGCCGAGCACCTGCGCGAGGTCGGCGTCGAGGTGCTCGTGGACTCGCCGGGCGTCGGTTCGAACCTCGAGGACCACCCCGAGGGCCTGGTGATGTGGGACGCCCTGCAGCCGATGGTCACCGAATCCACGCAGTGGTGGGAAATCGGCATCTTTACCATGACCGAGGACGGCCTGGACCGCCCGGATCTGATGTTCCACTACGGTTCGGTGCCGTTCGACCTGAACACCGTCCGGCACGGCTACCCGACGACGGAGAACGGCTTCTGCCTCACGCCGAACGTCACGCGCAGCCGTTCCCGCGGCACGGTGCGGCTGCGCACCCGCGACTTCCGCGACAAGCCCCGCGTGGACCCGCGGTATTTCACCGACGAGTACGACATGCGCGTGATGACCTACGGCGTGAAACTCGCCCGCGAGATCGCCGCCCAGCCCGCTCTCGACGAGTGGGCGGGCGTGGAACTCGCGCCGGGCCGCGACTGCACGACCGACGACGAGATCGCCGATTACCTGCGCAAAACGCACAACACCGTGTACCACCCGGCGTGCACGGCCCGGATGGGCGCGGACGGCGATCCCGAGGCGGTCCTGGACGCGCGTCTCCGCGTCCGCGGCGTCGACGGCCTGCGGGTGGCCGACGCTTCGGTGATGCCGTTCCTCGTCACGGTGAACCCGTGCATCACGACGATGGCGATCGGCGAGAAGTGCGCGGACCTGCTCAAGGAAGACCGGGCCTGACCATCCGGCGGGTGGTGGTGTCCCGATGGGCGCGGCCACCCGCTCTTCCCGGCCGACGGGATCGTCCGGCCCGCCGATTCTCCGCCGGGTACCGGTCCGGCGGCCCGCCAGCAGAACGCCTGCCAGTGACCGCGTCGCGCGCAAAATCATGTCCGCCCCTCGCTTCGTCTTCCGGCCCGAGGCCGGAGAACCGCGCATCTTCCGCGATGCACATCCGGTCAGTCGCCCGCGAGAGCGCTGAGGTTCTCGCGTGACCAAATCGTGACCAATGGGGCGACAGCCAGCCTGCCCGATGCGGCAGTCAAGGCGCAGAAATAGTTGCGCAGCAAGCGATGGGACGCCAGGGCGAGGCAGCGCGGCCGCAGGTCCGCGTGGAGCCAGATCCGCACCCCCAGCCATCCGGCCGGCACCGGAAAAGCAAAGCCGCCGAGACGGCTCCCCGACGTAGACTTCCTTGCGTGGCAGGGAATCGGGCGCTCGCGTGGGCCGGGGCGACCGCCGCGGTGGGCGGCGGCGTCGGGCTTGCCCTGCCGACCGCGCACTACCTTTCGTCGCGTCTGCCGCCGGGCACCGCGGAACCCGACCTGGATCTCAGCCTCCGCCTCGCCTGCGCCGGAGCGTTGGCGCTCACGTTCGCGCTGGCGATCCTGACCCTCCGCCGGCACCAAGCCGAGCCCTTGGCCTTCACCACTCTGACCGGCATCGCGGTAACGGGAATCCTCCTGCGCTACCTCGTCATTACGCTCCCCGGAGCGGACCAGCTCGCACCGTCCGCCAACGTGCAGCCCGCGTTGGGCGCGTGGGTATTGCTGGCGTCCGGCCTGGTTTCCGCCGCGACGGGGCTCGCCGCGGCGGCTGGTGCGCAGCGAGCCCGATAGGTCACTGCAACAGCGCGACACACTCCACGTGATGCGTCATCGGGAACGCGTCGAAAGCCCGCAGATCCGTCAGCGAGTAGCCGTGCTCGGAGAAGAACTGCACGTCCCGCGCCAACGCCGCCGGGTCGCAAGCCACGTAGACGATCCGGTCCGGCTCCCCCGCGGCGATCGCGTTGACGACATCGCGGCCGGCACCCTTGCGCGGCGGGTCGAGCACCACGACGTCGACCGGGGTCGGCGCGTCCCCGATGAGGTGCTCCACCCGTCCGGAACGCCAGCTCACCTGCGGCAGATCGGAAAGGTTGCGCTCGCCGTCGGACACCGCGCGCCGTCCGGATTCGATCGCCAGCACCTGGCCGTCCGGGCCGACCTGCGCGGCGAGCACCGAGGCGAACAGCCCGACCCCGGCATACAGATCCCAGGCGACCCCGCCGCTCGGCGCGTCGGCCCACTCCCGCACGAGCTCCGCCAGCGTGTCCGCCGCGTGCGGGTGGACCTGCCAGAATCCGTGCGCGTCGAGCCGCCAGTCCCGTCCGGCCGCGTGCTGGATCGCCATGCCGCCGGACAACTGCTTGCCCTGCGTACGCCCGCGCACCGTGGCGAGTTCGCGCAGGTGGAGGTGGTTGTCGCCGTCGCTGGTCACTTCCAGTTCGGTGCCCGGCCGCCAGCGCTTGCTCAGCGCGGTGTCGAGCGAGCCGGGCACCGCGATCGGGCAGTCGTCGATCGGGATGACGCGGTGGCTGTGGTGCGCCCGCAAGCCGGCCTGACCGTCCCGTCCGGCGACCAGCCGCACCCGGCTGCGCCAGCCGAGCGGACCGCCTTCGAGCGGTTCCACGACCACTTCGCGTGTGATCCCGGCGAGCCGCTGCAGCTGCTCGGCCACCACCGCGGCCTTCAGCTCCCGCTGGTAGGCCGGTTCGGCGTGCTGCCAGTCGCACCCTCCGCAACCGCCCGGGGCGGCGAGCGGACACGGCGGCGTCACGCGGTGCTCGGACCCGCTGAGCACCTCGATCGCGTCGGCCCGGCAGAACGAGCCGCCCTTGTCCTCGGTCACCTCGGCCCGCACGCGTTCGCCGGGCAGCGCGTGCCGTACGAACAGCACTCGTCCGTCCACACGCGACACACAGTGCCCGCCGTGCGCGACTGGGCCGACTTCCAGTTCCAGGATCCGGCCTAGCCAGCTCTCGGTCATTCTGATGGTTCCTTTGTCGCAGGGGCCGGCTTCTTCGCGTCGGCAGGTCGAGGAGTGCCGGGGGTGAACCCGCGCCGGACGTCACCGGCGGACGGGCGGGCCTTGCGCATCCGCGCGGCCGCCTTCTGCGACGACGCCAGCTGCCACGGCACGCTCGCCACGACCACACCCGGCTGGAACAGCAGCCTGCCCTTGAGCCGCAACGCACTTTGGTTGTGCAGCACCTGCTCCCACCAGTGCCCCACCACGTACTCCGGAATGAACACGGTGACCACGTCGCGCGGGTTCGCGCCGCGGACGCGTTTCACGTAATCCAGTACCGGCTTCGTGATTTCCCGGTACGGCGATTCGACGACCTTCAGCGGCACCTTGAACTTGTGCTCTTCCCATTCCTGGGTGAGCGCCCGGGTGTCGGCGTCGTCCACGTTGACCGTGACCGCCTCGAGCACGTCCGGGCGCATCGCCTTGGCGTAGGCCACCGCGCGCAGCGTCGGCCGGTGCAGCTTGGACACCAGCACGATCGCGTGGTTGCGCGAGGGCAGCACGGTCGGCGCGTCGCCCATGTCCTTGAGTTCCTCGGACACCCGGTCGTAGTGCTTCCGGATCGCGGTCATGAGCGCGAAAATCGCCAACATCGCGGCGATCGCGATCCACGCGCCGAGCAGGAATTTGGTGATCAGCACGATCACCAGCACGGTGCCGGTCATGGTCAGGCCGATCGCGTTCACCGTCTGCGAGCGGCGCATCCGCCGCCGCGCGGCCGGGTCGGTCTCCTTGGCCAGCAACCGGTTCCAGTGCCGGATCATGCCCGCCTGGCTCACCGTGAACGACACGAACACGCCCACGATGTACAGCTGGATCAGCCGGGTGACCTCCGCGTCGAACGCGATGATCAGCACCAGCGCGAAGGCCGCGAGGAACAGGATGCCGTTGGAGAACGCCAGCCGGTCGCCGCGGGTGTGCAGCTGCCGCGGCAGGTAGCGGTCCTGGGCGAGGATCGAGCCGAGCACCGGGAAGCCGTTGAACGCGGTGTTCGCGGCCAGCAGCAGGATGATGCCGGTGGAGAACGAGATGTAGTAGAACGCGGGCGGGAAGTCGGAGAACACCGCGTGCGCGATCTGCGCGACGATCGTCTTCTGCTCGTAGCCCGCCGGCGCGCCGGCCAGCTGCCGCGCCGGGTCCTCGGCGAAGTTCACCTTCGTGACGACCGCGAGCGTGATGATCCCGACGAGCATCGTCACCGCGAGCACGCCCATCAGCAGCAGCGTGGTGGCCGCGTTCTTCGACTTCGGCTTGCGGAACGCGGGCACGCCGTTGCTGATCGCCTCGACCCCGGTCAGCGCCGCGGCGCCGGACGAGAAGGACCGCAGGATCAGGAACACGAACGCGAAGCCCGCCCAGTTGCCTTCCTCGTGCAACGTGAAACCGGCGCTCTCGGCGCGCATCTCGGTGCCGGTGGCGGTGCGGAAAAGCCCCCAGACCACCATGATCAGAATGCCCGCGATGAACCCGTACGTGGGGATAGCGAAGGCTTTGCCCGATTCGCGCACCCCGCGGAGGTTGAGCGCGGTCAGCACCGCGACGATCACCACAGCGGTCAGCACCTTGTGGTCGGCCACCCACGGGATCGCCGAACCGATGTTGGCGACACCGGACGAAGTGGACACCGCGACGGTCAGCACGTAGTCGACCAGCAGCGCGCTCGCGACCGTCAGACCGAACTTCCCGCCGAGGTTGGTGGTCGCGACCTCGTAGTCGCCGCCGCCGCTCGGGTACGCGTGCACGTTCTGCCGGTACGACGCCACGACGACGAGCATGACCAGCGCGACCGCGACGCCGATCCACGGCGCGAAGGCGTACGCGGACAGGCCCGCGACGCTCAGCGTCAGGAAGATCTCCTCCGGCGCGTACGCCACGCTGGACAGCGCGTCAGAGGCGAAAATGGGCAGCGCGATGCGCTTGGGCAACAGAGTGTGGGAGAGACGGTCGCTGCGGAACGGACGTCCGAGGACCAGCCGCTTCAGCACTGTCGGGAACTTCGACACCTGCAGAATGTACAGCGGGGCGCGGCTCCTCCGCTGAGGGCGGTGGAGGGGAGGACGGTGGCGCTGACCGAGAGAGGGCAAGGTAGGTTCGGCGCTGGTGTCCGAGGGTACCCACCAACGGGTCATCCGCACCCCTGCGAGGAGGCTAAGCGTGCACGTGGTGATCATGGGATGCGGCCGCGTCGGCGCGTCTCTGGCCGCGGCGCTCGAGCGGCTCGGCCACGACGTGGCCGTCATCGACAAGAACCAGCAGGCGTTCCGCAGGCTGGGCAGCGACTTCCGCGGCCAGCAGGTCGTCGGGGCGGGATTCGACCGCCGGGTGCTCGTCGAGGCCGGGATCGAGCGCGCGGGCGCTTTCGCGGCCGTGTCGAGCGGCGACAATTCCAACATCATCTCCGCGCGGGTCGCGCGCGAGAACTTCGGCGTCGAGCACGTGGTCGCGCGGATCTACGACCACAAGCGCGCCGCGGTGTACGAACGGCTGGGCATCCCGACCGTCGCGACCGTGCCGTGGACGACCGACCGGTTCCTGCGCACCCTGCTGCCCGACGGCGTCGCCTCCGCGTGGCGCGATCCGTCCGGCAACGTCGCGCTGCTGCAGCTGCCGCTGCACGAGGGCTGGGTCGGCCGCAGCGTGCGCGAACTGCAGGAGGCCACCGGTGCGCGGGTGGCGTTCATGATGCGTTTCGGCACCGCGGTGCTGCCGGACGCGAAAACCGTCGTGCAGGCCGACGACGACGTGTGGGTGGCGGCGCGCTCGGGCACCGTCGGAGACGTGACGAGCCTGGCCGCTCGCGCCCCCGAGGAGGAGAACTGATGCGGGTCGCGATCGCGGGCGCGGGAGCCGTCGGGCAGTCCATCGCCGCCGAGCTCATCGACGCGCGCCACCAGGTGATGCTGATCGAGCGCGACGCCGACCAGTTCGAGCCGGAATCCGTTCCGCAGGCCGACTGGGTTCTCGGCGACGCGTGCGAGGTGTCGATCCTCGAGGAGTCCGGCATCGAACGCTGCGACGTCGTGATCGCGGCGAGCGGCGACGACAAGGCGAACCTCGTGGTGTCGCTGCTGGCGAAGACGGAATTCGCCGTGCGGCGCGTGGTGGCGCGGGTGAACAACCCGGCCAATGAATGGCTTTTCACCGACGCGTGGGGCGTCGACGTGGCCGTGTCGACGCCGCGGATGCTCGCCGCGATGGTCGAGGAGGCGGTGAGCGTCGGCGATCTGGTGCGGCTCATGACGTTCCGGCAGGGGCAGGCGAACCTGGTGGAACTCACCCTGCCGGAGGAGACGCCGCTGGCGGGCAAGCCGGTGAGCGAACTGGAGCTGCCGCGCGACGCGGCGCTGGTGACCATCCTGCGCGGCGACCGGGTGATCGTGCCGCAGCCGGAGGATCCGCTGGAGGCGGGCGACGAGCTGCTGTTCGTCGCGACCTCGGACGTCGAACCGGAGATCCGCACGGCGCTCGGCTACTGACGCAACGCGAAAAGGGGCGGCCCGCGGCGGGTCCGCCCCTTTTCGCGTACGTATGTCGGATCAGGTCTCGGGCGTCGGCGCCTGCGCGTATTTCTTCCGCAGCCGCGCCTCTATCTGCGCGTCGGTTTCCGGCTCCGGTTCTTCCTCGGCAAGCGCCTTCAGCCGTTTGTCGGAGCGGCGCACCGCCCAGACGACCACCAGCAGCCCGATCGCGTACAGCGGGTAGCCCATCGCGATCTTGGCGAACGCGAGCCAGCCGGTCTGGTCGCCGTCGTAGAGCCAGCGCTGCACCACGAAGCGGGCCGCGAAGATGACGGCCATCGCGAGCGTCGCGACGTCGTAGCCGTAGCGGGACGGCTTGTCCTTGCGCCAGGCGGTGCCGTTGCCGTTGAGCGCGTTCCACACGACGCCCGCCAGCGGCCAGCGCACCAGCACCGAGACCACGAATACGGCGCAGTACGCGAGGCTCGCCCAGATGCCGAAGAGGAAGAACCCCTTCGCGGATCCGGTGCGGAACGCGATGAACGCCGCGATCGCGACGCCGAAGAATCCCGAGATGGCCGGCTGCAGCGGCTCCTTGCGCACCACGCGCAGGACGGTGATGGCCACCGCGCTGCCGATCGAGCCCCAGATCGCCACGGTGAGCCCGAAGAACGCGTTCAGTAGGACGAACACGATGACCGGCACCGAGGAGTAGAACAGGCCGGAAACCCCGCCCATCTGCTCCATCAGCGTCGGCTGCCGCTCTTCGTCGTCGCCCGGTCCGGGCGCGTCCTTCTCGTCGCGGGGAGCAGCGGGTTCATTCACGAGCGTTGATCACCCTACCGGGCTCTGGAGTTCGTAATACGGGTTGTAGAGCACCTTCTGCCCGTCCCGTTCGGCCATCCGGCCGCGCACCTTGACAGTACGGCCGGGCTCGATGCCGGGAATCCGGCGCCTGCCCAACCAGATTAACGTCACGCCCTGCGTGCCGTCGAACAGCTCCGCCTGCAGCGAGGCGGGCCCGTCGGTCGGCGACAGCTCGACGCTGCGCAGCCTTCCGAGCACTGTCACCTCTTCGCCGGACCGGCAGTCACACGCGCGCTGCGCGCCTTCGGCACCCGACCTCTCGGACATCTCGTCGGCGTCGAGGTCCTCGACGTCGCTGGTCAGCTTGCGAACCAACCGGCTGAAGTAGCCGCCGTCCTTGGCGGACATGGTGTGCTCCTGTGCTCCGGGGCCCCCGACTTCGTTCGGCCCGTGCGTGTTCCAGCGTAGCTGCGGTCCCAGCTAGGGAAACGGGTTTGCGGCAAGATCGCAACGTGACGTCCGCAATCCGTCTCCCGGCCGCTGTCCTGTTGCCCGGGACTGGCTCTGACGAGGTCTTCGTGCGCTCGGTGTTCGGCGGGCCGCTCGCGGCGCTCGGCGTGCCGATGATCACGCCCGCGCCTTCTCCCGGGGCGGGTCTCGCCGAGGGGTTTCTGGCTGAGCTGGACCGTCTCGCTGACCGGTACGGGACCTTGCTGGTGGGCGGGATTTCGTTCGGGGCGCATCTCGCGGCGGAGTGGGCGGTGGCGAATCCCGGGCGTTGCGGGGGGCTGCTGGCGGCGCTCCCGGCCTGGAACGGGGAATCCGCGCAAGCACCCGCGGCGGTGGCTGCGACGGTTACAGCGGATCTGGTGGCTTCCTCTGGGGTGGAGGGGGCTTTGGCGCAGGCTGCCGGCGGGAGCCCGGGGTGGCTCGCGGAGGAGCTGGGGCGGGCGTGGCGGCGGCATGGGGCGGGGTTGGAGGCTGGGTTGCGGGTGGCGGCCGGGAGGGCGGCACCGACGGTGGAGGCGTTGCGGGGGGTGGGGGTTCCGGCTGGGGTCGGGGGGTGTGTGGACGATCCGGTGCATCCCGTTTCGGTTGCCCGGGAGTGGGCACGGGCGTTGCCTCGCGGGGTGTGCGGGGAGACGTCGCTGGAGGCGGTGGGGCAGGATCGGGAGACGCTGGGGAGGGTGACTGTTTTGGCGTTTTTGCGGGCGTTGGGAGGATTCGGCTCGTCGCCTGGCGGCGACATTGCGCCGGGTCGCGCGTAGGGGCACCCCGAAGCTGGATTGTGCTGACGGTTCGAGGGTGCTTGTCAAGGCGGGAAAGATGCCTTGACAAGCACCCTCGAACCGCAGGGAAGGCTTCGTATCGGGGTGCAGGGCGGGGCTGGCTGCCTGGGTGAGTTGGGTGCGCTGGCTGCGGGTCGTCGGGTGGGGTGAAAAAGGCCCTCACGGAGTGCGTCCGTGAGGGCCTTGGGGAGCTGGAGCTTGTTTTTAGCCTTGCTGTTCGGCGATGTGCTGTGCCACTGCGTCGGGGAGGGTGATGGGGAGCGGGGTGCGCACCGGCATCGGGGAGTTGCCTCGGTCTACGACGGTGCGGCGCACGATCGCTCGGAGCACCTCGGGGGCTTGCGAGGCGGTCGATTGCGGGCCGGCGATCACGCCGCGCAGCATCCAGCGCGGGCCGTCCACTCCGACGAACCGCAGGGCTACGTCGCCGACGATCGCGGACAGTTCCATGCCCCATTCGCCTCGGCCGATGTTGACCTTCGCGCCGTCCGCGCGCAGCTGGTCGGCGAGTTCGTTGCTCACTTCGCGCCACAGGCCGCCGGATTTCGGCGCCGCGTAGGCGCTGACGGTGATCTGCCCGACTTCGGTCACGACGTGCACCGCGCGCACGCCGCCTTCCTCCGGGTCCATTTCGACCTGCACCTGCGAACCGTCGGGCACCGGTACGCGCACCGAGCCCAGGTCGATGCGCGGGATGCCGTCTTCTTCGGCCTCGGCGACGTCGAACGGGCCGTCGGTGGTCTCCGACAGCTGGTCCTCGGGTTCGAGCGCGTCGTCGGTGCCGGCTTCGGCGCTTTCTCCGCTCTGAGCGGCGACGCCCCCGGTCTCGTCGTCGCCGGACCGGCGCTTGCGTCCGAAAATCCCCACTATCGTTCCGTTCCTTCCCCGGTGCCCGCGCCGGTGTCTCCGGCGCCAGCTGCCAGTGTGGCGTGCCCGCCGGTCGAGCCGTAACCTCCCGCGCCGCGTTCGGTCCCGTCGAGTTCGGCGACCTCGACGAACTCCGCGTGCTCCACCCGCTGGATCACCAGCTGCGCGATCCGGTCGCCGCGCGCCAGCACGATTTTCTCGCGCGGGTCGTGATTGACCAGACAGACTTTGATCTCGCCGCGGTAGCCCGAGTCGATCGTGCCCGGAGTGTTGACCACCGACAATCCGACGCGCGCCGCGAGCCCCGAGCGAGGGTGCACGAACCCGGCGTACCCGGAAGGCAGCGCGATCGCGACCCCGGTGCCGACGACCCCGCGCTCGCCGGGCCCGAGCACGATATCCGAGGTGGTGACGAGATCGGCCCCGGCGTCGCCGGGCCGGGCATAGGCGGGCGGCGGGACTTGCGGGTCGAGCCGCTGAAGGAGGACCTGAACGCTGGACACGGGCGGCGAGACTACCCTTGTCGTGTGGCTGACCGCGTGAACACCGCCGCGACGGGCGTCGTCGCACACTCAGAACGGCTCTACCTGCCATGGTGGGGCTGGCCCCTGCCGATGGCCGGAGCGATCCTGCTGGGCGTCGAGGTCCACCTGGGCTACCCGTCGATCCCGATGTGGATCCCGCTCGCGGTCGCCGTGCCGGTCATGGCCGCGCTCCTGCTCTCGCTGGGCAGGGCGAAAATCAAGATCACCAGCGGCGACGACCCCGAACTCTGGGTCGGCGACGCCCACCTCCCGCTGCGCTACGTCGGCGAAATCACCGTCGTGGAAAAAGACGCCAAACGCCACGCCCTGGGCCGCGACGGCGACCCCGCCGCCTTCGTCCTGCACCGCGGCTGGATAGGCCCCGCCGTCCGGTTCACCCTGACCGACCCAGCCGACCCCACCCCCTACTGGCTCTTCAGCACCCGCAAGCCACAACGAGTAGTCGAACTCCTCCGCGGCACCGCCTGACAAACCGCCGCCAGCACACCCAACGCACGAGGCAGCCAGCCCCCGCCCTGCACCCCGATACGAAGCCTTCCCTGCGGTCGGTGGGTGCTTGTCAAGGCATCTTTCCCGCCTTGACAAGCACCCACCGACCGTCAGCACAATCAAGCTTCGGGGTGCCCCTACGCCCCACCCACAGCAATGTCGCCGCCAGGCGACGAGCCGAACCCACGACACACCCCGAACACGAGTAAGGGGGCCGCCCCGAAGGCCGACCCCCCTGCTACCCGGTCACACCAGACCGCGAAACCCCGTGAATCTCCCTGTGGTTCCCCTCGAAAATCCCCAGGTCAGGCGCAGTCGCGGCAGATCAGCCGGCCGCCGTTGTCCTCGGCGAGCCTGCTGCGGTGGTGCACCAGGAAGCACACCGAGCAGGTGAACTCGTCCGCCTGCTTCGGCACGACCTTCACGGTCATGTCTTCCCCGGAGAGCCCGGAGAGGTCCGCGCCGGGAAGTTCGAAGTTCTCCGCGGTCGCGTCCTCGTCGACGTCGACGACGCCGGACTGGTTCTCGTTCCGCCGGGCCTTCAGCTCCTCCAACGAGTCTTCGGCCAGCTCGTCGGCTTCGCTGCGGCGCGGAGCGTCGTAGTCGGTAGCCATTGTCCCTCACCCCTGCGATTCAGCATCTCGTCCTGCACCGGTTCCGGAGGCGCCCGATACCGGTCGTGCCGCTGGTCAACGTTCCAGCGCCCCTGTTTGTGCCCGGCCTGCGAGTGACCCAGGTCTCAACCCGGTTGACCTCGTCCGGCGGCCGGAGCCCGGGAAGGGTAGCTCACCGCCGGGCGCGCCTCGCACCGAGTCGGACATTGCTGTGCCAGCGTCACCCGGGAGGGGGAACGCGCAGGTGAGACGCCTGTCCTCCGATCGGGTTGCCCCGGCGTCGGTTACCTCACCTCGCGGCCGCGTCCGCTTGCTCCCGCGGAGCCGTCCGTGGTGCGATCGCCGCGGAGGGGCATTACGCGGAACGGGTGAAGGTGACCCGCGACACCGCGCGCCGCGGTCAGCGCCTAGGCTCACCGGCTACCACGCCGGTGCGTACGCTGGCGGTTACCGCGAGGCGCGGCGGGGCGACCGCGGCCGGTTCTGCGAGGGGAAGGGACGGGGCAGGTGGCGTCGGGGAACGGGTCGGGGAACCGTGGTGCGCGGCCTTATCGCAAGCACCGTCCGCTGCCCGCGTTGATCGTGATCGGCGTGCTCGCGCTCGGCGCGGTGTTCGTGTGGGTCCACGCCGTGGTCGGCCGCGGCGACGTCGACGAGGCGGTCCGCTGCACCCCGGAGCCCAAAGCGCCGCCGGGAGTCACCTACACGTCCGTCCCGCACAACGGATTGGACGACCGCTCGCCGATGCCGCCGGACAGGATCGCGCTGAAGGTGCTCAACGCGAGCAGCACGCGCGGGCAGGGCAGCATCGCCACCAACGCGCTGCGGGAACTCGGCTTCACCGCGATCGGCAATCCCGACAACGACCCGGCGTACCCGAAGGGCGACGCGCGCTGCCGCGGCCAGATCCGCTACGGCGACAACGGCGCTTCGGCGGCCCGCACGGTCAGCCTGGTGATCCCGTGCGCGGAGCTGGTCCACGACACCCGCAAGGACGCCTCCGTCGACCTGGCCACCGGGAAGCTCTTCACCGACATCCAGCCGCGTCCCGAGGCGGTCAAGATTCTCAAGCAGCTCACCGCCTGGTCGCAGGCGCACCAGGGCGGCGGCAGCAGCGAGCAGTCCGCCAGCCCCGGCGCGCCGGTGATCGACCAGGCGCTCCTGGCTTCCGCTCGCGCCGTCACCTGCTGACCCCGCGACGAGGTCAGCAGGCACGGCCCGCGGTCACACCTCTGCCGCACCGCCCGCGGACAGCGCCGCGCGCAGTTCCGCCGCGATCCCCGGCGACGCCGCGAACGTCGCGTCCTCCCCCAGATCGGCCGCTTCGCCCGGCAGCAGCACCGTCGCGCCCGCCTCCTGGGCCACCAGCGCTCCGGCGGCCCAGTCCCAGCGGTGCAGACCGTGCTCGAAGTACCCGTCCAGCCAGCCGGCCGCGACGGCGCACAGGTCCAGCGAAGCCGCTCCCCGGCGGCGGATGTCGCGCACGCGCCCGATCAGATCCGCGGTCAGCTTGCCCTGCCGGACGCGGCGGTCCTGCCCGTAGGCGAACCCCATCCCGACGAGCGCCAGCTCCAACCGGTCCGCCGCCGACACCGACAGCCGGGTGCCGTCGAGCCACGAACCTCCGCCGCGCACGGCCGTCCAGCGCCGTCCGCTCACCGGCTCCACGACCGCTCCCGCGACCGACACCCCGTCCACCTGAGCCGCGATCGACACCGCGAAGGTCGGCAGGCCGTACAGGAAGTTGACCGTCCCGTCGATCGGATCCACGACCCAGGTGACCCCGCCGGCGGCGTCGTTGCCTGCCCCGCCGCCCTCCTCCCCCAGCACCGGTTCCCCGGGCCGGATCCGCTTCAGCCGGGCCCGCACCAGTTCCTCCGACTCCCGGTCCACCGCGGTGACCACGTCGGTCTCCCCCGACTTCGTGTCCACCGCGACCTCGCCGCCGGACTGCATCCGCACCCAGGCCGTCCGGACCAGGTGCGCGGCCTCGACCGCGACCTGCTCGGCGGTGTTTTTCAGGTCGTTCAGCATCGCCTCGTCAACTCCCACGCCCGCCATGTCACCACATCCGGTTAAAGTCTCCGCAGCAGACTTCTGAATCGTGCGAGAAGGGACCACGTCAGTGACGGCGACCCGAGGCTTCGGAATCGACATCGGCGGCAGCGGGATCAAAGGCGCGCTGGTCGATTTGGAACAGGGACAGCTCATCGGGGACCGGCACCGGATCGAAACGCCGCAGCCGTCGACGCCGGACGCGGTGGCCGACGTCGTCGCCGAGATCGTGCGCGCGGCGGAGTGGGACGGGCCGGTCGGCGTGACGCTTCCCGCGGTGGTCAAGAGGGGGACCGCGCACACCGCGGCCAACATCGACCACAAATGGATCGGCACGGACGCCGAAGCGCTCTTCGCGAAGCGGCTCGGCAAGGGCGTCGAGGAGGTCACGATGCTCAACGACGCGGACGCCGCGGGCCTCGCCGAGATCCGCTTCGGCGACGCGGCCGCGCGCACCGGCGTGACCGCCCTGCTCACCTTCGGCACCGGCATCGGCAGCGCGCTGTTCCACGACGGCAAGCTCGTGCCCAACACCGAATTCGGCCATCTGGAGGTCGACGGCCACGACGCGGAAAAGCGCGCCGCCGCTTCGATCAAGGACAACGAGGGCCTGTCGTATCCGGAGTGGGCCAAGCGGGTGCACCGGTACCTCTCGGTGCTGGAGAACCTGATCTGGCCGGATCTGTTCATCGTCGGCGGCGGCGTCAGCAAGAAGGCCGAGAAGTGGGTGCCGCTGCTGGACATCCGCACGCCGGTGGTCGTCGCGTCGCTGCAGAACAACGCGGGCATCGTCGGGGCCGCGGCGGCCGCGGCAGAGGGCGCCGGGCACTGAACGACCGGTCCGCGCCGGGTCTCGGACCGGTCACCGCCAGGCGCCGGGTAGGGGGCCGGAGGGTGATCGCTTCGCGACGCAGTGGGCCGACGTCGTTACAATGGAACACGGCGCAGGAGCTGCGGAGGTAAAACCGCAGGCCGAGGCGTGTTCCCCGAATGTGAGGCAGCTGAGGTGGCGACATCTCGGCTCGTCATGATCGACCGCTGCGAAAGGGCGTAAGTGGCAGCCGCAAGAACCGCAACCCGAGGCGGGACGAAGACAGCGACCGAAGCCGGCGAGCCGGCCGACGAGGCAGCCACCGGAGCGGCGAAGTCCCCGGCGCGCAAGACCGCCGCGAAGCCGGCGGGCGCGAAGAAGACTCCGGCCAAGAAGGCTCCGGCGAAGAAGGCCGCCGCGAAGGGTCCGAAGACCGACGACGGCGATCCCGACGGCCCGGTCGACCTCGACGAGGCCGAACTCGACAGCCCGGACCTGTCCGATCTCGAAGAGGTCGAGGTCGACGTCGTCGACGAGACGGTCAACGACGAGGCCGACGACGACGAGGACGACTCCGACGACGAGGCCGAGGCGACCGACGGGGCCGCGGCCACGTCCACCGCCGCGCGCCGTCGCGCGAGCCAGGCGGACAAGGGCGGCAAGTCCTCGGACAACCCGGACTTCGTGTGGGACGAGGAGGAGTCCGAGGCGCTGCGCCAGGCGCGCAAGGACGCCGAGCTCACCGCGTCGGCCGACTCGGTCCGCGCCTACCTCAAGCAGATCGGCAAGGTCGCGCTGCTGAACGCCGAGGAGGAGGTGGAGCTCGCCAAGCGGATCGAGGCGGGGCTCTACGCCGCCGAGCGCGTGCGCACCGCCGAGGAGGAGGGCGAGAAGCTCGTCACCCAGATGCGCCGCGACCTCAAGTGGATCGTGCGCGACGGCGAGCGGGCCAAGAACCACCTGCTGGAGGCGAACCTCCGGCTCGTCGTGTCGCTGGCCAAGCGCTACACCGGCCGCGGCATGGCGTTCCTGGACCTGATCCAGGAGGGCAACCTCGGCCTGATCCGCGCGGTGGAGAAGTTCGACTACACCAAGGGCTACAAGTTCTCCACGTACGCCACGTGGTGGATCCGCCAGGCGATCACCCGCGCGATGGCCGACCAGGCGCGCACCATCCGCATCCCGGTGCACATGGTCGAGGTCATCAACAAGCTCGGCCGCATCCAGCGCGAGCTCCTGCAGGACCTCGGCCGCGAGCCGACGCCCGAGGAACTCGCCAAGGAGATGGACATCTCGCCGGAGAAGGTCCTGGAGATCCAGCAGTACGCGCGCGAGCCGATCTCGCTGGACCAGACCATCGGCGACGAGGGCGACTCGCAGCTCGGCGACTTCATCGAGGACTCCGAGGCAGTCGTCGCGGTCGACGCGGTGTCGTTCACGCTGCTGCAGGACCAGCTCCAGTCGGTGCTGCAGACGCTGTCCGAGCGCGAGGCGGGCGTGGTCCGGCTGCGCTTCGGCCTCACCGACGGCCAGCCGCGCACCCTCGACGAGATCGGCCAGGTCTACGGGGTCACGCGCGAGCGGATCCGGCAGATCGAGTCGAAGACGATGTCGAAGCTGCGCCACCCGTCGCGTTCGCAGGTGCTGCGCGACTACCTGGACTGAGCTTCTCAGGTTCCCGCGAGAAACCCCGCCCCGCACTACGCGGCGGCGGGGTTTCTGCGTTTACCGACAACAACGCGCGCGGAGCCGGCCGGGCATTTCCGCGAAATCCTTCTTTCGGCTGACCACAGTGGACCGGACAAGTCCCGAAAACTCGGCGGCGCGCGGGCCCGACGCGAATTACGCTGCGGCACAACGGAATCCGCGAGGCGAATCCCACGCAGGCGAACGTGCGACTCGGCCGAACCTCAAGCGAGGGGATCGAATGCCTGTCCGTTTCCCGTTCACAACCGTTCACGCGGAACCCCCGGAACCGTTCCGGAATACTCATCGCCGGTGCACGGCCGCGCACTTACCGCGACAATGGGGCGCGGACAAGATGCTAAAGTCGGTTGTTCTCCGCCAGAACGCGGAAATCGTGATTGTTTGGTTGCCTGGAAACGAAGATCGCAACGGCTGATCGCCATTAGGCTGCGCCCACAACGAGCGTCAGTATTGGAAGGCAGCACCGCCCAGTGTTTTCGACGAAAACTCAATCGCGAGCGAGCCAGGGATGTCCGGCGGCACGGAGCGGATCCTCCGTCCCCGGTGAAGCGAGGCACCTGTGATCGGGTTCCTCCTCCGCAGACTCGTCAACTACATCGCCCTGTGCCTCGTCGCGACCTTCGCGGCGTTCTCCCTGGCATCGCTGTCCTTCAGCCCGCTGGACGCGCTCAAGCTGCGCAATCCGCCCGCCCCGCAGGCGACGATCGACGCGAAGGCCGCCGAACTCCACTTGGACCAGGCGATCCCGCATCGGTTCATCACCTGGCTGGGCGGCGTCTTCCAAGGCAACTTCGGCCGTACCGTCGCCGATCAGGCGATCACCGACGAGCTGTTCCGCCGCGCGGGCGTGAGCCTGCGGCTGTTCCTGCTCGGCATCACGATCGGCATCATCATCGGCGTGCTGGTCGGCGTGGTCAGCGCGATCCGGCAGTACAAGATCAGCGACTACCTCGCCACCACGTTCTCCTTCGTGGTGCTGTCGACGCCGGTGTTCGTGATCGCGACGATCCTCAAAGCGGGCGCGCAGTCGGTCAATGACAACCTGCTCGACGGATACCAGTTCTTCATCGTGCAGGGCGAAGGCGGCGCCGTCGACGGCAGTTTCGGCGACGCTCTGCTCGACCGGCTGCAGCACATCATCGTGCCGACCCTGGCGATCGTGCTGACCCAGGTCGCCTACTACAGCCGCTATCAGCGCTCGGCGATGCTCGACGTGCTCGGCTCGGACTTCCTGCGCACCGCGCAGGCCAAGGGCCTCACCCGCAGGCGCGCGCTGTTCAAGCACGGCCTCCGCACCGCGCTGATCCCGATGGCGACGCTGTTCGCGTTCGGCTTCGGCCTTCTCATCACCGGCGGCGTTTTCACCGAGAAGATCTTCGGCTGGTACGGCATGGGCGACTGGCTGGTGACCGGCATCCAGAAGCAGGACACCAACATCGTGACCACCGTGACCCTGTTCATCGCGATCTGCGTGCTGCTCGCCGGCTGGCTCGCGGACGTGCTCTACGCCGCGCTCGACCCGAGGGTGAGGATCTGATGGCCGCCCCATTGAACGAGGCCGACCTCGCCGACTCGGCCGTCGCAGCCACCGAAACCCAGACCGAGCAGCAGACCGGGAAGTCCTCCAGCCGGGGAAGGCTCGTCGCCCGCCGGTTCTTCCGCAACAAACTGGCCCTGGCCGGTCTCGTCGTGATCCTGCTGTTCTACGTCCTGGCGTTCACCTACAGCTGGTATTCGCCGTGGGGCTACGACGAACTCGACCCGGCCTCGACGCTGATGCCGCCGGACGGCACGCACTGGTTCGGCACCAACCAGATCGGCGGCGACATGTTCGCGCAGACCATGCGCGGACTGCAGAAGTCGCTCACCATCGGCCTGCTGGCCGCGCTGTTCTCCACCGGCGTGGCCTCGATCGTCGGCTCCGCGGCCGGGTACTTCGGCGGCTGGACCGACCGGGTGTCGATGTGGGTCGTCGACCTGCTGCTGATCCTGCCGCCGTTCCTGATCATCTCGATCCTGTCGCCGGCCTTCCGCGGCAAGACGTGGCTGATCCTGGTCGGCCTGATCGCGCTGTTCCAGTGGATGATCACCGCCCGCATCGTCCGCGGCATGACGCTGACGCTGCGCGAGCGCGAGTTCGTCAAGGCCGCCAAGTTCATGGGCCAGTCCCCGTGGCGGATCATCTTCAAGCACATCGTGCCGAACATGGCTTCGCTGCTGATCATCGACGCGACGATCAACGTCGGCGTCGCGATCATCATGGAGACGTCGCTGTCGTTCTTCGGCTTCGGCGTGCAGGCTCCGGACGTTTCGCTGGGCACGCTGATCTCGGCGGGTTCCGACGCGGTCCGCACGTTCCCGTGGCTGTTCTACATCCCGGCCGGCTTCCTGGTGTTCACCGTGCTCGCGGTGAACTTCGTCGGCGACGGCCTGCGCGACGCGCTCGACCCGTCGTCCAGCCGTTCGCGGCGCAAGGAACGGAAGCGGATCGAAGAAAAGACCAAGTCGACTGCCTCGACGCAGACGCAGCAGACCGTGGGAGCAGAAGCATGAGCACCGCCGACGTACTTTTCACCGCGGAGGCGGCATGAGCAGGGCACTCGAGCTGACCGTGGACACCGAGAAGCCGACCGGCACCGTGCTGGAAGTCTCGAACCTCGAAGTGTCCTTCCCGTCCGAGTCCGGCCGCGTGCACGCGGTGCGCGGGCTGAACTACCAGGTCGCCGCGGGGGAGGTGCTCGGCATCGTCGGCGAGTCCGGTTCGGGCAAGTCGGTGTCGTCGCTCGCCGTGATGGGGCTGCTGCCGCCGCAGGCGCGGGTTTCGGGCTCGATCCGGTTCTCCGGCAGCGAATTGATCGGCAAGTCCGACACCGAGCTGTCGAAGATCCGCGGCAAGAAGATCTCGATGGTCTTCCAGGACCCGCTGTCCGCGCTGACCCCGGTGTACACCGTCGGCGCGCAGATCGCCGAAGCGCTCCTGGTGCACGGCAAGGGCACGATCACCAAGCAGCAGGCGAACAACCGCGCGGTCGAACTGCTCGACCTGGTCGGCATCCCGAACGCGGCGGCGCGCGCGAAGGCGTTCCCGCACGAGTTCTCCGGCGGCATGCGCCAGCGCGCGGTGATCGCCATCGCGATCGCCAACGACCCGGACCTGATCATCGCCGACGAGCCGACCACCGCGCTCGACGTGACGGTGCAGGCGCAGGTGCTGGAGGTGCTGAAGACCGCGCAGGAGGTCACCGGCGCGGGCATCGTGATCATCACGCACGACCTCGGCGTGGTCGCCGGGTTCGCCGACCGGCTGATGGTGATGTACGCCGGGCGCGCGGTCGAGCAGGGGCCGGTCGACACGATCTACGCCCAGCCGCGGATGCCGTACACGCTGGGCCTGCTCGGTTCGATTCCCCGCGTCGACGCGCGGGAGAAGCAGCCGCTGGTGCCGATCGAAGGTCAGCCTCCGTCGCTGGTGAACCTGCCGCAGGGCTGTCCGTTCGCGCCGCGCTGCCCGCTGGCGATCGACGCCTGCCGCACGGCCGAGCCGGAACTGTTCACGATCACGCCGGGCAACCCGAACGCGCCCGTCGACACGACGCACCGGGCCGCCTGTATCCGCACCGAGGAACTCGGCCGTCCCGAAGCGGACGCCGCCGAGGTCTACGGCGCCGAGGTGATCGAGGAGGCCGCCGTCGCGTCCGTGCCGCGCGAACAGCGCACCACCGTGCTGGACGTGCGGGACCTGCAGAAGCACTACGCGGTCAGCAAGGGCACCGTTTTCAAGCGCAAGGTCGGCACGGTGCGCGCGGTCGACGGGATCACCTTCGACATCGTCGAGGGCGAAACCCTGGGCCTGGTCGGCGAATCCGGCTGCGGCAAGTCGACCACGCTGATGGAGATCCTCGAGCTGGCGGCCCCGGCGCACGGTTCGGTCGCGGTGCTCGGCAAGGACGTGGCGAAGCTCGGGGGCAAGGACCGCAAGGCGATCCGCCGCGACCTGCAGGTGGTCTTCCAGGACCCGATGGCCGCGCTCGACCCGCGGCTGCCGATCGGCGACATCATCGCCGAGCCGATGGTGACGCACGGGTTCGCGAAGGAGCGCATCGACAAGCGGGTGCCGGAGCTGCTCGGGCTGGTCGGCCTGCGCCCCGAGCACGCCGACCGGTACCCGGCGGAGTTCTCCGGCGGCCAGCGCCAGCGCATCGGCATCGCGCGGGCGCTCGCGCTGGAGCCGAAGCTGATCGTGCTCGACGAGCCGGTGTCCGCGCTCGACGTGTCGATCCAGGCCGGCGTGATCAACCTGCTGGACGAGCTGAAGGCCAAGCTGGGCCTGTCGTACCTGTTCGTGGCGCACGACCTGTCGGTGGTCCGGCACATCGCCGACCGCGTGGCGGTGATGTACCTCGGCAAGATCGTGGAGATCGGCGACGTCCGCACGGTTTTCGACGCGCCGCAGCACCCGTACACGCAGGCGCTGTTGTCCGCGATCCCGATCCCGGACCCGGCCAAGGAACGCGAGCGCGGCCGGATCATCCTCACCGGAGACCTGCCCAGCCCGGCGAACCCGCCGTCGGGCTGCCGGTTCCGCACCCGGTGTTTCGTCTTCTCCCAACTGTCCGAAGAGGACAGGAAGAAGTGCGTCGACGTCGAGCCGCCGCGCGAATCCCGCGCGCAGGACCACGACGTGGCGTGCCACTACGCCAAGACCCGCGAAGTCGTGTAGCCACGATCCGTTGGCACACCAGAAGAAGAAAGGTAGACACATGCGACGGAGAATGGCCGCATTCGTGGCCCCCGTTGCCGCTCTGGGGCTCCTGCTCGCCGCTTGCGGCGGCGGCAGCGGCGGCGGCGGCAATCTGCAGGACACCGGCTCGTCGGCCGTCAAGACCGCAGACATCAACGAGCAGCCGCTGGACAAGGTGAAGGACGGCGGCGACTTCAAGTGGCCGGTCGACCAGCTGCCGGACAACTGGAACTACTACGAGGTCGACGGCACCGTCCTGGACGGCGCCAACATGTTCGGCGCGATCCTGCCCTACCCGTTCCCGCAGAACGCGGACGCGACGGTCGGCATCGACAAGAACTACCTGACCTCGGCCGAGATCGTCAGCCAGGACCCGCAGGTCATCGAGTACAAGATCAACCCGAAGGCCAAGTGGAGCAACGGCCGCCAGTTCTCCTGGGAGGACTTCGCCGCGATGGCGAAGGCACTGAACGGCAAGGACACCGCCTACCAGGTCTCCAGCACCACCGGCTACGAGGACATCGCCAAGGTCGAGAAGGGCACTGACGACCTCGACGTCAAGATCACCTTCGCGAAGAAGTTCGCGGAGTGGAAGTCGCTGTTCTCGCCGCTGTACCCGAAGGAGGCGATGGCCGACGCCAACACCTTCAACAAGGGCTGGGCGCAGAAGGCGCAGATCACCGCGGGTCCGTTCAAGATCAAGAGCGTCGACTACACCGCCAAGACCGCGGTGTTCGAGCGCGACCCGAACTGGTGGGGCGACAAGCCGAAGCTGGACACCGTGACCTACAAGGTCGTGGACCGTCCCGCGCTGGCGGACGCGTTCGCCAACGGGCAGATCGACTTCTACCCGCTGAACAACGACATCAACGCGTTCAAGCGGGCCCAGGCGGACCCGAACGCGGTCGTGCGCCAGTCGGCCTACCCCGACTACACGCACATGACGCTCAACGGCGCCTCGTCCTCGATCCTCGCGGACAAGGACCTGCGGCTGGCGATCATGCGCGGCGTCGACACGGTGACCATCGCCAAGTCGATCCTCGGCCAGATGCAGAAGGACACCACGCCGATCGGCAACCACCTGTACCTCAAGGGTTCCAAGACCTACGAGGACAACAGCGGCCCGTACAAGTTCGACCAGAACGCGGCCAAGGCGGAGCTGGACAAGCTCGGCTGGAAGCAGTCCGGCGACCTGCGCGCCAAGGACGGCAAGCAGCTGAAGCTGCGCCTGGTGATCCCGTCGGGCACCCCGATCAGCCAGCAGACCGCGCAGATCCTGCAGTCGCAGCTGAAGGCGATCGGCGTGGGCATCGACATCGTGGCCGTCCCGTCGACCGAGTTCTTCAAGAACTACGTGAACGTCGGCAACTTCGACCTGACGTTGTTCCGCTGGATCTCGAACTCGTTCCCGATCGGCGGCAGCAAGGGCATCTACTACCTGGACCCGAAGAACATCAACCAGAACTACGGCCGGATCGGCAGCGACAAGGAAAACCAGCTGCTCGACACCGCCGCGCAGGAACTGGACGACACCAAGCGGGCCGCGGACATCAACGCCGCGGACAAGGAGATCTGGGCGCTGGGCCACCAGCTTCCGATCTTCCAGTCGGTCGGCGCCTTCGCCGTCCGCAAGACGGTGGCCAACTACGGTTCGCCGGGCTACGCGAACAACCCGTACGACTACCCCAAGATCGGGTTCGTGAAGTAATCCTCCCCTAGCGGGAAACGAAGGAGCGGCGCGGACTCCCCGCGCCGCTCCTTCCATTTTGGACAGTTAAGGTGAGCGTTGTGCGGAATTTCCTGCGATTGCGGCCGGTACGGCACATCCTGGTGACGAGTGTCGTCGTGTTCGTCGCGTGCGCCGCGGTGTTCGCGGTGCAGCTGCTGGAGTTCGCCGGCACCCGCCCACGGCTGCAAGGTCTCACCGCGAGCGCGACCGGCGTGGTAGCGCGGGTCGACGAGTCCACCGTCACGGTGCGCTTCCCGGTGCCGAACCAGCCGGAGGCGAGCGCGGCGGTCGAACTGGACACCACTCCCCCGCCGCTGGGCACGAAAGTTCCGGTGCGCTACGACCCGTCAGCGCCTTCGCGGGCAGTCACGACCGGGGCTTCGGCTTTGGTGACGGCCGACCGGGCCTCGACCTACGCGACGGTCACCGTGGTCGCGGTGCTCGCGATGCTTGCGGTGAACGGATTCCTGCTCTTCACGCGTTTCGTGCAGCCCTCTCGGCGCAAGGTGGGCTCTCCGGTGCCGATGCGCCGGGTGAAGGTGCAGCGCGGACTGCTGACGCGGTCGTGGCTGGAGACCGACACCGCGACGCCTCGATGGATCCCCGTGTACTTCTCTCCGACGCTGATCGGGCTGCCGTCACCGTCGCGGGTCGAGGTGCTGGGCGACTTGCGCACGGACCGGCATATCGCCGTCCGCATCGACGGCGAGGTGCTGTACCCGGCGGGTTCGGTGCGCACCGGCGAGCCTCGCGGCGGCCGGCTGGACAACCCTTCCGAGCCGGACGAGGAACGCTCGCTCGCCGCGGCCACGCCGGTACGGCTCGCGCGGCAGTTCCGCGCTGACCTGCCGGTGCTGGCGGTCGCGCCGGTCGTGGGCGCGTTTTGGGCGCTGGTCGACGGGAGCGGCTTCGCGGGGTGGCTGACGGTCAGCGTGCTGATCGCCGCGTTCGGGTTCTGGTGGGCCGCTCTGCGCGGCTCGGATCCGTCACTCTGACTCCAGCGCCGCCAGGATCTCCGCCAGCTCCGGGTACGACTCGCTGGCCTCCCCCTCCTTGCCGAGCCGGTGCCGTTCCAATCGCACCGCGCCGAGGTGCCGGGCTTCGTAGTACAACGCCCGCCGCCGAGCCGCCGGGGACGCGTCCAGCGGGCCGTAGGTGTCCCAGAACGCGTCGCGCTTCGAGCCCGCTTTCATCGAGGCCATCCGGATCGTCCAGTCCGCCGCCGGGTCGCCCCACCAGCTGCGGTCGTGGTCGAACACCCCGACGATCTCCAGCTCCGGGGTCAGCATCACGTTCACGTGCCACAGATCCCCGTGCAGCAGGCGCGGTTCGGTGATCTCGTCGAGCAGCGCGGCGTCGCGCTTCGCCCACGCGGCCACGGCGCGCAGGTCCGATCCGTCCAGGCCCAAGTCCTCGACGTCAGCGGCGTTGTCCTCGAAGTACGCGATCAGCGCTTCGCTCCAGGTCGCGAAATGCGGCCCGGCCACGAGGCCGAAACCAGGCCCGCGCACGTCGTGGACGGCGCGGGTGATTTCGCCGAGCTGGTGGAAGTACGGCGTCCGCTGGTCCGGCTCCAGACCGGAGAGGATTTCCGGACCGGGCTCTCCGGGCAGAACCGCCTGCAGCACGTAATCGCGGCCGATGACCTGATGCGTGAAATCGGCGGCGAGCGTGCGCGGCATCAGCGGCGCAATAGGCGCGAAGTACGGCGCGGCAAGGTACTCGTTGCGCATGAACTGGGGCTCGATCCGCGTCTGCCGCGCCGGTTCCGGGGCGACGCGCAGGATCGCCGGGCCGTCGGTCAGCTCCACCCGGTAGGTGTTGTTGTATCCGCCCCATCCGATTTCGGCCGCGGACCGCACACCGCTGCCGAGCGCGCGGCGGCAGAGCAGTTCGATCTGGTCGGCGGTGAGGGGCTGCTGGAACGCGTCCGGAGGCCGGTCTTTCGGCTGGAAGTCCACCCGGGCATCCTGCCACTCCGCTCAGGACAGCACGAATCCTTTACGGCTCAGCGCATCCTCGATCCGCAACCGTTCGAGATCCCGGTCCGCACCCTCGCGCAATCCGTCGAGCCGGTGCTCGACGCCGACCTCGCGGCACGCGGTGACGAGCAGTTCGTCGTACGCCTGCCGGGTGCCGATACGACGGGCAGCGGGCGTTCCGGAGGGAAGCTGCGCGAGGGTCCGGCGCACCCGGCGCAGGTCGGCGGCCACCTGCTCCACCGGCGGTTCGGACGGCACGGGAGCGGCGCGGCGCCGACGCAGCCAGCGGCAAGCCGCCGGAACGCGGAGGGCAGCCCAGAACAACGCCGAGGGGGCAACGCTGACCACGGCGAACAGCAGAACCGGACCGGCCGCCATGCTCCCGAGTTTAGCCGCGAAGGCGGCGTTTGCGTGCCTGATGTGCGAACAGCACCGCCACCCCCGCCCCGAGCAGGACGACGCTGGCGATCACGTGCGACTGCGGCGGCAATATGCGCAGCTGGACGAACCAGCTCGGGTGCCCCTCCCCGGCGAGCCGGTTGATCAGCCCGCCCGCGCCCTGCACCACCAGAAGGATGCCGAGCAGCTCGATCATCGCGACGCCTCTTTCGGCGCGGAGGAGCCGAAAATCTCCTGCCACAGCGGCCCGAAGACGAACCACAGGCCGGTGAGCGTGCCCAGCCGCGGCAGCCACGCCCACAGCGGCTCGACGTGGCCCGAGCCGCCGACCACCGCGATCGCGAGCAACAGCAGCCCGGCGCTGATCGCGGACGCCAGCACGCATTTGCCCCATTCTCGCCATTCCTCGCGGGCTTTCGCGCGGCCGTACAGCTTCTCCGGCCGCGGACCGCCGCCGAACCGGTGTGCGAACCGGACGTCGGCCCACCGCACCATCGACGGCCCGAACACCACCGAAAAGCCCAGATACACCGCCGCCAGCCCGTGCGTCACGTTCGGCGCCGCGCCGTTGAGAAGGTCGATCACCGTGATCACCAGCAGCACCAGGTCGACCACCGGCACCAGCGCCAGCAGCACGGTGCTCGCCTTCTGCTTGCGCAACGCGTACCGGCTCAGCAGCCCGGCCGCGATAAAGACCCAGAACCCGATCTCGCACGCCACGATAGCGGCGGTCATCGGACTGTTCAGCAGCTCGTCCATGGCTTCATGATCTCGGGCGCGGGCGGCCGCGCGCGTCACCGGACGGCACGATCGAGGGGTCATCATTTCGTAGGACGACCGCGCCGCCGGGGTGTGCTGTCATGGTCGGGTGCGCCTGCGAGACCTGCGCTCCGCCCTCCCCCGGCCGCGCGAACTGCCGCCGTGGCAGCAGAACGGCCTCGTCGCGCTCGCGGTGTTCGCCGGCGGCACGATGCTGTATCTCACCGACAGCCACCGCCTGCTGCCGAACGGCGACCCGTTCCCGCTGTGGATCCGGTTCGCCGAACTCGGCGCGATCTGCCTCGCCGCGTTCCTGCGCCGGAAAGTTCCGTGGGGGCTGCTGGTCGCCACCGGCATCGTGGGCGTCGACGTCGCGCTGGGCCTGTCGCTGCCGATCGCCATCGCGTACACGGATTTCCTGTACTCCGCCATGCTGTACGGCTCCCGCTGGACGACCCGGGTGCTGGTCGGCGTGACCGCCACGGTCACGCTCACCGTGCTGTTCGTGTTCCTGGCCGTGGCGGGCTGGCGGACGGCGGCGCTCGGCGCGTTCAGCATGCTGTCGTTCTTGCTGGTCCCGGTGTGGTGGGGCGCGAACGTGCGCCAGCAGAGCGACATCGCGGCGAGCGAGCGCGCCAACGCCGAGCAGCTCGCGACGATCGCCGCGCTCGACCGAAAGGCGGCGGTGGCGGCTGAGCGCTCGCGGATGGCTCGCGACCTGCACGACGTCGTCGCCGGGCATCTGTCCGCGATTGCCATCCAATCGGAGGCGGCACTGTCCATGGCGGACGATCCGAAGACCGCGCAGACCGTGCTCGTCGCGGTGCGGGAGAACAGCGTGCGCGCGCTGGAAGAAATGCGCGCGATGATCGGCCTGTTGCGTTCGGAATCCGCGGAGGACGAGGTGACCGCCCCGGCGCGGCTGGCCGAACTGGCCCGGCTGGTGGAGTCGGCGCGAGCGGCGGGCATGACGGTGACGGTGGATTCCACTGTGGACGAAGAACTCACGCTGCCGACAGCGGTCGACCTCACCGCGTACCGGATCGCGCAGGAGGCGCTGACCAACGCGGTCAAACACGCTCCGGGCGGCCGGGCGACCGTGCGGCTGCGAGTCGCCGACGGCACGCTGACCGTCGAGATCGGCAACGAACTGCTCGGCGCGCCGGGCCGGTCCGACGGCGGCGGGCACGGTTTGCTGAGCATGCGCGAGCGCGCACACGCCGTCGGCGGCACCCTGCGAGTAGGTCCGTCCGGCCCGCGCTGGCTTGTCCACGCCGAACTTCCCCTCGCCGGAGAGCCGTCATGACCATCCGAGTCCTCGTCGCCGACGACCACGGCGCCATCCGCGCCGGGCTCGCGCTCATCCTCGGCAACGCCGAGGGCATCGAAGTGGTCGGCGAAGCCGCCGACGGCGAGGTCGCGCTGCGCCAAGCCCGCGCGCTGCGGCCGGACGTGGTCCTGATGGACGTCCGGATGCCCGGCACCGACGGGATCACCGCCACCCGGCGGCTGATCGCCGAGGGGCTCGCCGAAGTCCTGGTCCTCACCACCTTCGACCTCGACGAGTACGTGCACGCCGCGCTGCGCGCCGGGGCCGCCGGGTTCCTGCTGAAGTCGGTGGAGGCGCCGCGGCTGATCGAGGCCGTCCGGCTGGTCGCGGCGGGCGAGGGCGTGCTCGCCCCGCAGGTCACCAAACGGCTGATCGCCGCGTTCGCCAGCACCCCGGCCGGGCCGTCGCCCGCGCCGGCCGGGCTCGCGGACCTCACCGAACGCGAACGCGAGGTGCTGGGCTGCCTCGGCGCCGGGCTCTCGAACGCCGAAATCGGCACCCGGCTGCGCATCGGCGAGGCGACGGTGAAAACGCATGTTTCCCGCGTGCTCGCCAAGCTCAGCCTGCGTTCCCGCGTGCAGGCCGCGATCCTCGCGCAGGACCACGGCATCGAGCCACCCGGATAGCCGATCTGCGCATCCGGGCGTGACCTTCTAACGTTCCCCCATGGGCGAGCGGAGAACTCTCGACGTCGACGAAGTCCTCAAGCGGCAGGAATCCGGCGAGCTGAAGCGGCGGCTCAGGGGGCGCGACCTGGTCGGCTTCGGCGTCGGCATCATCATCGGCACCGGGATCTTCACCCTCGCCGGGGTCGAGGCGAAGACGCACGCCGGGCCGTCGGTCACGCTGTCGTTCGTGATCGGCGCGGTGGTCGCCGGCCTCGCCGCGCTCTGCTACGCCGAGCTGGCCTCGAGCGTGCCGACCGCGGGCAGCGCCTACACCTACGCCTTCGCCACGCTCGGCGAGATCTTCGCCTGGATCATCGGCTGGGACCTGCTGCTGGAGTTCGCGCTCGGCGCGGCCGTGGTGTCGCGCAGCTGGTCCGGGTATCTCGCGAACCTGCTCGGGCTGTCGCCGGAGCGGTTCGGGGAGGACGCGACGGTCAACGTCGGCGCGGTGCTGATCATCGCGGTGCTGACGGTCGTGGCCGTGGTCGGCATCAAGGAGTCCTCGTGGCTCACGAACCTGCTGGTGCTGGTCAAGGTCGCGGTCTGCGTGCTCATCCTCGCCGTGGGCGTGTTCTTCGTGAAGGGCTCGAACCTCACCCCGTTCGTCCCGACCGCGCAGCCGCCGTCGGGCAGCTCCAGCGCGTTGCACCAGCCGGTGGTCCAGGCCGCTCTCGGGCTCGAGCAGTCGGTGTACGGCATCGCGGGCATGGTCACCGCCGCGGCTGTCGTGTTCTTCGCCTACACCGGCTTCGAGGCGCTCGCCAACCTCGGCGAGGAGACCATCAACCCGCGCAAGGACCTCCGCGTCGGCATCCTCGGCGCGCTGGCCGTGTGCGCGGTGCTCTACATCGGCGTGTCGATCGTGCTCACCGGCATGGTCCACTACACCGACATCGACTCCGGCGCGCCGCTCGCGGACGCGTTCGACCGGGTCGGCCAGCACTGGGTCGGCGCGCTGATCTCGCTCGGCGCGGTCACCGGGCTGACGTCGGTGATGATGGTCGAACTGGTCACGATCGGCCGGATCGGCTTCGCGATGGGCCGCGACGGCCTGCTGCCCAAGGCGATCGGCACGGCGCACCCGCGCTGGGGCACGCCGCACCGGATGACCATCGGCGGGGCCGCATTGATCGCGGTGCTGGCGGCGTTCGTGCCGATCTCCGCGCTGGCCGACATGGTCAGCATCGGCGCGCTGTCGGCGATGGTCATCGTCGCGGTCGCGGTGCCGGTGCTGCGCAAACGCCGCCCGGACCTGAAGCGGCCTTTCACCGTGCCGTTCTCGCCGGTCCTCCCCATCATCACCGCGCTGGCGTGCTTCTACCTGACGCTGAACCTCGACGTGATGACCTGGATCCGGTTCGCCGCCTGGCTGGTGATCGGCCTGCTGATCTACTTCTTCTACGGCCGAAAGCACTCCCGCTTCGCCAAGTAGGTTCAGGCCACCGCGAGGTGGACGCGGACGTGCCGCGGGTTCTCGACCTCGTCGAGCAGCGCCACGGCGAAATCGGCGTACGAGATCGTGACGGAGAGGTCGCCGTGCTCGCCGATTTCGTAGCGACCGGTGCGCTCGCCGTCGTGGTCGAAGTCGCCGACCGGGCTGACGTACACCCAGTCCAGCCCGGTGCCCTCGGTGCGCAACACTTCGAGCCCTGCCGCGTGTGCCAGGCAGAACGGCCGGAACTCGGCCGGAATCGCGTCCAGCACCGGGGTTCCGTCCGCGGCGGGCAGCAGCGCGGACAGCCCGACCGCGACCAGCCGGTCCACCCCGGCCTGCCGCAGCCCGGTGACGAGAGCGCGGGCGGCGCCGGTGAAGAAGGCGTCCGGGTCGGTGCCCTCGCCGTAGACCGCGGCCGCGTTGACGGCCGCGTCGTGCCCGGCGGCGAGCGCTGCGACGTCCACCGCGTTGGTGACATCGCCAGCGACGACATCGGCCAAGTCGCGGTAGCGCTCGGGATCGCGGACCACGGCGGTGACGTCGTGCCCGCGCCGTCGTGCCTCCGCGACCGCCTGGCGTCCGGCCCGGCCGCCCGCGCCGAAAATGACGATCTTGCTCATCGTGGGAATACCTCCTGGCGTGTCGATGCTCTGGAAGGTAGCCAGGGGGCCGGTTCCCTCCGGGATACTGAGAGGAGACCGCGATGACCGTCCGGCAGCCATTGCCTCCCGACCTGTTCGAGGAGCTGTGCCCGTCCTCGCTGGTGCCGTTCCGGTTCGGGGACAAGTGGTCCGCGCTGGTCGTCCGCTGCCTGGAAGGCGGGCCGCGCCGGTTCTCCGAACTGCGGGTTCCGTTGCACCGGGTCACGCCGAAGGTGCTGACCCAGACGCTGCGCGGCCTCGAACGCTCCGGGCTGGTGTCCCGCACGGCGCACGCCGACCCCGCGTCGGGGGTCGAGTACGCGCTGACCCCGCTGGGCCGCAGCCTGCTGGAGCCGATGCGGGTGGTGTACGGCTGGGTCGCTGAGCACTGGGAGGAATTGCTGGACGCCCAGGAGCGCTACGACGCACCGCAGCTGCGCAGCCCCGCGTAGGAAACCGCCTGCGCCAACGCCTCCGCGTGCCGGGCGTCCGCCACCAGCAGCACCGATTCCAGCCCCGCCGCGATCCATTCCACCGGCTGGTCGTGCACGCCGTCGTCGCCCAGCTCGCGGTAAGTGTCCACAACGGACAGCAAAGTTCCCTCCGCGCCGAGCCGCACTCCGGCGATCAGCACGTGATGCGGCGCGGGCGGCCGCCACCGGTTCGTCCACAGTGGAGGGACGCCGGTGTCGAGGTAGTCCAGCAGCGCGCGTTCCGGGGTGTCCGGCGACCCCAGTTCCGCCGGGTCGACCCGCGCCAGCACCGCCACCCGCGGCAATTCCCACAGGCCCAGCAACAGATCCGACACGGTCGAAGGGTGCCACTGCCCCACCGCCGGGACCACTGCCAGGCTCTCCGCCGACAGCGTCCGGATAGCTGTGGCCAATCCGTCCAGCGAGGTGCCCGCAGCAGTCTCGTCGAAGGGCACGGGAAGACGGAAGTCGGTGCGGGACAACGCACCTTCCGGGCGGCTGGTCGATCCGCGCACCGTCCCGGCAGCGATCGCGACCTCGTCCTGGTCCGGCACCGCGATGTCGGCCGCTCGCAGCGTCACGAGTCCGGCGAAGGCCGCCGCCAAACCGTCCTTCTGCGGCAGTTCCGCTCTGGCTTCGGCGACCAGGCGCGCACCGCCGGGAAGCCAGTGGACGTCGGAAAGCCCCGTGTTCAGTACCGCCACAGATGCGCCGCCACGATCTCCTCGGGCGCCCGCTCGGCGGCCCACGCCGCGTCCGAGGCACGCACCGCGCGGAACGCGCCGAGCAGCTCGTCCCCCAGCGCCCCGGACACACGCGGATTCGCCAGCAGCGCGGTGTCCTGTTCGGACGGACTCGCCGGGAGCGGGAGCACGCCCGCGGTGTTCCGTTCCCCTTCGCTCCAGCCGCCCGGGTCCTCCGCGATCGGCTCCGGCAGGACGGCCGAATCCTTGATCCCGGCCATCCCGGCAGCGAGCACGACGGCCAGCGCGAGATACGGATTGGCCGACGCGTCCGACGTCTTCAGCTCGACATTCGCGTGCTCCACGCCGAGCAACGCCGTGCCCGGGATGTACCGCAGCGGCGCTTCGCGGTTCTCCACGCCCCAAAACGCGTACGCACCAGCGAAAAACCCCGGCCGCAACCGCATCGTCGAAGGCACGCTCGGTGCCGTGATCGCCGTCAGCGCAGGCAAATCCCGCAGCAGCCCGCCGACGTAGGCCGCGCCATCGCCTTCCGGCACGCCGTCACCGGCCAGGAGGTTGCGGCCCTTGCGACGGACCGAAGTGTGCAAATGCCAGCCGTTCCCGGCAGCCGCGAGGCCGATCATCGGCGCGAAACTCACCACGAGTCCGTGTGCGTGCGCGGCGGCGTGGATGGTCTGGCGCGCCAGCAGCTGATCGTCCGCCGCGGAGACCGGATCCGTTGCGGCGAGCGACAATTCCAGCTGTGCCACGCCGTATTCCGCGTGCAGCTGGCCGATCTCCAGGCCGTTCGCGGCGAAATCGTGCAGCAGCGCGGCAATGAACTCGTCCAGGCCGATGAGCGCGTGCGGGCTGTACGCGGGACCGCGATGTCCGGGCGCGGACACGACGTCCTCGCTGCCCGCCGGCGCGACGGAGAACTCCAGCTCATACCCGGCACGGAACTCGAGACCACGCTTCGCCGCCTCGGCGACCTGCCGCTCCAGCACGGAACGCTGGCAGTACGGCCACGGCGAACCGTCCGCGGCGAGCTGTCGCACCGGAGCCCAGGCGAGCGCGGGCTGTCCGGCGAGCCGGCGGAGCCGTTCCATGACCGGCACGAGCCGGATGTCGCCGGACGGGGTGCCGAGGCCGCAATGGGCGTAGGTGATGGCGTCGTGGCTGTCGAAGACCGCGAACAGCGAGGTCGCGCCCACGCCGCGGACGGCCGCGTCGGCCAGCCCACCGATGGGGACCACGCGCGAACGCGGGATGCCGTTGTTGTCCGCCCAGGTCAGGTGGACGCCAACGACCCCCGCCGCGGCGAGGTCCTTCGCCGCCGCCGACGCCGCCTTGGTCATGGCAACCTCCTCGGGCTCGGGACCAGTATCGCGGGCCGGGGCCGCCCGGGCCATCCGCGGATGTTCACCCGGGCGGCTCAGTGACCGGTCCGGCGTCTTCCCTGCTGCGCAACGCCACCCCGGCGACGACCGCGAGCGTCCCGAGCGCTTCGCCGACGCTCGGCACCTGCGCGAGCACCAGGAACCCGACGACCCCGGCCGTCACCGGCAGCAACGCCAGCAGCACGGCGAACCGGGCCTGGCCGAGCCGGCGCAGGACCACTTGGTCGAGCGCGTACGGCACAACGGTCGACAGCACGCCGACGCCGATCCCGAGCAGCAGCATGCGTGGCGAAGCCCACACTTCCCCGGTGCCGAGCGCGAGCGGCGACAGCACGACGGTCGCCACCGCGAACCCGACCGCCAGCGAATCCAGTCCGTCCCCGCCGATCGCGACCCGTTTGCCGAGCACGATGTACCCCGCCCAAGCAGCCGCCGCGGCCAGCGCGAACACGACGCCGAGCGGACTGCCCGCGATCCGCACGTCCGCGATCGCGACCACCCCCACCGCCACCAGGACCAGCGCGATCAGGTCCCGCCGCGTACGCGACCCGACCGCCGCGACGACCACCGGACCGGCGAATTCCAGCGCGACCACCGTGCCCAGCGGCAATCGCGCGATGGCCTCGTAAAAGACCACGTTCATCCCGGCCGTCACGACCCCGAAAGCGCCCGCGAGCAGCAGCCGTTTGCCCCGCCAAGCGGCTTTCGGCGGCCGCCGCCACAGCAACAGCACGACGGCCGCCCCGAGACAGCGGAGCCACGCAACCCCAGACGGCGTGGCGTGCCCGAAAAGGTCGACCGCGATGGCCGCACCGGCATACATCGAAATTCCGCTGAGAACGAACAAGACCGGTGCCGGAATCGCGTTCACGCGTTTCCAGGAGAGTGCAATGCCCACTCCCGCATGGTGCCTGACCACGGAAAACGCCCTGCGCCGGGTGGTCTGGTCCTACGGGTTGGGACGCGGCTGCGGCATCCGGGCTAATTCGGCGTGACGCACCTCCCACCGGCGCGGGAACACTTGCGGGCCGCCAAACGTCTGCAAGAGTGGAAGCACGAACACCGCGGAGCCGGAAGCGATCCCCGCCGAAGGCATCGAGACCGAAGTGGGCGTAGCTGGATCGAGGCACCGGGCGACCGGTGCCGGGACGGAGGGAGACCCCCATGACAACACCCACGCTCACCCGCCCCGAATTGACCGCAGCCGACCGATGCGACCGGTGCGGAGCAGCAGCTCAGGTACGCGCTGTCCTCAGCTCCGGAGGCGAGCTGCTCTTCTGCGGGCACCACGCCCGCGAGCACGAGGCCAAGCTCAAGGAACTGGCCGCGGAGATCCAGAAGTAAGTTCGCTCACCGACAGATTCGCTCCGGAGGCGGCAGGCGCACGCGCTTGCCGCCTCCGGCGTTTTCCCGGCCGGGCGACCGGCGCTTCTCGCTCTCAGATTTTGTGCGGCCCCGGTGCCCTGCGCCGAGCTTCGGCGCAGGCTGGCCTGCCGGATCTTGGCCTCTCGCGTGCCGCTGGGCGCGGGCTGCCCTCGCGTCGACCGCAGGGCACTAGCCGACTCTGCCCGCGCACCACGACTGCCGCCTCGACGCATCCCGGCCATCCACCAGGCGAGCCGCTTTCTTCAGAGTCCGCCCACCGGCCCGCCTCCCCGGCAACGGCCCTAAACGTGCACCAGCGCACTTCACCCAGCCGGGGCACCCAGCCCCCTCCCAGCGCCCCGATACGAAGCCTCCTTGCACAATCCGGCTCCGGGGTGCCCACCCGCACCGCCGGGAACAGCCTCACGGCCGCCGAGAAAAACCTCACACCGTATCCAGCACCACTTCGAACGCCACCTCAGCCGCCCCCAGCAGCTTCACATCCGCCCCCAGCGCCGAACTCACGATCCGAGTCCCGCCGACCGCCCGCGACACCAGGCTTCGCCGCCGCACCTCGTCGGCGACCGACCGCATCACCGTCTCCGGCAGCACGGTGAGCAAATCCCCCAGCACCACCAGCTCGGGCCCCAGCAGGTTGACCACGTTGACGAGCCCCAGCGTGAGCCACTCCGCGTACTCCTCGAGCCGGGAAGCAGCCGAGTCAGGATCCAGCCTCAGTTCCCGCAGCTCCACCAGGATCGCCCCGCGAGGCGTGTCCTCCGGCAGCCCCAGCGCCCGGCACAGCGCCGCCTCGCCGATCTCGGTCTCCCAGCACCCCCGGCTCCCGCAATAGCAAGCCCGCCCGCCGGGCCGGATCGCCATGTGCCCGATCTCGCCGACGTACCCCGCGCCCCCGCGCAGCGACGATCCCTGCGAAATCACCCCGCCGCCGACGCCGACGTCCGCGGAGACGTACACCGAATCCGAAGACCCCCGAGCCGCACCCCGCAAATGCTCGGCGACCGCGCCCAGCTCGGCGTCGTTGGCCACCAGCACCGGAATCCGCAGCACCGCCGACAGCCGGTCCCCGAGCGCCACGTCGGTCCACCGCAGGTTGGGCGCTTCGTGCACCAGGCCGTCGGCCCGCCGCACCACCCCGGGCACCGACACCCCGGCCGCGACCGGCTCCACGCCGAGGTCCCCGGCCAGCACCCGGGTCGACTCGATCACGTGGGTGATGACCTCGTCCGCCGTCCGCGTCCGGCCGTGCAGGTTCCAGCTGTTGCGCCCGAGGATCTGCCCGCCGAGCCCGACCAGCGCGATCGCCACGTGTTCGACCTGCAGGTCGACCGCGAGCACGACCGCGGCGTGCGGCTGCGGCAGGACCAGGAGCGAGGGGCGGCCCGCCCCTCGCCCTGGCCTCGGCACTTTCTCCTCGACCACGCCCGCCTCGGCGAGACCGTCGACGAGGGTTTTGATGGTGCTCCGGTTGAGCCCCAGTTCGGTGGCCAGTGCGGCCCGCGTACTGGGCCCGCCGACGTGCAGCAGGCGCAACAGGGTCGTGCGGTTGTGCCGGCGCACCTCGTCCGGACGGGCGACGGGCGGGCTGCTCACCGGCTCATCTTCCCATCAGCCCTCAGCGGGCCGACGCCTCAGCCCGCCGTCGCGACAGCGCGTCGACGGTCGCGGCCAGCAAGAGCACCAGACCGGTGATGATGTTGACCACCGCGGCCTTCTGCTGGAGCAGGCCGAGCCCGTTGTTCACGATCGCCAGCACCGCGCCGCCGATCACCGCGTCCATGATCCGGCCCTTGCCGCCGAACAGCGAGGTGCCGCCGATGACCGCAGCGCCGACCGCGAACAGCAGCGTGTTCAGGCCGCCGGACTGGCCGCTGACGGAGCCGACCTTCGACGAGTACACGATCGCGCCGATCGCCGCGAAGGACGAGCTGATCACGAACACGCTGGTGCGCAGCTTCGGCACGTTGATGCCGGCCCGGCGCGCGGCTTCCTTGTTGCCGCCCACCGCGTACAGGTGCCGGCCGTACTTGGTGCGGTTGAGCACGTACGTGCCCGCCACCAGCAGGGCCAGGACGATCGGCACCACGTACGGCACGCCCGAGATCACGACGAGGTCGTTCGACGCCCGGTTGACGGTGAGCAGGTAAGTCGCGACCGCGGCGAGGACCGCGACGGCGGCCACCTTCGCCAGCACGATCGGCGTCGGCTGGACCACCAGCCCGCGCTTCAGCCGCGAGAAATGCTGTCCGAGCGCGAGCACCGCGTATCCGCCTGCCGCGACCACGAACAGCACCCAGCTGCCGACGATCGAGAGGTTGCCGTTGGCGACCGCGTTGAGCGTGTCGCTCGTGCTGATCGGCAGCGTGCCGCCTTCGCCGACGAACTGCAGGATCACGCCCTGCCACACGATGAACAGCGCCAGCGTGACGACGAACGACGGCATGCCGATCTTCGACACCAGGAAACCGGTGATGCAGCCGATCGCGGTGCCGGTGCAGATCGCGATGACCATTTCGACCCACGCGTTCACCGGCGCGCCGATCAGGATCACCACGATGCCGACCAGCGAAACCGCCGCCCCGGCCCAGATCTTCTGCAGCAGCGCCAGCACCACCGCGAGCACGAGCACCGCGATGAACGTGATGAAGACGCCGGTTCCCATGACGCCCAGAAGGTTTCCGTTGCGGACGTAGTGCAGCGCCATCAGCGACGCGCACACGCCGGACGCGGTGCCCGCCGACAGGTCGATCTCGCCGAGCAGCAGCACGAACACGATGCCCATCGCGATGATGGTCTGCCCCGCGCCCTGCTCCAGCAGGTTCGCGATGTTGCGGAGCGTGAAGAAGTCGCCGGAGAGCGCGCTGAACAGGACGGCGAGCGCGATCACGCCGAGCACGGCGGGAATCGAGCCGAGCTGCCCGTCCTTCATCCGCGCGAAGTAGTCCTTGATCGCCTCGCCGGTGGACATCGAGGTGGTGTCGATGCCGAAGTCGGCGATCGCCCCCGCGGGGGCCTCCGGCTTCTCCGGCTTCGCGGAAGTTTCGGTCATGGCGGGTTCTTTCTCGCTGCTCACAGCGCGACGGCTTCGGGGCGGGCCAGGCCGAGTTCGCCGGAACGGCCCGCGGTGATGAGTTCGACGACCTGGCTGTGCGTCACGTCCTTGGTCTGGACGTCCGCGACGAGCCGGCCGAGGTAGAGCACGTCGATCCGGTCGGCGACCTCGAAGACGTCGGCCATGTTGTGGCTGATCAGCACGACGCCGAGGCCCTGTTCGGCGAGCCTGCGCACCAGGTCGAGCACCTGCTTGGTCTGCGCGACGCCGAGCGCCGCGGTCGGCTCGTCGAGGATGACGACTTTGCTGTTCCACAGCACGGATTTCGCGATCGCCACGGTCTGCCGCTGCCCGCCCGAGAGCGCGGAAACGGGCGTGCGGACCGATTTCACCGTGCGCACGCCCAGCGACGCCAGCGTCTCGCGCGCGGCCTTCTCCATGCTGGCCTCGTCGAGCAGCCAGCTGCTGCCGCGCTCGCGGCCGAGGAACATGTTCTGCACGATGTCGAGGTTGTCGGCGAGGGCGAGGTCCTGGTACACGACCTCGATGCCGAGTTCGGCGGCGTCCTTCGGACCGCGGATGTGCGCGTCCGCGCCGTTGAACCGCACGGAACCCGTGTCGTACGGGTGAATGCCCGCGATGCATTTGACCAAAGTGGACTTGCCGGCCCCGTTGTCGCCGACGAGCGCGGTCACTTCGCCCGCCCGCACGCCGAAGTCCACGTCGTGCAGGACGTGGACCGGGCCGAAGCTCTTGTTCAGGCCGGTGATGTCGAGAATGGGCTCGCTCATGGTTTCGCTTGTCTCTCGCGTGGGTGCCGGGCCGGAACGCGTGTCGGGGGAACGCGTCCCGGCCCGGCTGCTCTGGCGGGGAGTTACGGCGTCAGGAGATGCCGTTTGCGGTGCACTTGGCGGCGAGGTCGCCGGTGCAGATGTCGGACGCCTTGACGTAGCCCTGCTGGACGACGGTCTTGACGTCCTTGATCGTGATCAGCTGCGGCTGAAGCAGCACCGACTTCAGGTCGCGGTTGTTCTTCGGGTCGTGCAGCTTGCCGGTCGCGATCGCGTCCGCGGCCGCCTTGTCGCCCTTGGCCAGCGCGGCGGCCAGCTTGGCGGTGTTCTCGGCCTCTTCCTTGATCGGCTTGAAGATCGTCAGCGTCTGGTCGCCGCGCAGGATCGCCTGCAGGCCGGCCGGGGTCGCGTCCTGGCCGGTGACCGGGACCTTGCCGTTGAGCCCGTTCTTCTTCAGCACGGTGATCACCGCGCCGGCGAGCTCGTCGTTCGCCGCGACGACGCCGTCGACCTTGCCGTTGACCCGGGTGAAGATCTGCTCGAAGGTGGTGCCGCCGACCTGGGCGTCCCAGTTGTCGATGGCCTGCTTCTGCACCAGGTTCAGCGTCTTGGCGTCGTACAGCGGCTTGAGGATCTTGTCGTGGCCGTTGCCGAACAGCGTCGCGTTGTTGTCCGTCGGCGCGCCCTCGATCTGGACGACGTTGGCTCCCGGCTTGCTCTTCAGCGCGTCGGCCAGGCCCTGCGCCTGGATCTCGCCGACCTTCTCGTTGTCGAACGAGACGTAGTAGTCGGCCGAACCGCCGAGGCTCGGGCGGTCGTAGTCGATGACCGGGATGCCCGCGGTCTTGGCCTTGGCCTCGATCGCCGCGCCGACCGCCGGGTCGGACGGGGCGATGATCAGCACCTTGACGCCCTGGCTGATGAAGCCGTCGGCGAGGGTGGAGAACTTCTGGTTGTCGCCCTGGGCGTTCTCGATGTCGGCGCTGAAGCCCTGCGCGGAGAGCGCGGCCTGCAGCATCGGCTTGTCGAAGGCTTCCCAGCGGGCGGAAGTGGCGGTCTCCGGCAGGATCACGCCGACCTTGCCGCTGGCGCCGCCGCCCGCGGGAGCGGAGGCGGAGCTGTTGGTGCCCCCCGAGTTCCCGGAGCCCGCACTGTTGGCGCCGCACGCCGAAAGCGCCAGGCCGGCGCTCACCGTCGCGGCGAGGAGGGTAAGGGTTCTGCTGCGCATCCTCGTTCCTTCTCCGATCATGCTCGCGGGGTGATCGGGGAAGCCCCGGTGCACCGTCGCAGATATGTTGTGGCCGACAACATATGCCGCCGAGCGGCTCTGCGGAAGATGGCGGGATCGAGTAACTGACACCAAATGGACACGGTTCGGCAACGCAGCCCTAATCTGCGCCCTGAACTGACGGAGTGATCCGTGCCACGCACTGAGCGTAACGAGAAGGTGTCCGGACTTGTCCGGTCCGGGGCACGACGGTGCCCGTCGAGGCGCCCGGATCGAACCGGACGAACCGTTCTACCAGGAAAAGGAGGGTGCGCGAGGCGCGGCGAGACGGCCTTCGCCCCGCCGCGCGGCCCGGAGAACTACCAGGAGCGCAGCGTGACGATCCGCTCTTCCAGCTGCTCCACTGTCGCCATCGCGGTGGGCGGGCCGCCGCACTGGCGGCGCAGCTCGTTGTGGATCGCGCCGTGCGGTTTCTTCGTGCGGTGGTGGTACACGCCGACCAGCGCGTTGAGTTCCTTGCGCAGCGCGCCGAGCCGTTCGCTCACCGACTGCGGCCGGGGCGCCGGGGCGGCCTGCTCCTCGGCCTTCGGCTTGCGCCGCTTCTCGTCCGAGATCTGCGCTTCCTGCCGCTTGCGCAGCAGCGCGCGGACCTGGTCCGGCTCCAGGAGGCCGGGGAGGCCGAGGTACTCCTGCTCCTCGTCGGAGCCGGAGAAGACCGCGGTGCCGAACGAGTTGCCGTCGTAGATGACCTGGTCGAGCTCGGCCGAGGCGTGCAGCGAGGTGAACGCCTTCTCCTCCTCGCCCGGTTCGTCCTCGGTGCGGTTGGCCTGGGCGAGCAGTTCGTCGTCCCAGCCTTCCTTCTCCCGGTGCGGTTTGCCGAGCACGTGGTCGCGCTGCGCTTCCAGCTCGCTGGCCAGCTCCAGCAGCACAGGCACGCTCGGCAGGAAGATGCTCGCCGTCTCGCCCTTTTTCCGGGCCCGCACGTAGCGGCCGATGGCCTGGGCGAAGAACAGCGGGGTGGACGCACTCGTCGCGTACACGCCGACGGCCAGCCGGGGGACGTCGACGCCTTCCGACACCATCCGGACCGCGACGATCCAGCGTTCCGTGGTCTCGGAGAACTCCTTGATCCGCCCGGACGCCTTCGGGTCGTCGGACAGCACCAGCGTCGGCGTTTCGCCGCAGATCCGCTCCAGGATCTTGGCGTAGGCGCGCGCGGTGTCCTGGTCGGTGGCGATCACCAGGCCGCCCGCGTCCGGGATGCCCTGGCGCACCTGGCTGAGCCGGGTGTCGGCGGCCTGCAGCACCGCCGGGATCCACTCGCCCGCCGGATCGAGCGCGGTGCGCCAGGCCCGCGCGTTCTGCTCCGCGGTGAGCGGTTCGCCCAGCCGCGCGGTGAACTCCTCGCCCGCGCTGGTCCGCCACGACGCCTCGCCGGAGTAGGCGAGGAAGACGACCGGCCGGACCACGCCGTCGGCGAGGGCGTCGGCGTAGCCGTAGGAATGGTCTGCCTTGCTGCGCTGGAACCCGCCCGCGTCCGGTTCGTAGGTGACGAACGGGATCGGCGAGTCGTCGCTGCGGAACGGGGTCCCGGTGAGCGCGAGGCGGCGCACCGCGGGCGTGAACGCCTCGCTGGTCGCATCGCCCCAGGACTTCGCGTCGCCCGCGTGGTGGATCTCGTCGAGGATCACCAGGGTCTTGCGGTTCTCCGTGCGCACCCGGTGCAGCGTGGGGTGCGCGGCGACCTGCGCGTAGGTGACCGCGACGCCGCGGTAGTCCGACGACGTGACGCCGGTGGTGTTGCGGAAGTTCGAGTCGATCGGGATGCCCGCCGCCGCGGCCGAGGCCGCCCACTGGTGCTTCAGGTGCTCGGTCGGGGTGACGATCGTGACCGCCTCGACCGTGCGGTCCGAGAGCAGTTCGGCGGCGATCCGGAGGCCGAAGACGGTCTTGCCCGCGCCCGGCGTCGCGACCGCGAGGAAGTCCTTCGGCTTGCTCGACAGGTACTTCGTGAGCGCTCGGCGCTGCCAGGCGCGCAGCGGGCGCGCGGTGGAGTCCGTCGCTGCGGGCGGCGCCCCGAGGACCGGCTGGGTCGTCTCGGACAAAACTCGGTTCACCCCCTCCTCGGGCCGCTCAGCGCGGCCGTGACGTGCGAAAACCCCCACTGTGGCACCGGCTTCGCCGCCGGGCGCCGCGATGAGGGCACGTCGGCCAGCTTACCTTCCGAGTCCCCGGGCGCCCGCCACCGCCACGGGTGGTGTCGCCCGACACGCCCCCTCTCGGCGGGGGTGACGAGCCAAAACCGCGCGCATGGACCATGCTGGAACACACCATGGGCGAGGTGACACCGGACGCCGGCGAGGCAGTGCCGAACGGCGAGGCAGTGCCGAAGAAGAGCGTGCCGGAGAAGACCGTGCCGGAGAAGACCGTGCGCAGGGGGCCGTGGCGGCTCCTCACCCGCACGCTCGCGAAAGCATGGGACGGCAACATCTTCTCGGAAGCCGCCGAGGCGGCCTTCTGGCAGACGCTGTCGCTGCCGCCGCTGCTGCTCGGGCTGCTGGGCAGCGTCGGGTTCATCGGCGAGTGGTTCGGCCAGAACGTGGTCACCGCCGTGCACGACCGGATCATCACCTTCAGCCACACCATTTTCAGCGCCAACGCGGTGCAGGAGATCATCGAACCGACGGTGAACAGCATCCTCACCGTCGGCAAGGGCGAGATCGTGTCGGTGGGCTTCGTCATCTCGCTGTGGGCGGGCTCGTCGGCGATGTCGTCGTTCGTCGACGCGATCACCGTCGCGCACGACCAGTACGGCGTCCGCAATGAGGTGTGGCAGCGGATTTTCGCCCTGCTGCTGTACCTGTGCGCGCTGATCGGGCTCGTGATCGGGCTGCCGCTGCTGGCGATCGGGCCGGATCTGCTGCCGGAGTTCTTCCCGGTCGACTGGCGTCCGACGGTCTCGTCGTGGGTCGGCGCGCTCTACTACCCGGTGCTGGGCGTGATGATCGCGCTCGCGCTGACGACGCTGTACAAGCTCGCGCTGCCGCGGCGGCTGCCCTGGCACCGCGGACTGCCGGGCGCGGTGCTGGCCGGCGTGGTGTTCCTCGTGTCGAGCATCGGGCTGCGGATCTACCTGAACTGGATCACCAAAACCGGCTACACCTACGGCGCGCTGGCCGCGCCGATCGCGTTCCTGCTGCTGATGTTCTTCATCGGCCTCGCGGTGGTCGGCGGCGCGTATTTCAACAGCGCGATCCAGGAGCTGTGGCCGGCGAAGGCGACCCGGCGGCAGCGGCGCAAATGGCGGCGGCTGGAGATGGAGCGCGCGAACGAACGGATGCGCGCCGAGGAGGGCCGCCGGCTGTGGGACCGCACGACGATGCCGTTGCGGCGGCCGAAACGGCACTCCGAGAACGACGCCGACGCCGACGCCGGCCCCGGCGAACAGAACGGCGCCGAGGCGAACCACACCGGAGCGGAGACCGTGCAGCTCGCGAGGCCGGAGCGTTCGGACGAACGCGCCGGTTCCGAGTCGTCTTCCGGCCCGGAACCGCGCCAGGGCCGTCCGAGGCAAGGCTGACTCAGCCCTGGCGGAACCGCCACGTCTTGCTGTCGAAGGCGACGCAGACGCTCGGCGACATCACGACCACGCGCAGGGTGCCGTCGCGCTCGTCGTAGTCGATGCCCTCGACCTCGAAGGTGCCGCTGCAGCCGCTTTCCAGCGGAAGCTGGCCGAGCGAGGTGACGTGCCCGGTGACGTCGGAGCCGGAGACCGCGCCGGAGAGATCGACCTGCAGCAACGGTTTGGTGGTGCCGAAGAGGCTGCCGTCCGGGTCATCGGACGAGCACATGAGCCGGGTGGCGGAGACGAAATCGCAGCCCTGGACGTCGCGGACCGGGTGGTCGAGCCGGATCGCCGACGCGTACGGCAGGTTCTGGCCCGGATCGGTGGCCGCGACGCCGGGCATCGGGTAGACGAGCAGGCGGTCCATGGTGCCCCATTCGCCGGACACCAGCCAGCGCGCGTCGGGCGACACCGCGGCGAACGAATTGTTGTTGGCCTCCCACGATTCCAGCGCGTGCTGGTAGTCGGCGCGGGAGCCGTCCGGGGCCTCGACGCGGAAGAGTTTCGCGCCGCGGTCGTCCCGCTGGTAGGGCTCGACATACCAGCCCTTCGCGGACCCCGGGTCGCCGATGTGGTTCCAGCCCTTGGCGGCCAGACCCGGGTCGATCGTGCCGATGCCGGTGTAGCGGATGCTGGTGCCCGACGGGCGTTCGACGGTGGCGAGGCCCTGGCTCTCGTCGAGCGGACGGGCCCGGTCGGAGCCGACGGTGGTCCATCCGGTCACCGCGTCCGCGGCGCCCGCCGCGACGGCGCTGAAGGCGGACAGCAGGACGACGAGGGAAAGCACGATCCCGGTTGCGCGCATGCGGGGACACTCCTGCGGGGAGGCGACTGGCCGGACTGCAGGTCTACCAGTTCCTCCCCGGGTGCACAGCCACCGAGTGAAGGATTTTCACCTTTGTTCCCGCGCACCGGGACACGCGGGAAACTCGCTCAGTCGTCGCCGCCGGGACGGAGGCCCTCGTAGATCTTCTTGCACTTGGGGCAGACGGGGGACCCCGGCTTGGGCGACTTCGTGACCGGGAAGACCTCGCCGCAGAGCGCCACCACGTGCGTGCCCATGACCGCGCTTTCGGCGATCTTGTTCTTGCGCACGTAGTGGAACATCTTCGGCGAGTCGTCGTCGGTCGACTCGGTGCTGTCGGTCTCCGGCTTGGTCAGCGTTTCGGTGCTCACCCCACCATCATGCCTCAGCGCCGCGCCCGCGGTCATGCCCGGATACGCTCGCCTGACCTGCCCAGGGAGCCCTCAGGAGCCCGGATGCCGCACGAGTCCGCACCCCGGTGGCACACCTGCCTCGCCCGGCTCGGCGGCGACCACCACGTCGGCCAGGACGCCTGGGCCGACCTCGAAATGCGCTACCGCGAGCCGCACCGCCGCTACCACGACCTCGCCCACGCCTCCGCCGTCGCGCACGACGCCGAGCAACTCGCGGCCGACCTGCCCTTCCATGAACGCGCCGTCGTCGTACTTGCCGCGTGGGCACACGACGTCGTCTACGACGCCGTACCCGGCGAAGACGAACAGCGCAGCGCGGAATGGCTTCGCCGCTGGCTCACGCGCGCAGGGGTTGCCGACGCGCACATCGACCAGGCCGAAGCCCTCGTTCTCGCCACTGCCGCGCACGAAGCACCTGAAGGCGACTTCGCCGCAGCAGCACTCCTCGACGCCGACCTAGCCATCCTCGGCGCACCGCCCGCCGTGCACGCCGCGTACGTGGACAACGTGCGAGAGGAGTACGCGCGCTACCCCGACGACGCTTGGGCGACCGGCCGCGCCGCCGTTCTGGAAAACCTCCTCGCCCGGCCCGCGCTGTACCTCACCGAAAGCGCCCGCTCACGCTGGGAAGCCGCCGCGCGCCAGAACCTGCGGGCAGAGCTGACCCGATGCCGCATTGTGCTCGGCGATCGCAGATGATGTCCGTTTGTGACCACCCAGACCACTCCCCTGTTCGTGCACGAGGAAGTCGCCTCGGCGTTGCGTGACGGCCACCCCGTCGTCGCCCTCGAGAGCACGATCCTTTCGCACGGCCTTCCGTACGGGCGGAACCTCGACGTCGGCCGCCGCGTCGAGCAAACCGTGCGGGACGGCGGCGCCGTACCGGCCACCATCGCCGTGCTGGACGGACGGCCAGTCATCGGCCTCTCCCCCGCCGAACTCGAGCGCGTCTGCGCCCCGGACGCGGGCCTGGACAAGCTGTCCCTGCGCGACCTCGGCCCCGCCGTCGGCCTGGGCCGCTCCGGTGCCACCACCGTCGCCGGCACCTCGGCACTCGCCGCGGCAGCCGGGATCGGCGTCTTCGCGACCGGCGGCCTCGGCGGCGTGCACCTGGGCGCGGCACAGAGCTGGGACGTCTCGGCAGACCTCGGCGTGCTCGCCAAGGTGCCGACCGTGGTCGTGTGCTCCGGCGTGAAGTCGGTGCTGGACATCGCCGCCACCCTGGAAGTGCTGGAAACGAACTCGGTGCCCGTCCTCGGTTACCGCACCGACGATTTCCCCGCGTTCTACCTCCGCTCCTCCGGCCACCCGGTCGGCTGGCGGGTCGAGGACGCGAAACAAGCCGCGGCGGTCATCTCCGCCCACCGCCGCTACGCGAATTCCGGTGTGCTGTTGACCAATCCGATCCCGGAAGAGTCCGAAATGGACCGTGCCCTGCACGACCGGCTGTTGCAAGAAGGCCTGGCGAAACTGGCCGACGCCGACGTGCACGGCGCGGACGTGACCCCGGTGCTGCTGGAGCACTTCCACAGCGCCAGCGAAGGCGTCAGCATCGACGCGAACGAAGCTTTGGTGCTCTCGAATGCCAAACTCGCGACCGAGGTAGCGGTGGCCCTGTCGTGACCGGAATCGTAGTAGTCGGCGACGCAGGCCTGGACGTCGTCGCCCGGCACGACCAACCCCTCCCCCACGGCGGCGACGCCCGAGCGGCAATCCGCTTCACCGGTGGCGGCGCCGGCGCGAACACCGCGTTGTGGCTCCGTTCCCTGGGCGCGGAAACGACCCTGATCGCCCGGATCGGCAACGACTCCGGAGGCCGCCTGATCCGGGCCGAACTGGAAGCCGCAGGGGTCCGCTGCGCCTTCGCGACCGACCCCGAGGCCGCGACCTGCTGTGTGGTCGTCCTCGTAGACGGCGAAGGCCAACGCAGCATGCTCGCCGACCGAGGCGCCAACAAGCGCTTCGCCCCCGAGGACGTCACCGCGGACGCCCTCACCGGCTCCACCCACCTGCACCTGTCCGGCTACGTCCTGCTCGACCCGTCCTCGCGCCCCGCAGGTCTGGCCGCCCTGGCCGCCGCCAAAGAAGCGGGCCTGACCACTTCGGTGGATCCCCAAGCAGCCGCCCACATCCACGACCCGGCAGCCTTCCTGGACGACGTACGCGGCACCGACCTGCTCATGCCGAACACCGAAGAGTTAGTCGCCCTGACCGGCTCCGCAGACCCGTCCTCCGCCACAGAGCTACTGGACGCAGTCGGCGCGGTCGTGGTCACCGCTGGCCTAGCCGGAGCAAGCTGGATCGACGCGAACGGCGTCGCCTCAGCACCCGCAGTGGAAACGAACTGCGTCGACTCGACCGGCGCGGGCGACGCCTTCGACGCAGGCGTTCTCACCACCTGGCTGGCCGGAAAGTCCACAGTGGACGTCCTACGCGCAGGCACCCGGCTAGGCGCACTGGCAGTAAGCCGCATCGGCCCCCAGCCCTAATTCCGTGAGGGGCCCCTTCAGGTACTTAGATTCCCTCAAGGAGCCCTTCACGGACCAACCGCCGCCGGCGCTCCCAGACCAGCCAAGCACCCACACCACCCCCCGCACCCCGATACGAAGCCAAACTGCGGACGGCGGGTGCTTGTCAAGGCATCTTTCCCGCCTTGACAAGCACCCGCCGTCCGTCAGCACAATGGGCTTCGGGGTGCCCCCACGCGACCACCCGGGCGCAATGTCGCCGCCAGGCGACGAGCAGCCCCGGGACCTACCCGTCGATCACCCGATGCTTCCGCCCCTCAATCGCCCGAGCGTCCCGCGCATACCGATTGACCTTCTCCGACTTCCGAGGCGGCCGGTCGTTGGCGATCAGCACCGCGATCCACGGCAACGGCACCGAAATCACCAAGAACAAAATCGCCAGCCACCACGTGTGATACGTCAGCCCGGCCAGCACGAGGCAGGGAATCCGGCACACCATCATGATGACGTACTTCCGCTTCCGCGCCGCCAGCTGATCGTCCAGCGACGGCTCGGCCTCGGTGATCAGCACAGGCTCGGGGCGGGGATCGGCTCCGTGGGGTGCGTTCACAGCACCACCTCCGCGTTCCATCGTCTCACTCACCGCCCTTCCGCGACACCCGGGCGAGCGAACCGGGACAAAGCGGCGACGACCAGTGTCTCGACCCCGGTCCGCAGTGTCGGATGCAGCACCGGCGCGAACTTGGACGAGTGGTTCGACGGCACGTCGGTCTCGAACCGTCCCTCGGTCATCGCGGTGATCACCTGTTGCGCGTCGAAGCCACCGACCAGCCAGAACACCGACGGTACGCCTGCCGCGCGGCCGAACTCGCTGAAGTCCTCGCTGCCCGTCACCAACGGCGCCGGCATCGTCGCCTCAGCACCGAAGTGTCCGCGGAACACCTCGGTCAACTCATCTGACGCGGCGGCGTCGTTCGCAGTGACCGGGTACGACGCGACGACCTCCACAGTCGGCGGCTGAGGCGCTCCCGCAGCAGCAGCTTCACCGTTCACGATCCGCTCGATCGCCTTGCGCAGCCGCACCAGCACCGCGTCGTCGAAGGCACGAGTATTCACCTCCAGCACCGCGTGGTCGGCGATCACGTTCGCCGCGGTCCCCACGTGCATCGAGCCGACAGTCACCACGGCAGGCTCAGTCGCAGCGGTCTCGCGCGACACGATCGTTTGCAGCTTGAGCACCACAGACGCGGCCAGCACCGCCGGGTCGACCGTGGTTTCCGGCCGCGAACCATGCCCGCCGCGGCCGTGCAGGGTGATCCGCAGCGTGTCGGTCGCGGCCATGATCACGCCGGGACGAGTCAGCACCCACCCAGCCGGACCAGGCACGATGTGCTGGCCGAAGACCACGTCGGGACGGCCGACCCGCTCGAAAAGACCGTCCCGGACCATCCCGGCAGCGCCGTCGCCGGCCTCTTCCCCGGGCTGGAACAGCGCGAGCAGCGTGCCGGACCACTCGTCCCGCGAAGCGGCGAGCAGATGCGCGGCCCCGGAGAGCCACGTCGCGTGCATGTCGTGCCCGCAAGCGTGCATCAACGGCACGTCGCGCCCCTCGGAGTCGACGCCGCGCGCAGTACTCGCGTACGAGAGCCCCGTCTGCTCCTCGACCGGCAACGCGTCGATGTCCGCACGAAGCAGCACAGTCGGTCCTTCGCCGTTGCGAAGCACGCCGACGACGCCGGTGCGACCGATGCCGGTGTGCACCTCGAAGCCGTCTTCAGTCAGCCGTCGGGCCAGCTCCGCTGCCGTACGGGTCTCAGTGAACGCCAGCTCAGGATGACGGTGCAGATCGACGTACAGCGCTTCAAGCTCCGGCAGTGCCGCTTCAAGCGGAGCCAGGACACGCTCGGTGGTCTCGGTGGTCACGATGCTCATCGTGGCAGGCTTACCCACCGTGAGCACCAACACGCCTCTTCCCGACCTTTCCGACGACGTCTGCGCGCGGCTGCGCGAAGCGTTCCGACGCACGGGCTACGACGCTGACGGCGTCGTCGACGCGCTCGGCGGCGCAGCGCACACGGCGCTCGGCCGCGGCGAGCCCGAACCCGCCCGCCGCGCGAGCCTCGACGCCGGGGACCTTGGCGTCTTCATCCGGCTGTTCCTGCTCGGTCTCGCTGAGCCGGAGAAGGCGGTCTCGTCGGCGTTCGCGCCGCTCACCGCGGACGACGCGGTGGCCGCGGGCGTCCTCCGGGCGGTCGGGGACGAGTTCCGCGCCGCGCTCGACATCCGCCCGCACGGCGACGACGACGGTTCGTGGTGGGTCGTCTCCGACCTCGACGCCGACATGCTCGGCCACGTCGTGCCCGAGGACCACGTGCTCGGCGTCGGGCACGCGTCGCTGAGCCTGATCCGCGCGACCAGCCGCCGCCCCGTCGGCACCCTCCTCGACCTGGGCACCGGCAACGGCGTCCAGGCACTGCACGCGACCAGACACGCACAGCGGGTGACCGCGACCGACGTGTCGGCCCGCGCGCTCGCCCTGGCCGCGGGCACCTTCCGGCTGAACGAGCTGGAGGTCGAGCTGCTGCGCGGCGAATGGTTCGCGCCGGTCGCGCGCCGCCGGTTCGACCAGGTGGTGTGCAACCCGCCGTTCGTGGTAGGGCCGCCGCGCGTCGACTACACCTACCGCGACTCCGGCCTGGCCGGCGACGACGCGAGCGCGCTGGTCGTCCGTCAGCTGCCGAGCTTCCTCAACGACGGCGGCACCGGTCAGCTCCTCGCGTCGTGGCTGCACCGAAACGGCGAAGACTGGGGCGACCGCGTCTCGCGTTGGCTGCCGCCTGAGACCGACGCCTGGTTCGTACAGCGCGACGTCGCCGACCCAGGCCTGTACGTCGGCACCTGGCTGCGTGACGAAGGCATCGACCCGCGCTCGCCCGAAGGCCGCGCCAAGGCTGCGGCGTGGCTCGACTGGTTCACCGAAAACGACGTACAGGGCATCGGATTCGGCTTCGTGACGCTGCGGCGCGCGAACGGCCAGACGCCGACTGTTGTCTGCGAAGACCTGCGACAGGCTTACGACGACCCGCTGGGCCCTGAAGCAGCTAACTGGCTCGACCGCGTCGAGTGGCTGCGTACGCACGGCGACAACGTGTTGGACGTAGCGTTTCGGGTACCCGACACAGTGCTGCTCGAACGCGTCGATTCTCCTGGCGATGAAGGCTGGGAGACGACCGTGCGCCGGTTGCACCGCACGGACGGCCCCGGTTGGCAGCACGAGGTCGACGAACTCACCACGCGGCTGCTCGCGGGTTGCCGCGGCGCGCTGCCGCTGTCGGATCTGCTGGACCTGTTGTCCGCCGCGCAGGGCCTCGATTCGGCTGAACTGACCGCCGCCGCTTTGCCGATCGTCCGCGAACTTGTGCGACACGGCATGCTCGTGCCGGGTTCGCCGCAGTGAGGGCGGTTGCGGCGCGGGTAACCCGCGCGAGCGTGACCGTCGCGGGGGAGATCGCCGGAGAGATCAAAGAAGCGGGCCTGCTCGTGCTGCTGGGCGTGCACCGGGACGACGATCCCGCAAAAGCCGAAACGATGGCCCGCAAACTTCACGAACTCCGGTTGCTGCGGGACGAAGAATCGTGCGCGACGACCGGCGCCCCGCTGCTCGTGGTGTCGCAGTTCACGCTCTACGGAGACACCCGCAAGGGCCGCCGCCCGTCGTGGACCGCCGCCGCCCGGCCGGAAATCGCCGAACCCCTGGTGGACGCCGTGGTCGCGGAACTGCGCGGCCGCGGCGCGACCGTCTCGACCGGACGGTTCGGCGCGGAGATGGCGGTGGAAAGCGTGAACGACGGCCCGTTCACCGTTCTCGTTGAGGTCTAGACCACATTGGATCAGCCCGCGTAACATCGAAGGCACAGCGCGCGATTCGCACGCATTTCCCGGAGCGGACGGGTTCTCAGCAAAACCTCAGTTTTGGTGGAGCAACCGCGGGGCGGGTACGCCCGTCCTCATTTCAGCGAGCCGGGAACGTTTCACCTTCCCGGAGCGTTGAGACCGATGTCCAGCCAAGCCGGCTGGGCCCGCGGACACGGGATTCCACAGGCCCCGTTCCGCAGGCGCCGGCGAGACACGTTCAGCCCGTGACCGGGGAGGCAGAATGTCAGTCCAGACTCTCGAACGCGAAGCGCGCGGGATTCGCGAGCGCGGGATTCCAGCACAGCAGTCCGAGGAGCGGGTGAGCGTGGGGGCGCTCACCGACGCCGACCTCGACGCCCAGAGCCCCGCCGCCGACCTGGTGCGCGTGTACCTGAACGGCATCGGCAAGACCGCGCTGCTCACCGCGGCCGACGAGGTCGAGCTGGCGAAGCGGATCGAAGCCGGGGTCTTCGCCCAGCACATGCTCGACACCGCCGAGGACCTCACGCCGCAGCGCCGCAAGGAACTGCGCGCGCTGGTGCGCGACGGCCACACCGCGAAGAACCACCTGCTGGAGGCCAACCTCCGGCTCGTGGTGTCGCTCGCGAAGCGCTACACCGGACGGGGCATGCCGCTGCTCGACCTGATCCAGGAGGGGAACCTGGGCCTGATCCGCGCGGTGGAGAAGTTCGACTACTCCAAGGGGTTCAAGTTCTCCACGTACGCCACGTGGTGGATCCGCCAGGCCATCACCCGCGGCATGGCGGACCAGGGCCGCACGATCCGGCTGCCGGTCCACCTGGTCGAACAGGTCAACAAGCTGGCCCGGATCCGCCGCGACCTGCACCAGCAGCTGGGCCGCGACGCGACGCACGAGGAACTGAGCGCCGAATCGGGCATCCCGGTGCACAAGATCTCCGACCTTCTCGACCAGTCCCGCGACCCGGTGAGCCTCGACATGCCGGTGGGCACCGAGGAGGACGCCCCGCTGGGCGACTTCATCGAGGACTCGGAGGCGACGGACGCCGAGAGCGCCGTGATCTCCGGTCTCCTGCAGGACGACCTCCGCCGCGTCCTGGCGACGCTGGACGACCGCGAACAGCACGTCATCCGGCTCCGCTACGGCCTCGACGACGGCCAGCCGCGCACGCTCGACCAGATCGGCAAGCACTTCGGCCTCTCGCGGGAGCGCGTGCGGCAGATCGAGCGCGAGGTCATGGCGAAGCTGCGCCAGGGCGAGCGGGCCGACCGGCTGCGGGCGTACGCCAGCTGAGTTTCTTCCCTCTCCGGGACCGGGATTCGGGACCCGGTCTCCGGCGAGGGCGGAGAAGCCGGTCCGCGAGCTGATTCAGGCTTCCGCGGCGGACTGACCGGGCGCGGGGTCCGGTGAGCCCGGCCGCGGCGAGCACGCGGGCACGCAGGTCGCGGTTTTCCGCGGGGACCGGGTGGGGCCGGTCAGGCGGGACGGAAGACTTCGGCCAGAAGATTGTTTCGATGGGCAGCGGTTCGCGCCGCTGGTTGCGCGGAACCCCCGGTTCGGCTTCCGGACCGGGGGTTTTGTCTTGTCCGGGCCCCGGATTCGCCGGCCCGGTCGCGGCGATGACCGGGGTTCGGATTGTCGGCACATCGCCTCATCGCCATCACCAGCCTCAGTAGCCCCCAAAAGCCACTTGAGTCACTTGAGCCACTTCTGGTGGACAAGATCCTCCTTTTCTGTCTTTATTTATCCGATTTGTCCAAGTTCTACTGGCACCCACCGCAATCCCGTCACCACTCCGCGCACCCGATCGTGGAATTCGTTGCTCATTCGCGTTTGGCCGTTCTGGGCAGTGGGTAGCAAGCGTTCGCGATCCCCGCCGTGCGGCGTCCGGTCAACGCGCCGGCGGGGTCCCGTTAGTCACGCGGGGCGGGTGTGTGCGCATCCGGTCCGCTTTCCCCGGGAGGTCGGGTCCGTCGGGGTGGGCCCGGCCTCCCGACCTTGCCCTGCGAAAACCCGCGGGAACCACCGTCGGCGTGCGCTATCCCACAGCGCCCCCGCGCCGGTGCGACCGGGCGGAACCCGCTGAGTACCGTGGGCCAATCCCGATCAGGGCAAAGGAGCCTCGCTGTGCCGCCCACCACGTTCCAGCACACCGAAGTCCTGCCGCTCGGCAAGGACACCACCACCGAGTACCGGCTGGTCACCGCCGACGGCGTCGAGACCGTCGAAGCCGCCGGGCGGAAGTTTCTGAAGGTCGACCCGGAGGCGCTGACGACGCTCGCGCGCACGGCGATCACCGACATCCAGCACCTGTTGCGTACGTCACACCTGCAGCAGCTGCGCGCGATCGTCGACGATCCCGAAGCCAGCGGCAACGACCGTTTCGTCGCGATGGACCTGCTCCGCAACGCGGCCATCTCGGCCGGCGGCGTGCTGCCGATGTGCCAGGACACCGGCACCGCGATCGTCATCGGCAAGCGCACCGAGGGCGTCCTGTCCGGCGGCGACGACGAGCGCGCGCTGTCGAAGGGCATTTTCGACGCCTACCAGCAGCTCAACCTGCGCTACTCGCAGATGGCGCCGATCAACTTCTGGGAAGAGCGCAACACCGGCACGAACCTGCCCGCGCAGGTCGAGCTGTATCACAAGGATTCCGACGCGGCAGACCCGTCGTACGAGTTCCTGTTCATGGCCAAGGGCGGCGGCAGCGCCAACAAGACGTTCCTGTACCAGGAAACCAAGGCGGTCCTGAACCCGAAGCGGCTCGCCCGGTTCCTGGACGAGAAGCTGCGCAGCCTGGGCACCGCCGCGTGCCCGCCGTACCACCTGGCGATCGTCGTCGGCGGCATGTCGGCGGAGTTCAACCTCAAGGTCGCGAAGCTCGCCTCCGCGCGCTACCTGGACAACCTGCCGACCGAGGGTTCCGAGCTGGGCCACGCGTTCCGCGACCACGACCTCGAGCAGCAGGTGCTGGAGATGACGCGCCAGTTCGGCATCGGCGCGCAGTTCGGCGGCAAGTACTTCTGCCACGACGTCCGCGTGATCCGCCTGCCCCGGCACGGCGCGAGCTGCCCGGTCGGCGTCGCTGTGTCGTGCTCGGCCGACCGCCAGGCGAAGGCGAAAATCACGAGCGAGGGCGTCTTCATCGAGCAACTCGAACGCGACCCGGCCCGCTTCCTCCCGGACGTCACCGAGGACGACCTGTCCGACGAGGTCGTGTCGGTCGATCTCAACCAGCCGATGGACCAGATCCGCGCGCAGCTGTCGCAACTGCCGGTGAAGACGCGCCTGTCGCTGACCGGCCCGTTGGTCGTGGCACGCGACATCGCGCACGCCAAGATCGCCGAGCGCCTGGACGCCGGCGAGGAGATGCCCCAGTACCTCCGCGACCACCCGGTCTACTACGCGGGCCCGGCGAAGACCCCGGACGGCTACGCGTCCGGCTCGTTCGGCCCGACGACGGCCGGCCGGATGGACTCGTACGTCGCCCAGTTCCAGGCAGCGGGCGGCTCGCTCGTGATGCTGGCGAAGGGCAACCGCTCGAAGCAGGTCACCGCCGCGTGCAAGGAACACGGCGGCTTCTACCTGGGCTCGATCGGCGGCCCGGCCGCGCGGCTGGCGAAGGACTGCATCAAGAAGGTCGACGTCCTCGAGTACGCCGAACTCGGCATGGAAGCAGTCTGGAAAATCGAGGTCGAAGAGTTCCCCGCGTTCATCGTCATCGACGACAAGGGCAACGACTTCTTCTCCGAGACCAGCGAACCGGTGCTGCAGATCAGCTTCCGCTGATTCCCCTCGCGCGCGCCGAGGTCAGCCGGGAAACATCCCGCCCAACCGGGCGAGGGTCTTCTCGATGGCCTCGGCGTTGCGCCGGGGAAACCCCAACAACCGAATCGCGAGCGGCGACCGCGCGGTAGACCAATCGAACGTCTCGGTGACTTCAGTGCGCCCGTCCCCCGCCGGCTCAAGCAGCCAGCGCCACCGATGCCCGGAGAAGTGCCGCCAGGCGATCAGCCGATTCTCCTCGAACTCGACCACGGTGTTCTGAATCCGGTACGGCGCACCCATCCGCATCTCCATGCCGAACCGCGCCCCCAACGACAACCGCGCAGGCGCCGACCCCCGACTGGCCCGCACCGTCCCCGACCCGTCAATGAGCGGATGCTGAGCCGGATCAGCAAGCAACGCGAAAATCTGCTCCGGCGCAGCAGCGACAACGGCACTGCGCGAAACCTGGCGAGTTCCCATAGCCGCAGAGCCTAGGGCCCTACCGCCACCGAGGCCATCGACGCACCCCCGCGAACAGTCCCTCTCCTCGAACGCGCGCACCCGCCACAGTGTCCACTGTGGACCAGCCACCCCACCCCCGCGCACCCAACGCGACCACGCACCAAGCCGCGCACCCAACCGCCACCGACGCACCCAACCATCGGTGCACCCACACCCTCCCCCGCACCCCGATACGAAGCCTCCCTGCGGTCTGGGGGTGCTTGTCAAGGCATCTTTCCCGCCTTGACAAGCACCCCCAGACCGTCAGCACACTCGGGCTTCGGGGTGCCCCACGCCATCCCCACAGCAATGTCGCCGCCAGGCGACGAGACGAACGATCCCCCGACAGCACCGTCCGGCCCATCACCCACCCGGCCTCACCAACCCGGCATCACCGAGGCGGAGACTGCTTCAACACCACAGTCCTCTCCCCCAACGGCGCCCCCAACGCCACCGAAATCACCGGATGCCGCAGATCCATCGTGCACATCTGCCCGGTCTGCGCCTTGGTCTCGCTCAAATCCACGACCACCTTCTGCGCAGTCTGCGCAACAGCTTCCCCGAGCGCGTGCCCGCAGCCGCCTTCCTCTGCGCGCACCACCAGCACCGTCCCCCCGTTGTCCGAATAGACCTCCTTCGGGAACGTCTTGGGCAGCGCGGTCCCATCCACCCGGTTGTCCGGAACCCGGACCGCGCCCCGCGGCGGGTCGAACTGGGGTTTGCCCGGCGGCGGCACCGAGGGCGAGCTGCTTGCGCTGCCGCCCTGCGGAGCGGTCTCGGACCCGGACGCTGGTGCGTTCGCCATGTTCGTCGGGCCGCCGCACGCGGCCGCCATCGTGAGCACCAGTGCCGCGCCTGCCAGTCGTGTCGTTCCGATCAGCTTCCTCGAGTACCTCATGATCCTTGGACGGCACGAGCGCCGCGGCGGGTTGCACCCGATCTTCACGGACCGGGCTTCAGCACCAATTCGCGTCCGCCCAGCGGCGCGGCGAGCCGGACCGGCAACGAAATCTCCCGCACGTGCATCGGGCACATCTGCCCGTGCGGCGGCTTGGTGATCGTCACCACCACGACGACCTGAGTCGCCGTCTGCTCCCCTGCCTTCGCACTGATCTTGTCGCATCCGCCCTCCTCGGCCTGGATCACGACGACCGTGCCGCCCTCGGCGAGCGTGACGTCGTGCGGGTAGCCAGCCGGCAGTGCCGAAGCGTTGATCTGCCCCGGAGCAAGCGAGGTATCCCCAGGCGGTACGCCCTGGGTAGGACGGCTATTCGGCGGCGCTGACGTCGGCGGCGGCGCGACCGACGACGAAGACGGCGGCGGGGAGGAAACCGACACCGAACTGGACGGCGGGGACGCCGAGGAACTCGGCGCGGCCACGGTTCCGTTGCCCCCGCACGCCGCGACCGTCAGCAGCAGCGCGCTCGCTCCCACGATTTTCCCTGTAGTCCGCATGCAACGCGGACGGAATTACGGCCCCGGAGGTTGCACCCGAGCGCAAAACTGCTTCACCGAGCCGAAGCCTTCCCTCGCACCAGCCCCAGCAGCACCACTCCGGCCAGCGTCACCACCAGCAACAGCACCGTGCTCGCCGACGCGAGAAACACCTGTCCCCGGTCAGTCAGGGTGAAAATGGTCGCCGGGAGCGTCCGCCAGTCCGGCGGGTACAGCATCATCGTCGCGCCCAATTCGCCCATCGACATCGCCAGCGCCAAACCGGCCGAAGCCGACATCGCGGGCAGCAGCACCGGCAACCGGACCCGCAGCAGCACTCGCACCGGACGCGCGCCGAGGCTCGCCGCGGCCTGCGCGAGCAGCGGATCAACGCGTTGCAGCGCGGCGGAAACCGTGCTGTACGCGAAGGGCAGCAGGATCATCAGGTGTCCGGCCAGCACGATCCAGCGCGTGCCGTTGAACGCCAGCGGCGGACGGCTGAACGCGATCAGCAACGCGAGGCCGAGCACCACCGACGGCACCGCGATCGGCAGGTGGAACAGCGAATCCGCGATCCGGCGCAGCCGCGGCGGCGCGTGGTCGACGGCCAGCGCGGCCCAGGTCCCGATCAGCACCGAGACCAGCGAAGTGATCACACCGGTCTGCACGCTCACCGACAGGCTCGCGAACGTCTCGCCGGACAGCGCCTCGGCGTAATGCGCCCCGGTGAGCCCGCTCGGCAGCATGCCGGTCCAGCTTCCGGCGAACGACGCCAGCACGATCATCACCAGCGGCGCGGCCACCACGGCAAGGAACACCACGCCGAACACCAGCCACACCAGCAATCGGCTACGCCGCGTCCACAGCAGCACGACGGCCTCCTCCCCCGACCACTCGCCGGTAAACCGCGTAGAGGGCCAGCGACAGCACCACATTGACCACCGCGACCACCGACGCGGACGGGAAGTCGAACGTGACGATCCCCTTGCCGTACACCAGCATCGGCAACGTCGAGACACCCTTGGCACCGAGGAACAGCACAATGCCGAACTCGTTCATCGTCAACAGCAGCACCAGGCACGCCCCGGACGCCAGCGACGGCAACGCTTCCGGCAGCACGACCCGCCACAACACGCGACCTGGCCGCGCGCCGAGACTCGCCGCCACGTCCAGTTGCCCCGACGGAACTTGGCTGAACGCGGCGAGCGCGGGCCGCATCACGAACGGCGTGTAGAAGGTGATCTCAGCGAGCAGCACGCCCCACGGCGAGTACAGAAACCCCGCGGTGCCAAAGACTCCCGCACCGCCGTAAAGGAACGTGAAGGCCAGTGCGATCAGGAACGACGGGAACGCCAGCACCGTGTCCACCAGCCGGGCCAGCACCGTCGCCCCGGGGAACGGGACGAACGCGACAACCAGCGCGAGAAATCCGCCGAGCAGCACGCAGCCGACGGTGGACCCCAAGGCCAGCAACACCGTCTGCCACACCGCGCGGCCGAATTCCGGCGACGACAGCACTTGTGCCCACACCGAAAGCCCGAAACTGCCGTCCTGCGCGGTGAACGACTGCAGGATCACCAGCACCAGCGGGTAGCCGAAGAAGCCGGCGACCACGATCGCGGGCGGGAGCAGCCAGCCGATCCGGTACCGGCGGGGCCGGGTACCACGGCGAATGGGGGCGACCGAGGCGGCGTCGAGGGCGAGGCCGGTCATCCGCTCACCCCCACCAGCGGGCATCCGTCCGGAATGGACACCCCGACCCGGTCGCCGACCGCGGGGAGCACCGGGCTGTCCGGCACCTCGGCGCGGATGTCGCAGACCTCGTCGGTGAGCCGCAGGTCGAGCCGGTATCCGGAGCCGCGCCACTGCACCCCGCGCACCAGCGCCGGGAAGGTGCCCGGTCCGGGTTCGCCGACCGAAATCCGGTGCGGCCGCACGCCGAGCGCCACCGGCCGCTCCGGCTGGAGAGTGCCGGACGGTTCGGCGGACAGTTCGCGCCCGGCCAGCCGGACCGTCGCGACCGTTCCGTCCGCGCGCACCAGTTCCACCGGGATCAGGTTCGCCGCACCGAGGAAACTCGCGGTGAACTCGGTGGCCGGGCGGCGGTAAAGCTGTTCGCACGGACCGAGTTCGACCAGCCGGGAGTCGCGCAGCACGGCGATCCGGTCGGCGAGCGCGAGCGCTTCGCCCTGGTCGTGGGTGACGTAGATCAGCGTCGTGTCCGGCAGTTCGGCCCGCAGCCGCAGCAGTTCCGCGACCATGTCCTCGCGCAGCGCGGCGTCCAATGCGGACAGTGGTTCGTCGAGCAACAGCACATTGGGCCGGATCGCGAGCGCTCTCGCCAACGCGACCCGCTGCTGCTGCCCGCCGGACAGCTCCCGGGGATACCGCCGCGCGTACTCGCTCATCCCGACCAGTTCGAGCACCTCGCCGACGCGCCGCGTCACGTCCGCCCGGCGCATCTTCCGCGCCTTCAGTCCAAACGCGACATTGTCGGCGACCCGCTGGTGCGGGAAGAGCGCGTAGCTCTGCACCACCACGCCGAGGCCACGGCGATGCGGCGGCAGGTCGGTGACGTCCTGGCCGTCGAGCAGCACCCGTCCGGCGCTCGGCCGGAGGAACCCGGCGAGCGCCTTGAGGGCGGTCGACTTGCCTGAGCCGGAGGGCCCCAGCAGGGCGAGCGTTTCGCCGCGCGCTACCGAAAGGTCCAGCGGGGCAAGCGCTTGCGTCGCTCCGAAGTGGACGGACACGCCGCGGAACTCGACTGCCGGAGTCACTGTCCGGTGGCCTTCCGGTACGCGGCGAGGTCGGCGTCGAGGCGGCCGAGGACGGCGTTCCAGTCCGGGTTCCACACGTCCACTCCGGACATCGCGGCGGTGATCTTCTCCGCCTTCGGTCCCTGCGGCTTGACGTCGGAGCGGGCCGGGATGCCGTACGCGTCGCTGGCCTTGGCCTGGGTTTCCGGCGAGAACAGGAAGTCGAGCAGCTTGCGGGCGTTGTCCGCGTGCGGCGCGTTGTTGACCAGACCGGCGAAGTACGGAAGCGCGAAGGTGGACCGCTTGCCCTGGGCATCGGCCGGGAAGAACACCGAGAACCCGCCGCTCTTGTCGATCTCCGCGAGGTTCATCTGCAGGTCCCCGTTGGCGACGAGCACCTCGCCCTTCGCGACCTTCGGCTGCAGCTTGCCGGTGGACGACGACGGACCGACGTTGTTGGCCTGCAACCGGCCGAGGTAGTCGAGCGCGCCCTGGTCGCCGAAGACGTGCTGGGCCTGCAGCAGCACCGCGGTGCCGTCGCCCGCCTCGCCCGGCGTCGAGTACTGGAGCTTGCCCTTGTACTTCGGGTCGAGCAGGTCGTTCCAGGTCTTCGGAGCCGGGTTCGCCTGCTGCGGGTTGTAGATGAAGCTGAGGTAGTTGTTCATCATCGCGTAGTAGCGGCCCTGCGGGTCCTTCTGCGCGGCCGGAACCTGATCGACGCCCTTCGGCGCGGACGTGGCGAGCAGGCCTTCCTTCGCCGCCTGCTGGACGAACGGAGGAAGCGTCACGAGGACGTCGGCCTGGGTGTTGGCCTTCTCCTTGCCCACGCGCGAAACGACTTCGGCGGAACCGGCGGTGACGGCCTGGACGGTGATCCCGGTCTGCTGTTTGAACTCGGCGAACCGGGCGTTGTACCAGTCCTCGAGCCCGTCCGCGGTGTAGACGGTGACGGTCTGGTCGCCGGACGCGCCGCCCGCCGTGCCGCCGCACGCGGACAACAGGGCGGCCAGGGCCGCGACGAGAGCAACGACGGTCGCTTTCCGAAGGTTCATGACTGGGGGGCTCCTTCACGATCGAGCACGGCGGGGAGAGCGGAGACGGAGTCGAGAACGTGGGTGGCGCCTGCGGCTTCCAGGTCGCCTCGGTTGCTGGCGCCGGTGAGCACTCCGGCGGCGATTCCGGCGCCGGCGGCGAGGCCGGTGCGGACATCAGTGGGGGTGTCGCCGACCACCGCGATGTTGCGGACGTCGGTGACCTGCAGTTTCAGCGCGACGGCGAGGATCAGGTCGGGATACGGACGGCCGCGCACGCCGTCGCCGGGAGCGAGCGCGAAGTCGGCGAGGTCCTGCCAGCCGAGCGCCTCCAGCAGCGCACGCTGTGTCGCGGGCGCGAATCCGGTGGTGAGAGCAACCCGGACGCCCTGGTCGCGCAGGCTTCGGATGGTCTCCTCCGCGCCAGGGATCGGCTTGCACTCCCCGGCCGCGACCAGCCGTCCGTACGAGCCCTCGAATTCGGTGTTCGCGCGCTGGGCGAGGTCCTCGTCGCCGAGCAGCGCGCGGAACACGGTGATCTTCGACTGGCCCATGGTTTCCCGGACGTAGTCGAGCATTCCGGCGTATCGTTCGTCCTCTTCGGACACTCCGGCGGCGGCGATCGCCGCGGTGAAAGCGCGTTCGACCAGTCCGTCGTCCGCGACGGTCGTGCCGGCCATGTCGAGCACGACGAGTTCGGTGGTCACCAGCCCAGCTCCTTTGCGGTGTCTTCGGCGATTGCGGGCGAGCAGGTCATTCCCCGGCCGCCAGGGCCGGTGACGAGGAAAGCGTTGCCGGACAACCGTTCCCGGTGCACCACCGCGGTCTGGTCGGTTGCCTGCGCGTACACGCCGGCCCAGCGACGGCGGATCTTCGGCAGCGGCCGGCCGAGCAACGCGCCCGCCACTTCGGCGAGGTGTTCGTACGGATCTTCGGTGACGTCGAAGGGGAACGGCTGCGCGTACTCGTGCGTGTCGCCGATGGTGAGCGAGCCGTCGCGACGCTGCACCATCAGCAGTTGCATCGCGTTCCGCGCGGCGATTTCGCCCTGCGGCTGGCCTTCGTTCATCGCGTCGAGGGCCGCGCCGCGGTAAGCCGGGTAGTACCGGAAGCTGTCGCCGTCCGCGACGCTGGTGGGCAACGGTTCACCGAGCGGTTCGGTCTGCGCCATCTGCAACCGGACCCGCCGCACCGGGATCTCGCCCGCGATCTCGCGGACCAGCCCGCCGAGCCACGCGCCGGTGCAGAAGACCACGACGTCGCCTTCGTGCCGCTCGCCGTGGTCGTCCACGACGCCGTGGTCGGTCAGGTTCCGCACCTCACGGCCCGGCAACCAGCGGTACCGCCCGCTCGCTTCGAGGGCTTCGCGGAGCGCGGGCTGCGCGGTCCGCGGCTCGACCGCTGCATCGCGCTCGCACCACAACGCTCCGGTGAAGTTGCCCCGCAGAGCGGGGTTCAGCGCTCGGGTCTCCTTCGCGTCAAGGAGCTTGAAGCCGCGCTCAGCCGCCCCCGGCCCGGCGACGACCTCCTGCGCGACGGCCAGTTCGGCCTCGGTGCGGACAACCGTCAGCGAGCCGTTGGACCGGAAGCCCAGCGCGGGCACGCGTTCTCCGATCCGCTCCCACAGCTCCCGGGCGCGCACCGCCGTCTCCAGCTCCGGACCGGCGGCGCGACCGCCGACCCAGACCAGTCCGAAGTTGCGGACGGACGCTCCGCGCGCCTCCGGCTCGCGTTCGAGCTGGAGGACTTCGTGGCCGCGTTCCACGGCCTGCCAGGCGTGCTGGGTGCCGAGCACGCCGCCGCCAACGATGAGGATTCGCACGGCCGCAACAGTCGCCGCCCGCGCTCAACGGAGGCTGTCGGCACGGGGAACGCCAGGTAAAGCAGCCTCGAATATTGGACCGGATGAGTTACCGTTCTGTTATGTTCGAGGCTCGGGCAGGCACGGGAAACGCGGCAGGAGTACGACAGGGGCGGGGATGTGCTGGTCAACCACCGCAGGAACGGGCCGGGCGTCGGGCCCGTTCCTGCGGTGGTTGACTGCTCGACTACTCGACGCGGCTCAGTCGCGTGACGAAACTCAGCCGGTCCCCGCGGTAAAGCGACCGGACGCGCTCGAACGGCTCGCCGTCTGGACCCCACGACACGCGGTGCATCAGCAGCATCGGCAGCGCCGGGTTCGTGCCGATGAGCAGCGCCTCGCGGGGGGTCGCGAGCACGGTTTCCACGCGTTCCTCGGCCCCGTCGAAGACCACGCCCAGTTCGTCGCGCAGGTGCGCGTACAGCGACTGCTCCGGGTCGAAATCCTCCAGCAACGTGGGGAATCTGTCGGCGCGGAGGAAGGTCGATTCGAGGCCGACGCGCTCGTCGTCGGCGAGCAGCACGCGTTCCAGATGGATCACCTCGGCGTCCGGTTCGATCCGCAGGTCGGCGGCCAATCCGGTGCCCGCGGCGCGGCGTTCGAGGGTGATCAGCGTGCGGCCGGGACGGATACCTTGGCGGCGCAGGCCTTCGGTGTAGCTGACAAGCGCGAGCGGCTGGACCAGCTTCGGCGGGGCGACGTACGTGCCGCTGCCCTGCCGTCGCGACAGGCGGCCTTCGAGAACCAGCTCGCCCACCGCCTGCCGGACCGTCGCGCGGGAGACTTCGAACCGTTCGCACAGTTCGCGTTCCGTGGGCAACGCGCTGCCTTCGCCCAATTCGGCGATGACGGCGAGCAGCTCGACCTTCACCGCGTAGTAGCGCGGCACGCGGCCGTGATCCGGGATGCCGTCGCGGACCGGTCCGTCGGCGGACAGGCGGGACAGCGGCGAAGACGTGGGCACGAGAACCGAGCCTATGCCAGACACGCGGCGCGCGGTTCGCCGTCTCGCGAACTGACCCTATGGGAGGACGTCGCAGTGCCTTTGGCCCGCAGTCTCGGCCTCGCCAAGTTTTATCGGACTCGGTTCGGTGATCGGCACCGCGTTCGCCCAGGCTGCAGGTGCCGCGGGTTCGGGCATCCGGTGGCACCTACCTGTACGGACGCGCTCACCTGGGTGAACTTTGGGGATACATAGCGGATTGGGACTTCGTCGCCGGGAAAACGGCGAGCTGCGCGGCTTTGGCGCTGGCCGTCGTTGCGTACGCCGCGCCCGGACTCGGCCAGCTTCCCCGTGGACCCCGTTTTCACGGCGACGGAGTGCTCGAAGCGGCCGGATTGCCGTTCTTCGCGTTCGCCGATTACGCGCGCGGCTGGCCACGCTCGGAGTAAATCCGCGACCGGCGCGGACGATTCCGCTCGCTTCGGGACTGACACTGGCCATGTACGCCGCGGCGGCGGTGGATTGGGGCCGTATGGGATCGGCGCGAGTCCCGACCCGCTCGCTTCGGCGGTGCCATGGCTAGGGGTAAGCGGCGCTGGCGTTCAGCTTGCCAGTCGCTTCGGTGATCAGCGGCTGCTTGGTACTCGGATTGGGTGCGGTGGCGCACTTGGTGCACCGTCGAGAGATCGCACGCTGACCTGACTCGTTTTTGTTCCCTGGCCGGGATTCCGGTTGGCCGAGCGTTGGTTTGCCGCATCTGGTGCGCGAAAGTCCCCCTCGCTCCGCCGCCGCGCGATTGTCTCGGTAACCGCCTATCCCCAGGTCGAGGCCACTTTCGCGGTCCTCTCCACTGTCGAAATCTGCCAGATCTGGTGAAGAATCCCGAAGATCCGAAGAAAGTTGGTTGTCCGCTTACTGTCGTTCTGGTGTAGTCGATTCATCACCGTACGACACCTCCCCGCCCCGGGAGCGGAAGCTCCACAGTGGACACCGGAAGGACAATCCCCTTGGCCGACAAGAGAAACTTCAGCATGCTCACGCGAGTCCTGGCCGTCGCGGCGGCGCTCGCGGCCGCCGCCGGGTTGGCGACGCCCGCCGTGGCGTCGACGCCTCCGTCGCCCGCGGAAACACAGATCGTCGGCGGGACTCGCGCCAGCCAGGGAGAATTCCCGTGGATGGTCCGGCTTTCGATGGGCTGCGGCGGCGCGCTGTACACCGACCAGATCGTGCTGACCGCCGCGCACTGCGTCGACCGCACCGGAGCGGACTCGTCGATCACCGCGACGCTCGGCGTCGTTGATCTGCAGAGCTCGAGCGCGAAGAAGGTGCGCTCGACCTACGTCTACCGCTCCCCGACGTACGACTCCACCGGCGGCGACTGGGCCCTGATCAAACTGGCGAGCCCGGTGAGCGGCGTCCCGACGCTGCCGATCGCGAAGAACGCCGACAACAACTCCGGCACGTTCACCATCGCCGGCTGGGGCGCGGCCAAGGAGGGCGGCGCGCAGCAGCGGTACCTGCTGAAGGCCGAGGTCCCGTTCGTGGACGACTCGACGTGCCAGTCCCAGGGCGGCGACTACGCCGACCTGAAGCCGGACGCGGAACTGTGCGCGGGCAAGGTCGACACCGGCGGCGTCGACACGTGCCAAGGCGACTCCGGCGGTCCAATGTTCCGCCGCGACGGAGCGGGCGACTGGGTCCAGGTCGGCATCACCAGCTGGGGCGACGGCTGCGCCCGGGCCCACGCACCCGGCGTGTACACCGAGGTGAGCACGTTCGCCTCCGACATCGCCGAGGCGGCGGGGAAGATCTGACCCTCTTCGCCGGGTCGGGTGCGGGACTCCACCGAGGTTCCGCGCCCGGCTTGAGCGGCGTTTTCCGGTTCGCCAGGTCGGGCGCAGGACTGCGACGGTTGCGTGCCCGGTTTGAGCCGCGTTTTCCGGTGCAGAAAGGATGCACGGCGGAGCACGGGCCCTCCGCAGCCATGGCCGTGACGCCAGATCGCTGGCAACCCGCCGGGAGTCGCCCTGGCGGACCGCTCCAGTGCACGGGAGTACGGCCAGCGCTCAGCGACACGGGATCCCGCGCGCTGGGAACCGCTGACCGGCAGCTAAGCCGAGGCACGCCGGGCGGGCTCGCTAGCACGCAGATCCCCTTGCTGACCATTCCGGCCTCTGGCGAGCGGGGCACGGCAAGCAGCACCGGGCTCTGCGCCGGGAAATCGCGGGGCAGGCGCGACGCAGGGCATTCCGCGCCGTCAGCGAACACGGCGCAGCGCGAAATCCCGTCGCCCCGCCCGCGGAACCTAGCCCGCCGGAAGCCCGACGTTCCGCTCCTCCAAAACCTCCCGCAACTCGGCGAGCACCGAGATGACCGTCGCGGCCCGGTCGTCCCCCACCACCGAGCCGAGCAGTTCCTCGAGCTGGTCCTGAAAGGTCTTCTCCATCGCGTCGGCCAGCTCCCGCCCGGCGGGGGTCAGCTCGACGAGCGACGACCGCCGGTCCTCGGGGTTCGGCGCCCGGCGCACCCATCCGCGTGCTTCGAGCCGGTCGACGCCCTTGCTGGTCGCCCCGATCCCGACGGCGAAGTTCACCGCGAGGTCCGCGACCCGCGACCGCGGATGCCGGCCCAGGTACCGCAGGAACTCGAACTGCGCCGCGCCGATCCCGTGTTCGGCCTTGAGGCCGTCGCTCAGCGCGTTGTAGATCCGGGTCTCGCAGCGCACCAGATGGTCGAAGAGCTGCTCGTTTGCCGAAGTACCTGCCATGGCATATATTCTAGCATTACATGCCATGGAAGATACTTCCGCAGAATTCTTAGGAGTGCAGATGAGCAGGGACCAGCGCCGCGCGATCGCCGAGAAGCTTCTGCAGGCGCCGGAGCAGCCCGAAGCGTCGTCGATCGACGAGATGCGGGCCGGGTTCGCCGCGTTGATGAGCCAGTACCCCGTCCCCGCCGAGCATCGCGAAACCCCGACGACGCTCGCCGGGCGACCAGCGGTTCTCGTCGAGCCGCCGAGAGACCAGCGGCCGGGCACGATCCTGTACTTCCACGGCGGATCGTTCTCGCTGGGATCACCGCACACCGCGATGGCGCTGACGGCGAACCTGGTCCTGCGCACCGGAATCCGCGCGCTCTCGCTGGACTACCGGCTCGCGCCCGAGCATCCGTTCCCGGCCGGGATCGAAGACTGCCTCGCCGCCTACCGCAGCCTGCTGGAGGACGCCGACCCGTCCTCGATCGTCTTCGCCGGCGACTCCGCGGGCGGCGGCCTGTCCGTCACCACCACCCTGGCCGCCCGCGACGCGGGACTGCCGATGCCCGCCGGGATCGTCGCGTTCTCGCCGGGACTGGACCACACCCGCACCGGGGCGTCCATGGAGACGAAGGCGGGCATCGACCCGTTCTTCACCAGGGAAAGCATGGGACGCACCGGCGAGCTGTACCTGGCGGGCGCGGATCCCGCCCAGCCGCTCCTCGCCCCGGCGGTCCACGCCGACCTGACCGGTTTCCCGCCGATCCTGCTGCAAGTCGGCGGCAACGAAGTCCTGCTGGACGATTCGGTACGGCTGGCGAAACGCGCACGCGACGCGGACGTCGACGTGATCCTCGACTTCACCGCCGACGTCCCGCACGTGTTCCAGACCTTCACCGACACCCTGGACGAAGCAGGGCAAGCCCTCGATCGGGCCGCCCTCTTCATCCAGCAGCGCCTCGCCTGAACCTCAGCGGATCTTGTCCAACCGGGAAACCGTCTCCTCGAACCCCTGGACCAGGTCCGCCATCACCTCGGCCACCGGGCGGACCCGGTCCATCCGGCCGACGATCTGGCCCACCGGCATCGACACCACCGACGGGTCGGCGGCGGCGTGGATCCGGTTGTGCGCGTGGGAAACCAGCAGGTTCTGCAACGGCATCGGCAACGGTTCCGGCGCGTCCGGCGCCGACCAGGCCTCCGTCCAGCGGGTCTTCAGCAGGCGGGCGGGCTTGCCCGTGTAGATCCGCGTCCGCACGGTGTCCGCGGAGGTCGCTGCCACCAGCGCGGTCTGCATCGCCTCCGATTCCGGCATCGTCTGGAGGTATTCCTCCGTCGCGAGCCAGTACGAGCCCATCCACGCGCCCGAGGCGCCCAAGGCCAGTGCGGCGGCGACTTGGCGGCCGGAGCCGATGCCTCCGGCCGCCAGGACCGGGGCGCGGTCGCCAACGGCGTCCACGATTTCCGGGACCAGCACCATCGTCGCGATCTCGCCGGTGTGGCCGCCTGCCTCATGCCCTTGCGCGACAACGAGATCCACCCCGTTGTCGACGTGCCGGGCGGCGTGCGATCCCTTTCCGGCGAGGGCCGCCACCGGGACGCCCGCGTCGTGGGCGCGGTTGATGACATCGACCGGGGGCGAGCCCAGTGCGTTGGCGATCAGGCTGATCCGGTGGTTCAGGGCAACGTCCACATGGGACCTCGCGACGGAGTGCAGCCAGCCCAGCACCCCGGCCCGTTCGTCGGTGTCGTCGGGCAGCGGCGGGACCGCGAGATCCTTCAGCACTTTGTCGACAAACGCTCGGTGTCCCGGCGGGATCAGCTCGTTCAGGTCGGTCTGGGTGCCTTCGGACGGGATCTTCGCCGGCATCACGATGTCGACGCCGTAAGGCTTTCCGTCGGTGTTTTCGTCCATCCAGGACAGCACCGCGTCGAGTTCGGCGGCGTCGTTGAACCGGACGCAGCCCAGCACGCCCATGCCGCCCGCGCGGCTGATCGCGGCCGCGACGTGTTCCGACGGGGTGAATCCGAAGATCGGCACCTCGATGCCGAACCGGTCGCACAACGATGTGCGCATGCGCCCTCCTAGGCGGGTTCGTGTTCGGCGGCGTACCGCTGAGCCCACGGATAATCCGGCTTTCCGCTCGGCGAACGACCGATTTCGTCGGCCAGCCACACCGTTCGCGGCACCTTGTATCCGGCGATCTCCGTGCGCACGTGCGCTTCCAAAGCAGCCAGATCCGGCCGCACGCCGGGGCGCGGCTGGACGACGGCGGCGACGCGCTGGCCGAGCCGCTCGTCCGGAATGCCGATGACCAAGGCGTCGAAAACGTCCGGATGCGATTTCAGCGCGCCCTCGACTTCTTCCGGGTAGACCTTTTCGCCGCCGGTGTTCACGCACTGCGATCCCCGGCCCAGCAACGTAACCGTGCCGTCTTCCTCGTAGCGCGCGTAGTCGCCGGGCACGACGTAGCGGACGCCGTCCACTTCGGTGAAGATCGTGCGGGTTTTCTCCGGGTCTCCGTAGTAGCCGAGCGGGACGTGGCCGCGACGGCCGATCAACCCGACCGCGCCGGGTTTCGGTTCGACCAGGTTGCCGTCGTCGTCCAGCAGGATGGCGTCCTTGCCGAAGTTCACCCGGGGACCCGCGGAATGGTCGGAATCCTTGCCCACCATGCCGATTCCGGTGAAACCGCTCTCCGACGAGCCGATCGCGTCGGTGATCACGACGTTCGGCAGCATCTCCAGGAATTCCTGTTTCACCGAATGCGAGAACAACGCCGCGTGGCTCGACACCGCGACCAGCGACGACGCGTCGTAATCGCCGGAGCGGTAAGCCTCCACCAGCGGCCGCGCCATCGCGTCGCCGACGATCGTCAGCACCTGCACCTTGTGTTCCTGCACCGCGCGCCAGACGTCGTGCGCGTCGAACTGCGGGACGAACACCACCGGACTGCCGGTGAACAGCGCGCCGAACGCGGCCCACTGCGCGGCCCCGTGGATCAGCGGCGCGGCCGGCAGGCGCACGAGCGAACCGGATTTGCCCTGTTCGCTGAGAGTCCATTCGTCCGGCACGTACTCGCCGGTGACGAAGTTGATCCCGCCGCCCAGCGCGCGCCAGATGTCCTCGTGCCGCCACAGCACGCCCTTGGGATAGCCGGTGGTGCCGCCGGTGTAGAGGATGTAGAGATCGTCGGCGCTGCGCTCGCCGAAGTCGCGTTCGTCCGACTCGCCCTCGAGCGCCGACTCGTACTCGACGCCCGTCTCGTACGGCGTGTCCGAGCCATCCTCGACGACTACAACGTGTTTCAGTTTTGGCGTTTCCGGCAGTACCGCCGCCACCCGGTCGGAGTAGCGCCGCTCGTGCACCAGGGCCACCAGGTCGGCATTGGTGAACAGATAGCGCAGCTCTCCGTGGACGTAGCGGTAGTTCACGTTCACCGCGATCGCGCGCAGTTTGTACGCGGCGAACATGGCTTCCAGTGCTTCGATGGAGTTCCGGGAATAGACACCGATGTGGGAGCCGGGTCCCACGCCGTGCGCGGCCAGGTGGTGCGCCAGCCGGTTCGCGCGCTTCTCCAGTTGCGCGAAGGTGACCTGGCGCTGTCCGCACACGACCGCGACGCGTTCCGGCACGGCGTCGACGGCGTGCTCGAGTAGATCCGCGATGTTGAGTGCCACGCACCCAAAGTAGAACATGTTATCGTTCTGGGCAATGACCCCGGCCAGCTGAGAAGGAGGCCCCGGTGGCCGAACCCCACGCACTCGTCAGCCTCGAAGGCCACACGCTCGTGGTGACGATGAACCGCCCGGAAGCCCGCAACGCCCTCACCGGCGAGATGCTTTCGATCATGGTCGAGGCCTGGGACCGGGTGGATTCCGACGACCAGGTGCGCAGCTGCGTCCTGACCGGAGCGGGCGGCGCGTTCTGCGCCGGCGCGGACCTGAAATCCATGTCCCGCAACGCTCCCGACAAGTCTTTTTCGAACGGCTCGTTCGACCCGAGCCGCATCGAGGGCCTGCTGAAGGGCCGCCGCCTCACCAAACCGCTCATCGCCGCCGTCGAAGGACCGGCCATCGCGGGCGGCACGGAAATCCTGCAGGGCACGGACATCCGGGTGGCCGCGGAGAGCGCGAAATTCGGCGTCTCCGAACCCCGCTGGGGCCTGTTCCCGATGGGCGGCTCGGCCGTGCGCCTGCCCAGGCAGATCCCGTACACCGTCGCCGCCGACCTCCTTCTCACCGGCCGCCACATCACCGCCGCGGAGGCACGCGACATCGGCCTGGTGGGCCACGTCGTCCCCGACGGTCAAGCACTGGCTCGCGCGCTGGAACTCGCCGAACTGATCAACGACAACGGCCCGCTCGCGATACGCGCGATCCTCAAGACCATCCGCGACACCGAGGGCATGCACGAGGAAGACGCCTTCAAACTGGACGCCAAATACGGCATCGAAGTCTTCGCCTCGGCAGACGCGAAAGAAGGCCCGAAAGCCTTCGCCGAAAAGCGAAAGCCGACTTTCCAAGGCCGCTGACGACCGTCCGTGAAGGGCTCCTTGAGGGAATCTAATTCCCTCAAGGAGCCCCTCACGGACTTAAACCGCACCAGCGCACCCAAACCAGCCAGGCACCCACACCACCCCCGCACCCCGATACGAAGCCAAAAACACGGGCGGCGGGTGCTTGTCAAGGCATCTTTCCCGCCTTGACAAGCACCCGCCGCCCGTAGTCACAATCAGGCTGAGGGGTGGTGGCCCCCCACCCTCACGACACGTACTGCTCCCGCAACTTCCGCTTGTAAAGCTTCCCATTCGGATCCCGAGGCAACTCCGCCAGATAATCCACCGACTTGGGCAGCTTGAACCGAGCCAGCCGAGTCTCCGCATACGCGAGCAGCTCGGCGGTCAATTCCGGAGACCCTTCAACCCCCTCCGCGGGCTGCACCACCGCCTTGATTTCCTCGCCCCAGTCCTCGTGCGGAATCCCGAACACCGCGACGTCCGCGACCTTCGGATGCATGACCAGCTCGCCCTCGATCTCCGCCGGATAGATGTTCACCCCGCCGGAAATGATCATGTCGGCCTTGCGGTCGTGCAGGAACAAATACCCGTCCTCGTCGAGATGCCCGACGTCGCCGAGGGTGAACAAATCCCCGACCCGGGCCTTCTCCGTCTTGGCCTTGTCCTTGTGGTATTCGAATTTCGAGTCGCCCATCTTCATGTACACGACACCGGTCTCGCCCGTCGGCACCTCGTTCCCGTCGTCGTCGAGAATCCGGATGGTCGACCCCGGCCACGGCAGCCCGACCGATCCCGGCTTGCGCAGCCAGTCCTCGCCGGAAATCACCGTCCCGCCGCCTTCGGTCGCCGCGTAGTACTCGGTGACCACCGGCCCCCACCACTCGAGCATCTGCCGTTTGACCTCGATCGGACACGGCGCCGCCCCGTGAATCATCACGCGCAGCGAACTGAGGTCGTACTTCGAGCGCACCTCGTCCGGCAAGGCCAGCAACCGGCGGAACTGCGTCGGCACCATGTGGCTGTGCGTCACCCGATGCCGTTCGATCAACCGCAGCATGTCCTCGGCGTCCCACCGGTCCATCAGCACCGCGGTGTGCCCCAGCTGCAGCGAAATGGCCACGAAATTGAGCACCGCCGTGTGATACAGCGGTGAACCGCACAAATGCACGTGATCGTCGAACGGCTGCAATCCGAACACCCCGAAGAACCACGTCGACGCGGCGGGCACCTGATCCGGATCCGCTCCGGTCAGCGGCCGCTTGACGCCCTTGGGCCGTCCCGTCGTGCCCGAGGTGTAGAGCATGGGCGACCCAGCGGTCCGGTTGTCCGGCCGCCCGTCTCCCAGCCCCGCGCCGAGTTCTTCGACGCGATGGAAGCCAGGCACGGAGCCGACCGCGAACCGCGCCGACGCGGGCACTCCGGCCTCGTCGGCCGCGGCGACCGCGACGTCGGCGAATCGCTCGTGCGCCAGAAACGCCTTCGCTCCGCTGTCGGAGAGGATGTACGCGACCTCCGGTCCGACGAGATGCCAGTTCACCACCACCACGTAGAGGCCGGTCTGGATCGCCGCGAAGTACGCCGCGACCAGGTCGTCGCCGTTCGGCAGCAGCAGCACCACCGCGTCGCCGACGCCGAGGCCGAGTTCGCGCAGCCCCGAGGCGTACCGGTTGGCTTTCGCTGTCAGTTCGCCGTAGGAGATTTCCCGCCCGTCCGGATCCACCAGCGCCACCCGGGCGGGCTCGGCCGCGGCGATGGTCCACAGTCCCAGGTCCATAGCTCCCAAATCTAGAACGCGTTCCACATAGACACAACAGGTTCCTTGCCTCGGATTCGAGAACGTGTTTCACTCGGAGCCGTGACGGTTTCGGATGCCCCTCTGTCGGCGCCGCTCAACGTCGGCTTCGACTACACCCGTTCGACCGGCCCGGTGCTAGGCCGGTTTGTCAACGCGCTGCGCGAACGCCGGATCGAAGGCGTGCGCGGCAGCGACGGACGCGTGCACGTGCCGCCGGTCGAGTACGACCCGGCCACCGCGGACCCGTTGACGGAGTTCGTCCCGGTCGCCGCGGAAGGCGTGGTCGTTTCCTGGTCCTGGTGCGCGGATCCGCTCGACGGCCAGCCGCTGTCGCGTCCGTTCGCCTGGGTGCTGGTGAGACTCGACGGCGCGGACACCAGCCTGCTGCACGCCCTCGACGCCGGTTCCCCGGACAATGTCCACATCGGACAGCGCGTGCGCGTGCGGTGGGCGGACGAAACGGTCGGCCACATCCGCGACATCGCGTACTTCCTGCCCGCGGACGCACCGGACACCACGCCCACCGAGGCTCCCCCGCCGGTGGCGGAACGCGAGGAAGGCGCGCCGGTCAGCGTCATCATCACGCCGGTGCACCTGAAATACCAGCATTCCGCGTCGCCGGAGGAAAGCCGGTACCTGCGCGGCCTCGCCGAAGGGCGGATGCTCGGCCAGCGCTGCCCGTCGTGCGGCAAGGTCTACATCCCGCCGCGCGGCGCGTGCCCGGTGGACGGCGTGCCGACCACCGACGAGGTGGAGTTGCCCGACACCGGCATCGTCACGACGTTCTGCATCGTCAACGTGCCGTTCCTCGGCCAGCGCATCAAACCGCCGTACGTCGCGGCGTACATCCTGCTCGACGGAGCCGACATCGCCTTCCTGCACCTCGTGCTCGGCTGCGCCGCCGAGGACGTCCGGATGGGCATGCGCGTGCGCGCCAACTGGCGGCCGCGCGAGGAGTGGTGGACGTCGCTGGAGAACATCAGCCACTTCGAGCCCACCGGCGAGCCGGACGCCGCGTACGAGACCTTCGCCCACCACCTGTGAGGAACCATGCCTGAAGTAGCCGTAGCCGGTTTCGCGCAGGCGCCCAACGTCCGGAAGACCGAGGGCACCACCAACGGCGTGGAAATGCTCGTGCCGATCCTCGCCGAGGCCTTCGCCGCGACCGGACTGTCCAAACAAGACATCGGGTTCTGGTGCTCCGGTTCGTCGGATTACCTTGCCGGGCGCGCGTTTTCGTTCATCGCCGCGGTGGACGCGCTGGGCGCGTTCCCGCCGATCAACGAGTCCCATGTGGAAATGGACGCCGCCTGGGCGCTGTACGAGGCGTGGCTGAAGATCCGCACCGGCGAGGTCGACACCGCGCTGGTGTACGGCTTCGGCAAAGCCAGTGCCGGACAGCTCCGCCGGGTCATGGCGATGCAGCTGGACCCGTACCTCGTCACTCCGCTGTGGCCGGACTCGCTGGCGATCGCCGGACTCCAGGCCCGATTGGGTCTCGAAGGCGGGCTGTGGTCGGAAAAGGACCTGGCCGAAGTCGCCGCCCGAGCACGTGCCGACGCGGTGAACAATCCGGCCGCGCAGCTGTCCGGAACCGTGGACGTCGCCGAGCTGCTCGACACCCCGTATGTCGCCGATCCCCTTCGCGCACACGACATCGCGCCGGTGACGGACGGCGCGGCGGTGATCATTCTCGCGTCGGAGGAACGAGCCCGCGACCTCGTGGAGCGGCCCGCGATCATCTCCGGGCTGGACCACCGGATCGACTCCCCCGTCCTCGGCGCGCGCGACCTCACCCGATCCCCGTCCACCGCCGCCGCGGCGGCCCGGCTGGACCTCGACGGCGTCGAACTGGCCGAACTGCACGCGCCGTTCACGCACCAGGAACTCATCCTGCGCCGCGAACTCGATCTCGACGACCGCGTCCGGATCAGCCCGTCCGGCGGCGCGCTCACCGGCAATCCCATGTTCTCCGCCGGTCTCGCGCGCATCGGCGAGGCCGCCGCGCGGATCCATCGCGGCGAGGCGGCCAAAGCGCTCGCCCACGCGACCAGCGGACCCGCCCTGCAGCAGAACCTCCTCGCCGTGCTGGAGGCACGATGACGAAACAGCTCGCCGCGGTGCTCGGGACCGGGCAGACGCACCACCGCGCGAAGCGCACCGACGTGTCGATGCCCGGTCTGCTCCGCGAAGCGATCGACCGCGCGATGGCGGACGCCCAGGTCGGCTGGGACGACATCGAGGCCGTCGTGATCGGCAAGGCGCCGGACCTGTTCGAGGGCGTCATGATGCCCGAACTGTTCCTCTCGGACGCGTTGGGCGCGAACGGGAAACCGCTGCTGCGCGTGCACACCGCGGGTTCGGTCGGCGGGTCGACCGCGCTGGTCGCCGCCTCGCTGATCCAGTCCGGCGCGCACCGGCGCGTGCTGACCGTGGCGTTCGAGAAACAGTCCGAGTCGAACGCGATGTGGGGTCTGTCGATCCTGCCGCCGTTCCAGATGCCGGTCGGCGCCGGAGCCGGTGGTTACTTCGCGCCGCACGTCCGGTCGTACATCCGCCGTTCCGGTGCGCCCGAACACATCGGCGCGATCGTGGCGGCCAAGGATCGCCGCAATGGCGCGCTGAATCCGTACGCGCACTTGCGGCAGGCCGACATCACGGTCGAGTCGGTGCAGGCGTCGCAGATGCTGTGGGACCCGATCCGGTACGACGAAACGTGTCCGTCCTCCGACGGGGCCTGCGCGATGGTGCTCGGCGACGAGGCCGCCGGGGACGCCGTGCCGGGCGGCGCGGCCTGGATCCAGGCGACGGCCATGCGGACCGAACCGACGACGTTCGCCGGACGCGACCAGGTCAGCCCCCAAGCCGGCCGGGACGCGGCGGCCGCGTTGTGGCGCGACGCGGGCATCAAGGATCCGCTGTCCGAAGTGGACGTCGCGGAGATCTACGTGCCGTTCTCCTGGTTCGAGCCGATGTGGCTGGAAAACCTCGGCTTCGCCGCCGAAGGCCAGGGCTGGAAGATCACCGAAGCCGGCGACACCGCGATCGGCGGACGGCTTCCGGTGAACCCGTCGGGCGGCGTTCTCTCGTCGAATCCCATTGGCGCGTCCGGGATGCTGCGGTTTTCCGAAGCGGCGAAGCAGGTGATGGGCCGCGCTGGCGACTACCAGGTGGACGGTGCCCGAGTCGCGCTAGGACACGCCTACGGCGGCGGCTCGCAGTACTTCAGCATGTGGGTCGTCGGGTCGGAGAAGCCCTCGTGAGTGCTCATCGCGGTTAGAACCGGGATTGTCGCTCACGAGTCTTTCCGCCGCCCCCGCAACGCGAACAACGTCCCCAGCGCCCCGACCACCGCGCCCAGCAGAGCCGCCTTCCCGCTGTTCTGCTTGGGCGCGATGATCGGCCGCAGCTGCGTCGCGACCGGGGGCTGGACCGGTTTGCGGGGAGCGTCGCGGGCGGTGGCGGTCCAGGCGGTGATGTACACCAGCATCCGCGCGATCAGCGAGATGAAGAACAGCAGGCCGATCACCGACCCGAACGCCACGCCGGACGGCGATTTGCTGATCAAGTTCAGGTAGAACCCGCCGGCCAGTTTGAGCAGCTCGAATCCCACCGCCGCCGCGACCGCGCCGCGCATCGCGCTGCGCCAGCCGACGCGTTCCCGCGGCAGCCGGGTGAGCACCCACAGGAACACCAGCCAGTCGGCGAGCAGCGCCAGCGGCACCGGGACGAACGACAGCACGGTGTGTCCCCAGCTCGTGTCCTCGACGCCGACCAGTCCGAGCAGCGAGCGGCCGACCGCCGTGCCGGACACCGAGATCCCGAACGACACCAGCAGCGCCGCGGCGAGGCCGAGCAGCGCCAGCACGTCCGTCAGGATCGTGCGCAGCAGCGGCCCCTCGGACCGGTTCTGGCCGTACATCGCGGTGAGCGCGTCCCGCAGCGCGTTCATCCAGTTCCAGCCGGAGTACAGGCCCACGACCAGACCGGCGACCCCGACGCCGGTCCGCTGCTCCACGAATCCCGTCAGGATCGAGGACACCTGCGCGCCGATCGGGCCGGGCAGCGAACCGGAAATCCCGCGTACCAGCGCGTCGAGCAGATGCGGCTGCGACGCGAGCACGAACCCGGCCGCCGACGAGGACAGCATCAGGATCGGCACCAGCGAGAGCAGGCTGAAGTAGGTGATCGACGCGACGTAGTGGTAGCCGCCGTAGTCGATGTACCGGTTGGTGGCGCGCGCGATGTGGTCGAGCCACCGGTACCGGGCACGCGCGCGGGCCCATCTGCTCGGCCCGGGTGTCTTGCGGGAACGCTTCACTGTCACTGTCTACCCAGCGGACGCGCTGTTTGTCGCAAAAGACACGCATTCAGGCCAGGACGACGGGGGCGTGCCCGTCGTCACGCGGCAGCGGCTCGTCGGTCGTGGCGAAGACGGTCGCGCCGAGGAAGTCGAGTTCGCACCCCAGCGTCGCGAGGAACGGGGTGTCGGCGGCGTCGCGTCCGGTCGCGATGCGGAGCATGGTCTGGCGCGGGGCCAGCCGGGTGGCGTCGAAGACGTACCAACGTCCGTCGATGCCTGCTTCGAAGACCGCGTGGAAGTCCATCGGCTGCAAACCCGGCGCGTACACCGACGTGTAGCGCGCGGGTACATCGACGAGCCGGCACAGCGCGACGCATACGTGCGCGAAGTCGCGACAGACGCCTTCGCCGGCGAGGAGCGTGTCAATGGCGTCGTGGGTGGGGCCGCCGGAGCCGACGACGTACGCGAGCCGGTGGTGCACGTGGTCGACGATCGCCTGCACTCGCGCCCGCGCGCCGTCCAGATCGCCGATGCCCGGCGGCAGCAACCCGCCCATCCGGTCGGACGGGCAATACCGGCTCGGCCGCGTGTACCGCGCGATGTCGGCGAGCGTGACGGGTTCGGCGTTCCCGCGGTGCAGGACCCGTTCGCCGTGATAGGTGACGCGATGCTCGCCCTCGGAGAGGTCGTAAACCTCTGCGCGGGTGCCGTGTTCGAACTCGGCGGTGCGCGCGGAACCGGCGTCGGACACGGTGAGTTCGCCGGCGTCCGCGCGCACGGCGGCGACCGAGATCGCGGCGAGACCGGGTTTCGTCACCCGGACGCCGAATTCCGCGTCTACCGTCGTGCGCACGGGGCCATCATGCCGGTGCGTCGCGCTCCTTGCCGACCAGGCCGTGCGCCCGGGCGTTTCGCCTGCTCAGGCGTAGCGGACCTGGTAGTGCTTGATCCCGTTGAGCCAGCTGGAGCGCAGCCGCTCGGGCGGGGCGACCTCGGCGATGGCGGGCATCGCGTCGGCGATCGCGTTGAAGATCAGGTCGATCTCCAGCCGGGCCAGGTTCGCGCCGATGCAGTAGTGCGAACCGGTGCCGCCGAAGCCGACGTGCGGGTTGTCCTCGCGCAGGATGTCGAATGTGCCGGGCTCGTCGAAGACCTCGGGGTCGAAGTTGGCCGAGCTGTAGAACATCCCGACGCGGTCGCCCTTGCGGATCTGCGCGCCGCCCAGCTCGGTGTCGCGGGTCGCGGTGCGCTGGAACGCGACGACCGGCGTCGCCCAGCGGACGATCTCGTCCGGCGCGGTCTTCGGGCGCTGCTCCTTGAACAGTTCCCACTGCGCCGGGTGGTCCAGGAACGCCTTCATGCCGTGCGTGATGGCGTTGCGGGTGGTCTCGTTGCCCGCGACGGCCAGCAGGATCACGAAGAACCCGAACTCGTCGGAGCCGAGGGATTCTCCGTCGACGTCGGCCTGGACGAGCTTCGTGACGATGTCGTCCATCGGGCAGCGGCGGCGGTCCTCGGCCATGTTCCAGGCGTAGCCGACGAGTTCCGCCGACGCGGCGATCGGTTCGAGCTCGTATTCCGGGTCGTCGTAGGCGACCATCTGGTTGGACCAGTCGAACAGCTTGAGCCGGTCTTCCTGCGGCACGCCGATCAGCTCGGCGATCGCCTGCAGCGGCAGTTCGCACGCGACGTCGGTGACGAAGTCGCCGGAGCCCTTCTTCTTGGCCTCGTGCACGATCCGCTCGGCGCGGTCGCGCAAGGTGTCCTCGAGCTTCGCGATCGAGCGCGGGGTGAACCCCTTCGACACGATGCGGCGGAGCTTGGTGTGCTGCGGCGCGTCCATGTTCAGCAGGACGAGCCGGTTGGCGTCGAGGCCCTCGGCGGTCATCTGGTCGTCGAACCGGATGATCGCGGTCTTTTCCCTCGACGAGTAGAGATCGCTGTCGCGCGAGACCTCCTTGACGTCGGCGTGCCGCGTGACGACCCAGTAGCCGTCGTCGCCGAATCCGGCGGTGTTGTGCGGCTGCGGGTTCCACCAGACGGGCGCCGTGCGGCGGAGTTCGGCGAACTCCTCCAGGGGCAGCCGACTGGCGTAGAGGTCCGGATCGGTGAAGTCGAAACCGGCGGGCAAAAGCGGAGCTGCCACGGCTTGGCCTCCTGCGCGGGATCGGCGGTGATACCCAACTGCAACGCGTTCTATGACCCCAGTAGAGCATACGGCGTTAACCAACGGAACCCGCTTGAGTGAAACCTGTTTACTTGACCGTTCCAGAACCAATCCGCGCTGGTGAGCGGTTGCTCAGTCGAGAGTGATCGACTTCCCCGCTGCCATGCGCTCGCTTGTCATTAATAGAAACGTGTTCTAGTTTTGCCAGGTACGGAGCTTCGGAAGGGGACACTCGTGGGCGAACCGGTGATCGTGGCCGCGGCACGCACGCCGATCGGCAAGCGCGGCGGCTGGCTGTCCGGCCTGCACGCGGCCGAACTGCTGGGCGCGGCGGTGCGCGGCGTGGTCGAGCGGGCGGGCATCGATCCGGCCGAGGTGGAGCAGGTGATCGGCGGCGCGGTCACGCAGGCAGGCGAGCAGTGCGGCAACTTGACGCGCACCGCGTGGCTGCACGCAGGCCTGCCGGAATCGACCGGCGCCACGACGATCGACGCGCAATGCGGTTCGGCGCAACAGGCCGCGCACTTGGTCGCCGGTCTCATCGCAGCGGACGCGATCAGCGTCGGCGTGGCGTGCGGAGCCGAGGCGATGAGCCGGGTCCCGCTTGGCGCGAACCGCGGCGAAGGCGTCGGCTCCCCCAAGCCGGACACGTGGTCGATCGACATGCCGGACCAATACGGTGCGGCAGAACGGATCGCGATCCGGCGAGGCATCACGCGCGAGGACGTCGACGCGTTCGGCGTGCGGTCGCAGGCCAATGCCGCGGCCGCTTGGGCAGCCGGGCATTTCTCCCGGGAGATCGTGCCGGTCACGACAGAAGCCGGGGTGGTGGACCGGGATCAGGGGCTGCGAGAGACCACAATGGAGGGTCTGGCGCGGTTGAAGCCGGTGGTTCCGGACGGAATCCACACGGCCGGATCGTCGTCCCAGATCTCCGACGGCGCCGCGGCGGTGCTGATCATGGACGCCTCCCTGGCCCGCTCGCTGGGCCTGCGCCCGCGCGCCCGGATCCGGCGGCAGGCGCTGGTCGGAGCGGAGCCGTACTACCACCTGGACGGTCCGGTCCAGGCGACGACGCGGGTTCTCGAAGCGGCCGGGATGAAGATCGGCGACGTGGACCTGTTCGAGGTGAACGAAGCCTTCGCGTCGGTCGTGCTTTCGTGGCAGCGCATGCACAATCCGGACGAGTCACGGGTGAACGTCAATGGCGGCGCGATCGCGCTGGGCCATCCGGTGGGAAGCACCGGCGCGCGGCTGCTGACGACGGCGTTGCACGAACTGGAACGCCGCGACGCGACGACAGCGCTGGTGTCGATGTGCGCTGGCGGCGCGATGGCTACCGCGACGATTCTGGAACGGATCTGAGCCCCTGGCCCGGATCGGGCTGGTTTCTTGCCGCGCGGGCCCTTCCGCCATGACGACTCGTCGCCGACGGGAAGCCGCGGCGGCGAGTCAGCGCGGGGATCTTTCCGCCTTCGCGCTGCCGCGGTGTTGGCTAAGGCCGGTCGTCGGTCCAGAAACAGAACGGATGCCCGGCCGGATCCCGCAACACCCGCACATTCCGCTGCGGCTGGAACTCTGCGATGCGGGCCTCCGCGGCGACCGCCTTCGCGACCGCAGCCTCCAGCGCCGCGCGACCGTCGACCTCGAAGTCGAGGTGCAGCTGCATCTGCTGCTGTCCGGCGTCGGCTGGCCACACCGGCGGCACGTACTGCGGCTCCAGCTGAAACGACAACCCCGCCCCGCCACCGGGCGGACGCAGAGTGACCCACTCCGGCTCGTCAGCGCCGATCCGCCACCCGAGCAGCTCCCGGTAGAACTCCGCCAGAGCCCGGGGATCGGGTGCGTCGAGCACGGTGGCGGTGAGTTTCATCAGCCCAGGTTAGGACTCGTCGCGCTCTCAGCTCCACGCTTCTCCGGGCTCCTGCCTCCAGCGTTCCCTCCCGGCTGGCTGCTCCATGCCGACCATCCGGGCCCTTCGCCTCGGCCAAGCCCGTCTCTCCCGCCGACGGCTCCTCACCAGGCCTGCCCAGCTGCGCCGAGGCCGCCTGGGCCGGTGAAGCGCGCACGCGAGCTGGCTAGGCGAACCGAAGGGTGGCTGGAATGTGGAAGCTGGGCAGCCTCACGCACGAGCCGACAGACCGACTACCGACCCGCGTCGCCGCCAGACCGGACCGACTCGCCTCAACCGGCCAACCACGCCGCACGGCCCAAGCCACTCCACTCGACCGGCCAACCTCGCTGCACGCCCTGACCCACTCCTCTCAACCTGCTCGCCTCCCAGCTCACTCGCTCAACAAGCCGCTCCCGCCCCGCGACCCGACCAGCCCGCTTCAACCAACCACTCCCTCACCCCATCCGGCCCCTCACCCGCACCCTCACCCCCAACTCCAGCTCCGTCCGCACCACCGGACCGTTGTCCGGCCGAGCGAAGCGCACCCAGCTGCCCGGGTGCCAGGATTCGATCCACAGCGTGTTGTCCTCCACCCACGTCAGCACCGCCTCTCGCAGGTCCAGCCGGAACAGGTGGCTTTCCTGGCCGTCCTGGAGGCGCGCGACCTCCGCCGGGTCGGTGATCTCCACCGCGTGGCCGGCGATTTTCGCGTCGCCGCCTTCCTCGATGCCGGGGTAGGCGTGCAGGGCGAAGCGGTCGTCGCGCTGGAGGTCGCGGGCCTTGCGGGCGTCGAGCATCGACCCGACGTAGGCCTCGCCGTCGCGGAAGTCGATCTCCGAACCGCTTACCCGCGGCGAACCGTCGCTTCGCAGGGTGGCCAGGACGTGCGAATCCGCGGCGGCGAAGCGGGCTCGTACGCGCGAGGCCAGTGACGGAGCGGCGGCACTGAACTCATCCCAACTCGTCATTCCCGGAGTCTCGCACCCCCCACCGACAAAAACCCGCGTCCCGGGAGCGATCGGGTGCCCCGGGTTGTGCTTGACTTTCGGCATGATCGCGGAAGATGCGGAGACTGCCGAGCATCGCTGTCCGGTCGAGGGCGGCGAACTGGCCGTCCGCACGACCGGCGAGGGACCGCAGCTGCTGCTGATCCCCGGCGGGACCGGTGCGGCGGACTCGTTCCGGGCGCTGGTCAAGCTCTTGCGCACGGACTTCACCGTGATCACCTACGACCGCCGCGGCCATTTCTCCAGCACGGACACCACGACCGGGCCCGTGCCGGTGCCGCTGCAGGCGGACGACGCGCTCGCCGTTCTCGACCACGTCGGCGGGAGCGGGCCGGTTTCGATGTTCGGCACCAGTGCCGGGGCGCTGATCGGGCTCGATCTCGTCGCGCGCTATCCGGATCGGGTCGCCGCGTTCGTCGCGCACGAGCCGCCCGCGATCCAGTTGATGCCGGACGCCGCCGGGATTCTGGAGGCCGCCGCGGCGCAGGTCCGGCTGGCCCGTTCGGGTGATCTGATGGGCGCGGTCACGCGGTTCGCGGACGGGATCGCCGGTGCCGCCCTGCCCGATCTGCCGCACCTGCGGCTGCCGAACGAAGGCGACTGGCTCCGGTTGTTCGACCGCGAGCTGACCGAGTTCTTCGACTATCTGCCGGATTTGCGTGCGCTGCGCCGGACGAACACCGAGATCGTCCCGGTCGCCGGAGAGGGCAGCCGCGGCTGGTACCACTACCAGCCCGCCAAGATCCTGGCGCTGGAACTCGGTCTGCCGTTCGTCGAGACGCCGGGCGCGCACCTGGCACCGCAACGCAATCCGGTCAAGTTCGCGGCCGCGTTGAAGGATCTCTTCGCCAACGAATGAAGGTCCGCCTCACGGACCATCCGGAGCAGCGACGCGCCGACGCCGCGGAAACTCCCGCACCAGCCCCGGGAGCACCGCCACGACCAGCACCCACAAAAACCGCGCCGGAGTGAGCGCGCCGCCGGCAAAGCCCAGCCCGGCCGTAATCCCCACTCCAGCGAGCACGGCGACGAAGTCCCACCGCTTCCCCGTCCCGGAAGCCACCCGCGCCACCACGCCCACCACCGTGAACGCCGCGACGCAGCCGCACAGCAACCACCGCGTCCCCACCGCGACGTGCCCGTGCGACACGGACTCCACGACATCCCCGAACCCGGCCGCCAGCGCCGCCAGCAGCCCGGCCACCAGGCAGTGCACCGGCAACAGGATGCGCGGCCCCCAAGCGGTCTGCGCCAAATAGGGAATTCCGCCGAACCCCTGGAACAACGCCGCGCCCCACAAGGCCGCGAGCAGCGCCAGAACCCCGAGGACAGTCCAGAACAACGGTCCATCCCAGTCTGGGGTCTCGGTCATCGCCTCGGTGACCGTCAGCACGCCCTCCCCCAGCACGATGATCGTGAAAAGTCCCAGCCGCTCGCCGAAATGCGCGAGGTCCAGGTGTGCGAAGGCCAGTCCCGGCATCGGCCGCTTCGACTGGCTCGCCCGGTCCGCCAGTCTGGCCGCGACCCGCTCTCCGGACATGGTCAGCCCGGCCACCAGGTCGATTCCCAGTCCCAGCGCCCACAGCGCGTACTTCCACGGCGCGTCGACCCAGAACGAGACGAACCACGGCACGACGCCCATCCCGGCGTGCACGACCGGCCATTCGACGATGATCCGCGTGTTTTCGCGGCTTTCCCACACCCGGCTCGCGAGCCCGCGCACGGCGACGTAAGCGATCGCGAAGGCCTGCGCGTGCTCGCCGATGTCGTGCACCGCGCCGGCCATGAAAACCAGCCCGGCCATCGCCAGCAGCACCGGCATCGTGCGGGCCGCTTCGCCGGTGACGTTGCCGTACACGGTGAAGCACATCCACGCGGTCCAGAACGCGAGGAAGCACACGACGTAGAGGCCGGCGTCGCTCCAGGAAGTCGTTCCGCGCACGAGGTGCGAAAGCTGGGCGACGCCGGCGACCGCGACCAGGTCGAAGAAAAGCTCGAGCCAGGACGCGTGGCGTTCCTCGGTTTTCCTGATCACGGCGGCCAGTATGCCGTGATCAGGACAACCCGCCCCTAAACCGCGCGCACTCCGTCCTGCCACACTTCCCGAACGTTCCCCGCCAAAGCCGGGAAATCGTACACATCACCCGAAACAACCACGAGGTCCGCTCGGTACCCCGGAGCCAAGCGGCCCAGTTCGGCGTCCATGCCCAGCAGCCGAGCGGCCGACGACGTGGTGGCGACCAGCACGTCCGCCCGGCTCATCCCGGCCGAGTGCATCAGTTCCAGCTCTTCGAGGTTCGTCCCGTGCGGACCGACGCCGCTGTCGGTGCCCATCGCGATCCGGACGCCGGCCGCGGCGGCCCGGCGCACCGACTCCAGATGCACCTCGGCGACCTCTTTCGCCTTCTGCACCACCGCGTCCGGCAGCGCGGCACCCGCGGCCGCCGCGCGGATGACGTTCACCGGGGCCACCAGCGTCGGAACGAGCCAGGTGCCGTGCGCCAGCATCAGGTCGATCGCCTCGTCGTCGAGGTAGATGCCGTGTTCGATCGACCGGATCCCGGCGCGGACGGCGTTCTTGACCCCCTCCGCGCCCTGTGCGTGGGCCATCACCGCGCGGCCCTGCATCGTCGCTTCGGCGACCAGGACGTCCAATTCCTCAGGCGTGAACTGCGAATGCCGCGGATCGTCGCGGGGAGACAACACGCCGCCGGTGGTGCAGACCTTCAGGACGTCGGCACCGGCCCGCAACAGGGTGCGCGCGACCCGGCGCATCTCGTCGGGACCGTCGGCGAGCGCACTCGGACGGCCAGGGTGCGGGAGCGACAGCGGAACGCAATGCCCGGACGGCATCCACCCGTCGCCGTGCCCGCCCGTCGGGCTGATCAGGCCGATCGCGATTTCCAGGCGGGGCCCGGGAATCAGTCCGTCCGCGACCGCCTGTTTGATCCCGAGGTCGGCCCCGGCGGCGTCGCGCACCGTGGTGATGCCGAGTTTCAGCGTCGTCCACAGATTCCGGGCCGCCTCGTAGAACTGGTAGGAGAACGGCTTCTGCACGCGCTGCAGCAACCCGAGGTCGGACACCGTGACGTGCACGTGGCAGTCGAACATCCCGGGCAGCAGCGTCGCACCGGCGCAGTCCACCGCGCGATCGCCGTCGAGGCCGGTCCCGACCGCGACGATCCGGCCGTCCTCGACCGCGACGTCCGCCGGCGCGGGCGCGCTGCCCGTCCCGTCGAACACCGTGCCGCCGGTGAAAAGGGTCCGCGTCATACCGGTTCTCCTGTCCGCACAACGTCTCCGGACCGGGTCACGGCCCGTTCGATGGCTGCCGCGATCGCGAGCACGACCACGTTGACCGCCAGCCCGACGAGCCCGACGTTCACCGTGCCGACGAGCTTGGTGTCCACGAAGGTCAGCCAGATCACGACGACCTCGCCCGCGAGCAGTCCGGCGAACACCGGGGCCTTGCCGACCGGGACCTTCTTCAGGAAGCCCAGCAGGTTCGCCGGGGCCAGCTGCACCGACCCGGAATAGGTGAGCAGCAGCAGGTTCGCCAGCAGATCCGGCCGGAAGATGCCGAGCACCAGGGCGAGCGCGCTGGCCAGCACGACCGTCCCGTGGTTGATCCAGAACTGGGTGCGTTCGCTGCGCACGCGGGCGATGTTTCGTGCCACCAAAGAGGAAATGCCGATCAGGATGCCCGCCGCGGGCACCATCGCGGTGGCCGTCGCGGCGACGACCACGAGCCCGGTGACCCAGCCCGGCAGCGCGTCCTTGCTCAACGTCAGCAAGACGCCGTTCGGGTCGCTTCCCTTGGGCACCACCAGGATCGCCGCGAACCCGATGATCATCGGCAGCAGCAGGCACAGCTCGTACACCGGCATCCAGGTGTAGTTGCGGCGCAGCACCTTCGGATCCCGCGCGGACATCAGCGCGGGCCACGTGTGCGGCAGCGTCATCAGGCCGACGCCGATCGCGCTGACCAGCATGCTCGTGATGAACCACGTGTGGTCGTTGGCCCCGGCGTGCACGAACAGCTTCTCCGGATGCAGCTGGTCGATCTTGTGGAACACGCCGGACACGCCGCCAGCGAAATGCGCGGGCACCGCGATGATCAGCACCACCAGGACGACGAGCATGATCGCGTCCTTGAAGTACGACGTCGCCGCGACACCGCGCAGCCCGGCCCACAGCACGAACGCGACCACCAGGACGCTGCCCGCGATCATGCTGAGCGTGCCGGACGCGCGGTCGCCGGTCACGAGCCGGACGATCAGCCCGAGCCCGGTGATCTGCAGCTGCAGGTACGGCAGCACGAACACGACGCCGAGGATCGCCGACAGCGTGCCGAGCGCGCGGCTCGAGTACCGGTCCTCGAGGAAATCGCCCTGGGTCAGGTAGCCGCGCTCCTTGCCCATCCGCCAGATCCGCTTGGCGAGGAAAAACAGGACCACGTAGGCGATCGGCACGTACGGCAGCGCGTACATCGCGGCCACGCCGCCGGAGAACGCCAGCCCGGCCATGCCGAGGAAGGTGAAGGTCGTGAAGACCTCGCCGGCTTGCAGGAACCACATGGTCAGCGCGCCGAACTTCCGGCCGCCGACAGTCCATTCCGCGAGATCCGCGGCGGGACGGCGGCGGCCGACGAAGCCGAGCACGCCGATGAGCACGATGCCGGCGAGAGTGAACGCGAGGATCATCGTCAATCCTCCTCGCCGCCGCGGGCCATGAGCCGTTCGGACAGCAGCAGGGCCGGGGTGAACATGAGACACCAGAACGCGCCCCAGACCATCATCTTCGGCAAGCCGAGCCACAGTCCGGAGGAGTTGACGAAGGGGAGGAACGGCATCAGGACGAGAGCGGCTACGGGGACGGCTGGGGGGAGGTAGTAGCTACGCATGGGAACACGCTGCCAGAAGCAACGCCGGTCGGCAGGTTAGTTTGATACTGGTGCCGCACCCAACCCCCAACGCGGGATCGCGTCGACGTCTGGACGGAGCGGTGTGACCGGCCCCGGCCGGGTGCGCAGCTTCGTCGAGACGCCGGCTTGAAGGCGATCCCGCCCGCGCCGACGGAGTCGGCGCCATCCAACACAGACCCCGTTACGGAGGGATGATCATGTCCGCACCATCGCGCCGAGTGGGTTTCATCGGACTCGGGAGGATGGGCACTGCCATGGCCGGTCGCCTGCTCGACGCGGGCTACGACCTCACCGTGTGGACCCGCAGCTCAGGCAAGGCGGACGCGCTGGCCGCACGCGGCGCGACCGTGGGCGACACGCCTGAGGACGCGATCGCCACCGGGACCGTCTTTTCCATGCTGAGCGACGAAGAGGCGGTGCGGCAGGTCTTCACCGCCGAGCGGATCCGCTCCGCGCCGGAGGGCTTTGTCCATGTCAACCACGCGACCATCAGCCCGGAGGCGGCCCGCGAGTTCGCCGCGCGGGGCGGCCGCTACCTCAGTGCTCCGGTGGTCGGCCGCCCGGAAGCCGTGACCGCCGGGAAGCTGACCGTGCTGGTCTCCGGCGACGCGGACGTCCGTGCCGAGGCGGAGCCGATGCTCGCCGCGATCGGACGGCGGGTCTGGGACTTCGGCGACGCCGCGGACGCCGCGCCGACGGCGAAGATCTCGGTGAACTACCTGATCATCCACGCGCTGCAGGCGCTGTCCGAGTCGATCACCCTGCTGGAGCACGCCGGACTGGACGCCGGGCGGTTCATCGACATGATCAACGATTCCGTCTTTCCCGGCCCGGTCTACCGCGGCTACGGGGACGCTATCGCCGACAGCGCCTACACTCCGCCGGGATTCACCGCCACGCTGGGGTTGAAGGACCTGAAGCTCGCGCTGGACTCCGCGAGCGGGCTTGGCGTCGAGCTGCCCACCGGACCGGTTCTGCGGGACGTGTTCGCCACCGCGGTCGAGGAGGTCGGCGCGGACCTCGACTGGGCGAGCATCGCCGAGGTCACCCGGCGACGCTCCGGCGGCGAGCGGCAGTGAGCGGCCGGCGGGAACGCCGGGGCGACGGGCGGCAGACCGCCGAATGACGGAAATTTCACCGGCATCCGGAGTAACCCGGCGATCCCGGGAGCCGCCGCCGGTACCGGCGCCCGCGCCTCGCGACCCGCTTGAGCAGCACCGCTTCGGGAACGCACAAGCACGGGGTAGGGGCAACCCCAGGACGATCCGTCGGGTCTGCAGGTTTCCCGCCGGGGCGCCGCGCCGCAATACTCGCCCGGGTGACCACCGAAAAGCTCGTCCTCCCCTCGCCCCCACGGCCGGGAAGCGACTTCGCCCGGCTCTGCCGCCGGATCACCGACGCCGGTCTGCTCGACCGCCGCCCCGGCTACTACACCGCTCGAATCGCGCTCGTCACCGTGCTGTTCGCGGGAGGCTGGGTCGCGTTCGCGCTGCTCGGCGACTCATGGTGGCAGCTCGCCGTCGCCGCGTTCCAGGCGTTCCTGTTCGGGCAGATCGCCCTGCTTTCGCACGACCTGGCGCACCGGCAGGTGTTCCGCACGCGCCGTCCCGCCGAGATCGCCGGGCGGCTGGCCGGCAACCTCGGCATCGGGATGAGCTACGGGTGGTGGATGGACAAGCACACCCGGCACCACGCCAACCCGAACCACGAGGAGCTGGACCCGGACGTCGACCCGGACGTCCTGGTCTGGTCCCAGCGGCAGGCTCGCGAGGCGCGCGGCGTGCCCCGGTTCATCGGCCGGCACCAGGCGGTGCTGTTCTTCCCGCTGCTCACCCTCGAAGGCCTCAACCTGCACTGGTCCGGCGTCCGCGCGGTCGCGCGCCCCGGACTGCGCCGCCGCGGGATCGAAGCGGCTTTGCTGTTCACCCACTTCGCGGTCTACCTCGCCGCGCTCTTCATCGTCCTCCCGCCGGGCCTCGCGCTGCTGTTCTTCGCCGTCCACCAGGGGCTGTGGGGCGTCTACATGGGTTCGATCTTCGCGCCGAACCACAAGGGCATGCCGACGCTGACCGGCAAGACGGACCTGGACTTCCTCCGCAAGCAGGTGCTCACCTCCCGGAACGTCGCGGGCGGACCGGCGGTCGACGTCCTGCTCGGCGGCCTCAACCACCAGATCGAGCACCACCTGTTCCCGAGCATGCCGTCGGTGCATCTGCGGCGGGCCCAGCCGATGGTGGAGGCGTACTGCGCCGAGATCGGCATTCCCTACCTGCGGACCGGCCTGGTGTCGTCGTACCGGCAGACGCTGCGGCACCTGCACGAAGCTGGGGCCCCTCTCAGGAACGCTTCGTAGACTCGGTGGCATGACGTTCGCAGCATTGACTCCGGTGGCCTTCGGCGCGAGGGCCACCGGAGCTCGTGCGGAGCGGATGCGCCAGTCCCCGCAGTTCGCCGGCGGCGTGTTCCGCAACGCCGCCACGACTCGCGCGACGCCCTCCTCCCCCGGTGCGCTCGTGCGCGAATTCCTGTTCGGCGAAGACCGCGCCCGCCGCCGTCCGGGCGGTGCGGTCCCGCTGGTCTCCTCGCCCGCCGCCTCCTCCGCCGACGGCCTTTTCCTTACCTGGTACGGACACGCGTCCACACTGGTGGAGATCGACGGCGCCCGCGTGCTCTGCGATCCGGTATGGGGCGACCGGGTTTCGCCCGCCGCGTTCGCCGGGCCGCGACGGCTGCACGCTCCCCCGGTTTCGCTGCGCGAACTGGGCAGGCTGCACGCGATCGTGATCTCCCACGACCACTACGACCACCTGGACCTGCCCACCGTCCAGGCGCTGATTGCGCTGACCGACGCACCGTTCCTCGTCCCGCTCGGCGTCGGCGCGCACCTCGAACGGTGGCACGTCCCGGCCGCGCGGATCATCGAACTCGACTGGCACGAGGCCGCCGTGGTGGCCGGGATCCGGTTCGTCGCCACGCCCGCGCAGCATTTCTCCGGCCGCGGCCTCGCGAACGACAGCACCCTGTGGGCGTCGTGGGTGATCGCCGGTCCGGAGCATCGCGTCTACTACAGCGGCGACACCGGGTACTTCCCCGGTTTCGCCGAGATCGGCGAGCAGCACGGCCCGTTCGACGCGACGCTGATCCAGGTCGGCGCGTACGCCCCGCACTGGCCGGACATCCACATGACGCCGGAGGAAGGGGTCGCCGCCCACCTGGACGTGCGCGGCGGCCTGCTGATCCCGGTGCACTGGGCGACGTTCACGCTCGCCATGCACTCCTGGTCGGACCCCGCGGACCGGGTGTGGCGGGAGGCGAAGGCCAACGACCTCCCGCTCGCGATCCCGAAACCCGGGGAACGGATCGACGCGTCCGCTCCCCCTCCGGTCGACGGCTGGTGGCAGACCCTCGGCTAGACCGCGGCGCGCGAAGGCGCGAACTCGATCCGGTGCCGATGCAGGTCCCCGAACATCTTCTCCGGGCTCATCACCGTCTTCATCATCACCGGCATCAGCAGGTCGCGCACAATCCGCGCCACCGGACCCGCGGCCTTGTCGTTGTTGATTTTCGCCGCCCGCGCGATGATCCGCTCGACCCGCTCCCGCCGGGCCGCCTCGTACTGGGCGAAAGCCGTTGCCACGTCCGGGTTGTCGCGCAGCGCGCGAGCCAGCTCGAGAGAACTCTCGACCGCCTGCGACGCTCCCTGCCCGGAACTCGGCGACGTCGGATGCGCGGCGTCGCCGACCAGCACGACCCGGCCGCGGTGCCAGGTCCGCACCGTCGGGATGTCCTCCAGGATTCCCGGCTGGGCAACGTCTTCCGGCTTCAGCAGGGCGATGATGTCGCGCGCCGGGATGTCGTCGGCGTGCCGTTCCCGGAGCACCGCGAGCCAGTGCTCCGGCGACGCGGTCTTCGCCTCGGCTGGGTCGGCCGCGGGAACGTTGCTGAACCAGAGAATCTCGTCGGCGTCGATGAAGTAGCCGAAGAACGCGCGCTTGCCGAAGGCGAAATGCTGGTAGTTCCCGGTGACCGGCAGACCAGGATTGCGGATCCAGCCACCAAGGCCGAGCAATCCGGTGTAGCGCGGAGCGGGCGCCGCCGGGTCCAAAGCGGACCGGACAGCCGACCGGATGCCGTCCGCACCGACCATGATGTCGCCAGCGGCCGAAGTACCGTCGGCGAAGTGCGCGATCACCTGGTCCGCTTTGTTCTCGACGGACTTCAGCCGTTTGCCGAATTCGACCGTGATTCCCCGGCCCCGCGCTTCGTCCATCAGCACGCGGTACAGCCGGTCCCGGCGCAGCAGCAGGCTCGACGGCAGTTCCGGCAGCCCGTCGAATCTGCCGACCACGCGGCCTCTGTGGTTCTGCATCACCATTCCGGGCACCTCGATGCCGACCGCGGCCACCGCGTCGTCGGCGTCGATCTGCCGCAAAGCGTTGCGGCCGTTGGGAGACAGCGTCAGAGCGGTGCCGACTCCGTCCGCCGCCTTGGGATAAGCCTCGTAAACGGTCGCTTCGATTCCCGCTCGCCGCAACGCCATCGCGGTGGTCGCGCCGGCGATGCCGCCGCCGATCACTAGTACCTTCATGTTCTCCCCTTGAAATAGGTTTCCCACGCCTGCCGGTAGTCCTCCCCGGCAACCGACTCGGCGAGGCGTTCGACGAAGCCGCGCTCCGCCTCGACCTTCGTGAGCCGGTAGTCCTCCTCGACCAGGAACCACCAGGCGAGCCCCTGCTCCCGCCCGGCGTCGATCGTCGCGCGGATCTCGTCGGCGATCGCGGTCAGCGCGGCGAGCCGCTGCAGGAGCAACTCGTGCACCTCGTCCGCGGGCAGCACCACGAACAGCGACAACGCCGCGCCGAACAGCGGATATTCGGTGGCCGGTTCGGCGACGAGTTCGCGCATCCAGTCGAACAGCTCGAGCCGGCCGGTCGGCGTGATGGCGTAGACCGTCCGCTCCGGCCGCGCCGAATCGCGCAGGGTCTCCTGCGCCGCGATGAACCCGGCCTTCTCCAGCTGCCCGACCACCATGTACAGCGAGCTGCGGGTGTACTTGAAATCCCGCTCCTTGCCGTACTCCACGAACCGCCGCGCCATCTCGTACGGATGCATCGGCTCCTCGAGCAAGCCCGCCAGCACGGCCAGCCCGAGCGGATTTCCCACCACGCGTCGCTTCACCACAGCTCCTTAGTCAGGATCGACTATACGCACAAGAGTAGTCGATGTCGACTATCAGTTTGTGCGGTAGGAAGGAGCTATGAAGCTCAAGCTCGATCTTCACGACATCTACAACCGCGGCGGGGAGATCGACCGGGCATTGCGCGCGGTCATCGACGAGGCGGTCGCGAAGAAGGCGCCGCTCGTGGAGATCATCCCGGGCAAGGGGTCCGGGCAACTGAAGAAGCACGTCCTGCGGTTCCTGGAGCGCAAGGACGTGAAGGCGCTCTACCACCGCGTCGAAAAGGACAAAGACAACTTCGGGCGGGTGTTCGTGCACTTCCGCTGGAAGTAAACCTCGCGAGCGAAGGCGTCAGAGCCAGTCGTCCGGGCGGGGCCAGGGCATCAGCGCGGTGAGCGCGTCCGGCACCGGTTCGGTGACGGTGTAGCGGCCGCGGTGGAACAGCAGCGGGCGGGCGTCGGACGTCTCGCCCAGCGCGGTCACGCGCCCGACCACCACGTAGTGGTCCCCGGCCGGGTGGACGGCCTGCACCTCGCAGTCCACCCAGGTCAGGACTCCGTCCAGCAGCGGCGCGCCCGACGGGGCGGGCCGCCAGGACACTCCGGAGAACTTGTCGCCGCCCCGGCGGCCGAACTCGGCGCAGACCGCTTGCTGGTCTTCGGCGAGCACGTTCACCGCGAAGGCGCCCGCCGCGGCCAGCGCGGGCCAGGTGCGCGAGGTCCGGGCGACGCAGAACAGCACCAGCGGCGGGTCCAGCGACAACGCCGCGAAGGACTGGCAGGCGAAACCGACCGGTCCGGTGGGCGTGGCGGGACCGGCCAAGGAAGCGGAGCCCTCGACGTAGCCGGTCACCACCGTCACCCCGGTGCAGAAGTGCCCCAGCACCTCGCGAAACCGGTCCGGCACGACCTCCGGGACGGCGGCGGTCATTGCGCGCCCACGGAGAAATCGTGGCCCCACAACGAAACCGCGGTGCTCTCGCGAGCGATCCACGCCTCGTCCTCGACCTGACGGCCCTCGCAGCCGAACTCGACGTCGAAGCCGCCCGGGGTCTTCATGTAGAACGACAGCATCAGGTCGTTCACGTGCCGGCCCAGCGTCGCCGACATCGGGACGTTCCTGCGCTTCGCGCGGTCCAGGCACAGCCCGACATCGTCGGTCTCCTCGACCTCCACCATCAGGTGGACGATCCCGCTCGGCGTCGGCATCGGCAGGAACGCCAGGCTGTGGTGCCGAGGGTTGCAGCCGAAGAACCGCAGCCACGCCGGATCGCCGTCGGCCGGGCGGCCCACCATCTGCGGCGGGAGGCGCATCGAGTCGCGCAGACGGAAGCCCAGCACGTCCCGGTAGAACGCCAGCGCCGCCGCGTCGTCGTGGGTCGACAAAACCACGTGGCCGAGGCCCTGCTCGCCGGTGACGAACCGGTGGCCGTACGGGCTCACCACGCGCCGGTGCTGCAGCGCGACCCCGTGGAACACCTCCAGGGTGTTGCCCGACGGATCGGTGAAGCTGATCATCTCCGCGACGCGGCGGTCAGCCAGCTCTTCGGGCGTGCCTTCCTTGTACGGCACCGAAGCCGCGTCGAGCCGGGTGCGGACGTCGTCCAGTTCCGCGGCGTTGGCCGCCTCCCAGCCCGCTTGCGCCAGGCGGTCCTTCTCCCCCAGCACGATCACCAATCGCGCCGGGAAATCGTCCATGCGCAGGTAGAGCGCGTTCGGGTCGGCGCCCGAACCCTCCACCATGCCGAGCACCTTCAGCCCATAGACGCGCCAGGCGTCCATGTCCGTGGCTTCGATGCGCAGATATCCCAGCGAACGGATAGCCATCACGAACTCCCGAGGAAGTCGAGGGCGAGTCGGTTGAACTCGTCGAACTTCTCCAGCTGCGCCCAGTGGCCGCAGCCGCCGAACACGTGCAGTTGCGCACACGGAATCGTCTTCAGCGCCAGCAGCGCGCCGTCGAGCGGGTTGACCCGGTCCTCCCGACCCCAGACGAGCAGGACCCGTTGCCGCAGGCGGTAAGCCTCGCGCCACAACATGCCTTCCTCGAAGGAATCCGGCAGGGCGAACGACTTGCCCATCGCCCGCATCGCCGCGAGCGACTCGGGCGAACGCGCGATCTCGAAACGTTCGTCGATCAGCTCGTCGGTGACCAGCGCCTGGTCGTGCACCATGATCCGGAGGAACGCTTCCATCCGCTCCCGGGTCGGATCCGCGGCGAACCGGGACAGCAGCCGCACGCCTTCGGTCGGGTCCGGGGCGAACAGGTTGACGCTCAACCCGCCCGCGCCCATCAGCACCAGCCGTCCCGCACGATCGGGATGGTTCAGCGCGAGCCGGACCGACGCGCCCGCGCCGAGCGAGTTGCCGACGAGATGCGCCCGCTCGATGCCGAGCCGGTCCATCAGGCCGACGACCGCGTTCGCACTGTGCCGGAAGTACTGCGGGTGCTCAGTCGGCTTGTCGGACCGGCCGAACCCGGGCTGGTCGATCGCCAGCGTCCTATAGGACTTCCCGAACACCGGCAGATTCCGGCCGAAATTGCTCCACGCCGAGGCACCGGGGCCGCCGCCGTGCAGCAACAGCACCGTCTCGGCGTTTTCCGCGCCGGACTCGTGGTAGTGCAGGCGAAGCCCGCCCGCAGTGTCTACATAGGAACCTTCGGGTGCCATCAGACCATCGCATTCTCGACGGGCAAGCCGAACTCGCCGGTGCCGAACATGACGTACGCGCGCTCCGCGTCGTTCGCCGCGTGCACCCGGCCCGCGTGCGCGTCGCGCCAGAACCGTTGGATCGGCGTGCCCCGCTGCAGCGCGCGGCCGCCGGAGTTCTCGAAAAGCCGGTCGATCGCGGAAATCGCCCGCTCGGTGCCGCGCACCTGGTCCCGGCGCACCCGCAACCGCGTGCTGAACGGCAGCTTCTCGCCCTTGCAGGCCAGCTGGTACAGCTCGTCGATGTTGTGCGTCAGCTGCAGCCAGGCCGCGTCGATCTCGCTGCCCGCCTCGGCGATCCGCACCTTCGCGAACGGGTCCTCTTTGGACTGTTCGCCCGCGTACGCCGCCCGCACCCGTTTGCCCTGGTGCTCCACGTGCGCGTCGTACGCGCCCTGAGCCATCCCGATGATCGGCGCGGTGATAGTGCTCGGGTGCACGGAACCGTACGGGAGCCGGTACAGCGGGCCGGGGTTGACTTCCTGGCCCGGGGTCTTGCATTTCGACGTCGCCATGAAGCTCAGCGCGCGGTGCTGCGGCACGAAAACGTCCTCGACGACGATGTCGTTGGACCCGGTGCCGCGCAGCCCGACCGTGTCCCAGACGTCCACAATGGAGTAGTCCGAGATCGGCACGAGATACGTGCAGAAGTCCACCGGTTTGCCGTCGGCGAACGCCGGCCCGCCCAGCAGTGCCCACGTGCAGTGGTCGCTTCCGGACGAGAAGCTCCATCGCCCGGACAGCCGGTAACCGCCCTCGACGACGGTCGCCTTGCCCATCGGCGCGTACGACGAAGAAATCCGCACGTCGTGGTCCTCGCCCCACACGTCCGCCTGGGCTTGCGCGTCGAACAACGCGACGTGCCACGGGTGCACGCCGAGAATCGACGCGACCCAGCCGGTGGACCCGCAGGCGCTCGCGATGAGCTTGACCGCGGTGTAGAAGGTGACCGGGTCGGCTTCGAGGCCGCCGTACGGTTTCGGTTGCAGCAGGCGGAAAAATCCGGTCTCCTGCAGCGCTTTCACTGATTCGGCGGGGATCCGACGGGCGTCCTCGGTCTCCTGTGCGCGTTCCCGCAGCACGGGAAGGAGGTCGCGCACCCCCGCGATCACGGCAGCCAGCTCGCTCATCGGCCGTCCTCTCTCGCTCGACACGCTCAAGACTAGAACACGTTCTCGTTTTTGTCGACGCGGTCCGTCCCGCGCGCCCCGTGCAACCCCGCCCGGCGGCCGGAAAACACGCAGTCAGCCAGCGAGAGACCGCTGACATACGACCTGGAACAGATTCCTACTGCGGTGCGCCCGGCCGCGTAGAGACCACGCACGCCGGCGACCGCGCCGGTGTCCTCGTCGACCACCAGGCCGCCCAGCGTCAGCATCGGGCACGGGTAGCCGAGATTGGGTTTCACCGACACGTCGATCAGCGAGTACGGCGGCGTCTCCAGCGGGCGCGCGAAGTCCGCCGGTTTGCCCGCCGGATCCGGACCGCGCTGGTACTCGGCGTACGTCGCCGCCAACCCGGCCGGGTCGATCCCGGCACGCGTGGCGACTTCTTCGATCGTCCCGCCGGTCACCCGGCCCTTGCCGAGCAGATATCGCAGCTGCAGCGTCGCGAACCATTGGCCTTGTTTCCGCCCGTCCCGCCGGGCCTCGGCGACGATCGGCTCGTCGACCAGCAGCCAGCCGCGTCCGCCGTGCTCGGCGATCATGCGTTCGCCGATCGCCGCGCCGTACCGGGATTCGTCGATGATCCGACGCCCGTCCGCGCCCACCAGCAGGCCGCCGAGGAACGCCGACGGCGGCGTGAGGAACCGCCACGCCGACACCCGGTCCAGCTCCGCCGTGCGCCCGCCGGCCTCCACGCCCATCCGGATGCCGGACCCGTCGTCGGCGGAAGTCCCGAGATCCAGCCCGCCGCGATACGCGGGCGCGTGCTCGCGCACCATCGCCCGGTTCACGATGAACCCGCCCGCGGCCAGCACGACGCCGCGCCGCGCGACAATCCGCAGCTCACGCGCGTGCTTGCGCTCGATCCGCTCGACCCGCTGGTGCAGCGATCGACGCATCGCGGGCACGTAGATACCCGGCTTCGCCGCCCAATCCGCGAGCCGCGCGTGCCGCGCCCGCACCCACGGAGGCGCGTCCCGCAAAGTGCGTGTCAGCACCCCCGTGACAGTGCCCGAATCATCGGTGATCAGGTTCATCGCCTGCGTCTGCGGCAGCACCCGCACCCCGCGTCGGCGGGCCGTCGCCAGCAACTGCTTCATCAGCAGCTTCCCGGAGGTGCCCGGCCCCTTGACCCGGTGTCCGCGCGGCGCGGGTTTCGCCACGTCGCGGAAGCCGCCGGACAGTTCGCTGCCGGAGTAGTAGAGGTAATGCTTGTTGCTGGGATACGACGTCTTGTAGTCGCACATGCTGCCCTCGAACGGCACGCCTTGCCGCTCGAGCCACGCCACCATGTCGGCGCTTTCCTCGCAGAACCGCCGCAACGTCCGTTCCGACACGACGTCGCCGGTTTCCATCCGCAGGTACGCGTACATCGCGTCCACGCTGTCGTCGACGCCCGCGGCGCGCTGCTGCGGCGTCCCTCCCCCGGCGTAGACCACGCCGCCGCTCACCCGGCTGGCCCCGCCGCCGGAAAACCGGTCCACTAGGAGCACGCTGGCGCCCGCGTCGGCCGCCTCGATGGCCGCGCACACGCCGGCCGCGCCGGCTCCGATGATCACGACGTCCGCCCCGAACTCGTCCATAGCCCGCCACCCTAGAACTGGAACACGTTCTCGTCTATGGTGACGGAAGTGGCCCCGAGCAGGCCAGCTTTAGCCGATAACACGTTGCATGTGAGGTGGCATGTCGGACGAGTACGACGTGGTGGTGGCCGGAAGCGGCGCCGCCGGGATGACCGCCGCGCTCGCCGCCGCCCATCGCGGCCTTTCCGTGGTGGTGCTGGAAAAGGCAGCCTGCTTCGGCGGTTCGACCGCCCGCTCCGGCGGGGGCGTCTGGCTGCCCGGCAACCACGCGCTGCGCGCCGCGGGCATCGAAGAACCACCCGAACGCGCGAGGCAGTACCTGGAATCGATCGTCGGCGACGTGGTGCCCGAGCACCTGCGCACGGCCTTCCTCGACCACGGCCCCGAGGTGCTGGAGTTCGTCACGCGGCACACGCCGCTGGAGTTCCAGTGGGTCCCGGGCTACAGCGACTACCACCCCGAGGCGCCCGGCGGACGTCCCGGCGGCCGGTCCGTCGAACCGAAACCGCTCGACGGCAAACTGCTCGGCAGCGACCTGGCGCAGCTCGAACCGCCGTACAGCGCACCGCCGCTCGGCGTGCCGATCACCCAGTCGGACTACCGCTGGCTGAGCCTGATCGCCCGGCATCCGCGCGGATTCGCCCGGATGCTGTCGCTCGGGAGGAAATGGCTGGTCGGACGCGTCCGCGGCCAGCAGCTGCTGTCCATGGGGCAAGCGCTTGCGGCCGGGCTGCGGAAGGGCCTGCGCGATGCGGGCGTCGAGATTCTGCTGGACACGCCGCTGGTCGACCTGCAGGTGGAGAACGACGTCGTCACCGGCATCGTGGCCCGCCGCGACGGCACCGAAACGCTGTTCCGCGCGCGTCGCGGCGTGGTGCTGGCCTGCGGCGGCTTCGAGCACAACGAAGAGATGCGCACCAAGTACCAGCGCGCGCCGATCGGCACCGAATGGACCGTCGGCGCGGCGGCGAACACCGGCGACGGCATCAACGCCGGACTCAAGCTCGGCGCGGCGACCGAACTGATGGACGACGCCTGGTGGGGACCGACGTTCCCGCTCACCGGCGGCCCGTGGTTCGCGCTCGCGGAACGCTCCCGGCCCGGCTGCCTGATGGTCGACGCCCAGGGCACGCGGTTCGTCAACGAATCCGCGCCGTATGTCGAGGCCGTGCACGCGATGTACGGCGACGGCGACGGGCCGGGCAAGCACGTCCCGGCGTGGCTGGTGTTCGACCAGCGCTACCGCGACCGCTACCTGTTCACCGGCCTCGGCCCGCGGCAGCCGCTGCCCGGGCGCTGGTACCAGGCCGGGATCGTGGCGAAGTCCGCGACGCTGGCCGGGCTCGCCGAGAAGATCGACGTGCCCGCCGAAGCGCTGGAACAGACCGTCACGCGGTTCAACGGCTTCGCCCGCAAGGGCGTCGACGACGACTTCCAGCGCGGGCTCAGCGCCTACGACCACTACTACGGCGACCCGCGCAACCGCCCCAACCCGAGCCTCGGCGAACTGGCCAAGGCCCCGTACTACGCGGTCCGCGTGGCGCCCGGCGACCTGGGCACCAAGGGCGGGCTGCGCATCGACGAGAACGCCCGCGTCCTGCGCGAGGACGGCACGGTCGTGCCCGGTCTCTACGCGGCGGGCAACACCAGCGCACCGGTGATGGGCCGGACCTACGCCGGGCCGGGCGCGACCATCGGCCCGGCGATGGTGTTCGGCTACCTTGCGGCACAGGCGCTGGCCAACGAAGATCAGACCGGCACGGGAGGCAGGCAGTGACGCCGAAGACCGATGGATCGCAGATCCGCACGATCGACGCCGGGGCGCCCCCGGCGCGGTACGCCCGCGGCTGGCACTGCCTCGGGCTCGCCGACAGCTTCCGCGACGGCAACCCGCACGCCATCCAGGCATTCGGCACGAAGCTCGTCGTGTTCGCCGACACCGCCGGGAAGCTGAACGTGCTCGACGGATACTGCCGGCACATGGGCGGCGACCTGACCCAGGGCTCGGTGAAGGGCGACGAGGTCGCCTGCCCGTTCCACGACTGGCGCTGGGGCGGCGACGGCAAGTGCAAGTCGATCCCGTACGCCAAGCGGGTTCCGCTGCGGGCGCGCACGCGGGCGTGGCAGGTGCTGGAGGAGAACAAGCAGCTGTTCGTCTGGCACGACCCGGAGGGCAACCCGCCGCCGGAGAACGTCGTGATCCCGCGCGTCGAGGGCGCGTTCAGCGACGAGTGGAGCAACTGGACCTGGGACTCGATCCTGATCGAGAACGCCAACTGCCGCGAGATCATCGACAACGTGGTGGACATGGCGCACTTCTTCTACATCCACTACGCCTTCCCGACGTATTTCAAGAACGTGTTCGAGGGCCACATCGCCACCCAGTACCTCAACACCAAGGGCCGCCCGGACATGGGCATGGCGTCCAATTACGGCGGCGAGGAAAACCTGCTGCGCTCGGAGGCTTCGTATTTCGGGCCCTCCTACATGATCAACTGGCTGGTGAACTCCTTCCAGGGCTTCGAAATCGAGAACGTGCTGATCAACTGCCACTACCCGGTTTCGCCCACGTCGTTCGTGCTGCAGTGGGGCATCATGGTGAAGAAGATGCCCGGCGTTTCCGACGAGCACGCGGACAAGATCGCCGCGAAGCTCGCGAAGGGCATCGGCGTCGGCTTCCTGCAGGACGTGGAGATCTGGAAGAACAAGACCAAGATCGACAACCCGCTGCTGTGCGAGGAGGACGGCCCGGTCTATCAGCTGCGCCGCTGGTACGAACAGTTCTACGTGGACGCCGCGGACGTCACCGAGGACATGACGCGCCGGTTCGAGTTCGAAGTGGACACCACGAAGGCGAACGAGGCGTGGGCGGCCGAGGTGCAGGAGAACCTGGCGCGCCAGCGGGCGGAGGCCGAGGCGGCGGCCGCGTCGGCCCCGTCGGAGGAGGCTGGGGTGTGACGGCCGAAGCCACGGAATTCCTCACCTCCGGGCTGCGGCCGCACGAATGCCGCAGCTGCGGAACCTGTGTGCTGGTCAAGAAAAACAGCCTGAAGCACACCAGCATCCAGTGGACCACCGACGCCGCGACGAGCTGCCCGGTGTTCGCCGCGCACGCCGCGTCGGGCGGCAACACCGCGTTGCTGGACACCTGCGAGAAACTCGCGGACAGCATCGACAGCGCGGTGCGGGACGGCGATTTCGGGCAGGTGCGCCATGACTGAGGTCGTCACGCTCACCGTCGCCGAGGTGATCGAGGAAACCGCGGACGCCCGGTCCATTGTGTTCACCGTCCCGGAGGAGCATCTCGACCGGTTCGCCTACTCCCCCGGGCAATTCCTCACGCTGCGGATTCCGAGCGACCAAACGGGTTCCGTCGCGCGCTGCTATTCGCTTTCGAGCGCGCCGCACGAGGGCCGGGTGCAGGTCACGGTCAAGCGGACCGCCGACGGGTACGGCTCGAATTGGGTGTGCGACGAGCTTCGGGTGGGCGCGACGATCGACGTGCTGCGACCGTCCGGCGTGTTCTGTCCGTCCTCTTTGGATAGCGACTTCCTGCTGTTCGCCGCGGGCAGCGGGATCACGCCGGTGATGTCGATCCTCAAGTCCGCGCTGGAAGAGGGCAGCGGCCACGTAGTGCTGGTTTACGCGAACCGCGATGAACAGTCGGTGATTTTCGCCGCGGAATTGCGCGAGCTGGCCGAGCGGTTCGGCGACCGGCTCACCGTGGTGCATTGGCTGGAAAGCCTGCAGGGCCTGCCGACTGTCGCCGCGTTGCGGGCGCTCGCCCAGCCTTACGCGGGGCACGAAGCGTTCCTCTGCGGCCCGGCTCCGTTCATGGCCGCCGCACAGGACGCGTTGCGCGAACTCGGCGCGCCGCGGGAACGCGTGCACGTGGAGAAGTTCCACTCGCTCACCGGAAATCCCTTCGCGGACGAACCGGAACCCGTAGCCGACACAGGGGACGCCGGCGGCGAGACCACCGAGCTCACCGTAGACCTGGACGGCGAGACCCGGCAGCTGTCCTGGCCGCGGCAGCGGAAGCTGCTCGACCATCTGCTCGCCGAGGGCCTCGAAGCGCCGTACTCCTGCCGCGAGGGCCAGTGCAGCGCGTGTGCGTGCCGCATCACCTCCGGCGAGGTGAAAATGCTGAACAACGAGGTGCTGGACGCCGAGGACATCGCCGACGGGATCGTGCTGGCCTGCCAGTCGGTACCGTTGACCGACGAGGTGTCCGTCAGTTACGAGTGAGTGGAGAGCCCGTGCCCATCGACCCCGCGCTCGCGATCGGCGCCGATCTCGGCGAGGTCCCTTTCGCGTGGACGCCGTCCGACGTGCTGCTTTATCACCTCGCCGTGGGTGCGGGCGCGGATCCGGTGTCCGAACGCGAACTGCGCTACACCTACGAGCGCGACCTGCGCGTGCTGCCGACCTTCGCCACCGTCGCGGCGAACCTGCGCACCTTCGAGCCGCCGAAGCTGAAGTTCCCCGGCGTCGACATCGACCTGGCGAAAGTCCTGCACGGCAAGCAAGAGATCGAACTGCACCGGCCGATCCCGGTCGAGGGCAAGGCGGTCGCGCGCACCCGGATCGCCGACGTCTTCGACAAGGGCAAGGCCGCGGTGCTGGTGCAGGAGACCGAGGTCGCCGACGAGTCCGGCGCTCCACTGTGGACAGCCCGGTCCAGCATCTTCGCCCGCGGCGAGGGCGGCTTCGGCGGCGAACGCGGGCCGTCCGACAAGATCGAGTGGCCCGGCCGCGAACCGGACGCGGTGCTCGACGTGCCGACGCTGCCCCAGCAGGCGCTTCTGTACCGGCTGTGCGGCGACCGCAATCCGCTGCACGCCGACCCGGAGTTCGCCAAGGCCGCCGGATTCGACCGGCCGATCCTGCACGGGCTGTGCACGTACGGCGTGGTCGCGAAGGCCGTGGTCGACGCGTTCCTCGACGGCGATCCCGAACGCGTCTCGGCATTCGGGACGAAGTTCGCCGGCGTCGTGTTCCCCGGCGAAAACCTGCGCGTGCGCGTGTGGCGCGAAAACGGACGTCTGCTGGTCACGACCACCGCACCGGAGCGCGACGACGCTCCTGTGCTGGCCGACACAGTGCTGACGCCCCGCTGAGCATCGGGACCGTTATACGGTTGTCCCATGGCGGACGAGCGAGACGGCACCTTCTTCGTGGTGCGCGGGCCAGTCGAGCCGGGCGACAAGCGCGGCCGTGAGCTGGGCTTCCCCACCGCGAACATCGCGCTGCGCGACCAGCGCGGCGAACTCGGCGACGGGGTGTGGGCCGGCTGGGCGGAGCGCGCGGACGGCACGCGCGTGGCCGCCGCGGTGTCCGTGGGCCGCCGCCCGACGTACTACGGGGCCGACGGCTACCGGCTGGTCGAAGCCTTCCTGCTCGACTTCGAGGGCGACCTGTACGGCGAGCGCCTCACCGTCTGGCTCGGCAAGCACCTGCGCAATCAGCAGGCCTACGGCTCCTCGCAGGAGCTGATCGACGCGCTGGGCCACGATGTCGCCGCGACGCGCGAATGGGTCGCCGCCCACCCCGCAGAGGCGCTGCCGAAGCTGGCCGAGTTCCCGCCGGACGGCGAAGTCCGGCGCCTGGGCTGAGTCAGACTGCCGCCAGCAGCATGACTCCCATGCCCGCGCCCATCGCGGCGCGGCACAGCGTGCGCGACGCGTGCCCCGGCACCGTCGTGCCGCGCGACCGCATCGCGACCACGCCGGAGCGGACCGCGTCCACCACGAAGTAGGCCGCCGCGGCTATCGCGAGCACCGGCCACGCCAGTTTGGCGTCCATTGTGGACATCGTCAGCCACGGTCCGTGCGCCATTCCGCCGTGCGGCATCGCCGTGACCATGTACAGCATCGCCGCCGCCGACAGCGCGTGATGCGCACAGCTGTGTCCTTCCGAGCGGCCTTGCCAGGCGGACCAGGCGAACCAGCCCGCGGTCAGCACCAGCACCGCCTGCCAGCCCGCCGCCGGGATCGGGCCGCCGACCGGGGACAGCATCGCCACCATCGCCACGACGAGGAGCAGCTCGGCGAGATCGCCGTTGCGCACCCGATGGCCGAGGCGGACGTAATCGAGCCTCACCAGCCGCAGCACGCACGGCAGGGCCAGCAACGCGAACAGTGCGGTGAACAGCCAGGCCAGCGGGACATTCACCTCGGCACCTCACTCCTCTGGACACGCAGCGTCACCTGGTCCTTACCACCGTGACACGCGCCAGGTGCGGGGCACCAGCCAGCAATGAGGTGATCCGCGTTGACCCACAAGGGTTATGCGCCCGGGGGCAAGCCCCGCTACTCTTGTCCGATGCGCCCGCTTCGGTACTCCATCAACATCACGCTGGACGGTTGTTGCGATCACCGGGCCGGCCTCCCGGACGAGGAACTGCACCGGCACGCGACCGAGATCATCGCCAGCGCCGACGCTCTCCTGTTCGGCCGGGTGATCTACGAGATGATGGAAGCCGCGTGGGGACCGTCCGCGCCGGCCGGCGAGCGACCGGACTGGATGCAACCGTTCGCCCGGACGATCGACGCGGCGAAGAAGTACGTCGTGTCGAGCACTCTCGAGCGCGTCGACTGGAATGCCGAACTCGTGCGCGGCGACCTGCGCGAAGCGGTGCTCCGGCTCAAAGACCAGCCCGGCGAGGGTTTGTACACCGGCGGGGTGCAGCTGCCGCTCGCGCTGGCTTCGATGGGGCTGATCGACGAGTACGAGTTCGTGGTGCACCCCCGGATCGCGGGACACGGGCCGACGTTGTTCGCCGGGCTGCCCGAGTACCTCGACCTGAAGCTCGTGGACCGGCAGGAGTTCGCCGCGGGAGCGGTAGCGCTGCGTTACGTGCCGAAGAAGCCTCAGCGAGCCTGAGTCAGCACCAGCCCGCTCGTCGGGACGCCGGTTCCCGCCGTGACCACCGCGGTACCGGCGTTCGAGACCTGATTCGCCGCTGTGCCGCGCAGCTGCCGGATCGCCTCCGCGATGCCGTTCATGCCGTGGATGTACGCCTCCCCGAGCTGGCCGCCGTGCGGGTTGAGCGGCAGCTTCCCGTCGAGGGTCAGCGTGTCGCCCGCGATGAAGTCCTTCGCCTCGCCGCGCCCGCAGAAGCCCAGTTCCTCCAGCTGCATCAGCACGTACGGGGTGAAGTGGTCGTACAGCACCGCGACGTCCACATCGGACGGTCCGATCCCGGACTGCGCCCACAGCTGCCGCCCGACCACGCCCATTTCCGGCAGCGCGGCGAGATCGTCGCGGTAGTAGCTGGTCATCACGTACTGGTCCGGTCCGCTCCCCTGCGCCGCCGCCGAAACCACGACCGGTTCCTGCCGCAGGTCGCGCGCGCGTTCGAGGCTGGTGATCACCAGTGCGACGCCGCCGTCGCTTTCCTGGCAGCAATCGAGCAGGTGCAACGGTTCCGCGACCCAGCGCGAGGCCTGGTGCTCCTCCAGCGTGATCGGCCGGCCGTGGAACCAGGCGTTCGGGTTGGTCGCCGCGTGCGCCCTGTCGATGACCGCGATCTTGCCGAAATCCTCGCTGGTGGCCCCGTATTCGTGCAGATACCGCTGCGCGACCATCGCCACCGTCGCGGCCGGGGTCGCGATGCCCATCGGGTAGTGGAACGCATTGTCCACACCGGAGGTGTTCACCTGCTGGGCCGCGGCCGCCGACACCCGCCCGAACCGCATGCCGGACCGTTCGTTGAATGCCCGGTACGCCACCACGACGTCGGCGATCCCGCTGGCGACCGCCATCGCCGCTTGCTGCACGGTCGCCGCCGCCGCGCCGCCGCCGTAATGCACCCGGCTGAAGAATGTCAGCTCCGGGATGCCCAGTTCGCGGGCGAGCGCGATTTCCGCGTTGCCGTCCATGGTGAACGACACCATTCCGTCCACATCGGACGGAGTCAGCCCGGCGTCCGCCAATGCGTGGCTCACGCACTCGGCCGCCAACCGCAGCTCGCTGCGTCCGGAATCCTTGGAGAACTCCGTCGCGCCGATCCCGGCGATGGCGGTGGTCCCGGTGAACGTCATGCGTCCTCCCGCGGCAGCGTCAGCGAAACCGTGCCGGTCACGTGCGCGCCCAGACTGTCCATAGCGGACACTTCGAGTTCGAGGTCGGCACCGTCGCGGGCGGTGACCCGGCCGGTGAAAGTGAGCGTGTCCCCGGCGTAGCACGGCACGCCGAGCCGGATCTTGATCGAGCGGATGAGCGCCTGCGGACCGGCCCATTCGCTCACGTACCGCTGCACGAGCCCGGTGTCGGTGAGAATATTCAGGAAGATGTCCTTTGACCCGCGCGCGACGGCGGCGTCCCGGTCGTGGTGCACGTCTTGGAAATCCCGGGTCGCCAGCGCCGTGCTGATCACGAACGTCGGAGTCGCCTCGAGCACCATCGGCGGCAGTTCGGTGCCGACTGCGGCAGTCATCGCGCCACCTTCCACGCGGGCAGGGTCAATTCGTCGTCGACGCGCACGAACGCGGCGGTCACCGGGAGTCCGATGTGGACCTCGTCCGGTTCGGCGTCCAGCAGTTCGGCCATCACCCGCACGCCTTCCTCGAGTTCCACCAGCGCGACCACGAACGGCAACCGCTTGCCCGGCACCGCCGGATGGTGGTGCACGACGAAGCTGTAGACCGTTCCGCGGCCGCTGGCGACGACGTAGTCCGGAACCGTGTCGAGAGATCCGTCCGGCGGCATCGGGCCGGGCGGATGGCGCAGCACGTCGCCCCAGCGCTGGATGCGCAGTTCGCCCTCGCGCAGGCCGTCCCAGAAGAACTTGGTGTCGTGGCTGATCACCGGCCGCAGCACGGGCGACGGCGGCGGTTCCGGTTCGCGCGGACGTAACTTCAGCACGCGGAACACCATGTCCGCCACCAGTTCCCCGTCGACGTACCAATTCGTCCGGGTGGTGACGAACCAGCCCTCGCCGAGCCCGGTGCGCTTCGGGCCGGTGACGTCCTCCAGCAGGTTCGTGGTCGAAACGTGCTCGCCGGGCCGCAGGTAGCGGTGATAGGTCTGCTCGGAGTTGGTGGCCACAATGGACGTATACCCGGCCTCGTCGAGCACGGTGAGGATCGCGCCGAGCGGGTCGTCGTCGCCGCGCACGCCGTGCAGCCCCGGCATCGTCCACACCTGCGCCATCGCCGGCGGCGCGACGAGTCCCTTGTGGACACTCGTCTCGGCGAACTCCTCGTCGGTGTAGACCGGATTGGCGTCGCCGATCGCCTCGACCCAGTTGTTCACCATCGCCTGGTTCACCGGATCGCGCGCGTACCTCGGCGCGCTTTCGCCCTGTGCGGCGATTTTCGCGGCGGCTTCCTCGATCGTCATCGCGGCACCCTCGGCAGGTTCAGTCCGGCGGAGGCGATCAGTTCGCGCTGGATCTCGCTGACGCCCCCGCCGAACGTCAGCACCAGGTTCCGTTTCGCCAGCACGTCGAGCCATTCGGCGAGTTCCGCGGTGTCCGGGTCGGCGAGGTCGCCGTGCCGTCCGACCAGCTCCTCCAGCAGCCGCCCGATCCGCTGGATCCGCTCGGAGGAGAACACCTTCGTCGCCGACGCGTCGGCGATCTCGACCGACCCGTGCGCCGCTGCCGCCGCGACCTGCCAGTTCAGCAGTTCGTTGACCCGCGCGACCGCGAACGTCTCGGCCAGCACCGCGCGCACGTCCGGAAGGTCGAGCAGCGCCGTGCCGTCCGGGGTCCGGCGCGCCGCCGCCCACGCCCAGACGCGGTCGTGCAGGCCGCCGATCCGCCCGGCCGGACCGAGCATCACGCGCTCGTGGTTGAGTTGCGTGGTGATCAGCCGCCAGCCGCGGTTTTCCTCTCCCACCAGCATGTTGGCCGGCACGCGGACGTTTTCGTAGAAGGTCGCGTTGACGTGGTGCGCGCCGTCGCAGGTGATGATCGGCGTCCACGAATAGCCGGGGTCGCGGGTGTCCACGATGAGAATCGAGATGCCCTTGTGTTTCGGCGCGTCCGGGTCGGTGCGCACGGCGAGCCAGACGTAGTCCGCGTCGTGCCCGCCGGTGGTGAAGATTTTCTGGCCGTTGATCACGTAATCGTCGCCGTCGCGCACCGCGCGCGTGCGCAGCGAGGCGAGGTCCGTCCCGGCTTCCGGCTCGGTGTACCCGATGGCGAAATGCACCTCCCCGGCCAGAATCTTCGGCAGGAACAGGGCCTTCTGTTCCTCGGTGCCGAAGGCCTGCAACGTCGGCCCGACCGTCTGCAGCGTCACCGACGGCAGCTGGACGTCCGCGCGAGCGGCTTCGTCGACGAAGATGTGCTGCTCGATCTCGCCGAAACCGCCGCCGCCGTACTCCTTGGGCCAGCCGACGCCGAGCTTCCCGTCGCGGCCCATCCGGCGCACGACGTCGCGGTACACCTGGCCGTGCCGCTCCCGCAGCAACGCCCGGCGCTCGTCGGCGGTCAGCAGGCCCGCGAAGTACTCGCGCAGTTGCGCCCGCAGTTCCTGTTGTGCGGCCGTCAGTTCGATGTGCATGCTCACCCCGCCACTCGTTCGCCCAGCCGGCCGAGCCGGTGCGCTGCTCCCCCGATCGCGCGGCCGAGGTCCTTCACCGCCGAGGAATACCGATGCAGCGGGTAGGTGCGGTCGACGCCGACGCCGCCGTGCAGGTGATGACAGATCGCCAGCGCGGACGGCGCTTCCTCGGTCAGCCAGTACGCGGCGATGTCCAGTTCGGTGTCCGCGTCCAAGCCGGACGCCAGCCGCCATACCGCCGACACCGCGGCCAGGTGCACGGTGCGGGAAGCGACGTAGACGTCCGCGATTTGCTGTGCCACCGCTTGGAAAGTCGCGAGGGGACGGCCGAATTGCGTGCGCTCGCCGACGTGCTGGGCAGTCAACGCCAGCGCTCCGGCGAGCAGCCCGTCGCCGAGCGCGACTGCTCCGGCCAACGCGTAACGGTGCAGCGTCTGCACTGCATGCCCGGCCGTACGGTCACGCAGGAAGTCCGCTTCGCTCACCCGGGCACCGTCGAACCGCACGGTGTATTCCGGCGTCCCGGTCGCGTTGTACGCGGGCAGCACTTCGACCCCGTCCGCGCGCGGATCCACGAGCGCGACACCGGTGCCGCCCGGCAACGCGATCGGCGTGAGAATCCGCACTGCCTCCGCCGCGTACGGCACGTGCGTCTTGACGCCGGTGACCGCCCACGCGCCGTCCGCCGCCGCCCCGCTGGTCCCGGGGAGGGAGGTCAGCGGCGCGGACGGTTCGTGCAAGGCGGCAGTGAGAATGGTCTCCCCCGCTGCCGCGGGCGGCAGGAACTCGGCGCGCTGCGCCGGGGTGCCGAGCGCCTCGATCGGGAGGATCCCGAGCGCCAGCACGGCGTACGCGGGCACGGCCGCCGCGGCCCGGCCCACCTCGGTGAGCACCGGGCCGACGTGGCCGACGCCGAGCCCGTCGCCGCCGAGGTCGGCGGGCAGGGGCAGGGCGAGCAGGCCCGCGTCGGCCAGCGCTTTCCACTGGTCCGCGGGTTCGTCGGCCTTCCCGAGCACCTGCGCGGCGAGCGAGGCGATCTCGCCCTGCGTATCGTCGGGGGTGAAGTCCACTCCGGTCTCCTTCCACCTAGGTGGAACACGTTCTATTGTTAGCCGGTATGGGCTGGCTCGGCAACCCCCAGAACCCGGGGCCGGGCTGTGGATCGACCGGGCGAGCGGAGAGGGGCGGCACGCCGACGTGGGTGCGGAACAAGTTCTCAAATCAGCGCTGGGCGACGTCGGTTGGCAAGCAACGCGGAAGCTCGCGACCATCCCGTCCACCGCGGGCGTCCCGGATCCGAAGCCGCTGTCGCTGCCCGGCCGGGGCCAAACGGTCGTGGTGGACGTCGGCCCGCGGCACGCGCCCGCGGTGATCCTGCTGCACTCGGTGGCCTGCACCGGGCTGCTCACCTGGTATCCCGCGCTGGAGCGGCTGTCGAAGAACCACCGGGTCGTGGTGTTCGACCAGCGCTGGCACGGCCAGGGCATCCGCTCGCAGGAGTTCAGCCTCGAAGACTGCGCGGACGACGTGGCGGCGGTCGCGGACGCGCTGGGGATCGGCCGGTTCATGGTCGCGGGCTACTCGATGGGCGGCATGGTCGGCCAGCTGACCGCCCACCGCTTCCCGGAGCGGGTCACCGGATTGGTCCTGTGCTCGACGGCGAGCAACTTCCGCCGAGGCATCCGGCAACGCGTGGCGCTCGACCTGTTCGGCCGCACGCTCCACCTCCTGCGCGACCAAGCGCGTATCGGCCTGGTCCCCGGCGAACCCCGCCGCGCACGCCTCGCCCGGCTGGAGGACCACCGGTGGGCACTGGAGGAATTCCGCTCGACGAGCCCCTGGGCGATCGCGGTCGCACTGGACGAGATCGGCCGCTTCGATTCGACACCGTGGCTGCACACCCTCACCCTGCCGACAGCGGTCGTGGTGACCTCGCGGGACGGGTTCATCGCTCCGGCGCACCAGCGGAGTCTCGCGCGACGGATCGCCGATGCGGCGACGTACGAGATCCCGGCGGGACATACCGCGTGTGTTTTCGCGGCGGACCAGTTCGTGGCCGCGCTGATGGCAGCGTGCACTTCGGTACAGGCAGCGATCGGCGTACAGGAGAGGGCGGCGGAGATCCCGGACTCGGCCTAGCAGTCGTGAGTGGCAATGCCGGTTAGAACCGTGATCGCCACTCACGAGGTCCTAGTACGTCGACACCAGATCCGCCGGACGAAGCTCCATCCGGTACGGCACCTCAAGCCGCACGACCTCGTCGCCTGTCGCCTCTCCGTCCAGCACGTATTCGCCGTCCGCCAGGCGGTAGCAGCTCAGCGTCGGCTCGTTCGGCTCGATCACCCAGTAGTACGGGCAGCCGGCGAGCGCGAGGCGGGCCGGCTTCAGGAAGCGGTCGATGTGCCTGCTCGACGGCGAGACCACCTCGACCGCCAGCACCGGGACGCCGACCAGCGCGCGTTCGGTGAACGTCTCGCGCCGGCCGACCACGACGTCCGGGATCATCACGGTGAACTCGTCGAGCACCACGTCCACCGGCGCGGGGAGGACCTCGCAGTCGGCAGGGCAGACCGGGGTGAGCGCGGCCAGGAGGCGCGCGACCACCCGCTGATGCAGCGGACGCGGGGACGGGCTCACCAGAAGCGTCCCGTCCACCAGTTCGTACCGGCGGTGTTCATCCGAGATCGTCTCCAGGTCCCGACGCGTGAGACGGTCGCCGTGCGCGAACATCGGGACTGTCATCATGCTGCCCCCGCAGGCGGGCCGACCGGAAACGACTCAGCCAGGGTAGTCGGGCACGCGCGGCAGCGCGAACCGCCCCGCGGCGGGCCGCCGACCCGGCCAGCCCATTCGCCGCCGCGCGCGCCCGGCGAATCGCTCACGGTAGGTCACCACAACGCGGAGAAATCGCCTCGGACAGCCCAGTCGTGCCCGGCGAACAGGTTCTTTCGCGGCGGCGGAGCGATTTATCTGAATCGCCATTCCGCGTCCAGTAAACGGCCATCACGGGATCACCTGACCGTTGCCTGGCCTCGCAAAACCCTCGCACAACCCGCTGTGGCGCATCCCGAAAGGAAACCCTATCATCGGCCGTGCGCGCGTCCCGTGAATGGGTGATTCAGCGGAATTTCACCATTTCGCACGCCATTCGCGCTCCGTGATTAACCGGCTGGACCGACGCGGCTCCTAGGCTGATCGGACGTCCCGGAATTCCTTCCTTCGGTGGTGGTCATGCCTGCCCCCAGCCGTCCGGCGTCCCTCTTCCGTCTCGACGGCTCCGCGGCGGAAACCGACCTGCTGACCCCGCTCTCCCCCGAACAGATCAGCGCCGACCGCCCGGTCGACCTGCCCGGCACGCGCGGCCGGCTCGTCGCGGGCGCGTTCCGCACCGAGGCCCCGCAATGGCTGCAGCACGCCGAAGCGCTCGGCGGCGGTCCGCTCGACCTGCCCTCGACGCTGCCCTTCGCCGTGCTGCTCGTGCCGCGCCCGCCGTGGACCTACGCGGTCACCTGGGGCGCGGGCCATCTCGTGCTCAACGACGAACACGTCGAGCAGGGTTTCGGGCTGCGCTTCGGAATCCGCCGGCTCGACCCGTTCGACCTCGGCCTGGTCGCGAGCGCCGCGCTGGACATTTCCGCGCGGGCCACGCAAGTCTCCATTCCGGGCGGCGGCGACCTGTCCGCATTCCGGCTCGAACCGTACGGCGATCTCGTGCACCGGCTCGCCGGTTCGGCGGATCTCACGGACCTGACCTACGGCCGGGTGACCGGCAAGCGCTACCGCATCCGCGTCGGCACCTCGCTGTGGGCGCCGCTGGCCAAGGATCCCGAGGCGTTCCTGGCCGACCTCGACGCGGTCGGAGCCGTGGTCGACGAACCGGACGAGGATTCCGCACTGCGGTTCATTTCCCAGACCCGCCCGATGGACCGGCACCATCCGCTCGTGCCCGAACTCGAACGGCAACTCGCCGAAGCACTCGGCGGCAGCGACGCGCTCGGCCTGGCGTGGCCGTCCAGCGCCGCGAACGACGCGGAGAACGCCGGTTCCTTCCGGATCACCGGCCTCGGCCCCGGCGGCCCGATCCACGTCCCCGGCCGCCTGGAACTGGAGCACCTGACCACGCGGCTCGGCGGGATTCCCGTTGAGCGGCGGCTGAAAGCCCTGCGGGCGGGCCGCATCACGACGTGCGCCGACGAGGCGGGTACGGAACCGACCGGAGCACCGCTGCCCGCCGCTCGCTGGCTGGTGTTCGAGACGACTGTCGAGCACACGCGGTACGTCTACCACCAGTCGCGCTGGTACCGGATCGGCGAGACTTATGTGGCACAGATGCGCGATCAGGTGCGCGATCTGCTGGCACGCAAGCATGTCTGGCCAGAGGTCACGTGGAAACCGAGCGGGCAACCCGATGACGAGCACCGGTACTGCCAGCGAGTCGCCGCTCTCGCGCCGGGATATCTCTGCCTGGACAAGGACTTCGCGAGCACTCCCCTGCATCCGCGGTTCGAGCTGTGCGATTTGCTGGGGCCTGGCGACGAGCTGATCCACGTCAAATGGCTGGGTCGCGCCACCGCGGCGAGCCACCTCTACACCCAAGCATTAGTGTCCGCCGAAGCTCTGCACGACGAGCCGGAAGCGTTGGCGCAGCTGGCCGATAAAGTGTCCACATTGGATCGCGGCCGTGTGCTGGGCGGCGCGCCGGACACCGTGGTGCTCGCCGCCGCCGGACGGGCGTGGAACGTGGACGAGCTGTTCACACTCTCGCAGGTCGCCTTGCTGCGGCTGGACCGGGCGGTGCGCAGCCTGCGCGCGACGCTGAAATTCGCCGACATCCCGCACACGGCGAAGCAACGGCACCGTCGCGGCGGAGGGTGACCAAACGGGCGAAAGCTGACAGCATGGCTCTCCGGATGGGGGCGATGTCTGAAACGTCTGAGAACGACACCGCCGGGCCCGCCGACGCCCGGTCGGCGGCGGCCGAACTCCGCGGTTACGCCGCCGAGTTCGACCGGGCCGCCGACGAGGCGGCCACCAGCCGGGTACGCGGCAAGATCCGGATCGTCGCGAGCGGTTTCGAGAATCACGATTTCGAGGGAGCCACAGCGCTGGCCAGCACGATGGACTCCGACTGCCGGGCCGCGATGCTGCAGTGCTCCTAGCCCCCGGTCACACCGGCGCGGCCTTGCTCAGCTCGTCCAGCGCCTCCGGCAACGCGTCCGCCAGCGGCCACAGATCCTTCACCAATTCCTTGGCCCCGAGCAACCCGACCCCCACCTTGCCGTCGTTCGACAGCACCGTGATGTTGAGCCCCGCCCCGTGGAAGACCGGCCCCAGCGGGTACAGCCCGGTGATCCGCGCACCCAGCAGATACAGCGGCATCGGCGGGCCGGGAACGTTCGAGATGATCAGGTTGTGCACCACCGGATGCCGTTCGGCCAGCCGCAGCGCCGAATACGCGCGCACGGCGAGCCCGAACACCGTCGCCGGGGAGAACTGGGCCCAGTCGGCGAGCATGTCGGCGTCGATGTCGTAATGGTGGTCCTTCGCCCGCCGGTTCGCCTCGGCCAGGAAGAACACGCGCGCGGCCGGATCCGGCAAATGAGTGGGCAGCGAAGCGAAAAAGGCGGACACCCGGTTGCTGCCGCGGTCGCGTTCCGTGCGTTCGTGCACGGACACCGGAACCGTCGCCACCAGCGGGTCGCCCGGCAGTTCGCCTCGGCTCAGCAGGAATTGCCGCAGGGCGCCGGAAACCAGCGCCAGCACCACGTCGTTCACGGTGACGCCGAACGCGTTCTTCACCTGCTTCACCGCATCCAGGTCCAGCTGCGCGAACGCGACTGAACGGTGTCCGGTGATGGTGCCGTTCAGCGAGGTCCGCGGCGCGGTGAACGGCACCGGCATCCCCTTGCCGCGCAATGCTTTTCCGAGCCACCGCGGGACCAGTTCCAGCAGCTCCGGCAGCAGCCGGGCGATCTCGAACGGCCGGTGCAGCAGCGAATCGGCGCTCTCGCGCAGCAGTCGCAGCCGGGTGGGCAGGCCGTCGTTGTGCTGTTCGCCGGCGGGCAGCTCCGGCAGCGGCGCGTCGGGTTCGAGCCCGGCGAGGTAGCCGATCAGGCTGGCCCCGCCGACGCCGTCGACGCTCGCGTGGTGCATTTTCAGCAGCACCGCCAGCCGTCCGTCCGACAGTCCTTCGATCACGTACAGCTGCCACAGCGGATGCGAACGGTCCAGCCGCTGCCCGGCGATGTGCGCGCACATCTCGGCGAGCTCGCGGTCGTCGCCCGGTGCCGGGAGGCCGATCCGGTGCACGTGATTGTCGAGGTCGAAATCCTCGTCCTCGACCCACACCGGATGGTTCAGGTTCCAGAGCGGATTGTGGAGTTTGCGGCGGAACGCCGGGATCACCGCGACGCGTTCGGCGAGGCGGCGCTTGAACTCCCCGAACGCGTAGCCGCCGGGCATGGTCGAGCCGTCGAGGGTGAGCAGGCCGCAGACGTGCAGGACCTGCGAGGGCGTCTCCAGGTAGAGGAAGCTCGCGTCCAGCCCGCTCAGTCGCTGCATGTCTTCCAGCGTAAGGCAGAACCCGGGCCGGGGCGCTCGGCGGAGGTAGCATCGGGCAGGTGAAACCGGACTTCGTGACCCGCCGGGCGGCGCAGCTCGGCCTCGCCGCGCTCGCCTTGCGTCCGCCGAAACCGCGGCCGACCTCGATCCCGGTGTTCTTCGCCGGCTGGCTCACCGGCGAACTCGCGCCGCACCTGCTCGCGCTCACCGCGGCCGACACCGCGCAGCACGTCGCGCGCCACGGGGTACGCCGCCGAGGCGACCGGGTCGGGCTGGCTTTGGCCGGGCTGTCCGCGGCCGGTTTCGCGTCGCTCATCGGAACCTCGCTGAAGGCGCGCCTCGAGGTCGAGGCCGCGCTCGTCGAAGCGCTCGGCGAGGACTACCGGGACCACCTCGAGAACCCTTCGGACTTCTCGACGCCGTGGGGACGCCTGCTGATGCCGTTCCGGATGCACGAGCCGGACGTCGTGCGCGACCGGAATGTCGCGTACGCCCCTGGCGGCAAACGGTTCCTGCTGGACGTCTACCGTCCGCGCGAGACGGTCCGGGACGCACCGGTCCTGCTGCAGATCCACGGCGGCGCGTGGACCATCGGCAACAAGGAACAGCAGGGTCTGCCGCTGATGCGCCACCTCGCCCGCCGCGGCTGGGTCTGCGTGGCTATCAACTACCCGCTCTCCCCCGCCTCGCGCTGGCCCGCGCACATCGTCGCGGCCAAACAAGCGCTCGCCTGGATCCGCGAGCACATCGCCGAGTACGGCGGCGACCCGCGGTTCGTCGCGGTCACCGGCGGTTCGGCGGGCGGGCATCTCGCCGCGTTGCTCGCGCTGAGCCAGAACGATCCGGCGCTGCAGCCCGGATTCGAGGAGGCGGACACGAGCGTACAGGCCTGCGTGCCGCACTACGGCGTGTACGACATCGCCGCGTCGACCGGCGAAGCGGAAAGCCGCTACCGGCTGGAAAGCCTGATGGCGCGGCGGGTGTTCGCCCCGGAGCACCGGATGGACGACTACCTCGCCGCGTCCCCGATGGACCGCGTCGCCGAGGACGCGCCGCCGTTCTTCGTGATCCACGGCAAGCACGATTCGCTCGTGCCGGTCGCGGAGGCGCGGGAGTTCGTCGCCCGGCTGCGCGCCAAATCCGCCCATCCGGTGGCGTACGCGGAACTCGCCGGCGCGCAGCACGCGTTCGACGTGTTCCCGTCAATCCGCAGCACGCACGTGGTGCGCGGCGTCGAGCATTTCCTCGACTGGGCGCACGCTCAGGCGTTGACGCCGGTCAGCGAGAAGAACTCCTGACGCGAGCGGGCGTCCTCGCGGAGGGTGCCCATCAGGGTGGACGTGACCGTGGACGAGCCGGTCGCCTGCACGCCGCGCAGGGTCATGCAGGTGTGCTCGGCCTCGATCACCACGCCGACGCCCTTCGGCGACAGCTGGTCGCCGAGCCAGCCCGCGATCTGCTTCGTCAGCCGCTCCTGCACCTGCGGACGGCACGCGAAATGCTCGACCACGCGCGCGAGCTTCGACAGCCCGAGGATCCGCTCGCCCGGCAGGTACCCGACGTGCGCGACCCCGGTGAACGGCAGCAGGTGGTGTTCGCAGACCGACCGGACCGGGATGTCGCGGGCCAGCACCAGCTCGTCGTAGCCCTCGTCGTTGGGGAACGTGGTGAGGTCGAACGAGCGCGGCGTGAACAGCTCGGCGTACGCGCGGGCCATCCGGCCGGGGGTGCCGCGCAGGCTCTCCGAATCGAGGCTGATGCCGAGCGCGCGCAGGAAGTCGCCCGCCGCGGTTTCGGCCGCGGCCAGGTCGAAGCCGGGGACGGGCTCGTGGACGACGCGGAGGGCGGTTCCGGACGACTGCATGGGCGATCCTCGGGCTTCGGGGGCGGCGGGACAGGGTTTCGCCGATAAATCTTTGTCTTATTGCCCGGTGGAGTCAATGTGACCAGGTGAACAAGCCAGGTGGCGGGTTCGGGGAACCTCGCTGGGCGTTATCGTGGGTGGGTGACGAGCGACCTGGCGACCATCCGCGCGGTAGCGGCGCTGGACGAGGACCTGCGCCGGGGGATGTACGCCTTCATCCGCGACGCAGGCCGCCCGGTGACGCGCGAGGAGGCGGCCGCGGCGGTCGGCATCTCGCGCAAGCTGGCCGCGTTCCACCTGGACAAACTCGTGACGGCCGGCCTCCTGCGCGCCCGCTACGAGACCGTCGGCGGCGTCCGCAAGGTGGGCCGCGCCCCGAAGGTCTACGAACCGGCGGCGACCGACTTCGCGATCACCATCCCGCCCCGGCACCCGGACGTCCTGGCCGCGATCCTGGTGGACGCGGTCGCGTCGGCGGCCCCCGGGGAACCGGCCCGGGACGCCGCCCTGCGCGAGGCCGGACGGCACGGTGCCGCGGCCGGCGCGGCCGAACGCGAACGCTCCCGGCCGGGCAGGCTGGGCACGGAACGCGGGCTGACGCTGACGAGCACGGTCCTGGCCCGCCACGGTTTCGAACCGAACCGCGAGACGCCGGTGTGCCTGCGACTGCGGAACTGCCCATTCCAGCCGCTGGCGGGCCGCGCGCCGGACCTGGTGTGCGGGATGACGGACCGGTTCCTGAGCGGGGTCGTGGAAGGCCTGCAGGTGCCGGGCGTGTCGACGGCCCGAGTCACGCCACGCGACGGCGGATGCTGCGTGGAACTTCGGGGGACGGAGTCAGCTGGGAGCTGACCGGTTTAGCCTGCGCTCGAGGCGAGCGGCGACGTGACCGAACTCCGCGACACCGCGACCGACAACCCAAGTCACGCCGCACGACAGAGGGCACCGTGTCGAGCTTCGAGGGACCGACTCAGGCCGGAGCTGACCGGGACTCCTTCATCCTGCGCTCCAGGTAGGCGGGAACGTCGCCGAGCTTGACGTGATCGTCGAAAACGCCGGTGCTGTCTTCGAAGACGGCTACGGAGTGATCGGGGACGACCAGGGCATCGAACTCGGTGCCGTCGAGGTCGAAGGAAAGCCACCAGTCCCACGGGGTGGTCGGTGCACGCGCCGATTCCGGGTAGAGCTCCACGACGACGCTCCGCGCCAGGCCGCGGGTTTCGAGGTCGGCTTTCCAAGCTCGGCAGAGGTCGAGCAGGAACGGGCGTTGCTGCGCCCACCTGCGGGGTTCGGACCGCACCCCGGCTCCCTGCTCGCGCCCAGCGGCTGCGGGTTCATCGCGAGTCATCGCCGCACTGTGCCAGACAGGTGGCCAGGAGACAGGTCATTTTCCTTTCGAGCAAAACGAGCGGCCGGATGACACCGCGCAGCTGCCCGGCTGCGCACGTCGAGCAGGTGCTTCACGACGTTCCGGTGTTCCGGCGTGCGGACGGTCGCCAGCACCCGGTCGCCCGCTTCCGGCGATCACCCGTCGCGGTGCAGACCGCAGCACACAACGACACGGACCGTCTCGTTTCAGCTCGTGCTGGCGTCCTCCGCGGGATAGGCGAGATCGACCGGCTGCTCAGCCGGAGGCCCGTCCGGCCACCATTGCCCCGCGACGCGCACGAAGCGGTACCACCGGCCGTCCCGTCCGTACCGCAGCTGCACCGGCCCGGCCGTCACCCGGTTGCGCCATACCTTCACCTCCCCTGGCAATTCCGCCAGTTCCGCGCGCGCCACCGCCAACGGGCCAGGCCCGGGATTCCACACGTCCCGCAGCGCCGCCAGTCCGGTCCGGCCCGCTTCCCGCCAGGCTTGCGCCGACACGATCAGCTCCGACGGCGCGACCTCCGCGGCAGCGGCCAGCCCGAACACGTCCGCACCCGGCCGGGCGGCGCGGCGGGCCAGGTCCTCGGCGAAAGTCAAGTCCGCCAAGGCATCTCGCGTCTGCAGCAGGTCGAGGGCGAGCGACGCGGCATCGGCCGCCAGTGCGGCGAGGGCGGCGGACGTCAGGCCTGAGCGAGCGGGCGGATCGAGGTCGAGCACCGCGGGCGGACCGGGCTCGCCGGGGACGGCGGGCAACGGCGGCAGCGGCGCGATCCGCCGCGAGTACGCCTTTTTCGGCGTCAGGCCGACCTCCGGCGCGCGAGCCGGCCGAGCGGCGCTGGGGGTCCGCAATTCGCGCAGCTGAGCCAAAACCTCGTCCCGGCCCCGGCCGCGCAGGGTGAACAGCACGAACGGATCGGCGTCCACCTCGTCGGCGACCAGGTAGTACACCGCCGCCACGTGCTTGCAGGGATTCGCGCTGTCCGGGCAGGAACACCGCGGCCGCAGATCGCCGGGACCGGGCAGCAAATCGGCCCCGGCCTCGCGCGACTGGACGGCCAGTTCCTCCGGCAGCTCGCCGTCGAGCAACGCGGCGGCGTGCCCGAGCCGGCGACCGGCGACGTCGAGCAGCTTCTCCCACTCCTCCGCACTGAACTGGCGCATCCGGATGGCGACGCGGTACGGATCCGGGCGGCTTCCGCGCACCCACGCGGTGATCTCGCCCGCGCTGATCGCCAGCTGGTCCACGACGCCCTTGCGCGCGTACGTCCGCCCGCGCGGCAGCCGGTTCGGGTCCAGTTTGGCGCGCTGCTCCAGCGCTTCCACCCACGCCCGGCCCCACCACCGCTGCCCGAACGTCCGCCGCGGCGGCATCAGGCGCTCCCGAGCCGGACGAGGTCGGCGAGCTGGTCGTCGGACAGTTCGGTGATCCAGTCCTCCCCCGCCCCGACGACCGCGTCGGCCAGCCCGCGCTTGGTTTCCAGCACCGCGGCGACGCGTTCCTCCAGCGTGCCCTCCGCGATCAGCCGGTGCACCTGCACCGGCCGGTCCTGGCCGATCCGGTACGCGCGGTCGGTGGCCTGGTCCTCCACCGCCGGGTTCCACCAGCGGTCGTAGTGGATCACGTGGGTGGCCTGGGTGAGGTTGAGCCCGACCCCGCCCGCCTTCAGCGACAACAGGAACACCGGCACCTCGCCGGACTGGAACGCCGCCACCATCTCGTCGCGCTGCTTCGGCCCGGCTTCTCCGGACAGCAGCGCGGTGGGCAGCCCGCGTTCGGCGAGCCGCCTCTCCAGCAACCGGCACAGCCGCACGTACTGGCTGAACACCAGCACGCTCTCGCCCTCGTCGAGGATGACGTCCAGCAGTTCCTCGAACGCGGCGAGCTTCCCCGACCGTCCGGTCAGCACTCCGGCGCTTTCCTTGAGGTAGTGCGCCGGATGGTTGCAGATCTGCTTGAGTTCGGTGAGCAGCTTCAGCACCTGGCCGCGCCGCTGCACCCCTTGCGCCTCCCGGATTTGCGCGAGGTTCTCCCGGACCACCGCCTCGTACAACGTGGTCTGCTCAGCGGTGAGCGGAACGTACCGGTCGGTCTCGGTTTTGCGGGGCAGTTCCGGTGCGATGTCCGGGTCGGTTTTGCGGCGGCGCAACAGAAACGGCCGGACCGTCGCGGCGAGCCTTCCGGTGACCGTCTCGTCCCGGTCCCGTTCGATCGGCCGCGCGACGGTGCGGCGGAACTTCTCCAGCGGGCCGAGCAGCCCCGGCGTGGTCCAGTCGAGCAGCGACCACAATTCGGTGAGCCGGTTCTCCACGGGCGTGCCGGTGAGCGCCACGCGGGCCGCCGCCGGCACCTGTCGCAGCTCTTTCGCCGTGGCGGACAACGGGTTCTTGACATGCTGCGCCTCGTCCGCGGCGACCATGCCCCAGTCCACTTCGGACAGCAGCTCCCGGTCCCGGCGCAGCACCCCGTACGTGGCCAGCACGACCTCGTCCGGGGCCAGGTCGTCGAGGTGCCGTCCGCCGCCGTGGAACCGGCGCACCGGCACGTCGGGGGCGAACTTGCCGAACTCCCGTTCCCAGTTGCCCAGCAACGACGTCGGGCACAGCACGAGCGTCGGCCCCGCTGCCCGCGCGCGGCGGTGCAGGTGCAAGGCGATGAGCTGGATTGTCTTGCCCAGCCCCATATCGTCGGCGAGGCAGGCGCCAAGGCCGAGTTCGGTCATCGCGACAAGCCAGCCCAGACCGGCACGTTGATACGGACGCAGGGTGGCGGTGAGTCCTTCCGGTTCCGCGACGGGCGCGGGCTCCCTTTGCCGCAGGCGTTCGGCAAGCCCGGACAACGCCGGTTGCGGCGCGAACTCGACTCGTTCGCCGTCGACCTCCAGTTCGCCGGTGAGAGCCGCGGCCAACGCTTCGGCTCCGGTGAGCCGCGACCGCCGTGCCCGCATCCGCGCCAGCAGAGCGGGATCGAGTTTCACCCACTGGCCGCGCAGCCGGACCAGCGGACGTTTGGCCTCGGCGAGCGCCGCTACCTCCTCGTCGGTGAGTTCGCTGCCGCCGAGGCTGAGCCGCCAGCGGAATTCCAGCAGGCCGTTGAGCGGGAACGCGGGACCGGCTTCGCTCGCCGGGGACTGCGTGACGCTCGCCTTCGCCCGCACCTCGCCGGAGAAAAGATCCTTGGGCCAGAGGACTTCGATGCCCGCGCCGCCCAGATCGCGGGCGCCGGTGCCGAGCAGGTCGACGACCTCGTCGTCGGACAGCGGGAGCGTGGTGGGCGCCGGTTCGGACAGGACCCGGCCCAGCGGCGGCCACGCTCGGGCGCCTCGCCGCAGGCCGAGCAGAAGCTGCGTTTCCACCTGGTCGCCCAGCCGGTGCAAGACCGCTTCCGGGGCGTCCCAGAGAGTGGCTGCTTCGACGACCAGGCTCGGTTCGAGAGTGGAGCGGACGGCCAGGACTCCGGAGAATTCCTCGTCGGTCGCTTCGATCCGCAGGAGCAGCTGCGCGCCGTCCGGGCGGCGGGCTTCCAACTCGGTGAGCCAGGCCGCGCCGTCCGGATCCAGCAGCGTGGGCTGAGATTCCGCGAACGCCCCTCCCCCGGACCCGACCGCCGCCGCCGGACTGCGCACCAGCACGTCCGCCGCCGCGTCCCACACCGCGCGAACCAGCGATTCCGGCGAGTGCAGCCGGATCCGCTTGACGCCGGACAGCGGCAACGCGTGCGCTTCCGGCGGCAGCGCGGCCGCGAGCCCGCGCAGGAGTTCTTCGTCGGCCGCGTCGAGCGGACCCACTCGCCAGGTGCCCAGCCCGCTCGGGGTGGCAGCCGGACGCAACCGCCCGCGCGCCACGAGATTCACCCCGGCGTTGACCACCGCCGACCACGCCGCCAGCGCCGGACTGGTTTCATCCGGCACGGCGAGCAGCCGCGGGATGGCCTTCGCCAGCGGCACGAGCCGCGCCACCACCTCGGTGCGGGCGAATTTCCCGCCGCCGGGCAGGACGAGCTGGATCGGGGTGTCCCCCTCGATCTCGTCGCCCCACAGCGCCAGGACTCCCTCTCGCGGGGGATCAGAGGGGAGGTAGGTGGCTTGGGTGGTCTGGTCGAACTCCACCCACGCACGGTAACGGGTGGGGCCGACAATTCTGCTCGTCGCCTGGCGGCGACATTGCCGTGAATGGTGCGTAGGGCACCCCGAAGCTGGATTGTGCTGACGGTCTGGGGGTGCTTGTCAAGGCGGGAAAGATGCCTTGACAAGCACCCCCAGACCGCAGGGAGGCTTCGTATCGGGGTGCGGGGGAGGGGCTGGGTGCCTCGATGGTTGGGTGCAGCGGTTGCGGTTTGCGGGTGGGGCGTGGACGGCTACTTGTCCAGGAGCAGGTGGACGGAGAGCTCCAGGCGGCTGGCCACGTCGGCGGCGGAGGCGCGGCGGGTCACCCAGGCGACCAGGTTCGCCATCCACACGTCGGCCACCACGTGGAAGATGTCGCGGTCCGCCTCGGTGGGGTCCTCGATGCCCATCGCGCTCGCGAACATGTCCTCCATCAGCCGGCCGACCAGCTCGACCTCGGCGGCCGCGGACGTGTCGGCGAACATGAACGCGCGCACCATCGCCTCGGTGAGGTGCGGATCGCGCTGCATCAGGCGGGTGTTGCGGCCCAGCACGAACATCAGGCGTTCGGCGGGGGTCTCGCCGGGGATCGCGCTGCGCTGGATCTTCTCGTGCGCGGCCTCGAACTGCTGCGCCAGACCCGACACGAGCAGGTGGATCTTCGACGGGAAATACCGGTACAGCGTGCCCAGCGCGACGTCGGCCTTCTCGGCGACCGCGCGCATCTGCACCGCGTCGTAGCCGCCCTTGGAGGCCAGCGAGAGCGTCGCGTCGATGATGCGGCGGCGGCGGTCCCGCTGGGCCGCGGAGCCCAGTTCCTCGCCCATCGCGCCGAGGCCGTTCGCCCGCGTTTTCGCCGGCGTCTTCGCCTTCCCCGGCATGCCATTCCCCTCCGTCGCCACGCAAGCAGCCTTGCGGAACTCGTTCCAGTTTCCGGCTTAGCGTACCTGCCCTGAAGAAAGGTTCAACTCTCGACCGCCTGGCGGAAAAACTGCAACACGTTCTACACTCGCGAGTAGCTCTGTACCCCGCGAGGAGGAGACCGATGCCGGTCGCGCTCACCGAGGAACAATCCGCGCTCGCCGCCGCCGTGCGGGACTGGGCGGCGGCGCACGATCCCGTCGGCGCGGTGCGCGCGGCCGAAACTACTGGTGCCAGCCTGCCGGAGGGGTTCACCGCGCTCGGCCTCACTGGCATCGCGCTGCCGGCGTCGGTGAACGGCGCGGACGGGACTGTCGCGGATCTCGCGGCCGGGCTCGCAGCCGCGGCGGAAGCGCTGGTGCCGGGGCCGCTGCTGAGCACCGCGCTGGCCGGGCTGTTGCTCGCGGAGCATTCGAAGGAACTCGCCGCCGAGATCGCCGACGGCACCGCGCAGGTCGCGGTGCAGTTGGAAGAATCGGCGACCATACCCGGCGCGGACGCCGAGTCGTGGCTGCTCGTGCCGCGCGGCGAACAGTACGTCCTGGCCCCGCCCGGGCAGGCGGTGGAACCGTTGGCCCCCTTCGACTTTTCCCGGTCGCTGGGGCGCGTGAAGGCCGACGTGCCGGGCGAGGTCCTGGACCTGCCGGACGTCCGCGATCTCGCGGCGACGCTCGCGGTCGCGGAAGCGGCGGGCGTGGCGCGCTGGTGCCTGACGACGGCGGTCGAGTACGCCAAGGTCCGCGAGCAATTCGGGCAGGTGATCGGCGCTTTCCAGGCGGTGAAACACCTCTGCGCGGAGATGCTGTGCCGCACCGAAGCGGCCGAGGCATTGGCGTGGGACGCGGCTTCGGCGGTCGGCGATCCGCTGGCCGCCGCGAGCGCTGCGGCGGTGGCGTTGGACGCTGCCGTCGAGAACGCGAAGGACTGCATCCAGGTACTAGGCGGAATCGGGTTCACCTGGGAGCACGAAGCGCACCTGTATCTGCGACGCGCGTTGGCGTTGCGGCAGTGGCTCGGCGGTTCGCAGCGCTGGCGGAAGCGAGCCGCGGACCTGGCGCTGGCCGGGAAGCGGCGGACACTCGGCGTCGAGGTCGGCGAGGACGCCGAGGTGACGCGGCGGGTCGCGGAAATCGCTGCGCTGCCGGAAGAAAACCGCCGCACCGCACTCGCGGACTCGGGATTGCTGGCCCCGCATTGGCCCGAGCCCTACGGCCTGGGCGCGGACGCGGCGACGCAGCTGCGGATCGACGCCGCGTTGGCAGCGGCGGACATCCGGCGGCCGGACCTGGTGATCGGCGGCTGGGCGGTGCCGACCATTCTCGCGCACGGCACCGACGACCAGCGCGAACGTTTCGCCAAGCCGACCCTTCGCGGCGAGGTGACGTGGTGTCAGCTGTTCAGCGAACCCGGTGCCGGCTCGGATCTCGCGTCGCTGCGCACCGTCGCGCGCCGGACGGACGGCGGGTGGCTGCTGACCGGGCAGAAGGTGTGGACGTCGCTCGCCCACGAAGCGGATTGGGCGATCTGCCTCGCTCGCACCGACCCAGATGTGCCTAAGCACAAGGGAATCACGTACTTCCTGGTCGACATGCACGCAGCCGGAATCACGACGCGGCCGCTGCGCGAGATCACCGGGCGGAGCGTCTTCAACGAGGTCTTCCTGGACGACGTGTTCGTTCCGGACGCCGATGTCGTCGGCGAACCCGGCGCGGGCTGGAAGCTCGCGCGCACGACACTGGCGAATGAACGCGTCGCACTGGGCCGCGGCTCGGCGGTGGGCGAGAACGTGGAGGCACTGCTGGAATCCGCGCCCGCGGACGTGGATCGCGACCGGCTCGGCGCGTTGATCGCACAAGGCAGCGCGTGCTCGGTACTCGACCTGCGAGCCACCCTGCGCCGGCTGGACGGCCTCGGGCCGGGCGCGGAATCGTCGGTGGCGAAGCTGCTCGGGGTACGGCATCGGCAGGAAACGGCCGAGTTCGCCCTCGATCTCGAGCCGGAATTAGTCGCGGAAACCCCGGCGGCACAAGAGTTCCTGCTGACCCGCTGCCTGTCCATCGCGGGCGGCACCACGCAAGTCCTGCTGTCCGCCGCCGCGGAACGCGTGCTCGGCCTCCCCCGCTGAAGGTCCGTGAAGGGCTCCTTGGGGGAATCTGATTCCCTCAAGGAGCCCTTCACGGCGCGTCACTCGGCTCGGAAAGCGGCGGCGAGGCGGGCGTATTCGTCCAGCAGCTCCAGCGTTTCCGCCTCCGGCAGCGTCGGCAGCATGAACCCGTACTGGTTCAGCCCGGCGTCGGCGTACTGCTTGATCGCGTCCGCGTCGGCCGGTCCGCCGAAGAGCTGCGACGGCATGTCCGCGCGCCCCGCTTCGGCCAGCCGCTGCCGCACGCGGCGCACCTCGTCCGGCGTCACCGCCGGGTTCGGGATCCAGCCGTCGCCGTGCTCGATCAGCCGCTTCAGCGCCGCGTCGCTCGCGCCGCCGACGTAAATCGGCGGATGCGGCGTCTGCACCGGCTTCGGCCACGCGAAGAACGGGTCGAAGTCCAGGTGCTTGCCGTGGAACTCGGCCTGCTCCTGCGTCCAGATCTCCTTCAGCACCTGGATCTGCTCGTTCAGCAGCCCGCCGCGGGTCTTCGGATCGGTGCCGTGGTTGACCATTTCCTCCCGGTTCCAGCCGGCTCCGACGCCGAAGACGACCCGCCCGCGCGACACCAGGTCGAGCGACGCCACCTCCTTGGCGGTGTGGATGACGTCGCGCTGGATCAGCAGCGCGACACCGGTGCCCAGCACCAGGTTGGAAGTGTTCACCGCGGCCGCGGTCAGCGCCACGAACGGGTCGAGGGTGCGGTAGTAGACCCGCGGCAGCTCGCCTCCGCTGGGGTACGGCGTTTCGCGGCTCGCCGGGATGTGCGAGTGCTCCGCGAGGAAGAGCGACGCGAACCCGCGCTCCTCCGCTGCCTCGCCCAGCACGTCGGGCCGGATGCCTTCGTCGGTCACGAACGTCGAGATCCCGAAATCCATGCCTCCTTCTACTCCGCGGATCGGGCAGGTATTCCCGCCGGCTGTTGACAGATCACCCGTCCCGTCCGCTAGCGTTAAATCATCACCCGTTGAATAGGGAGGCTCCGGATGGACGTGACGGACGTCGACTTCGAGGAGATGTACCAAGGCAAGACCCCGATCGGGGAGAAGGTCCCGTGGGACATCGACGGCCCGCAGCCCGCGGTGGTCGCGCTCGAAGCGGACGGCGGATTCCACGGCGAAGTGCTCGACATCGGGTGCGGCTTCGGCGAAAACGCGATGTACCTCGCGTCCCGCGGACACCGGGTAACCGGTCTCGACGGTGCGCCTACCGCGCTCGCACGGGCCCGCGAAACTGCCGCGAAGCGCGGCCTGGACGTCACCTTCGACCAGGCCGACGCAACCCGCCTCGAAGGGTACGAAGGCCGCTTCGACTCGGTGTTGGACAGCGCGCTCTACCACTGCCTCGACGAAGAACAGCGGCACGCGTATGTGGCGGCACTCGTGCGCGCGACCAAGCCCGGCGCACGGCTGAACATCTTCTGCTTCTCCGACGAGGTACCGGCGAACTTCCCGGTGCCGTACCGGATCACCGAGCAGAATCTGCGCGAAACGGTCGGCAACGGCTGGACGATCAGCGTGCTCGAACCCGCCGTCTACACCACCGCGATGAGCCGCGAGGGCCTCATCGCCGCGGTCTCCGCTGTCTCCCCGGACGAGAAACCGGACCCGACCTCGCTCGACTCGCTGGACGTCGACGAGCAGGGCCGGGTCCTCGTCCCGATGTGGCGGCTGGCCGCCGACCGGGCGTGACGGTCAGACGTTGCGCCGGTACTGGCCGCCGACCTCGAAGAACGCCTCGGTGATCTGACCGAGCGAGCACACCCGCGCGGCATCCATCAGCACGTCGAACAGGTTGCCGCCGCGGGTGGCCGCGTCGCGCAGCGCCTTCAGCGCCTGCTGGGCCTCCTCGCGGTGCCCCTGCTGGAAATCGGCGAGCCTGCGCAACTGCGACTGCTTCTCGTCCTCGGTCGCGCGGGCCAGCTCCACCTCGACGTCGTCCTCCCCCGCCTTCGGGTTGCGGAACGTGTTGACGCCGACGATCGGCAGCGAGCCGTCGTGCTTCTTGCGTTCGTACAGCAGCGATTCGTCCTGGATCCGGCCGCGCTGGTAACCGGTCTCCATCGCGCCGAGCACGCCGCCGCGTTCGGAGATCCGGTCGAACTCCGTGAGCACGGCCTCCTCGACCAGGTCGGTCAGCTCGTCGATGATGAACGAGCCCTGCAGCGGGTTCTCGTTCTTCGACAGGCCCCATTCCTTGTTGATGATCATCTGGATGGCCATCGCGCGACGCACCGACGATTCGCTCGGCGTGGTGATCGCCTCGTCGAACGCGTTGGTGTGCAAGGAGTTCGCGTTGTCGTACAGCGCGCACAGCGCCTGCAGCGTGGTGCGGATGTCGTTGAAGCTCATCTCCTGCGCGTGCAGCGAACGGCCGGAGGTCTGCACGTGGTACTTGAGCTTCTGCGACCGGTCGTTCGCGCCGTACCGCTCGCGCATCGCCACGGCCCAGATCCGCCGCGCGACCCGGCCGAGCACCGAGTACTCCGCGTCCATCCCGTTGGAGAAGAAGAACGACAGGTTCGGCGCGAAATCGTCGATGTCCATGCCGCGCGCCAGGTACGACTCCACGTAGGTGAACCCGTTGGCGAGCGTGAAGGCCAGCTGCGAGATCGGGTTCGCCCCGGCCTCCGCGATGTGGTAGCCGGAGATCGACACCGAGTAGAAGTTGCGCACCCCGTGCTCGATGAACCACTCCTGGATGTCCGCCATCATCCGGAGGCTGAACTCGGTCGAGAAGATGCAGGTGTTCTGGCCCTGGTCTTCCTTGAGGATGTCCGCCTGCACGGTGCCGCGGACGTTGCGCAGCGTCCACTCGCGCAGTTCGGCGGCCTCGGTCTCGGACGGCTCGCGTCCGTGCTCCTCGCGGAACGCGGCGAACTTCTGGTCGATCGCGGTGTTCAGGAAGAACGCGAGGATCGTCGGGGCGGGGCCGTTGATCGTCATCGACACCGAGGTGTTCGGCGCGGTCAGGTCGAAACCGTCATAGAGCGCCTTCATGTCGTCCAGCGTCGCGATGGAGACGCCCGAGGTGCCGACCTTGCCGTAGATGTCCGGGCGGGTGTCCGGGTCGTGGCCGTAGAGCGTGACCGAGTCGAACGCCGTCGACAGCCGCTTGGCCTCGGAATCGGCGGACAGCAGCTTGAACCGGCGGTTGGTGCGGAACGCGTCGCCCTCGCCGGCGAACATCCGCGCCGGGTCCTCGCCCTCGCGCTTGAAGGGGAACACGCCCGCGGTGTACGGGAAGTAGCCGGGCAGGTTTTCCCGGCGCAGGAAGGAAAGCAGCTCGCCGGACTCGGTGTAGCGCGGCAACGCGACGCGCGGGATCCGGTTGCCGGACAGGGTTTCCCGCCACAGCTGGGTGTGCAGCTCCTTGTCCCGGATCTTCACTACCAGCTCGTCCTGCCGGTAGTCCGCGGCGAGCGCCCGGAACCGCTCGAGGAGCTTGGTCGTCTCGCCGTCCACATCGGACTCCGCGGCGGCGAGCAGCCCGTCCAGCGCGTCGGTGTTCGCGTCCGCTTCGGCCAGCGCGGCCTTGGCCGCGGCCAGGTGCTCGCGCTTGCGGACCGCGGCGACCTGCTTCTCGGTCTGCTCGTGGTACCCGCGCACCGTCTCGGAAATCTCCGCGAGGTAGCGCGCCCGGTTGCCCGGGATGATCGTGCTGGCGTCCGTCGAGACCTTGCCCGACACCGCCGGCAGCGTACCGGCCGACACCGACAGCCCGCGGTCGGCGAGCACGTCGCGCAGGTGCTGGTACAACGCGGTCACGCCGTCGTCGTTGAACTTTGCCGCGCTCGTGCCGTACACCGGCATGTCCTCCGGCGCGGAGCCGAATGCCTCGCGGTTGCGCACCAACTGGCGCGCTACGTCACGACGCGCGTCCTCGGCGCCGCGGCGCTCGAACTTGTTGATCGCGACCACGTCGGCGAAGTCGAGCATGTCGATCTTCTCCAGCTGCGACGCGGCGCCGAACTCCGGCGTCATCACGTACAGCGATTCGTCCACGTAGTCGACGATGCCCGCGTCGCCCTGGCCGATGCCCGGCGTCTCCACGATCACCAGGTCGTACCCGGCCGCCTTGCACGCCAGGATCGATTCCTTGAGCCCGGCCGGGATTTCGCCGCTGGTGGTGCGGGTGGCGAGCGAACGGAAGTACACCGGCGAGCCGTCGAGGCAGTTCATCCGGATCCGGTCGCCGAGCAGCGCGCCGCCGCCCTTGCGCCGCGACGGGTCCACCGCGAGCACGGCGATGCGCAGCTTGTCTTCCTGGTCGAGGCGGAAGCGGCGGATGAGCTCGTCGGTCAGCGACGATTTGCCGGAACCGCCGGTGCCGGTGATGCCGAGAACCGGCACCCGCCGCTTTTCGGCGGCCTCGGTGATCGCCGACAGCCATTCGGCAGGCAGGTTTTCGCGCTGCAGCTGGGTGATCACCCGCGCGAGCGCCGGCACCTCGCCGGACAGCAGCTTGTCGACCGAGGCGGGCGGCTGTGCGGACAGGTCGCTGTCGCAGGCCTTGATCATCATGTTGATCATGCCCGGCAGGCCCATCTCGTAGCCGTCTTCCGGCGAGAAGATCCGCGCCACGCCGCGCGAATGCAGCAGGTCGATCTCCTCGCGCACGATGACGCCGCCCCCGCCGCCGAACACCTTGATGTGCCCCGCGCCGCGCTCGTTCAGCAGCTCCACGAGGTAGCTGAAGTACTCGACGTGGCCGCCCTGGTAGGCGGAGATGGCGACGCCCTGCACGTCCTCGGCGATCGCGGCGGTGGCCACCTCGTCGACCGAACGGTTGTGGCCGAGGTGCACCACCTCCGCACCCTGGGACTGCAGGATCCTGCGCATGATGTTGATCGAGGCGTCGTGGCCGTCGAACAGGCTGGATGCCGTGACGAACCGGACCGGGTTCGCGGGACGGTACAGGTCGCTGGCGCTCATCCTCTCAATTTACTAGGACTTCCTACTATTGGAAACCGGAGCCCTGAGTGACCCGGCTCTCAAGGGTTGACATCCGAGCTATATTCAACCGATTAGTTAATTAACCTATGAGTTGAGTACTGGATGCCGACAGATCCGCTGAGCACCACCTTCGCCGCGCTGGCGGACCCGACCCGGCGCGCGATCCTCGCCCGTCTCGCCCGTGGCGAGGCCACCGTCAACGAGCTGGCCGCGCCGTTCGAGGTGAGCCTGCAGGCGGTGTCGAAGCATTTGAAGGTGCTGGAACAGGCCGGGCTGATCAGCCGGGGCCGCACCAGGCAATGGCGGCCCTGCCGGCTGGAAGCCGGACCGCTGGCGGACGTCGCCGGCTGGGTCGCGGAGTACCGGCGGTTCTGGGAGTCCGGCTTCGACCGCTTGGACGAACACCTGCGGCAGGTGCAGGAGGGAGCCGAATGACCGAGCTGACCATCGTGCGGGTCTTCGACGCACCGCGGTTCCAGGCCTGGACCGACCCGGCGCACCTGGCCGCCTGGTTCGGCCCGCACGGTTTCGTCGCGTCCGAAACCAGCACGGACCCGCGCCCCGGCGGTGCCTGGCACAGCCGGATCACCCCAGGCAACTACACCGCGGGATCGCGTCGGCGTCTGGACGGAGCGGTGTGACCGGCCCCCGGCCGGGTGCGCCGCTTCGTCCAGACGCCGACTTGAAGGCGATCCCGCCCGCGACGGCGGAGCCGGCGCCGAAGACACCGGAGCCGGCGCCGAAGACACCGAAGCCGAGCGCGACGGCCACATCGACGGCTGGCAGTCCGGTTTCGAAGATCTCGACCGCATTCTGGAGGCAATGAAATGACCATCGCACTCCCCCGCGTTGTCTCGGCCGAAGAATGGACCGCTGCGCGCGAAGCCTTGCTGCGCAAGGAAAAGGAGCACACCCGAGCGGGCGGCCGGCTCGCGGCCGAGCGCTGCCGAATGCCGATGGTGCAGTACTCGAAGCGGTACGAATTCACTAGCCCGGACGGCACCCACAGCCTGCTGGACCTCTTCGAGGGCCGCCGTCAGCTGATCGTCTACCACTTCATGCAGCACCCTGGCGACGAAGCCGATGCCCTGGCTGTTCCTTGCTGGTGGACAACATGGCCCACCCCGCGCATCTGCACGCACGCGACGTCACGCTCAAGGTCGTAGCGCCCGCGACAGCGCCGGAGATCGAGCGCTACTGGAACCGGATGGGCTGGACAATCCCCTGGGTTTCCGCGGCAGGCACGGATTTCCCAGCCGACTGCGGAATCGACGGCGGTTTCGGCGTGAGCGTGTTCCTCCGCGACGGCGACGACGTCTACCGCACCTACTTCACCGACGGCCGCGGCGGAGACCAGTTCGTGTCGACCCTGCGGTACCTGGACGTAACCCCGCTCGGACGCCAGGAAGCGTGGGAAGAAGAACCCCGCGGCACCGACGCCCCCAGCAGCTGGTGGCGCCGCCACGACGAGTACTGAAACTCCCCCGCCAACCCAATCCCGGCTAACGCACCCCGCCTAAGCCGCCCCACCGCGGGATCGCGTCGGCGTCTGAGGGGCAGTGCGCACGGCCCCCAGGCCGGGTGCACTGCCCCTCAGACGCCGACTTAAAGGCGATCCCGCACGCGACGGCGGAGCCGGCGCCATGTCACTGGTGCGCCTTCGCTGCCCGCAAGGCGATCCACTGCCGCATCGCGTACTCGACCAGCGTGATCAGCGTCTGCTTGGTCGATTCCCGCTCGCGCGCGTCGCACCGGACGATCGGAATGCTCGAATCGATCGACAGCGCCTCGCGCACGTCGTTGATGTCGTGCTCCAGCACGCCGTCGAACGTGTTGACGCCGACGATGTAGGGCAGGCCGCGGTCCTCGAAGAAGTCGATCGGCGCGAACGAGTCCGCGAGCCGCCGGGTGTCGGCGAGCACGACCGCTCCGATGGCGCCGCGCACCAGGTCGTCCCACATGAACCAGAACCGCTGCTGGCCGGGCGTGCCGAACAGGTAGAGGATCAGGTCCGCGTCGAGCGAGACGCGGCCGAAGTCCATGGCGACCGTGGTGGTCGTCTTGTACGGGGTCTGGTCGAGGTTGTCGATGCCGCGGCTGGCGTCGGTCATCATCGCCTCGGTGGTGAGCGGAACGATTTCCGACACCGAACCCACGAAGGTCGTCTTGCCCGCTCCGAAGCCGCCCGCCACCACGATCTTCGCCGATGTCATGGTCGGGGGCGCGGTTTCCCGCGGTGCCTTAAAGCCGACGGAGTCCACTCAAAACCCTTTCCATCAACATCAAGTGTGCTTCGGCGCCGTCCTGGCCCGAGATCGTCCGGTGCACGGTGACGAGACCGGCGTCGGCCGCGTCGCTGATCAGCACGCGCGCCACCCCCAGCGGCACCGACAGCACCGCGGCGATCTCCGCCACCGAACGCGGGGTCCGGCAGGCTTCCATGATCGAGATGCTCTCGATCTGCTCCGCCGCCGCCTGGGGGAAGCCCCCCGCGGCGACATGGTCCTTGGTGGAGATCAAAGTCTCCAGTTCGAGCGCGTAGTTCGCCCGGGTGCGCCCGCCGGTGAGAGCGTACGGGCGCACGATCGACGTCTCCTCGGCCGGGTCCACCCGATCGTGGCGCTCGGGCCGGACGATCGCCGACGGCATCGAGAATTCCCCGCTCGGCGGTCCCGGGTCGAAGAGCCCGCCTGGTCTGGGGCCGTCGGAGTCCGTACTGCCCGGTGGAGAGACGAGAGAGGTCACACCATCTCCTTGGTCGGCCGGCGGCACGGGTGCCGCCGGCGGGTCCGCTGCCGCGTGCGCTCCCGCGGCGGGCGGCGCTGGGGACTGGGATTCCTTCTTTTCTTTGCCGCTCTTCTTCCGTTTTCTGCGCGAGCGGCCCGAATCCAGGCTGAACCCGTTGAGGACGTCGGCGAACGTGCCGTCGTCCCCGGCGGCGGCGGGCTTGTCCCCGCGCGGGGGTTCGCCGCCGGTACCGGGCTCTTCGCCGAACAATCCGGACCCCTGGCTCATCGCGCCATCATCCCACCGGTTCGCCGATCAGCGAGCCCCCGGCGCCCTGCAGCTGCGCGCGCAGCTCGGGGGTCAGGATCTGGCCGACGCGGTCGACGAGCATCGTCATCTCGTAGGCCACCTGCCCGATGTCGCAGTTGGGCGCGGCGAGGATCGCCAGGCAGGAGCCGTCGCTGATGGACATCAGCACCATGATGCCGAGTTCCATCTCGACGACGGTCTCGCGCACCGAGCCCGCCTCGAAACAGCGCGCGGCGCCCTGGGTGAGGCTGACCAGCCCGGACGCCACGGCGGCGAGCTGGTCGGCACGGTCGAGCGGCAGCCGGTTGGAGGCCGTCAGCAGAAGACCGTCGGCGGACACGACGACCGCGTGCGCGACGCCGGGGACGCGGTCGGCGAAGTCGTTCACCAGCCAGCCGAACTGGTTCTGCTGCGGCTGGGCCGCATTCGGCGAGGTCATTCACCCTCCAATGTTTCGTGGTTCTTCTCAGCGGCCTGCGCGGTGCGGTGCCTGCCGCGCTGGATCCCCTGCTGGAAACTGCTCAGGCGACCGCGCACGTCGTGCGCATCGCGGGACGGACGGGGGCTCGCCGACCCGGCAGGCGGCGGTGCGCTGCCGGGAAGAAGCTGTTCGCCTCGGCGGCGCCGAGGCAATCCTGCCGAAGTGAACGAAGCGGGTGTCGACTGGGACACCGACTGGACGGTCCGCCACTCTTCGTCGGAACCGAAGTTCCATTCCGTGGCGCCTTCGGCAGGAGTCGTGGAGGGGCTTGCCGAGCCGTCTGAACCGGTCGGCGCGGCCGGGGTCCGCGGGGCGTCCTGTCCCGCGGAGGACTCCCGCGACGGAGCCTGTCCCGGCACCAGCGGCTGGCCCCACAACCCGGTCTGCCCCGACGTCCCGGACTGGCCCGGGGCGTTCTGGCCGGGCACCCGGGTCTGGCCCAGTCCCTCGTCCGAAGCCGGGGCCTGGTCCGCCGTCGTGCTGGACTGCTCGGCGTTCTCCGTCGGGCGCCCCGGCGCGGCGGCCGGCGTCTGCGCGGCGCGCCACGTCGTCAGCGGCGAAGCCGTGCCCGAGTTCTCGGCGGGCGCCGAAGCCTGTCCGTTTGCCGAAGCCGGGCTGTCCGTCTTCTCCGGCGCCGCGGTCTGGCCGTTGGCCGAAGCCTGTGCCGCCTGCGACGCGGGAGTCTGTCCCGTTCCGGAGACCGCGGCTTCGAGCCCGGCCACGGCCGCCGGGACCTGGTTCGGGTCGGCGGTCGGCGGGGCGGGCGGGAGGCTGCTCGCGCCCTTGCGGCGGGTCGGCAGGCTGTCCGGCTTCTCCGGCCGGACGGTCCGGTCCGGTTGCGGCGCGGGCAGTTCCGTGCGCGCGGCGGGCTCCTGGCGCGGCCAGCCGCCGTCCGGGTCGAACGCCGGGGGCACGGCCGGGACGGGAGCCGTCTCGCCGGCCGATTTCGCGTCCGCGGGCCGTTCGCCGAATCCGGCGGGCGCGTCCGTCGCGCCGGAACCGGACTGGCCGCCGAACGGAGTGGCCGAACCCGGGGAGCGCTGCGGCATCCCGCCGGGACGGTTCTGCTCCGCCGGAACGCCGAACGCACCCGCGACCGTCTGCCGCCGCCGGATCGCCGCGTCGTGGGCGCGAGCCCGCTCGGGCGACGGCGTCGTCGTGGCGCTCGAAGTGTCCGCGGCACTCGAATCCGCTGTGGCAGCAGGGGTTTCCGGCGTGGCAGCGGTGCCGCGGACCTCCTGCCGGCCGCGCGTGACACCGCGCTGGAAGCTGTTCAGCCGTCCCCGCACGTCCGCCGGGTCGCGGACCGGGAGGTCGCTTCCCTGCGTTTCGGCCGCGGTGGCCGCCGGTTCCGGCGTGGCGCTGCCCGGCATGAGCTGTTCGCCGCGGCGGCGCCGGGGCAGGCCCGACTTGGTGAACGCGGTCGGCTCCACTTGGGACAGTGCCTGCACTGTCCGCCAGTTTTCGTCGCTCGCGAAATCCCAGTTGCGCTGCTGCTGTTCGGAGTCCGCTTCCGGTTCGGCCGCGGCCTTGCCCGACGCGGCGGACGAGGGCTGCGCCGGCGAACGGAACCAGGCCGACAGCATCTCGTCGAAGATCGGCGTGTTCTCGATCGTCGTCTCGGCCGCGGACGGCGGCGGGACCTCGGGCACCTGCTGCGCGGCCTGGTTCCACCAGTCGCTCAGCGTCGTCGCGTTGGCCGCGGAGAAAAGGTCCTTGCCCGAGGGCAGTTCGCCGTCGCGCTCGTCGCGGCTTTCCGCGGCCGGCTCGGGTTCGGGCTCCGGACGCGGCGGCGGGACGTCGACCGATTGCGGCAGCTTCGGCGCGGGCGGCCGCGGGGCGGGCGTGTCGTCGTCGCGCGGGATCGGGCTGAACAGCGCGGTGCCCGACACCTCGAGGTCGGACGGCGGACGCGCGACCTGGTCCCCGGAGAAGCCGGCGAGGTCGCCCGCCGACGGCCACCGCTGCGTCTCCTCGGACTTGCTGCCCTGCTGCGGAACGAGACCCGGCACGGCCGACCCGTTGGCCGGACGCTGGCGCCGCGGCAGTCCGCCGGGCGCGACGGGCGGGGCGGCGACGCTCGCCTGGGGGCCGGGCAGCTGACCGGGCTCCGACCGGTCGCCCGGCGTCGCGGCCAGACCGGTCATCACCAGCTCCGGCGGCACCACCACGGTGGCCCGCACGCCGACGATGTCCTTGCCGCCGTGCAGCGAAACGCCGATGCGGTGGCGGCCGGCGAGGCGGCCGACCACGAACAGGCCCATCCGGCGCGAGGTCGCGAGGTCGACCGAGCCCGAGTCGGTGAGGCGGCCGTTGGCCTCCACCACCTCGTACTCGTTCATGCCGATGCCCTTGTCGAGGATGTCGACGTTGAGCGAACCGTCCTCGGCGAGCCGCGTCGCGACCGTCACCTGGGTTTCCGGCGCGGAGAACGCGGTCGCGTTGTCCAGCAGTTCCGCGATGAGCCGCTGGACGTCGCTCGCGGCGAACCCGACGATCTTCACGTCGGGCGGGTGCTGCACCGAAACCCGTTGGTACTGCTCGATTTCCGACACCGCGGCGCGCAACACGTCGCGCGTGGCGACCGGCTGCCCGGAACGACGGCCCGGCTCGGCGCCGGAGAGGACCATCAGGTTCTCGTTGTTGCGCCGCATCCGGGTGGCGAGGTGGTCGAGCTGGAACAGCGTGGCGAGCTGGTCGGCGTCTTCCTCGTCGCGCTCCAGCCGCTCGATGAGCTGCAGCTGCCGCTGCACGAGGCTCTGGCTGCGCCGCGACAGGTTGACGAACACGCTCGAGTAGCCGGCGCGCATGGCGGCCTGCTCGGTCGCCAGCCGCAGGGCCTGGCTGTGCACCTTCTCGAACGCCCGCGCGACCTCGCCGACCTCGTCCTGCACCTGGAGCGGCACCGGTTCGACCTCGACGCTCTGCGCCCGGCCCTCCTGGATGTTGCGGACCGCCTCGGGCAGATCCTTCTCCGCGACTTCGAGCGCGCTGCGCCGCAGGATCTTCAGCGAGCGCAGCAGCTGGCGGGAGATGACGAACACGACCGCGGCGGCCGCGGCGAGCGCCGCGAACAGCAGCACGGCCAGCAGGCCCGCGCTGCTGCCGGCGTCTTCGACCAGCGAGGACGACGCCGCGGTGAGGTCGGCGCTCATCCGGCCGGAGACCTCGGTCAGCTGCGCGGTCACCGCGTTCGAGGCGTTGGCCCACTCCTGCGGCGGGATCCGCTTGAGCGCGTCGTCGGAGGAGACGCCCTGTCCGCCGAGCACGGTGCCGAGCATCCGCTTGCGGTCGTAGGAGGTGTCCGGCTTGAGCGTGCTCTCGAGGTCGAGGCGCTGCGGCGCGGTGGCCGCCGCGTTGAAGTCGGCGAGGCGGTCGTCGAAACGCAGTTCCGCGTCGCGCACGTCGCTCAGCTGCTGCGGGGTGAGCGTGCCCGCGGAAATGCCGTAGGCGACCAGCGACTGGGTCACCGACGCCTGTTCCTTGGCCGCTTCGAGGTCGTGCAGCGCGCTCGGGGTGCTGCCGAGCGCGTCGGCGCTCGCGCCCGCCGACACCGCGGTGTCGGCGCCGATCAGCGCGCTGGTGACGGCGTTGTAGTCGCCGGCGGCCTCGGCCGCGTTCAGCAGGCCGGCCCCGACCTGCTGGCGGATCACCGCGATCTCGTTGACCTGGGCGGTCGCCGAGTTCACCGCGCCGGACACGCTCGAGCCGTCGGCCCCGACCCGGGCGGCCGCCTCGGTGAACGGCGCGACCGCGGCGTCGGTGGCCGCGCGGGCCGCCTTCAGTTCCGGGGTGACGCCCGAGGTGCCCGCGATGAGCTGGGTGGCGGTCTGGGTGCGTTCGCGCTGCAGCCCGTCGATGAGCGCGCGCAGCTGGGTGCTCAGCGCGACGAGCCGGTCGATCCGCTGGTAGTCGCTCGACCGCGAGACCTGGCCCGAGATGGCGGTGATGCCGAGGACGAGCGCGAGCACGATGGGAACGAGCGTGACCGCGGACAGCTTGACCGGCAGGCTCCAGTCCCGCCAGCGCAACGCCGCCCGCCAGCCCGACGACCAGCGCGACCGCTTGGGCGGGCGGCCGAGCAGCTTCTCCACAGGCACTTGGCCTTCTCCTGCAACGGTCACGAAAGTGACTCCCTGTCCGGCGTCGTGGCGGCCCGTCGGCGGTGCCCTCGGCTCTCCGTGCTCCCGGTGCGCTCAGCGTTCCCGGCGCGGAGTCCCGCGGTCCGCCTGCCCGCGCGTCCGACCGGAGGCGGGCACGACCGGGCTGATCCGGCACCGGTCCGGGAGACGATCGGCTTCCCGGGACTATGCACGTGCACGACGCAACTTGCGGACTGCACGGCGGTGGTCGAGATCAACTTGTCTGCGCCTATCGATCGCTGCGGGCGGCTGGGGCCAAAGAATCGTACACCAATCGCCGCCCGAGTTATTGCGTTCCGCATCGGGGTGCTGACCTGGGAAAATAGTCGGACCGCGCGAACTCGGAGCCGCGGATTCGGCAAGGAACGCCCGGCGCGGGAATTCCGGTTACCCGCCGCTCTCGGCCTCGGCATCCGGCGGTCACCCGATTAGCCCACACAGGGTAAGCAACACCCTCGATAGGACTACGCTCCGTGCCCCCATCGGGTGGGTGCGGCCGGAAGTTGAACCCGATGTTGTGGAGATGCAGCGACGCGCCGCCCGACCCGGTGATTTTTGCCAGCCTCCCTTCCCTGCCTGGGAATCCCCGCCCGGCCGGCGACCTGCCCGCCGAAGCGGAGCGGCCGCCCCGCCCGGCGGCTACGACCGGTCACCGTAGTGGATCATGACCGGCCCGTCACTCCGCCGTCTGCCGCAACCCGGACCGGACCCGGCAACTCCCCGTGACATCGGTGCTCACTATTCCGAGTGATCGGCCTGTGATCTGCTCGGACGCGCCGTTTCGCGCTATTTCCCGGGCGAAAAGGAATTTCCGGTGCCCGCGCGAACCGGCTTTTTCCGCGTTCCGGCGACGTCGTTACTATGGCCGCCTCCCAGTCCGCAAGGGCGATCCGGGCGCTTTCTCGAACGATGCCCGCCGCCATCCACCGCGCAAGTTGCCGGAGGCAGCCATGCACAACGTCGCGCGCACCACCGGACCGGCCGTGTCGGCCGAGGACACCGGCCAGATGCCCGCGCTGTTCGACCGCGAAGGAGGCGACGCCGCCCCGCGCGGCAGGCGCCGCAAGCCCGGTCCGGACTACGAGCAGATCCAGCGCAGCCCCCAGTTCCGCTCGCTGCGCAGCCGCTTCCGCCGGTTCGTGTTCCCGATGAGCATCGGGTTCTTCGTCTGGTACCTCGCCTACGTCGTGCTCGCCGCCTACGCGGGCGAGTTCATGAGCACGCCGGTCTTCGGCCTGGTCAACGTCGGCATGCTGCTCGGCCTCGGCCAGTTCGTCACCACCGCGGCCATCACCGCGCTGTACGTCCGCTTCGCCGACCGCGAGATGGACCCGCGCGCCGCCGAAATCCGCGCGCAGGCCGCCGCTGTCCCGGAAGGAACCCGTCAGTGACTACCGCTTGGCTCGCCGAAGGAGCTTCGACGAGCAATCCCCTGATCAACACCGGGGTGTTCGCGCTGTTCGTCGCGATCACCCTCTACGTGGTCTACCGCGCGGGCAACCGCCGCTCGTCCACGTCGGGCTACTACACCGCCGACAGCGCCTTCACCGGAAGGCAGAACGGCGTCGCGCTGTCCGGCGACTTCCTGTCCGCGGCCTCGTTCCTCGGCATCGCCGGCGCGATCGCGATCAACGGCTACGACGGTTTCCTCTACTCCATCGGCTTCCTCGTCGCGTGGCTCGTCGACCTGCTGCTGCTCGCCGAACTGCTGCGCAACACCGGCCGGTTCACGATGGGCGACGTGCTCAGCTTCCGGATGAAGCAGCGTCCGGTGCGCGCCGCGTCGGCCACGTCGACGCTGGTGATCTCCTTCTTCTACATGCTCGCGCAGATGGCCGGCGCGGGCGGCCTGGTCGCGCTGCTGCTGGACGTCCACTCCAAGTGGGGACAGGCACTGGTGATCACCGTCGTGGGGCTGGTGATGATCTCGTACGTGCTGCTCGGCGGCATGAAGGGCACCACGTGGGTGCAGATCATCAAGGCCACCATCCTGCTCACCGCGGCCTCGCTGATCACGGTGTTCCTGATGGGCAAGTACGGCTTCAACTTCTCGAGCCTGCTGCGCGCGGCCGCGGACCGCAGCCACATGGGCAAGGACCTGCTGTCCCCCGGCGGCTCCTACGGCAAGAACGGGACGACGAAACTCGACTTCGTCTCGCTGTCGCTGGCCCTGGTGCTCGGCGTCGCCTCGCTGCCGCACGTGCTGATGCGCTTCTACACCGTGCCGAACGCCCGCGAGGCGCGCCGCTCGGTGGTGTGGGCGACCGCGTGCATGTTCGTGTTCTACCTGTGCACGTTGGTGATCGGCTTCGGCGCGGCGGCGATCGTCGGCCCGGACGAGATCAAGGCCGCGCCCGGCGGCGAGAACTCCGCCGCGCCGCTGCTGGCCCTGCACGTGGGCGGGACGGTGCTGCTGGGCATCATCTCGGCGGTCGCGTTCGCGACGATCCTCGCCGTGGTGGCCGGGCTGACGCTGACGGCGTCCGCCTCCTTCGCGCACGACGTCTACGCGAACGTCCTGAAGCGCGGCAAGGCGGAGCCGGAGGACGAGGTCCGCGTCGCCCGGCTGACCGCGGTCGTGATCGGCGTGTTCGCCATCGTCGGCGGCATCCTCGCCAACGGGCAGAACATCGCGTTCCTCGTGGCGCTCGCGCTCGCGGTGGCGGCGTCGGCGAACCTGTCGACCCTGCTGTACTCGCTGTTCTGGAAACGGTTCAACACCACCGGGACGCTGTGGAGCATCTACGGCGGGCTGATCGCCTGCGTCGTGCTGGTGCTGTTCTCGCCAGTGGTGTCGGGTGCCTCGGATTCGATCTTCCCGAGCGTCGACTTCCACTGGTTCCCGCTGAAGAACCCGGGCCTGGTGTCGATCCCGGTGTCGTTCCTGTGCGGCGCGATCGGCACGTTCGTCGGCCGCTCGAAGGGCGACCCGGCCAAGCACGCGGAGATGGAGGTCCGGTCGCTGACCGGTGTCGGCTTCGGCTCCTGATCCTGGCAGTAAAAAAACCGCGGCGCCGGACTTCCGGCGCCGCGGTTTTTTACTGCTCAGAAGATGTCGCGCCCGGCCTGCACGCGGTGCGTCACCCGGCGCTCGACGACGAACGACACGAACGGGACGCACCCGGCCAGCAGCACCAGGACGGTGCTCTTGATCGACCAGCGGGCCTTGATCGCGAGGTCGATGGTGAGCACCAGGTAGATCATGTAGAGCACGCCGTGGATCGGCGAGTACACCTGGGCGGGCGTGGCGTTGCCGAAGCCGTACTCGATGATCATGGTGGCGCACAGGGCGAGCAGGCCGACACCGGTCACGTACGCGCTGGCCCGGAACCGGGTCAGCGAGCCGGTCACCTTCGACTGGCGAGCCGGGGCGGCACCGTCGGTGCTGGTCGTCATGGGAGCGTCCTCACTTCCGCGGGCGTTCAGGACTGCTGGTCGCGGGCGTTGAGCTCGCGCAGGTAGCGGTTGTAGGCGGCGAGTTCGTCGTCCTCTTCGACGGGCGCCGCGGCCGGTCGCGGGGCGGGCACGCGCACCGGCGCGGGGGCGGATGCGGTCTGCTCGCCTTGGTCGGCGGCTTGCTCCTCGCGTTCGCGCAGCTTCTTGATGCGCCAGAACATGAACGCGGGGAACAGCCCGAAAAGCGGCCATTGCAGCACGTAGCCGAGGTTCTGGAAGGTGCCGGTGGCGGACGTGAACCGGTCCCACTGCCACCAGGCCAGCCCGCAGCACAGCGCCAGGCTCACGACGCTCGTGGCGACGATCAAGAGCCGGCGCCCGAGCGGGGACGCGGCCGGGCCGGGATCTGCGGGCACGGTATCGACGCTAGCACTGGCCGGGGAATGCGTTGCTGAGAGGCGGCGAGGTCGTGACCGGGGCCCCATCCGGCGCTTGCGGCCGGATTCGGGAGGCGGCCGGGTCTTGGCTCGCCTCTGCCCCATCGAACACCGCGCTGCGTCCTCTCATCGCACCCGCAATCGCATCGGATGGCTCCGCAGCTCAGCTCGGTCAAACGCATCCAATGCCACATTGAGGGCATTCCGGACGGCAGCGGCAGTGGTCCGGTAAGGAGTCCTTCACGGACGGCGGCACGATATGCGGGGAGCCCTGAGGACTCAGAATCCGTGAAAGGCCCCTCACCGACCGCAGGTCAGGGGACCAGCGCGAACGGCAAGGGCCCGGACGTCAGCCCGCTTGCACCTTCTGCGCCGCCTTCGCGTAGCCGTCGGCGAGGCCGAAGACCTTCTGCGCGTACTCGGTCGAGTTGTTGTACGAGAGGATCCCCGCCCACCAGCCCGCCGGGCTGGCCATGTCGCGACCGCCCGCGCACAGGTAGCGGGCGGCGGTCAGGGCGGCGTCGTCGATCTGCTGCGGGTCGGCGCGGCCGTCGCCGGTGGCGTCGGAGGCCCATTTCCGCCACGTGCTCGGGATGAACTGCATCGGGCCGACCGCGTGGTCCGCGAGCGGGTCGCCGTCGAGCTGGCCGCCGTCGGTGTCGCCGATCGCCCGGACGCCGGGGGAACCGTCGAGCGGGACGCCGATGATCGGTTTCGACGGGCGGCCGTCCTCGCCGAGGACCGCTCCGCCGTACTGGCCGTGGTTGGACTCGATGCGGCCGATGCCCGCGAGCGTCGCCCAGGAGATGTGGCAGCCGCGGTCGACCTCGCGCATCGCGAGTTCCGCGTTGCCGTACGCGCGTACCGCCCGCGCCGGGATGCCGGTGACCGGCGCGACCCTGTCCGCCCAGGCCCGCAGCGGGTCGCCGCCGGTCGGGCGCGCCGCCTGTGGCGCGGTGCCCTGCTCCGCCGCCCCGCCCGCGACGACGGCGTTGACCGGCGCGATCGAACCGGGTTTCACGTCGACCGCCTTGACGCTCAGCGCCGGGATGTCCGTGGTGGTGGGGCTGGCTTCCGGGGCGGCCGCCCTGGTGACGATCCAGACCCCGCCGCCCGCGACCGCGAGCACCGCGACGACGACGGCGAGCCGCACCGCGAGCGCGGCGCCGGGACCGCGACGGGCGGGCGAGGGGGCGGCAGCGGGAGCCGCGGTCTCGTCCCCGGTCCGCGCGGTGTCGGGGGTCTGTCCGGTGGCGGGCACGAAACTCCGGTCCTCCAGCGTGGCTTGGGGTTCGCAACACACAACGAGCCCGCGCAGGTTAGCGTTACGCACGCATCGCCATGGCCCCCGCCACGCCGGTTCACCCGGCCGGGTAATCGGGTCCCGTCAGGTGGACGGGCGACGCCGCACAAACACCACGAATCCCACGTCGAAGCGGCTTCCGTTGCCGCTCGCGTGCAGCTGTTTCGATTCGCCGACCGGCCGCGCGGTCTCGATGCGGTGTCCGGCTTCGGCCAGGAACACCGGCTGAAAAACTGCCGCGCTCAGTCGCGTCCGGCAGGTCCCTCAAGGAGTGCTTCCACGGCGGGAGCCGCGTCGCCGTGTTGCCTGGCCGATTCACCGACCAGGCAACACAGCTGTCACACAGGCTTCTTCCGCCGCGCGAACCGCCCGAAAACCCCCAGACGGCCCGTCGAACAGGTCAGGCAGGCTTCTGCTGCCGCGCCAGCCGCGCGACGCACCACGCGGGCGCGCTGCCCCGGCGGAGGTGCTGCAGGACCGTCATCGGGCCGAGCCGCCGCGCCAGGTCGGACGGCGCGAGACCGGCCGCCCGGTAGTCCAGGGCGCGCTGGTCCAGCGGGCTGATGCCGGCGTCCCACCACTGTTCGGCTTCGGCGACGTCGCCGACCATCTGCCACCAGCCGGCGGCGGCGACGAGCAGTTCTTCCGGGACCTCCGGCAGCCGGGCGCGCATCGCGTCGAGGTAGCCGGGGTCGGCGGCCTCGACCGGGGCCCAGCGGGCGGGTCCGGACCGGGCGCGCTGGCCGGGGATGCCGGGCGGAGCGGCCGGCGCGTCGGCCAGCCAGGCCGAGGCGATGCGGTCGACCTCCTGCTCCTCAGGGGTCTTCTCGCGTTCGGCCGACCACTGCCGGATCAACGCGTCCACTCCGGGATCTCCGGTCATCCCTGCCTCCTCATCGGTCCCCGACGGGCAGGCATTTCGACCGCCTGCCCCGTTGCGCGTCCACGATTGGCTCCCCACGCGTGACCGGGCCGAAAACCCGCCGTGACCCGGCTCCCGGGGGACCGGAGAACCGGCTGATCACGCAATGTGAGCACCGTAGGGCGGCACCCGCTTTCTCCGCCATACCCCGGACCCCGGAAATTCCGTGACCAGGCGGTTTCAGGGGCCAATCCACCCGGATGGTCGAGCGAAGTGCCCGAATCCCGGGATCCGGTGACAAAGCGTGACTAGGTGCCCGGACGGCACCCGGAAGCGGTCCGGCGGGCGAGGAAAAGCGGGTCAGGCGAAGAGGCTCTTGAAGAAGGTGACGATCGCTTCGGCGCCGTCCTTGAGCCAGCCGAGCACGCGGTGCACGAAGTCCGCGGAGTTGGTGGGCTGCGTGATCAGGAAGAACAGCACGAGCGCGACCACTCCGACGACGATGATCTTCTTCAGGCCGCTCGACATGGTTCCGTCCCCCTCCGCTCCCCCGGCACCCGGGCGGACGCCGGCCCCGCCTCGGCAGAGTCGGCTACCACTCTAGTGAGGAAGCGCCGGAATGGCCCGTCGCAGGCCCCGATCCGGCCGGAAAGCTCACGTCCGGGTGACCCCGGTCACCATCGGGTGAGCAGGGCCCGGACGGCTCCCCCGGTACGCTCCGGCGATGGACGACGGCCCAGTGACTCTCCGCCCGGTGCGCGAGTCCGACCTCGGTCTGCTGGAAGCCCTGACCAACGACCCGGACACGGTCGGCGAACACCAATGGTTCGGCTGGCACGACCCCGGCTACGTCCGGCGGCTCTGGCGCGAAAACGGCATGCTGACCACCGACAACGGCATGCTCGTCCCGACGCTCGACGAGCGCCCGCTCGGGCTCGTGTCGTGGCATCGCACGCGGACCGGCCCGCACACCTACTGCTGGAACATCGGCATGGTCCTGCTGCCGGAGGCGCGCGGGCACGGCCTCGGCGCGCAGGCGCAGCGACAGCTCGTGCGCTATCTGTTCGCGCACACGCAGTTCAACCGCGTCGAGGCCAGCACCGAGGTCGGCAACCGGGCCGGCCAGCGTTCGCTGGAGAAGGCCGGGTTCACCCGCGAGGGCATCCTGCGCGGGTTCGATTTCCGCGACGGGCAGTGGCGCGATCACATCCTCTACTCAGTGATCCGTTCCGATCTGCCGCTCTGACGGTGTTCGCGGCGGCAGCTCGGCGCGAGCGTCCGCGCGGAGCGATCAAGCCCCGCCGGCCGCCTTGCCGATCGGCCCTCGCCGGTTCCGGCCTGCCGGGCGCACAACCGCCTTCACGCGATCGCGCCCGCCTTCCGCAGTGCCGCGACCCCGGCGTCGTCGTAGCCCAGCTCCGCCAGCACTTCCGCGGTGTCCGAGCCCGTCTCGTGCGGTGCTTCCGGCGTGGCGGCGGGCGTCCGGTCGAACCGCGGCGCCGGCGCGGGTTGCACCGTGCCGCCGATGTCCACGAACGTCCCGCGCGCCGCGTTCTGCGGATGCTCCGCGGCCTCCCACGGCGACAGCACCGCGGTGAGGCACGCGTCGGTGCCTTCCGCCCGCGCGACCAGTTCGTCGCGCGTGAACCGGCCGACCGCCTCCTCCAGGATCTTGCGCAGCCGCGGCCACTCGCGCTGGTCCAAGTGGAACGGCAGGTTTTCGTCCTCCAGCCCGAGCACCTTGACCAGATCGGCCCAGAACCGCATCTCGATCGCGCCGATCGCGACGTACTTGCCGTCTGCGGTCTCGTAGGTGTCGTAGAACGGGGCGCCGCCGTCGAGGAGGTTCTCGCCGCGCTCCCCCGGCCATACGCCGGACGCGCGCATCCCGTGCAGGCTCGTGGTCAGCAGCGCGGCGCCTTCCACCATCGACGCGTCCACGACCTGGCCGCGGCCGGACGTCGAGCGCTCGTGCAACGCGGCCAGCACGCCCATCGCGAGCATCAGGCCGCCCCCGCCGAAATCGCCGACCAAGTTGAGCGGCGGCACCGGACGTTCGCCCGCGCGGCCGATCGGGTCGAGCGCGCCGGCGACGCCGATGTAGTTGATGTCGTGCCCGGCCGCCGACGCGAGGGGACCGTCCTGGCCCCAGCCCGTCATCCGGCCGTACACGAGCCGCGGGTTGCGCGCGTGCACCTGCTCCGGGCCGATGCCCATCCGCTCCGCGACGCCCGGCCGGAAGCCTTCGATCAGCACGTCGGCGCGGTCGGCCAGCTTCAGCACGAGCTCGACGCCCTCGGGCGTTTTCGTGTTCACCCCGACCGACCGCCTGCCGCGGGCGAGCGGGTCGTTCGGGATGCCGAGCACGTCCGCGCCCGGGGTGGCGCGGTCGACGCGGACCACGTCGGCGCCGAGGTCGGCCAGGATCATGCAGGCGAACGGGGCCGGCGCGAGCCCGGCCAGCTCCACCACCCGCAGCCCGGCGAGCGGACCTTGTTTCACGGGGAAGTCCTTTCGCAGCAACGGGTTTTCAGAGCGTGCGGGAGATGATTTCCTTCATGATCTCGCTGGTGCCGCCGAAGATCCGCGAGATCCGCACGTCCGCCCAGGCCCGCGCGATCGGGTACTCGGTCATGTAGCCGTAGCCGCCGAAGAGCTGCAGGCAGTCGTCGACGACCTTGTTCACCCGCTCGGTCGTCCAGAGTTTCGCCATCGCCGCGCCTTGCACGTCGAGTTCGCCGCGCAGGTGCCGTTCGATGCACTGGTCGAGGAACGCGCGCGACACCGCGGCTTCCGTCGCCGCCTCGGCGAGCTTGAACTTCGTGTTCTGGAAGTTGAAGATCGGGCGGCCGAACGCCGTGCGTTCCTTGGTGTAGTCGATGGTCAGGTCCACCGCGGCTTCCAGGCCGGCCACCGCGGTCACCGCGATGATCAGCCGTTCCTGCGGCAGCTGCAGCATCAGCTGGATGAAGCCCTGCCCCTCGGCGTCGCCGAGCAGGTTCGCGGCGGGCACGCGGACGTCGTCGAAGAACAGCTCGGCGGTGTCCTGCCCCTTGAGCCCGACCTTGTCGAGGACGCGGCCGCGGCGGAAGCCCGGGGTGTCGGTTTCGACCACGATCAGCGAGACGCCCTGCGCGCCGGCGTCCGGGTCGGTCTTGCACGCGACCACGACGAGGTCGGAGTGGAAACCGTTGGTGATGAACGTTTTCGCGCCGTTGATCACGTAGTGGTCGCCGTCGCGGACCGCGCGGGTCTTGATGTTCTGGAGGTCTGAACCAGTGCCCGGCTCGGTCATCGCGACCGCGCCGACCATCTCGCCGGTGGCCATTTTCGGCAGCCACTCGCGCTTTTTCTCTTCCGACGCGTACGCCAGGATGTAGTGCGCCACGATTCCACTGTGGACGGTGACGCCCCACGCGCTGTCCCCGGCACGGGCCTGCTCCTCGTACAGCACGGCTTCGTGCGCGAACGTGCCGCCGCCCCCGCCGTACTCCTCCGGGATCGACAGGCACAGCAGCCCGAGCTCGCCCGCCTTGGTCCAGATCTCCCGGTCGAGCTTCTTCTCCGCCGCCCAGCGCTCCTGGTTCGGCACGAACTCCTTCTGCAGGAACGACCGGGCGAGCTCCCGGAGGTCTTCGAGTTCGGTGGTGCTCCACGAGCTCTTCTGGATCTGCAACGGCACGGCTACGCCTCCTGCGAACTGGAAAACATGACGCTTGGCAGGTAAGTTCTAGCCGGAATGTACATGCCATCCGTCCGGTACGTAAAGCAGGAGCCGCGATGACTGAGGTCGCCCGGGGACACCGCACCCAGGCCGAACGCCGCGAGCAGACGCGCACCGCCCTGCTGGACGCGACGATCGACTGCCTGGTCGACATCGGGTACTCACGGGCGTCGGTGCAGGAGATCTGCACCCGCGCGGGCGTCTCGAAGGGCGCGGTGCAGCACTACTTCGCCACGAAAGCGGAGCTGATGGCGGCCGCGGTCGAGCACCTCACCACGAAGCTGCGCACCCAGCTCGCCGCTTCGCTCGGCTCGCTGCCGGGCGGCGCGTCCGGCGTCGCGGCGGCGATCGACCTGCTCTGGGAGGGCTACTCGGGCACGCTGTCCACCGCGGTCACCGAGCTGTGGGTGGCCGCCCGCACCGACCCGGAGCTGCGCGCGGCGATCCGGCCGGTGGACCGCGCACTGGGCCGGGCGACGCTGGAAAACATCAGCGAAGTCGCCGGCGACCTGCCGAAAGAGCGTGCGGAGATGCTGTTCTGGCTCACCGTGAACCTCACCCGGGGCCTCGCCCTCGACGCCGAACTGGGCGGCGACCCCCGCCGTCGCCGTCAGCTGCTGGAGGAGTGGAAGCGGATCGCCGTGCTGCTGTACTCGGGCGACTAGTTTCCATACCGCCGGTATGGTGTACTCGTCGGTAACACCCGGCCCCGCACGGAAGAAGGTGCGCTCGATGACGAGTACGACCCCGGCGAACCTCACCGGCCAGCCCCTGCCCGCGACAGTGGGCGGCGTGGCAGGCGCTCCGTCCGCGGCCCGCGCGGCCGCGCTCGTGGCCCGCGTGACCGGCGGCGCCGACAACGCGCCGGTGCAGATGACCGCGCCGTTCACCGGGCAGCCGATCGCCTCGCTCCCCCAGGCCGACGACGCCGAAGTACGCGCCGCGTTCGCCTCCGCGCGCGAGGCGCAGCGCGAGTGGGCAGCGCTGCCGGTGGCCCGGCGCCAGCAGTTCCTCGTGCGGTTGCACGACCTGGTGCTCGCGCGACAGGCGGAAGTTCTCGACCTCGTTCAGGTGGAGGCCGGAAAGGCCCGGATCGACGCGTTCGACGAGGTCAGCGCCACCGTGCTGGTCGCGGCCTACTACGGCAAGCACAGCGCGAAGATCCTCTCGCCGCGGCGCGCACCCGGCGTGATCCCGGGCCTGACCCGGGCAGGCGAACTGCGGCATCCCAAGGGCGTCGTCGGGATCATCTCCCCCTGGAACTACCCGCTGGCACTGACCGCGATGGACGTCTTCCCCGCGCTCGTCGCCGGGAACGCGATCGTGCAGAAGCCGGACAACCAGACCGCGTTGTCCGCTCTGTGGCTGCAGGAACTGGCCGAGGAGGCCGGGCTGCCCGCTGGGTTGTGGCAGATCGTGCTGGGCCGAGGCTCGCGGATCGGCACCGCGCTGCTGGAAGAATGCGACTACCTGTGCTTCACCGGCTCCACGCCGACCGGCAAGGACCTGGCGGGCCGGATCGCGCAGCGGCTCACCAGTTATTCGCTGGAACTGGGCGGCAAGAACCCGATGATCGTCCTGCCGGACGCGAACATCGCCAAGGCCGCCGCCGGCGCGGTCACGGCGTGCTTCTCGTCAGCGGGCCAGCTGTGCGTGTCGGTGGAGCGGATCTACGTGCACGACAGCATCCGCGAGGAATTCACCCGCGAATTCGTGGCGCGAACGGCAGCCCTGCGACTCGGCGGCTCGCTGGACTACCACGCCGGAATGGGTTCGCTGACCTCACAGAGTCAGCTGGAAACCGTGACAGCGCACGTGGAGGACGCCCGAGCAAAGGGCGCCCGCGTCCTGACCGGCGGACGACCTCGGCCAGACCTCGGGCCGTTGTTCTATGAGCCCACGGTGCTGACAGACGTGCGCCCGGGAATGACGCCGTTCGCGTCGGAAACGTTCGGCCCGGTGGTGTCGATCTACGGGTTCAGCGATGTCAACGACGCGATCGAGCGAGCGAACGACACCCCGTTCGGACTGAACGCAAGCGTCTGGACCCGAAACGGCCGAGCAGGCTGGGAAATCGGCGCGCGTCTGAAGGCGGGCACGGTCAACGTGAACGAGGGCTACGCAGCTACCTTCGGAACAGTCGGCGTCCCGATGGGCGGCATGAAAGATTCCGGCGCCGGACGCCGCAACGGCGCAGAAGGCCTCCTGAAGTACACGGAACCCCAATCGATCGCCGTACAACGCGGCCTGGCCCTGCGCCCGCCGAAGCGAGTGCCGGGATCGCTGTGGGCCCGCTTCATGACGCTGAGCATGAAACTGCTGCGCCGCCTCCCCGGACGATGAGCTGTCCGTCAAGGGCCCCTTCAGGGACATAGATTCCCTCAAGGACCCCTTCACGGACCACAGTGCACCGCCCGCCGCCCCCACCGCCGCGATGCACCCAACCCGCGCAACCCACCCCAAAACCGCACCAGCGCACCCAACAATCGAGGCACACACACCACCCCCGCACCCCGATACGAAGCCTCCTCTGCGGTCTGGGGGTGCTTGTCAAGGCATCTTTCCCGCCTTGACAAGCACCCCCAGACCGTCAGCACACTTGGGCTTCGGGGTGCCCCACGCGAGGACCGCAATGTCGCCCGCCAGGGCGACGAGCCGCCCCCCTCACTCAGGCGCGCTCAACAACCCCCGGTCATAAGCAATCGCCACCGCCTCCGCCCTCCGGCTGGCCCCCAGCTTCGCCATCACCCGGGAAAGATGCACGCTCACCGTCTTCTCGCTGATGTACAACTCCTCCCCCACCTGCCGATTGGTCCGCCCCAGCGCGACCCGCTCCAGCACGTCCCGCTCCCGGTCCGTCAACGGATTCACCTGCGGCCGCACGACCGGCGCCAGCACCCCCGACAGCTCGACCCGAGCCCGGTGCGCCACATCCCTTACCGCGTCCCGCAACGGCACGGCATCGAGCTTCACCGCGACCGCATGCGCGGCCTCCAACGCTTCCGCCGCCCCCGGCCGTCCAGTGGCCAGCAACGCTTCCGCCTGCCGCCACCGGCATACGGCCTGCTCGTAAACCGCACCGTAGGAATACGCCTCGGCTGCCTCAGCCCACAGATCCGGATCCGCCGGTCCTTCCAGCCCCGACGCGGCAGCTTCCAACCGGGCCAGCCACGCCCGCCCTTCCGGCCCCATGGTTCCGGAACGGGGATGCCCCTCAGCAGCACAACGGCGACCGTGCTCCAAGAGCCGTCGCCCAGCAGCCACGAACGCTTCCGCCGCGGCCTGGTCCCCCTTGGCCCGGGCCTCGGCGGCCAACGCGGCGGCCGACGGAATCGCCAGCGTCACGATCCGGATCCCGCCGAGCAGCCCGGGCTCGACTTTCTCCAGCCACGACACCAATTCCTCAGTGATCCGGAGCGCTTCAGCGTGCTCGCCGCGCCAGGCAGCCAGTTCGATCGCGGCATCGCCCGCTGCCAAGGCGATCTGCAGGTCCGCCATCCACTGTTGCCGGAGTCCGGGCAACGCCTTGGCCGCCTCGGCGAACCGGCCGCGTCCCACCAGGAACAGCACCCAATTGGCCAAGATCCGCGCGGCGACCGCACTCGACACGCCTCGCCGCGCGCGGCCCGCGGCGTCCTCCTTCGGCCAGTCTCCGCTGAGGTAGCGCAGATAAAGGAGGCGGGCGCGCAACTCCAGCCCGTACGCGCTCCAAGTCAGCCCGACCGCCTCGGCCCTCTCGACCCCGCGCGCGGCGTGGGCCAGCGCCAGGTCCATCTCGGCCTGGTCGTCGTAGCTGAGGGCGAGGAAGTACATCGCGCGGATCTCGACGTTCAAGGCGCCCGCGTCGTGCGCCTTGCGTTCGGCTTCGCACAACCGCTCGCGGGCCTCGACCGGATCGCCTGCGGTGTCAGCCAACGTGCCCAGCGTGACCAGCGCCGACGCCTCAGCACCGACCGCCCCGACGGCGCGCGCGTCGGCGACTGCGGTGTGCGCGCTGGCCAACGCTTCGTCCGGCTGGTCGAGCAGCCGCTGGAATCCGGCCCGCGACGCCAGCACCCAGGCCCGCGCCCCGCTCGGCTCCCGGTCGGCGACCAGTTCCCAGGCCCGCTCGATCGCCCGCACCGCCTCGTCGAACGTGCCTTCCAGCGTGAGCAGCGTTTCGGCCAGCCGACGCCAGACCTTCGCCGCGTGTTCCGGCGACGCGTCCGGCTTGAGCGCTTCGGTCGCCGATCGCGCGTACGCCACCGCGCGCTCCGGCTCGCCCGACGTGCCCGCGAAGTACGAGGCCTCGCTGAGCAGTTTCAGTTCGTCGACGCCTTCCGGGCGCTTCTCCGGAGCCACGGCGTCCCAAATGGACTGTGCTTGCTCGATGTGTCGCAGAGCAGCGCCGGGCGCGCCGAGTTTTTCCGCTTCGTCGGCGGCACGCAGCAAGGCGGGCAGGGCGGTTTCGAAATCCCGGCTTTCCAGGCTGTGGAAGGCCAGCTTCGCGTCGTGACCGCGGCCTTGCGGCATCGACTGGATCCGCGCCGCGTACCCCGCGTGCATCCGCGTGCGCTCGCCGGGAAGCAGGTCCGCGTACACCGCTTCCTGCAGCAAGGCGTGGCGGAAGGTGTAGAAACCGTCCTCGATGACCAGGACGTGGTGCTGCACGGCTTCCCGCAGCGCTTCGTCCAGCTCCAGATCGCCGAGCCCCGCCACTTGCGCGAGCGCGGCGTGCGACACCGATTCGTTGGCGACCGAAATGACGCGCAGCACCCGGCGCGTCTCCGCCGGGAAGCGTTCGAGCCGGGCCAGCAGGACTTCGGCGAGCCCGGCGGGGAGGTTTTGGCAATCGGCGCCAGTGGCGAGGAGTTCCTCGACGAAGAACGGGTTGCCTTCGGAGCGTTTGGCGATGTCCGCGACCACGTCCGGCGAAAGCGGCTCTTCGGCCAGCGCCGCCACGAACGCCCGCGCGTCGGCCGGTCCGAACGGGGCGAGCGTGAGCTGTTCCACGGTGTTCAGCCGGACCAGTTCGGACAGCAGGCCGCGCAGCGGATGCCTGCGGTGGACGTCCTCCTCGCGATAGCTGCCGACGACCAGCAGCCGCTGCGCGCGCAACCGGCTCAGCAGGAAGGACAGCAGGTTGCGGGTGGAGGAATCCGCCCAGTGCAGGTCTTCGAGCAGGAGGACCACCGGCCGCTCCTGGCCGACCTCGGTGAGCATCCCCAGCACCGCGTCGAACAGCTGAAGCTGGCCCAGGTCCTGTTCAGGCCGGACCCGGCGGACGCCCTCGCGTTCCCCTTCCGAAACCTGCCCGTGGTCGCCGGTGACCGCCGGCCGCGGATCGCCGCCCTGCGGCAGCAGCATCCCGAGCGCGGAGCGCGCCCGCACCGCGGCCGCCACCGCCGGATCGGCCGACGACCCGAGCGGAGCCAGCGCCTCGGCGAACGGCAGATAGGGCAGACCGCCGTCGCGCACGTCGATGCACCGGCCGGTGAGCACGAGCCCTCCGCACGCGGCGACATGCTCCCCGAGCGCGGTGAGCAGGCGGGTCTTGCCGACCCCGGCGTCGCCCGCGATCAGCACCGCACCTGCCTCTCCGCGTTCAGCGCGCGCGAAGGCCGCTCGCAGCCGCCGCATCTCCTGCGTGCGGGCGACGAGCGGAATACCGGAACCGAGACGAGGCACGAGATGCATTCTCACCTACACCCCCGACAGTTCCGACATGGATTTCCTCGTGGCGGCCGGATCGGCCAGTGATCTCCGTCCTGGTCGACGGACGAAGCGGGTGCCGTGCGGCGCTTTCCGGAGCCGGTCCGGCCGGTTGGTCCCGAGACTGATCGGCGCACGGACCGCGGCGAGCTTCTGGCGGGAAGGCCCGAGGCTCACGGCGGTGCTTCGAAGCGGACTGCCCGAAAGCCGCATTGGGGCGATCGTCAGCGGTCGCAGCGGCGGGACGGGCGGCGGTCGGAGCACCTCGCGACGCGGCAGGAATGCGAGGTCGATCCGGCCCTGCGGCCAAAACGGTCTCGGAGCACTCCTCCGAAGCGGCTTCGGTTCCGGTCCGCGCAGCCAGGCCGGGTCCGGTCCGGCGGACGGAGCGGCCGAGCCGGAAACCGTGTCCCGGCGCGGCCGCCCCGCCCGACCCCCTTGCCGTTCCCCGACCCGGGACCGGGGCTCAAGCGCTATGTCGCGCCCTGGCCTCCGGCACCGTCGCCGTGCGCCTTTCCTGGCGCGGCACCTCGATGTTCGTGATGCGGTGTGCCCGGATCCAGCGGACCACCCGGTTGCCGCGGCTCAGGCGCGCGTGGCGGGCGGCGCGGCGCAGTTCGGCCATCCGGTAGTCGACCTCGGCGCGGGTGGCGTCCCAGTTGTAGTCGCTCATCGTCTTCTCCCCAGCGGGTCGTCGTTCCTTGACGACGTCCACTTTCGTGCTGAGGGGCCGCCCCGGACATCAGGTGATCGCCTACCCCCGGACGCGAAAAGACCCCTTACCCGCGGTCGCGACCGGAGATGTCCAGGTCGAGCGGGGTAAGGGGTCTCAGTACGGCGATCAGCCGAACGAACGGGTCAAGCCCGTCCCTGGCCGTCGGCACGCACCGCGTCCAGCAGGCCCTGCCAGCCGGCGGCGGGCAGGCGGAAGGCTCCGCCTTCGGGGTCTTTCGAGTCCCGCACCGCGGCGCCGCCCGCGACGAAGGCGACCTCGACGCAGTCGTTGCCGCCGCCGCTGTAGCTGCTCTTGCGCCACTGGGCGCCGGAAAGGTCGGCCATCATGCTCCTCACATCCTCACTGTCTCGGGTTGGTGTTCCTCGGTTCCTGAACCGCGGCGGCCTGTTCGGCGAACCGGCCGGCCGCGTCGGTGATCAGCGCCACCGAATCGTCCGGTTTCAGCGCTGCTGCGCGCAGGTGGTCGAACATCAGCGCGTAGCGCCGGACGTCGTCGGGCTGTTCGAGGTACAGGCCGCTGGAAGTGCTGTCGTCGACGTAGACCACGTCGGGATCGGCCTGCTCGGGGAAGCCCATGATGAGGAACGGTCCCTCCATGCCGGGGTGCGCCCCGGCGCCGAACGGCACCACCTGCACGGTCACGTTCGGCTTCTCGGCCATCGCGGTGATCCGGTACAGCTGCTCGGCCATCACCTCGGGGCTGTCGACCACGCGGTGCAGCACCGCTTCGTCGATCACCGCCCAGTACTCGACCGGCGGATCGTCGGTCAGCAGCTGCTGGCGGGCCATCCGCGCGGCGACCCGGCGGCGCGTCTCGGACTCTTCGGCGTCCGGGCGCAGCGCACGGATCACCGAGAACGCGTAGCGCTCGGTCTGCAGCAAGCCCGGAACCAGCAGCGCCTGGAACGCGCGCAGCGAGCTGGCGTCGGCTTCGAGGCCGACGAAGGTGCCGGTGAAGACTTCGTTGTACGCGTGCCACCAGCCGCGTTTGCGCGCTTCCCGCGCCAGCTGGACGAGCGCCTCCTGCTCGTCGCCGGTGATGCCGTACAGCGCGAGCATGTCCCTCGCGTCGCGCGGGGTGACGCCGACGTGGCCGGTCTCGATGCGGCTCACTTTGGACGCCGAGCACTCCAGCTTCTCGCCGACCTCGTCGATCGTCAGATCGGCGGCTTCGCGCAGCCTCCGCAGCTCGCTCGCGAGGCGCCGGCGGCGAACAGTCGGTCCCTGGCCTCTCGCCACGGCAGCACCTCCGGTCCGTATTGTTGCCCGCACTGCATATCTAACCAGGTGATCGACTTGTCAGTGGACTAATAACACCGCGAATTCCCGCTGCCGCGGCGGGAGCCGACCGTCGCTGGTTCCGACCTGCATTGTGCAGAGTGCGCTTGTACTCTGGCATCCTGCGGGCCGAGACGCGAATCCAGCCGCGCCGACGGCCCTGAGCAGCGTAGACGACGGCTGTCCCCGGCTATTCGCGGACACCGGCCGAATGCGGACGACCACGGTGTCCGGGACCGCCCCCCGACCGGTCCCGGGCACCTTCCTTTGCTTCCCGGTATTACTCAGACGGGTTTTCCCGCGCAATTTCGCCACGAGAGTGTGACGGTTTCCGACGATTTCTCTGCAGACAGCCACTCTGAGTGGTCATCGGCGAGACGGAACTCCTTATCGGACCCGCAGCAGTCCTTCTTGGACAACGGTCGCGACGTGCCGGCCGTCGCGGGTGAAGAACCGTCCAGTGGCCAGACCGCGGGCGCCCGAAGCGCTCGGCGAGGTGCTGTCATAGAGGAACCACTCGTCGGCGCGGAACGGGCGGTGGAACCACAGCGCGTGGTCGAGGCTCGCGCCGAGCACCTTGTCGACGTCCCAGTACACGCCGTGCCGCGCGAGGACCGAGTCGAGCAGCGTCATGTCCGAGGCGTAGGCGAGCACGCAGACGTGCAGCAGCTGGCTGTCGGCCAGGGTGCCGTCGGCCCGCATCCAGACGCGGTGATGGGTGGGGCGTTCGCCGGTGGTGCGGGTGACCCACGGCGGCTCGCCGATGTAGCGGATGTCGATCGGCCGCGGGATCTCGCTGAAGCGCAGGCCGTAGCCCGCCGTCAGCTCGGGGAAGGTCGGCAGCGACTCCGGATCGGGCACGTCCGGCATCGTCTCGCCGTGGTCGATGCCCGGCTCGTCCTTCTGGAACGACGCGGACAGCGAAAAAATCGCCTTGCCGTGCTGGACCGCGACCACGCGCCGGGTGGTGAACGAGCGGCCGTCGCGGATGCGGTCCACTTCGTACACGATCGGGACGCTCGGGTCGCCGCCGCGGATGAAGTACGCGTGCAGCGAATGGACCCGCCGCTCCTCCGGGACGGTCCGGCCCGCCGCGACGAGCGCCTGCCCGGCGACCTGCCCGCCGAACACCCGCACCGACGAGTGGGCGGGCGAGACGCCGCGGTAGATGTTCTCTTCGATCTTCTCCAGGTCGAGCAGCGCGACGAGCTTGTCCAGCACGGGCTGCCCGCCGCCACCGGGGCTCGTGTCGAGTTCGGTGGCGGCTTCCCTGGCCATCTCAGTCATGCCGGAACACTATGCAACGGGGTTCCCGCATGTCCCTTATGCGTGGTCGTCTTCACCGAGCCGGTGGACGTGGATCAGGTTGGTCGAGCCGACGGTCCCGGGCGGGGAGCCGGCGACGATCACCACGAGGTCGCCGCGCTGGTACTTGCCCATTTCGAGCATCGCGTGGTCGACCTGCTGGATCATCTGGTCGGTCGAGTCCACCCTCGGCACGATCTGCGTCGTGGTGCCCCAGGTCAGCGCGAGCTGGCTGCGGACGCTCTGCTCCGGCGTGAACGCCATCAGCGGCAGCCGGGTGTGCAGCCGGGCGAGGCGGCGCACGGTGTCGCCGGACTGCGTGAACGCGACCAGCGCCTTGGCGTTGAGCCGTTCGCCGATGTCGCGGGCGGCGTAGGAGATCACGCCCCGCTTGGTGCGCGGAACGTGCGACAGCGGCGGCACGACCGGCGAATCCGTCTCGACGGCCTCGACGATCCGGCCCATGGTCTGGACCGTTTCGATCGGGTACCGGCCGACGCTCGTCTCGCCGGACAGCATCACCGCGTCCGCGCCGTCGAGGACCGCGTTCGCGACGTCGGACGCCTCGGCGCGGGTCGGGCGGGAGTTGTTGATCATCGACTCCAGCATCTGCGTGGCGACGATGACCGGCTTCGCGTTCTCGCGGCAGATCTGGATGGCGCGCTTCTGCACCAGCGGGACCTGCTCGAGCGGCAGTTCGACGCCGAGGTCGCCGCGGGCGACCATCACCGCGTCGAAGGCCAGCACGATGGCCTCGAGGTTGTAGACCGCCTCGGGCTTCTCGATCTTCGCGACGACCGGCAGCCGTCCCTTGCCGACGCGGTCCATGACCTGGTGCACGAGGTCGATGTCGGCGGGAGAGCGCACGAAGGACAGCGCGATGAAGTCGACGCCGAGGTGCAGCGCGAACTCCAGGTCCTCGATGTCCTTTTCGGACAGCGCGGGCACCGAGACGTCCATCCCGGGCAGCGACACGCCCTTGTTGTTGCTGACCGGGCCGCCCTCGGTCACCTCGCACACGACGTCCTGGCCCTCGACGTCCTTGACCACCAGGCCGACCTTGCCGTCGTCGACCAGCAGCCGGTCGCCCGGCTTGGCGTCCTTGGCGAGTCCCTTGTAGGTGGTGGAGACCCGGTCGTGGGTGCCGGCGACGTCCTCGACGGTGATCCGGACGACGTCCCCGGTGTGCCATTCCGCCGATCCGCTGGCGAACGTGCCCAGCCGGATCTTCGGTCCCTGCAGGTCGGCGAGGATCCCCACCGCCCGGCCGGTTTCGGCGGCCGCGGACCGGACCAGGTCGTAGACCTGCTTGTGGTCGCTGTGGCTGCCGTGGCTGAAGTTCATCCTCGCGACGTCCATTCCGGCGTCGACGAGTGCCCGCATCTTCTCCGGCGTGGAGGTCGCGGGACCCAATGTACAAACGATCTTCGCGCGTCGGCTCACGTCCGGAGAGCCTAGTCGCTCGGACGGCTCCCGTCTGTACCGATCCCGAAACTCCGGCCGAAGAACACGGGAAGGATTCAGTTCCGGCATCGGCGTGCGCTGCGCCGCGGTGCCGCTCCGCGCGTGCCGACGGGCCGGGGAATCACCCGGTCGGGGGAGGCCGGGTCAGCGGCGCGGCTGCTCGCTCGGCCCCACGTGGTCGCGGGCCCATTCGTTGAACTTCCGCAGCTGGCGCCACGATTTCCGGACCCGGTCCAGTGCCTCCCGCTCGTGCAGGAAGTCGTCCGGCTCCCAGACGCGCACGGCGTACACCGAACGGTGCCGCAGCAGGTCCAGGCGCGGATGGTCCTCGGCGAACCCGCGCGGTTTGGACTTCAGCCGGTCGCCGAGAATTTGCCAGCCCGCCTTGCGCAGGCTCGCCAGGATTTTCTCCAGCGCGGGCCCGTGCAGTTCGGTGTCGACCGCCGTGCGGTAGCGGGCCAGCTGGTCGGAAGCCAGGTGGAAGCAGCCGCCGCCGACGCGCAGCCCGGCCGGGCCCACCTCGACGTAATACGCTCCCCCGCCGCGGCCCGCCTCGATCACGCCGCCGCAGTGCGTCTTGTACGGCGTCTTGTCCTTGGCGAACCGGACGTCGCGGTACGGCCGGAACACCTTCGCCTCGCCGAAGCCCGCGCCGAACTCCGGCTCCAGTTCGGCCAGCAGCGCCTCCATCGGAGCCCGGACGTGCTCCTTGTAGATGGCCACGTGGTCGTCCCAGTAAGCCTTGGTGTTGTCCGCGAGCAGCCCGTCGTAGAACTCGACGGCGTGCTCCCCGAATCCGCTGAACTTCACCCGCAGCACGATAAACCGGGGCACCGACAGAATCGGCGCCCCGGCCGCGCTCACTTGGCGAGCGCCGTGATCAGCTCGCCGTTCGAGGTGTCGCCGGACAGCTCCCAGAAGAAGGTGCCGCCGAGGCCCTGGGACCTCGCGTACGCCGTCTTGCCCGCGATGGTCGACGGGGTGTCGTAGCTCCACCAGTTCGAACCGCACTTGGCGTACGCGGTGCCCGCGACGGTTCCGGTCGCCGGGCAGCTGGTCTTGAGGATCTTGTAGTCCTCGATGCCCTGTTCGTACTTGCCCGGAGCCGGTCCGGTCGCGGTGCCGCCCGGCGCGCTCTGGGTGACGCCGGTCCAGCCTCGGCCGTAGAAACCGATGCCCAGCAACAGTTTCGACGCCGGGACGCCCTTGCTCTTCAGCTTCTGGATGGCCGCGTCCGAGTAGAACCCTTGCGTTGGGAGTCCGTCGTACGAGGTCAGCGGCGAATGCGGCGCGGTCGGGCCTTGCGCGGCCCAGGCTCCGAAGTAGTCGTAGGTCATCACGTTGTACCAGTCGACGTACTGCGCGGCGCCCGCGTAGTCGGCGGCGTCGAGCTTGCCGCCGTTGCTGCCGTCCGCGGTGATCGCGGCGGTGACGAGCTTCGACGAGCCGAACTTCGCCCGCACTGCCGCGAGCAGCTTCTTCACCGCGTCGGGACCGCTCGTGTCGCAGCTCAGGCCGCACGCGTTCGGGTACTCCCAGTCGAGGTCGATGCCGTCGAACAGGCCGGCCCAGCGCTTGTCGTTGACGAGGTTGTAGCAGGAATCGGCGAAGGCTTGCGGGTTCTTGGCAGCCTGCCCGAAGCCGCCGGACCAGGTCCAGCCGCCGAACGACCAGATGATCTTCAGCCCGGGGTGCTTGGCCTTCAGCTTCTTGAGCTGGTTGAAACTGCCCGCGAGCGGCTGGTCCCAGGTGTCGGCGACGCCGTCGACGCTGCCCGCCGCGTCGTAGGTCTTCTGGTAGTCGGCCCACGCGTCGCCGATCGCGCAGCCGCCGCCGGTGACGTTGCCGAAGGCGTAGTTGAGGTGCGTGAGCTTGGTCGCGGACCCGGACGTCTCGATGTTCTTCACGTGGTAGTTGCGGTCGTAGACGCCCCAGTCGGTGAAGTAGCCGACCACCTTCCCGGACGCGGCCTCCGTTCTCGCCGGGGCGGCCGCCGAAGCGGCGGGGACGAGCGCGGCCGCGGCGGCGAACGCCGCGGTCGCGAGTCCGGCCAAGGCCAGGAGGCGTTTTCTGCGCAAGCGAAGCATCGTTGCTCCCTTCAGGAGTCACCGTCCGTGACGAAGCGGTAACGGTGGGGACGACTGCACCGTAAGTGGACTAGACCACCAGGTCAATGGTTTAGACCATAAACCGGACAATCGGCGGTACGCGCATTCCTTGACAGGCATATGCCCCGCGAGGCAGATTTCCGGGGTGATGCAGACCTTCGACGTGCTGGCCGAACCCCGCCGCCGCGCGCTGCTGGACCTGCTGCTCGAGGGCGAGCGGTCGGTCGGCGAACTGGTGGCCGAACTGCGGCTCAGCCAGCCCGCCGTGTCCAAGCACCTGCGCGTCCTGCGCGAGGCGGGACTGGTGACCGTGCGGGTGTCCGCGCAGCGCCGCTGCTACCGGCTGCGGCCCGAACCGCTGGCCGAAGTGGACGCGTGGCTCGCGCCCTACCGGCAGTTCTGGGAGAACCGGCTCGACGCGCTCGAACAGCGGCTGGACGAAACCGAATGAGGAGCACGCCGTGATCCGAGTGGACGGCCGGACCCTGCGGTGCGCCGACGTGGTCGCGGCGGCGCACACCGAGGGCCCGCTGGCGATCGACGTGTCCATCGCGGCGATGCGCGCCGCCGAGCATTCGTGGAAGCTCGCCGAGGACCTGAGCACCCGGCGCGTGGTCTACGGGCGCACCACCGGCGTCGGCGCGAACAAGGACGACGCGGTGGACGAGCCCGCCGAACACGGCCTTCGCTTGCTGCGCAGCCACGCCGGCGGCAGCGGCGACCTGCTGCCGGACGGCCAGATCCGCGCGATGCTGCTGATCCGGCTCAACCAGCTGCTGGCCGGTCGGTCCGGGATCAGCCCGGAGCTGATCGGCGCGCTCGCCGAAGCCGTTCGCAGCGGAGCCCTGCCCGTGGTGCACCGGCTGGGCGCGATCGGCACCGGCGACCTCGCGCCACTCGCGGAAACCGCGCTCGCGTTGGCCGGAGAACGCGAGTGGGCAATCGGTGCGGTGCCACCGGTTCCCGTGCACGCGGGTGATGCGCTCGCGTTCATGAGCAGCAACGCCGCGACGCTCGCCGAAGCGACGCTCGCCGCGATGAGCCTGGACACGCTCACCCGCGCGAGCCACGCCGTCGCCGCACTCACGTACGTGGCTCTCGACGGCAACCCCGAGGCGTACGCGACGCCTGTGCACGAAGCACGTCCGCACGCCGGGCAGGTGGCGTGCGCGGCCGAGATGCGTCGGCTGTTGGGCATGCACGGCACGCCTAAGCCGGGGCGTCGGCTTCAGGATCCCTTCGGGCTGCGCGCTTTTCCCCAGGTGCAAGGTCCCGCGCTGGACGCGATTCACTATCTGCGCGACGTTCTCGCCGTGGAGATCAATGCCAGCACGGAGAATCCGATGATCTCCACGGTGCACGGCGACGCCTACCATCACGCGCACTTCCACACCGCGTACGTCTCGACTGCACTCGACCAAGCCCGTGCGACGGTGCATCAAGTCGCGGAGCTGTCGGTGGCTCGGTTGGGCGACTTGGTGGAACCGGAATTCACTGGCTTGCGGCCGTTTCTCGCGGTGGGTCCGCCGGGGAGTTCCGGGGTGATGATCCTGGAGTACGTGGCGCACGACGCGCTGACCGAACTACGGCAGGCGGCGTTGCCCGCGACGCTCGGGACCGCAGTCGTGTCGCGCGGGATCGAGGACCACGCGAGCTTCTCGACCCAGGCAGCGCGAGCCGCCACCGCGGCGGCGGCTGCTTACCGGCAGGTGCTGGCGTGCGAACTGGTGGCGGCGGTGCGGGCGTTGCGGATCCGGAAGGCGGAGCTGGTGGATTTGCCGGTCCGAGCTGCTTTCACGGCGGCGGTGGAGGTGCTGGACGAGCGGTTCGAGGACCGGCCGCTGACGGAAGACATCGCGAAAGCGGCTGGAGTGCTGGACAAACTGGCGCGGATCTGACTGGCCACTCGTGCCCGGGCCGCGGGCTCCGTTCACCTGGACCGTCACGACGGCACCGGTGGGCATGCTGACCGCGCCGTTCACCACCGACTACGACTACGGGTTCGGCGCGTTCGCGCACTTCACGATCACCAACGGCGGGGCGTCGGCGGCGAACGGCTGGACTCTGTCGTTCGACCTGCCCTCGAACGAGTCGCTGTCGACGACGAATCCGGGCACCGCGTCCGGGTCCACCGGGCACGTCGTGATCACCGGCCAGGACAGCATCCCGGCGGGCGGCAGCCTCCCCGTGCAGCAGATCTACCAGGTGTCGGGCGGCACGTTCACCGCTCCGGCCAACGTTTCCGTTTCCTGACCACCCGGCAGTCGCCGTGCCGCGGCCGATCCGCGGCACGGCGGCTCAGTCCAAGCAGAACTCGTTGCCCTCGACGTCCTGCATCGGAATGCAGGACTCGTTCACGCCGTCAGCGCGCAGCACCTGGACGATCGACGCGCCCAGCGCGACCAGCCGCTCGGCCTCGGCTTCCAGGGCCGCCAGCCGCTCGTCGCCGACGAGGCCGGTACCCGCGCGCACGTCGAGATGGACCCGGTTCTTCACGACGCGGCCTTCGGGCACGCGCTGGAAGTACAGCCGAGGGCCGACGCCGTTGGGGTCGACGCAGGCCGCCCACGCACCCTGTTCCTCGGGCGGCAGGGAACGGTCGAACTCGGCCCAGTCGGCGAACCCTTCCGGCGGTGGCGGTTCGACGTACCCCAGCGCCTCGCACCAGAAGCGGGCGACGCGCGCGGGTTCCGCGCAGTCGAAAGTGACCTGGAATTGCTTGACCGACCCCATGCGCTCACCTTACCGGCGGGCGGCGGCGAGTGCCGGATCTTTTCCGGCGGCGAGGTCGTCCGGGGCGAAAACCGGGACGGGGATATCCGGGCCGATGCCGGTGCCGTCGTACGTGCGGCCATGCGGGTCGAGGTACTCCTCGTTCGGCAACGCCACCTTCCAGCCCGGCTTCGGCAGCGTCCGCTCCAGCAGGTCCGAAAAAGCGCCCTGAGTGGACTGTCCGATCAGGACTGGCCGCGGATGCCGGTTCAGCAGCGCCTGCAGGAAGGTCTCCCCGGCGGAGACGTCCAGGCTGCCGGTCAGGACGGTCAGCGGACCGGTGTAGTGCGGCGCCGCGGCGGGCTGCACGAAGAACGGCTGCGGCACGGTGAACTTCGCCGGGTCGTCGGGGTCGTTGCGGGCGCGTTTGGCGTAGGCGAAATGCGGGATGTCGGTCAGCCGGGCGGCAACCTGCAGGCCGAGCGGATCGTCCCCGCCGCCGTTGACGCGCAGGTCGAGGATCAAGCCGCGCAGCGTGTGCACCCGATCGACGGTGAAAGTCTCGTCCAGCGCTTTCGCCAGGACCTTGCTGCTCGCGACGAAGGTGTCGGCGTAGTCGTGGAATCCGCTGATGCGCAGGTATCCGCGCCCCTCCGGCAAATCCGCGTAGGCGATCGCTCCATCGGCCCACCGCTGAATCGGTGCGCCGAGGTTCGCGTCGGCTACCGCGATCGCGCGCGGGACGGTCGTTTTCAGATCCGGAGTGCCGGGCCGGGGCGAAGAGCAATGCCGACCGGACGCCAGCAGGCCGGCATGAGCGTCGTGCAGCGGACGGATCAGTCCACATAGGACGCCGAAGAGCCGTTCCGGATGTGCGGCGACCTCGCGGCGGGCAGCGTCCCCTTCGGACTTCCAGTCGACGCCTTTCGCGCCGAAAAACGGGTAGTTCTCCGCAAAGCTGTGCCAGAAAACGTCGAACAGGTCCGCGGGCGAATCCCGGCACGCGGGCGGCACTCCGCCGGGAACGCGACGCAACGACCGCACGCCCAAGTTGTCGTCGAAACTCATCCGGCCCGGCCGCACAGTGACGACCGAGCCTTCGTTCGTGGAAAACCTTGTGCCGTCGCCAGTTCCGGAAAGGGCGCCGGGCAAGCAGCTGACCTCGGTGACGTCGTAGGTCGTCAGCTTGCCGCCGGACACCTGGATCAGCTGCCCGTATCCGTCGGTCCGCCACATACCGTCCACAGTGGAGGGTGGCACCGCGGTCACCGAGAGCATCGTCAAGCCCGCCAGGAAGATTCGCACGAGCCCGACGATAGAAAAAGCCGGGGACGCACGGAATACCGCGCGCCCCCGGCGCTGTGGTGGGGGTGCCCCCACCTGAGACTCAGCCGAAGAAGACTTCGGCTTCCTGGTACCGCTCCAGCGGAACGGTCTTCAGCTCGGCCGTCGCCTCGGACAGCTTCACGCGGACGATGTCGGTGCCCTTGAGCGCCACCATCACGCCGAAGTCGCCGTCGGCGACCGCGTCGACCGCGTGCAGGCCGAAGCGCGTCGCGAGGACCCGGTCGTACGCGGTCGGGGTGCCGCCGCGCTGGACGTGGCCGAGCACGACCGCACGGGATTCCTTGCCGGTGCGCTCGGAGATCTCGTCGGCCAGCCAGTTGCCGATGCCGCCGAGCCGGACGTGCCCGAAGGCGTCCTTCTCGCCGGTCAGCAGCTTCTCCTCGCCGCCCTCGGGCAGCGCGCCCTCGGCCACGACGATGATCGGCGCGTACTCCTTTTCGAAGCGCTGCTCGACCCACTGCACGACCTGGTCGACGGAGAACTGCCGCTCCGGCACCAGGATCACGCTCGCGCCGCCGGCGAGGCCGGAGTGCAGCGCGATCCAGCCCGCGTGCCGTCCCATGACCTCGATGACGAGTGCGCGGTGGTGCGATTCGGCCGTGGTGTGCAGCCGGTCGATCGCCTCGGTGGCGATGGAGACCGCGGTGTCGAAGCCGAACGTGTAGTCGGTGGCCCCGAGGTCGTTGTCGATCGTCTTGGGCACGCCGACGACGCCGATGCCGTCGTCGGTCAGCCGCTTGGCGACGCCGAGGGTGTCCTCGCCGCCGATCGCGATCAGCGCGTCGACGCCCTGGTCGGCGAGCACCTTGCGGATCTGGTCGACGCCGCCGTCGACCTTGTACGGGTTCGTCCGCGACGACCGCAGGATGGTGCCCCCGCGGGTGAGGATGTCCTCGACGTCGGCGAGGCCGAGCGGCCGGCTGTCGCCGGTCAGCGGGCCCTGCCAGCCGTTGCGGAAGCCGACGAACTCCCAGCCGTGCACCTCGATGCCCTTGCGGACCACCGCGCGGATGACCGCGTTCAGGCCGGGGCAGTCGCCGCCCCCCGTCAGCACACCGACTCGCATTCTGTTGCCTCCGTCTTCCTCGCAGGGAGAGTCCAGTCACAGTCCTCGGACAGCGTAGCGGTTTTCATCTGGATCGGTGCAGGGCGGACCACCTGCCGAATCGGTCCTGGCCAGAGGTCTCCCGGCGGTGTGTTACCGTGGCGGTGTGCAGCGCTATTTCTGGTTTACGAAGCCGGCCCCGGGTGGGCACGGCGGCGTGAACCTGCGCTGACCTCCACCCGAGCCGGATCTCGAACCGGCTCGGCGAGTCCCCCGCGGGTCGGTGTCCACCAGGAAGGAACCACCCGCTCATGAACACCCGCCTCGCCGCCGCCCCCGCCGACGCGAGCACGCTGGACAACCGCCGCACCACGTCGGTCAGTCCCCTGATCTCGCCCGCCCTGCTGCGCGAAGACCATCCCGTGGACGCCGCGGTCGCCAAGGTGGTGCAAACCGGCCGCACGGAAACGGTCGACATCCTCGACGGCCGCGACGACCGTCTCGCCGTGATCGTCGGCCCGTGCTCGGTCCACGACCCGGAAGCCGCCCTCGACTACGCCCGCCGCCTGGCCGCCAAGGCCGAATCGCTGCGCGAAGACCTGCACATCGTGATGCGGGTGTACTTCGAAAAGCCGCGCACCACGCTGGGCTGGAAGGGCCTGATCAACGACCCGGACCTGGACGGCACCTTCGCGGTCAACAAGGGCCTGCGCCTGGCCCGGAAACTGCTGCTGGACGTCTCCGGGCTGGGCCTTCCGGTCGGCTGCGAATTCCTGGACCCGATCACCCCGCAGTTCATCGCCGACATCGTCACCTGGGGCTCGATCGGCGCCCGCACGGCGGCCAGCCAGGTCCACCGGCAGCTGTGCAGCGCCCTGTCCATGCCGGTCGGCATCAAGAACTCGACCGAAGGCGACATCCAGGTAGCCGTGGACGCGACCCGCGCCGCAGCGGCTTCGCACGTCTTCCCCGGCATCAACGTGGACGGCCTGGCAGCCCTCGTGACGACCTCCGGAAACCCGGACTGCCACGTAATCCTGCGCGGCAGCTCCGCGGGCCCGAACTACGACTCGGCGACGGTCGAGGAAACCCTCGCGCGCCTGGCCAAATCCGGGCTCCCGGAGCGCCTGGTCGTGGACGCGAGCCACGGCAACAGCAACAAGGACCACGTCCGCCAAGCCGAAGTCGTGCAAGACCTGGCCGCCCGGATCGCTTCGGGAGAACGCGGAATCGCCGGGCTGATGCTGGAAAGCAACCTGGTCGCCGGACGCCAGGACCTGGTGCTGGGCCGCTCGACGGAGCTGACCTACGGCCAGTCGATCACCGACGCCTGCATGGACTGGGACACGACCGACGACCTGCTGGACACCCTCGCCGCCGCCGTCCGCACCCGCCGCTGACCGGACCCCGCACACCCTTCCCGCGCGCCGTGAAGGGCCCCTTCACGGACTTAGATTCCCTCAAGGAGCCCTTCACGGACCACCCAACCGCAGCCGGCGCAGCCGATGCGGCTTGGGCACGCGCCGGGCGCGGGGCGCGCCCCGCGCACCCAACGACCATCGGGCCGAAACCCACCGCCCAGCCGCCACCAGCGCACCCACCCAGCCAAGCACCCACCGCCACCAGCGCACCCACCCAGCCAAGCACCCACC
>NZ_JACJHR010000030.1 GCF_014174495.1 Amycolatopsis echigonensis
CTCACCACCCACCTCCCCCGTAGTGGTCAGAACCACCCCGCGAACCGCTTCCCCGCCCCTCGCACCCCTTACACTTGGACTCGGCCCGCCCGCGTCTTCCTGGGAGCTCCTCGGTGGTTTCCGACCCCTCCGCCAGTCCTGATCGACCCGAAGATCAACCCGAACCGGAACCTCGTGAGGAGTGCGGCGTCTTCGGCGTCTGGGCTCCCGGGGAAGAAGTCGCCAAGCTCACCTACTACGGCCTCTACGCCCTGCAGCACCGCGGGCAGGAGGCAGCGGGCATTTCCGTTTCGGACGGCTCGCAGATCGTCGTTTTCAAGGACCTCGGGCTCGTCAGCCAGGTCTTCGACGAGCAGGTCCTGCAGTCCCTGCAGGGGCACATCGCCGTCGGGCACTGCCGGTACTCCACGACCGGAGCCACGATCTGGGAGAACGCCCAGCCGATTTTCCGCACCACGGACACCGGCAGCGGCCTGTCCTTCGCGCACAACGGCAACCTGGTCAACACGGCTGAGCTGCGGGATCGCACGGTCGCCGCGGGGCTGAAGCCGCACGCCGGGCTCACCGGGTCCTCCAGCGACTCCGACCTCGTCTGCGGGCTGCTCGCCGCGAACGCCGCGGACAAGGGCATCGAGGCCGCCGCGCTGGAACTGCTGCCGACCCTCAAGGGCGCGTTCTGCCTGGTCTTCGCGGACGAGAACACCCTGTACGCGGCCCGCGACCCGCACGGCGTGCACCCGCTGGTGCTCGGCCGGCTGGAGCGCGGCTGGGTCGTGGCGAGCGAGACCGCCGCGCTCGACATCTGCGGCGCGTCGTTCGTGCGGGAGGTCGAGCCGGGCGAGCTGATCGCCATCGACGCCGAGGGGCTGCGCTCGTCCCGGTTCGCGAACCCGGAACCCAAGGGCTGCGTCTTCGAGTACGTCTACCTCGCCCGTCCGGACACGTCGATCGCCGGCCGCAGCGTGCACGCCACGCGCGTCGAGATCGGCCGCAAACTGGCCGCCGAGCACCCGGTCGACGCCGATCTCGTGATGCCCGTGCCGGAGTCCGGCACCCCGGCCGCGATCGGCTACGCACAGGGCTCGGGCCTGCCGTACGGCACCGGTCTGGTCAAGAACGCCTACGTCGGGCGCACCTTCATCCAGCCGTCGCAGACCATCCGGCAGCTCGGCATCCGGCTGAAGCTGAACCCGCTGCGCGACGTCATCCGCGGCAAGCGCCTGGTCGTGGTGGACGACTCGATCGTCCGCGGCAACACCCAGCGCGCGCTCGTGCGGATGCTGCGCGAGGCCGGTGCGCTCGAGGTGCACGTGCGGATCGCGTCGCCGCCGGTGCGGTGGCCGTGCTTCTACGGCATCGACTTCGCGTCGCGCGCCGAACTCGTCGCCAACGGCGTCGACCTCGACGGCATCCGCCGTTCGATCGGTGCCGATTCGCTCGGCTACATTTCGCTGGACGGCCTGGTCGCGGCGTCCGAACAGCCGAAGTCGCGGCTGTGCACGGCCTGCTTCTCCGGCGAGTACCCGATTCCGCTTCCCGAGGACGCGCTCATCGGCAAGCACCTGCTCGAAAGCATGGACGCCGCCGGTGGCGCGGCGACTCCGGTCAGCGCCGCCGGGTACGGTGCCGAAGACGCCGTCCGGCGTCCGTGAACCACAGCATGTCCAGTAGGGAGTCCGCTTCCGTGAGCGAGTCCACGAGCGCCACGTACGCAGCCGCCGGGGTCAGCATCGACGCCGGTGACCAGGCCGTCGAGCTGCTCAAGCCACACGCCGAGAGGGCCACGAGGCCCGAGGTGCGCGGCGGGGTCGGCGGTTTCGCCGGGCTTTTCTCCCTCAAGCTCGACAAGTGGAAAGAGCCGATCCTCGCGTCGTCGACCGACGGCGTCGGCACCAAAATCGCGGTCGCGCAGGCGCTCGACAAGCACGACACGGTCGGCATCGACCTGGTCGCGATGGTCGTCGACGACCTGGTCGTCACCGGGGCCGAGCCGCTCTTCCTGCAGGACTACATCGCGGTCGGCAAGGTCGTGCCGGAAAAGATCGCGGCGCTGGTCGGCGGCATCGCCGAGGGCTGCGTTCAGGCGGGCTGCGCGCTGCTCGGCGGCGAGACGGCCGAGCACCCCGGCCTGATGGGCGAGCACGACTACGACCTGTCGGCCACCGGCGTCGGCGCGGTCGAGGCGTCCGCGCTGCTGTCGCCGGAGAAGGTCCGGCCCGGGGACGTCGTGCTCGCGATGGGCTCGTCCGGGCTGCACTCCAACGGATACTCGCTGGCCCGGCACGTGCTGCTGGACATCGCGCGCATGCCGCTGGACGGGCACGTCGAGGAGTTCGGCCGCACCCTCGGCGAGGAACTGCTCGAACCCACCAAGATCTACGCGAAGGACTGCCTCGCGCTGGTCGCCGAGACCGAGGTGCGCACGTTCGCGCACATCACCGGCGGCGGCCTCGAAGCGAACCTCGCCCGCGTGATGCCGCGCGGTCTCGTCGCGCAGCTCGAACGCGGCACGTGGACGCCGGCTCCGGTGTTCGCCCTGATCGGGCAGCGCGGCAAGGTCGAGCGCGCGGAGCTGGAGAAGACATTCAACATGGGCGTCGGCATGGTCGCGATCGTGTCCTCCGAGGACGTCGACCGGGCGCTGGCGGTGCTCACCGCGCGGCACGTGCCCGCGTGGATCCTCGGCGACGTCCAGCCCGCTGAAGACCCGGACGGCCCGCGCGCGGTGCTGTCCGGCGACCACCCGCGGTTCTGAAAGCCGCTTGCCCTGCCTTGAGACACTGAGGACATGGCGGAGGACGTACGCGTCGGCGCCCGGTTCGTGATCCCGGGCGCCGAACTGCGAGAGCGGTTCTCCCGGTCTTCGGGCCCGGGCGGACAAGGCGTGAACACGACGGACTCGCGCGTCGAGCTGTCGTTCGACGTCGCGGGCTCCGCCGCGATCCCGCCCGCGCTGAAGGAACGCATCACGGCCCGGCTGGGCAACCGGCTGGTCGACGGAGTGCTGACCATCGCGGCCAGCGAACACCGCTCCCAGCTGATGAACCGGGACGCGGCCCGCGAGCGGTTGGCTGAGATGCTGACGAAGGCTTCCGCGCCACCGCCGGCCAAACGGCGTCCCACCAAGCCCTCGCGAGGCTCGAAGGAACGCCGATTGGCAGCGAAGAAACGCCGCAGCGACGTAAAACGCGGCCGCGGCGGCCGGTACGACGATTAGCCTTGTTGATCACTGCGGGTGAAGGCTTGTCTTGCGATATCGCTGAACTGCCTTCTTGTGACTCCTTTTCCGTCTTCGCTATTTCTGGTGAGTGACGCGATCTCCTGAACGGCGAATTCCCGCTGAAGTCGATTTCGACCACCTCGATCCCGCGGTTGCCGAGGACGTTTACGCACGTCTCGGCGTTATCCGGCGGCTCTGCCCAGTGGCCAAAAGCTCCGCGCACGGCGGGTTTCACCTGCTGACCGGCTACGACGAGATCCGGGAGGCGGCTGGCCACGGCGAGATATTCAGTTCGTATGTGCATGGCCTAGGCGCTGCGGATGTCGTAGCCGAAGAAGCGGGATCTGACGGCAATCCGCCGCCGAGAGCGCCATTATTTGAATTCGACGGCCAGGCGCACATGGCTTGGCGTCGTATTCTCCGGCCTTATTTCACGCCGACGGCAGCGAAGGAACACGAGTCACTCATCCGGCGGTTGTGCCGGGAGACGCTCACCGGATTTGCCAAGCAAGGTCGGGCCGACCTGGTGACCGCATACACGCAAGTGGTTCCGCCGCTTGTCGTCGCGGCATTGCTCGGCGTTCCGGAAAGCGGACGGGAACTGCTCGCGGAACACGCCAAGCGACTGGTCGCCGCCGAAAGCCGGGAGGAAGCAGAGAAGCGTGGTCGGGAGTACGCGAAGCTCCTGCTCGGACACATCCGTGAACGTGCTGGCGTGCCGCGGGACGACATGCTGTCCGACGTGATCCACGCTGACCTCGGCGCGCCGGTCAGCGAACGGCAAGTGCTTCGGTTCGCGGCGCTGATGGTCGCCGCCGGGCAGCTGACCACCACTGACGCGGCAGCCACGATGGCGCTGCTGCTCGCCGAGAATCCCGACCTGCGTGATCGGGCGCGGGACAGTCCCAAGGTGCTGGAGGAGTTCATCGAGGAGGCGGTTCGGTACGAGCCGGCGGTGGCGGCGACCGGCCGGGCGGTCACGCGGCCGACGACGCTGGGCGGAGTGCGGCTCGACGCCGGGGATCGGGTGCTGCTCGCCTGGGGAAGCGCCAATCGCGACGAGCGGCACTTCAGCGACGGCGACGTCTTCCGGCCGGAGCGCGGGCGGACGCGGCCAGCGCATCTCGGCTGGGGTGCCGGTGCGCACCGGTGTCTCGGCCGGCACCTCGCCCGGCTCGAGTTGCGAGTCATGTTGCAGGAACTGCTTGCGGCACTGCCGAATCTGCGGCTTCAAGCGGATGCCCAGCCTCGGCGCACCTACGGCGTAATCCGCGGGGTGCGGGAGGTGGCGGTCGAGTGGGAGACAACCAGTTGACGGTTCCTTGCCGCCGCAACGGCTGTGCGGTTGCGGCGGCAAGGACCACGTCTTAGCTCAGCGACACGTGCACACACTCACCGGCAACGCGATACCCGGCACGGCGATACACCGTCCCAATTCCCACATCCCCTGGCGTCAGGAACGCCGTGCGCGCACCGCGTTCGTGGGCGAGGCGCGTTAGGTGTGCGGTGATTGCCGCTGCGATGCCTTGTCCGCGGTATTCGGCGGCGACGGCGATGCCGACGATTTCCGTTGCGCCAGCGACGATATCCAGTGCAATCCCGCCGCCCACCATGGTTTTCCCGTGTTCGGCGAGGACGGTCAGATAGTCGCGGTTGCGTTCGACATCGGCGTCGGACACCTCGGGCGGTTCTCCGAAGGCGACGTTCTGCACAGACCGCAGGCGGCGGAATTCGTCGTCTGACACGGGCTCGCGCAGTCGAATGTGTTCCGGCGCAACACAATCAACACGCTCTTCGGCGCCGCAGGTCATCACCGGTACCCGCCGTTCCACCGTGAACCCCGCGGCGAGGAGGGCTGCCTCGACGTCCGGAGCGGCTTCGGTGAAGAACTCCAGCCGGGGCAGGAGGTTTCGTTGCTGGTAAGCGGAAATCAGGAGAGCGATCTCGGCTGACGAGGGCTTCGCGCCGTCGTCGGGGATGGCATAGTTCGCCATCGGATGGGAGGTGTCCTGGGCGAAAGTCGCCAGGAACGGGCCGATTCGTTCGACACCGCGACCGATCGGTGCGGTCGCGCGGACGTATGCCTGAAGGGCGGACATCTCGGGTGGAAGCCTTTCGGGAAGAGGGCAGCACAAGAACCGGGCAGCAAACCCGACGCCAGGCACGCAGGCCGAACAGCTCAGGCCAGACCGCGACCGGAGCGGGCCGTGGCGGAGCACATAGGCATTCCTTCGTCCGAAACGAACTTCCCGTTCATCGTCTCAGACGCGGCAAGCGAATAACGGGCTCAGCGCACGGCGGCGCGAGCCTGGTCCACGATCCGAGCCAGGTGCACGCCCCGCCGGACGTCACAGGGATGGGTGGTCGTTCCGCTCGCCACCATGGCGGCGAAATCGTCCAGCAGCGCGGTGTACGCCTCGTTCGCCGTGCCGGTGCGGCCGAGGGTGCGGAAGCCGTGCTCGCCGAAGACCGAATACTCCACCACTGTCGGCATTACCGGCAGGCGCAGGCTGAGGGTCGCGGTGCTGGTGATGCCGCCCTCGTGTTCGAGCAGCAGTTGCCACAGGTCTTCGGGACCGCGATGGGCGGCGAGGACGTTGGTGATCGGGCCGAGGGCGGCGTCGAGCAGGTCGAACGCGTGCGGGCCGATGTCGGCGAGTGCGCCGCCAGCCGGATCCTGCCGCCACGCTGAGGTCGAGTATTTGCCGTCCAGCAGCGCGCCCGACAGCCACCGCACGCTGCCGCCTCGCCAACCGCCGGCGGCGGTGACGCCGTCCAGCCAATCGCGCGTCTGCTGGGCGAACCGCAGCGTCAGCATCACCAGCGAGGCGACGCCAGCGGACGTCACGGCGTCGGCGAGACGCTGCGCCGTGGCCAGGTCGGCGGCGATCGGTTTCTCGAGGATCAGGTGCTTGCCCGCCTCCGCGGCCCGAACGGCCAGCTCGGCCTGCACGGTCGGCGGCACGGCGAACGCAAGCGCGTCGACCTGCTCGAACAACTCATCCAGATCGCTGGTGGGCACCGCGTCGTACGCCTGCGCCAGCGCGGCGGCGGCTTCCGGCCGGCGGCTCCAGACAGCACTGAGCACGGTCCCTGGATGATCCGCGAGCCCGGGGGCGTGCACCGTGGTGGCCCACGGTCCGGTTCCGACGAGGCCGACGCGCAGCTGATCCTGTCCCACGCCCGGAAGTGTAGGTGTGTCCGCGGTCGCTTCCGGCGGGGCCTGCGGTGCGTTAACGTCGACAAGTTCTTCGCCACGAACGGGGGAAGCCGGTGAGAATCCGGCGCTGGCCCGCAACCGTGAGCGGCCCCGGGGAGGGACCGCGAGCCGGATCGCCCGCCGTGGTCCGATCGATGCGAGGTACATCTGACATGCGGTTCGTGCACGCGCGGCACTGGGGGCGAGTCCTCGCCGGCTGCGCTCTTCTCGTCGCTACCGGTTTGGGCGGGGCGTCGTCCGCCTCCGCGACCACGCCCGGCAAGGGCACTGACGGCTATTGCCAAGACGATAACGGCGTCACGGTTGTCGTTGATTTCCAGGGGCTAGGCGGCGAAACTCTCGTCCGGTGCGCCCCTGGCAAGCAGGAAAACGGCGTCACAGCCCTGCAAAACGCGGGCTTCGAGCTCACTGGCGCGGGCAAGTACGGCTTGGCGGTGATGTGCAAGATCGAGGGCAAACCCGCGGACCAGACTTGCACCGGGATGCCGCCGGAGAAGGCGTCGTGGAGTTTCTGGACCGCCACCAACGGCGGCAAGTGGGAATCGGCGCAGGTCGGCGCGCAGAGCTGGAAGCCACCGGCTGGTGCGTTCGAAGGCTGGTCGTTCGCGATCGGCAAGTCCTACACCGAGTATCCGCCGCCCCGTACCGAGCCGGTCCGCAAGGCCAACGCGCCCGCTCCGGCACCGGCGTCCACTTCGGACAGTGGCTTCCCGTGGGGCCTCGTGATCGGCATCGTGGTCGTCGTGCTGCTCGTGGTGGCCGGGACGGTCGTCGCGATGCGTCGCAGGCGTGCCGCGGAGTAGTCCGCGAGCGCTCCATCCCGGCGCGTGGTGGGTGTGGGCGCTCGCGCTCGCCGTCGCGGCGAGCCGGACCACGAATCCGGTTCTGCTCGCGCTGGTGATCGCGGTGGCCGGGTTCGTCGTGGTGCTCCGCCGCGGTGACGCACCGTGGGCGCTGGCGTTCCGGATGTACGCCTGGGTCGCCGGGGCGATCCTGCTGTCGCGCGTGCTGTTCCGGATCCTGATCGGCGGCGAGGACGGCGGCCACGTCCTCTTCACGCTGCCGACCATCCCGCTGCCGAGCGTCGCGGCCGGCATTCAGCTGCTCGGTCCCACTTCGGCCGAGGAGCTGCTGGGCGGCCTGTACGACGGGCTCCGCCTGGCCACGATCGTGCTCTGCGTCGGTGCCGCGAACGCGCTGGCGAACCCGAAACGCCTGCTCAAGGCCGTGCCCGGAGCGCTCTACGAGGTCGGGACGGCGGTAACCGTCGCGCTGTCCGTGGCTCCGCAGTTGGTCGAGAGCGTGCAGCGGGTGCGTCGCGCGCGTCGGCTGCGCTCCGGGAAGACGCGCGGGCTGCGGTTCGTGAAGGGGATTTTCGTGCCGGTCCTCGCCGACGCCATGGACCGGTCGCTGCAGCTCGCGGCGGCCATGGATTCCCGAGGCTACGGACGGCGCGGCTACCTCTCGCCGCGCGTCCGAATCCTGATCGCGACCTGCGTGCTGGCCGGTCTGGTCGGCGTCGCGGTCGGGGTCTACGGCGTGCTCGACGGGTCGGCGTCGTGGCTCGGGGTGCCGATGTTGATCGCCGGGCTCGTACTGGCGGCCGCCGGATTCGTGCTGGGCGGACGGCAGATCCGGCGCACGACCTACCGGCCTGATCCGTGGCGGTTGCCGGAAACGCTGGTCGCGCTGTGCGGCGTCGCGACCGCGGTGCTCGTGCTGCTCGCCGACCCGGTTGCGCTCGTCACCCCGGCCAGCCCGCTGACCTGGCCGGAGCTGCCGCTGCTGCCGACCGTCGCGGTGCTGATCAGTGTGCTGCCCGCTTGGTTCGCGCCGCGTCCGGCGCTGGTGTCGGAGGTGGTCCGGTGATCGAGTTCTCGCACGTCAGCGTCACGTACGACGGGGCGGACCGGCCAGTGCTCCGGGACGTCCACCTCACGGTCGAGGAGGGCGAACTCTGCCTGGTCGCCGGACGCACTGGTGTCGGCAAGTCGACATTGCTCGGCGCGATCAACGGCTTGGTCCCGCATTTCACCGGCGGCACGCTGGCCGGGCGAGTCAAGGTCGCCGGACTCGACACCGCGACGCATCCGCCGCGCGAACTGGCGTCGGTCGTCGGCGTGGTCGGGCAGGATCCGCTGGCCGGATTCGTCACCGACACCGTTGAAGAAGAACTCGCGTACGCGATGGAGCAGCTCGCGGTCGCGCCGGACGTGATGCGCAAACGCGTCGAGGAAACCCTGGACCTGCTGGGCATCGCCGAACTCCGCGACCGTCCACTTCGGACGCTTTCGGGCGGGCAGCAGCAACGCGTCGCGATCGGCGCGGTGCTGACGGCGCACCCGAGCGTGCTGGTGCTGGACGAACCGACCTCGGCGCTCGACCCGACCGCGGCCGAAGAAGTCCTGGCCGCGATCACGCGCCTGGTGCACGACTTGGGCACCACGGTCGTGGTCGCCGAGCACCGGATGGAACGCGTCGCGCAGTATGCCGACCGCCTGCTCTACCTGCCCGGCGACGGCACCGTCGTCTCCGGGCAGCCGGCGGAGGTTTTCGCCGAGACCGACGTCGCCCCGCCGATCGTGGAGCTGGGCAGGCTCGCGGGCTGGTCGCCACTGCCGCTGTCGGTCCGCGACGCCCGTCGGCTCGCCCGCCCGCTCCGGGAACGCCTGGCTGAGCGCCGCCCTGCCCAGGCTGCGGAAAGCTCTGGCGAAGCGGTCCTGACCGCGAAGGCCGTGCGGGTCCGGTACGGCGGCGTGCACGCGGTCCGCGGCGTTGACCTGCGACTGAACCGCGGCGAGGTCGTCGCGCTGATGGGCCGGAACGGTTCGGGCAAGTCCTCGCTGCTGTGGGCGTTGCAGGGCAGCGGACCCCGGTCGGACGGCAAGGTCGACATCCTCGGCGCGGACCCGAAGACGCTTCGGTCCCGAGCCGCCCGTACGCGCGTCGGCCTGGTCCCCCAGACCCCGTCTGACCTGCTGTATCTCGATTCGGTCGGGGCGGAATGCCGACAGGCCGACGTCGAGTCAGGGGTCGACGCGGGCACCGCGCGGAACCTCCTCGACCGCCTCGTGCCCGGCATCGACGACGACACCAACCCGCGCGACCTGTCCGAGGGCCAGCGACTTGCCTTGGTCCTGGCCGTGCAGCTCGCCGCCGCGCCGCCGGTCGTGCTGCTGGACGAGCCGACCCGCGGCCTGGATTACCCGGCGAAACGGCACTTCGCGACCATCCTCGCCGACCTGGCCGCCGAAGGACACGCGGTGCTGCTGGCCACCCACGACGTCGAGTTCGTCGCCTCCGCCGCACACCGCGTCGTCGTCCTCGCCGAGGGGGAAGTGGTCGCGGACGGCTCGACCGCGGACGTCGTCGTCGCGTCGCCCGCCTTCGCTCCGCAGGTGGCGAAAATCCTCGCGCCGGAGCCATGGCTGACTGTGGACCAGGTAGCGAAGGCGCTGGCGTGACCGATTTCCTGGGGCCAGCCGTCCGAATCCGGCTTCGCACGGCGCTGGTGCTGACGGCGGCCGTCGTGGTCGGGCTGGCGATGTTCTGCTGGCCGCTGCTCGCCCGCAGCACCGTCGGGACGTCCGCGCACACGACGGACGCGCCGTTCGTGTTTCTCGTGACGCTGCCGGTGCTGATCTTGATCGTGCTGGCCGAACTGTCCAGCGGCGGACTCGACGCGAAGGCGCTCGCGCTGCTCGGCGTGCTGTCCGCGGTGAACGCCGCGCTGCGTCCGCTCGGCGCGGGCACCGGTGGGATCGAGCTGGTGTTCTTCCTGCTCGTGCTGGCCGGACGGGTCTTCGGACCGGGTTTCGGGTTCGTCCTCGGTTCGACGTCGCTGTTCGCGTCCGCGCTGCTCACCGGTGGGGTCGGGCCGTGGCTGCCGTTCCAGATGCTGGCGTCGTCACTGGTCGGCCTGGGCGCGGGGCTGCTGCCGCGCCGGGTGAAGGGCCGGTGGGAGATCGCGATGCTGGCGATCTACGGCGTGGTCGCCGCCTACTTCTACGGCCTCGCGATGAGCATGTTCACCTGGCCCTTCCTGGCGAACCACACGGCGCTCGACTTCATCCCAGGCGGCCCGCTCGGCGAGAACCTGCACCGGTTCCTGGTCTTCACCGTGCTGACGTCCACCTTGGGTTGGGACACCGGCCGCGCGCTCACGAACCTCGTCGCGATCATCGTGCTGGGCCCGGCGATCCTGACGGTGCTCCGCCGTGCCGCGAGACGAGCGGCGTTCAGCTGAGCGACTGGCCGACCTGGTCCAGCACCTCGACGAGCTGAGCCATCCCGGCCGCGTTCGGGAAGTGGGAGGTGTCGATGTCGTGCACCTCGAACTGGTTGCCGGGCGTATGCGCGTCAGCCTCGGCGATCATCCGGTCCTGCAGGGCGGGCGGCACGAGGCGGTCCTGGAGATGCCGGACGTAGAACCGCGGGACGCGACCCCACCGTTCCGGCGTGCCGCGCGAGTCGGTGGCACCGCGACCGAGGATGTCGTCCGGAGCCATCGCGTTGAGCAGGGCGTAGAACTCGCCGTCGGTGGCGTCCGCGCAGAGCGCCGCCTTCGCCGCCGTCAACGCCTCAGCCGAGGAGGACCGCCAGTTGAAGCGCATCGCCCCGACCACCGCCGGGTCGGCCGCGATGAATCCGAGCATCGCCCCGGCCTGTGACGACGCGGCCTCGGGCGTGGCCAGGTACTCGTCCGGGGTCGGCAGGTCGACACAGCAGAACGCGGCGTCGTAGACCAGCGCCGACACCAGTTCCGGGACCTCCTCGGCGACGAGCGTGACCAGCGCGCCACCGATGCTCGAGCCCACCAGCACGACCGGACCCAGCTCCGCGGCCCGGCGCACGACGTCCACCGTGGTCGCGACCTGGTCGGCCACGGTCACGCCGGCCAGAGCCGACGGTTCGGTGGCGAACGCGCCGAGATCCTGCGGCGCTTGGTAGGCCAGCCGGAACTGCTGCTCCGGCTGTGGCACCCCGACCCCGCGGTATCCGCGCAGCACGAGTTCAGGCGGGGCGGCGGACACGCCGTTGGCACCGGCGGCGAAGACGAACGTCGAGGTCATGCCGCTCAGTCAAGCGACCTGCCCGGCCTCGCACAGCGGGGAAAGGTTGTTCAGGCGCGCAACAAAAGTCAGGAGTACGAGTAGAACCCGCGGCCGGTCTTCTTGCCGAGCAGCCCCGCGTCGACCATGCGCAGCAGCAGCGGCGGCGACGAGTACAGCGGCTCCTTGAACTCCGCGTACATCGAGTCCGCGATCGCCTTGATGGTGTCGAGGCCGATCAGATCGGACAGCCGCAGCGGACCCATCGGGTGCGCCGTGCCCAGCTCCATCCCGCGGTCGATGTCCTCGGCCGAAGCGAAGCCCGATTCGATCATCCGGATCGCCGACAGCAGGTACGGCACCAGCAGCGAGTTCACGATGAACCCGGCCCGGTCCTGCGATCGGATCACCGTCTTGCCCAGCGCGCCGGTGGCGTGCTCCTCGGCCCGGCGGGCGGTCTCCTCGCTGGTCAGCAGCGACGGGACCAGCTCGACCAGCGGCAGCACCGGCACCGGGTTGAAGAAGTGGATGCCGACGACCTGCTGCGGACGGCCGGTGGCCATGCCGAGCTTCATGATCGGGATCGACGACGTGTTGGACGCGAACAGCGCGTCCTCGCGCTCGACGATCTTGTCCAGCTGCCGGAACACGTCGACCTTGGCCTGCTCCTGTTCCAGGATGGCCTCGACGACGAGATCGCGGTCGGCGAACTCGGCGAGGTCTGTGGTGAAGCGCAGCCGCCCGAGCGCCGCCTCGGCGTCCTCCGCGGCCAGCTTGCCGCTGCGGACGCCGCGTTGCAGCGACTTCTCGATGCGCGCCTTGCCCGCGTCGAGGGCGGGCTGGTTCACCTCGGTGACCAGCACGTCCAACCCGGACCTGGCGTGCACCTCGGCGATGCCGGAGCCCATCAGCCCTGCTCCGACCACACCTACTCGTGCGATGTCGCTCACCCGTCCAACTCCTTCGTCACCTCATCGGCAGCAGCAAGAAAACGGGCAGCACACAACGCACGAGGGCGTCTCGGACTAGGTCCGATTCCGCCCTCGCGTGTCGTGTGCCTGCGTCAACGGCGGTACTCGTCGTACCCGTCGTCGTACGGGTCCTCGTACCGCTTGTCGTCCTCGTGGTTGTCCGAGGAACTACTTGACAGCTCGCGCTGCAAAGCATCGAAATCGGTGTCGTGGGAGCTGTACTTGAGCTCGCGCGCCACCTTCGTCTGCTTGGCCTTAGCCCGGCCGCGCCCCATGGCTCGACCCCCTCGCACAGGGGCGGGGCGGCCGGGGGAATCGGCGGCCCCGCATCGTCTCGACAGTTCTTTCCTGCTGACACCGTACCGTGTCCCGGGGGTTGGATGCGACGTGGCACGGTGTGCTCGTCGCGACAGTGTCCGCCGGACGCCGGTTACCGGCACGTCGATGCCGATCGGCCCTGGTCGGCGTGCCACGATGCTCGGGTGCTCCGACCCTTCGTGGCCTATCTGCGGGTGTACGAACCTTTGCGCGCCCTCGGCGATCCTCCGGCGAAACAGCTGGTCGAGGCCGTTTCCGCGGGCGGGCTCAGCCGGATCGGGATCGGCGAACGCGAACAGTGGATGTGGCTCAAGTCACAAACGGCCGCGCCGGCGCGGCTCCTGCCCGCACAGCTGCTCGACGGACGGCCCTCGTCGAGCCTCGTCACCGACGTGCTCGTGCTCGACCCGGCCGACGTCCCCGCCGGCCACTCAGCCGAGGGGCCGTTCGCGTGCCCGCTCGAACTGCGCGCCCGGTCGGCCGCGGCGTTGAGCACCTTCCTCGCCGACGTGGAGCCGGCGTTGCGAATCGCGATCCTCGAGGCAGGCGGCGTGACCGCGGACCAGGCCCGCGCGCAGACCAAGGCCGCGATGTCCGACCTCACCGCCGCCGCGGCGCACACCCTCACCACGACCTGGACCGTCCCGCTGCCCTGGTTTTCGCTGGTCGACCCGGACGAGCGCAAGCTGGTGCTCGGCAGCGGTCCTGCCGACCCGGTGCGAGAAGCGTCCTGGCGCACCCCGATGTCGGCCGCGCTCCGGCGCGCGTCCGAGGCGGGCGAGCTGATCGAGACGACGTTCGGCGACTCCGGACCCGGCCGCGTGCTCTCGCAGACCCGGCAGTGGCTGGAGAGCTTCGACCCGGACTCGGTCGTCGAGCTGGACTACGGCGGTCTCGTGCAGCTGTTCGCCGACTCGCTGCTGGACGCCGACTCCACCGCGGAGGAGGTCCACGACATCCTGGACGCGCTGCGCACCGGGAACGTCGAGGAGCTGGCTGAGCTGTTTTCGCAGCTGCGCGAGTTCTGGGGCGACCTCGCGGCTAAGGAGCACTCCAACTGACCCGCAGCTCGCCTTGCGGTTGGCCGCCGCCGAGGACCGGCGGGTGGGCCAGGTCGGACAGCTCTTCCGGGGCCTCGATGCCCAGGCGGGCGAGCACGGCCATGGCCAGCGGAGCCAAGGCCCGCTTGTTGCCGTCCGCGATCTTGATCGCGCACGCGGTTCCGTCACCCAGCGCGAACGCCAGGACACCCTCAGCGCCGCTCTTCGCCAGGAGCCCGGGCACGGCCCGCATCAGCCGGGTGTCCTCCCGGCCGGAGCCCGCGACCAGCCACGGGTGCGCGCGCATCGCGTCGGCGACCCGGCGTTCGTCAGTGCCCGGCTCGGCCTGAACGAGCCGGCCGAACGACCGCGCGAGGCCGGTCGGCGAGAACGCGAACAGCGGCGCGCTGCACCCGTCGACCCCGACCGCGGCGATGGACTCGCCAGTCAGCTCCTCGACCGTCTTCGCGAGCTGGACCTGCAGCGGATGGTCCGGCTCCTGGTAGCCGTCGGTCTCCCAGCCGTTCGCGACGCAGGTGGCGAGCATCGCGGCGTGCTTGCCGGAGCAGTTCATGGTGATCTTCCGCGGCTCGTCGGCCGCGCGCCGGGCGTCCTCGCCGATCGGCAGCTCGGGCGGGCAGGCCAGCGCCGCCGGATCGAGCCCGGCACCGGACAGCATCGCCGCGACGCGCTCGACATGTCCGGTTTCGCCGGAATGCGATGCACAGCCCAGCGCCAGGTCCGCGCCGTCGTAGCCGAGCCCGGCGCGGAGCATTCCGACGCCCTGCAGCGGCTTGTTCGCCGACCGGGGGAAGAACGGGCTGGTCACGTCGCCCGCGGAGAACTGGACGGAGCCGTCCGGCGCGGTGACCACGAGGCATCCGCGGTGGACGCTCTCGACGAATTCGTTCCGGACGACCTCGACAAGGATCGGCTGGCCGGTCATTCCTCGGCGCGCCCCAGTTCGCTGTCCAGCAGCTGGTCGACAGTGGCCGCGCCGCTGCTGTAGCGCCCGGCGATCTCGGCGTTCAACGTGTCCATCACGGTCTGGACCTGGCGGCGGAAGGACGACACGGACGCTTCCTCGGCCGCGTAGGTGTCCAGCGCGGCGGCGAGCTTGTCGTCCGAGAGCGAGCCCACGTCGGTGAGCCCGGTGTCGCCGATCAGCGCCTCCGCGTGTCTGCGGTGCTCGCCCGCACGGGACGGTTCGAGCTGCTGGTGGCGGCCCGAACCGGCGGCCGGCCCGAGCGCGTTGTCGGCGAGGATCGACGCGAGCCGGTCGACGATGCTGGCTTCCCCGCCGGACGAGCGGCGCTCCTGTTCGGCGCGCACGATGTCGATGCGGGCGTGCAGGAGCCGGCGCAGGTAGGACAGGTCCGTCTCCTCCTGCGCGGCCTCGTCGCGCCGCTCGCGCAGCACCGGGAGCGGCAAGTCGCCCAGTCCGGTGAGATATCCCGGGCCGAGGACGCGGTCGATCCGTCGTCGCCCGCCGGGACGCACTTCGATCACGGGCACATCCTGCTCCACATTCGGTGACGACGCTACCGTCGAGTTCACTTCAGCCCCGCAGTCTCTGCGCCGCTTCCCTTCCGGGCGCCGCGTGCTCGCCCGGCACCGAGTCCGGATCGACAGTGGCCTGGACCACTCGGTCCTCGTCGCCGGCCAGCAGCTCCGCCCCGCCCGGCACCGAGCGTTTGACCAGCGCCAGCGCGATCGGCCCGAGTTCGTGGTGCTGCGCGACCGTGCCGATCCGGCCGACCACGCGCTCGCCGAGCTTCACCGGGTCGCCGGTCTCCGGCGTGATCTCGGGCGAACCGTCGAGGTGCAGCAGCGCGAGATACCGCGGCGGGCGGCCGACGTTGTGCACCTTCGAGACGGTCTCCTGGCCGCGGTAGCAGCCCTTCGCGACGTGCGCGGCCGAGCCGATCCAGCCGACCTCGTGCGGGATGGTCCGTTCGTCGGTGTCGACGCCGAGCCGCGGATGCCGTGCTTCGACGCGCAGCGCGTCGAAGGTCCACGAGCCGGCCGGACGCGCGCCCGCGTCGGTGAGCCGTTGCCACCATTGAGTGAGCTGCGCACGCGGCACCGCGAGATCCGCGCCCGCTCGCGTCGGCCACGGCATCCGGCGCGCGAACCCGCCCTCGGGCAGCGCGGCCACCGAATACGGCTCGGTGCCGAGTTCGACGCCGAGCACGCTGTCGGTCTCGGGGCCGAGCACCGAAATGACGGCGAGTTCTTCCGTCGCGTCGCGGATTTCGACCTTGGACCAGAACTTCATCGCTTCGAAGTACTCGCGCAGGGTTTGCTTGCCGCCCTTGGGCAACGCGCTCGTGGCGACCGGGCCGGGGTCGCTGTCGAGGTACACCGTCTCGCCGGTGTGCGCGAGCACGAAGTGGGTGTCGACGTGGCCCTGGCTGTCGAGGATGAGCGCCTCGGTGCCCGTGTTCTCGGCGAGTTCGGTGACGTGTTGCGAGATCACCAAATGCAGCCAGGACAAGCGTTCCTCGCCGGTGACAGCGAGGATTTCTCGGTGCGAGCGGTCGATGACGACCACTCCTCGGGCGGCGGTGCGCTGCTCGGCGAACGGATCGCCCCAGTGCCACGGAACTCCGGCTTCCGGATGGCCTTCGGGCGCGGCGACCGCGCGGGGGATTTCGAGCAGCGGCGAGCTGTACGGCATACCTGTAAGGGTAAGTGAGTACCTTGTGGGGATGCGCGTTCTCGCCTTCCTCGACGGTTCACTGGCCGACCCCGAAGCCGCTCACCTCCGGGTGGACGACCTCGGCCTGCTGCGCGGAGACGGGGTGTTCGAAACGATCCTCGTGGCCGTGAAAAAGCCGCGGGAAATGCGTCCGCACCTCGACCGGCTCGCCCGTTCCGCGGCGATGCTGGACCTGCCCGCCCCAGACCTCGACGGCTTCGCCCGCGCCTCGCAGGCGGTCGTCGACGCGTGGCGGGGCGGACCGGAGATCGCACTGAAACTCGTGTACACGCGGGGTGTCGACGGCGATCCCGAGGGCAAGCCGACGGCGTTCGCGCTGGGCCTGGAGGTCGACGAGAAGGTGCTGCGGGCGCGCACCGAAGGCGTCTCCGTGGTGACCCTCGAACGCGGTTTCGGCCCCGAACTCGCCGAGCGTGCCCCGTGGCTTCTGCTCGGCGCGAAAACGGTCTCCTACGCGATGAACATGGCCGCCCTGCGCGAGGCGGCCCGGCGCGGAGCCCAAGATGTGATCTTCACCGCTACCGACGATTCGGTCCTCGAAGGACCCACGTCGACGGTCGTTCTGGCGAAGGAGCGGACGCTCTACACCCCGCCGTCCACTGTTGGCATCCTGCCAGGAACAACCCAGTACGCGTTGTTCCGCGGCGCGGAGAAGGCGGGCTGGTCGGTGAAGGTGGAGCCGTTTTCGGTGGACGATTTGCTGCGCGGGGAAGGCGTTTTCCTCACGTCGTCGGTCCGGAAGGTGACCCGGGTGCACACGCTGAACGGGACGGAGCTGCCCGATTCGACGGCACTGCACGGGGAACTGGTGGCGGCTTACGAGAGCGAGTACTGAGCGGAGTTCGCCTCGATGTGGGCGATGTCCCGCAGGTAAACCCGATCGTGTCTGGCCGCGACATGGCTGGCGAAGCCTTCGTGGCCGGACGCGGCTTGGGTGCGCATGCTCGGACGACCGCGTTCAGTCCGCCGACGAACTTCTGCCGATCTTCCGCCATATCCCCGGAAGCTAGCCCGGATTCTCCGCCCGAGCAGCCGAAATCAGCACCACCGACGGCGTGACCCCCTCCGCTCGATATGCGCTGATCTTGTGGTGCCCGTCCAGCAGCAACGGCCGCGTACCGGACAAAACCACCGCGACTGGCCGGTGTCCGGAGCGGATCGCCGCGCGGTAGTACGCGACTCGCCCGTCGTCGTCCGGCCAGGCGCTCGCCGGGACCAGGTCGGGACCCTCGAAACGTTCGGGGCCGCTGACCCGGTAGTGGCCGTCGACGAGCAACGCCAGCAGGTCGCGGAGGGTTTCCGTCAGCGGGAGGCGCACCTGACCAGTCGCGAGCGCGATGCGCAGCGACTGCGGCAGCTCCGCCCGTCCTCCGGTGTTCAGCTCCAGGAAACCCGCGCCGCCGGTGATCGTTACCCGTTCCACGCTCAGAAGGACGCGTGGAACCGCACCAAGGTTCCGGGGCGTGCTTGAGCGAGTGCTCCGAGTGATGCCCGTCTCACCACCGCGACTACCGGATAACCGCCGGTGGTCGGGTGATCGGCCAGGAACACCAGCGGCAATCCGTTCGGCGGGACCTGGATCGCGCCGGTGAGCACGCCTTCGCTCGGCAATTCCGAATTGGACACAGTGGACACTCGACGTAGCGGCGGCCCGTCGAGGCGGACCCCCACCCGGTTGGATTCCGCGGTGACAGTCCACTGTGCGTTGAGTGCGCTCGCGGCGTCGGCGAACCAGTCGTCGCGGGGGCCGAGCACAACCGGCACGGTCAACTCGGGCGGCGCGGGCGAGGCCGTGACCACGTCGGCACCGGACGGAACGCCACTGACCGGACCGAGGGGGACCGTCGTGCCTGCTTCCAGCGGCGAGGGTCCGAGTCCAGAAAGGACATCGGTCGACCGGCTCCCCAGCACCGGCGGTACCGCGATGCCGCCGGACACCGTCAGGTAGTTGCGCAGTCCGGTGGCGGGTCGGCCGATCGTCAGTTTTTGGCCTGGCTGCAACGGAATCGGCGTGTGCGAGCCCATTTCCCGCCCGTCCACCGAGACCGCGACCGGAGGACCGGTCACCGCGGCGGTGCACGAAGCGGCCGCTCGGATGGCCAGGCCGCCCAGCACGGTTTCGATCCCGGCGGCGTCCTCCGGATTGCCGACCAGCCGGTTGCCGAGCCGCAACGCATCGACGTCGAGAGCACCCGACGGTGGGACGCCCAGATGTGCGTAACCGGGGCGGCCGAGGTCTTGCACCAGAGCCAGCGAACCAGGCGAGACGATCTCCAGCGCGCGCATCAGACGCTCCGGAACCGTACGCGGAGACCAGGCGTGAACAGCGCCGGTTGCTCGGCGGAAGGGTCGAAAAGCGTCGCCTCGGTATGGCCGATCAACCGCCAGCCGCCAGGAGATTCCCGCGGGTAGACGCCGGTGTACTCGTCCGCGATGGCGACCGATCCAGCGGGGACGCGGGTTCGCGGCGAACTGAGCCGCGGCTGCTGCAGTTCGACGGGAAGTCCGGCGAGGTAACCGAAACCGGGCGCGAAACCCGTGAACGCGACTGTGTAGACCGCGCTGGTGTGGAGGGTGACGACCTCGTCCACGCTGAGTCCCGCGTCCTCGGCGACCAGGGCGAGGTCTTCGCCGGAGTAGCGCACGTCCAGAACAACTTCGCGGACATCCGCGGCCGGTGGATGGGACAGATCGGCCGACGCCAGCAAGGAACGCGCAGCTTCCAGAGCGCCCCCGGACGCGACCACAAGCAGGGTGCGGGCCCCAGGGACGATCTCCTCGACGCCGTCGAGCGCGGCTTGGGTGAGCGTCGCCCTGGCCGCGCTCATTTCCTCGAGCGAGGTGCAGTCGAGCAGGGCGGCGTGTTCGCCGTACCGCCGCCAGCGCACGGCGTCTCCCGGAGCCTCAGCCCACCACGCGGCGCAGCAGCGCGGAGGTGTGCGGCTGCATTTCCTGGCCGACCATCGCGCGTTCCTCGACGTACCCGAGGTCGCCGTTCACCAGGCCGTACAGCCGCTGCGCGCCGGTGACCTCCTTGGCCGTCGCGGTGCGGATGACCGCGTCGGTGCCGAGCTCCCAGGCCGTCTGGCTGCGCGGTTTCCCGTAGTACAGCTCGACGATGCCGGAGCTGTGCGTGAGCAGCAGCTCGATGGTGTCGTCCTCCTGCGGCCGCCAGAACCCGGTTTCGCGGGCGGCCGGCCGCAGCACGCTGCCGTCCTCGTTCAGCAGCCACGAGCGCGCCTCGTGGAACAGGAACGGGCGGCCGTCGTGGGCGATGGTCAGCTGCTGGGCGAACTTGATCGGCCCGTCGATCGTCGGGTAGTCGACCTCGCCCTCGCCGCGCCATACGCCGACGAGCGGCAGCAGTGCCAGGCACGCGTCGTTCAGGTTCGGGCCCTCGCGCAGGTTCGCCGTGTCGTTCGGGATCGGAAGGTCGTCCCACAACGGCAGGTTGCGGTCGCGCGTGCTGGCGGCCCGCTTCTCGGCTGCTGCGATGGCTTCGTCGCCACTCGTCATGCTGATCAGCGCTGGTCGGCGTACAGCCGGTAGACGACGTAGACCGCGAACCACACGGTGGCGATGCCCGCGATGATCAACAGGGTCGTAAACAAGGTCTCCACAGCGAGGACAATAGTCCGCCCCGGCTCATCTGGCCCCGCCCAGGGTCGCGGCGGTGAGGACGGTCACCGTCACCAGCATCGAGCCGCCCTCCCGGCGCGCCGTCAAACGCAGTGAAGGGCTCCTCGCGGGAATCAGATTCCCGCGAGGAGCCCTTCACAGACCGTAGGTCAGGCGACCGAAATGGCCAGCTGGTGCAGGCCCGGTCCCTCCGCGGTGACGTTGGCCTCGCCGTTGCCCGTGCGGTGCAGGGCGCGCACCGTCCAGGACCCCTCGGCCGCGTAGAAACGGAAGTCGCCGTCCGCCGAGGACACGACCTCGCCCGCGAAGTCGCCGCCGCCGTCGAGAAGCCGGACGAACGCGCCGCCGACCGGTCCATCGGCGCCGGTGACCTTGCCGGCCAGCACGACCTGGCCGTTGGTGTCGAAGTCCGCCGGGGTCGCGACCTGTGCCGGTGCGCTGCAGCCGTCTGCCATCACTTAGCTCCCAACTCGACCGGAACGCCGACCAGCGAACCGTATTCCGTCCACGAACCGTCGTAGTTCTTCACGTCCTGCTGGCCGAGCAGCTCGTGCAGGGCGAACCAGGCGATCGACGAACGCTCGCCGATGCGGCAGTACGCGATGGTCGGCTTGCTCTCGTCGTAGCCGGCCTCGGCGTAGAGGTCCTTGATCTCCTGCTCGGACTTGAAGGTGCCGTCCTCGTTGGCGACCTTCGCCCACGGCACGTTCAGCGCGCCCGGGATGTGGCCCGGCACCTGCGACTGCTCCTGCGGCAGGTGCGCCGGCGCGAGCAGCTTGCCGGAGAACTCGTCCGGCGAGCGCACGTCGATGTAGTTCTTCGAGCCGATCGACTGGACGACCTCGTCGCGGAAGGCGCGCAGCGACAGGTCCTGGTCCTTGGCCTTGTAGTTGGTCGGCTCGCGCTTGACCTCGTCGGTGTTCAGCTCGCGGCCGTCGAGCTCCCACTTCTTGCGGCCGCCGTCGAGCAGCTGCACGTTCTCGTGGCCGTAGAGCTTGAAGTACCAGTACGCGTACGCGGCGAACCAGTTGTTGTTGCCGCCGTAGAGGATCACGCGGTCGTCGTTCGAGATGCCCTTCTCCGACAGGAGCTTCTCGAAGCCCTCCTTGTCGACGAAGTCGCGGCGGACGCCGTCCTGGAGGTCCTTGCGCCAGTCGAGCTTCACCGCGCCGCGGATGTGCCCGTTGTCGTAGGCGGTCGTGTCCTCGTCGACCTCGGCGAACACCACGCCCGGGGTGTCCAGGTTCTCCTCGGCCCACTGGGTGGTGACCAGGACGTCTTCTCGGCTCATGGAGGCTGACTCTCTTTCTGGGTTGGGGTGTTACGAGGACGCCCGTGCGGGGCTGAAACGCTTGATCAGCAGGTACATCTGGCACCCGAGGCAGTAGTTGAACGCCGCGTTGAGGAACGCGGCGAAAAGCGCGAACGCGGTCGCGACGACGCCGAGCGGCGTCACGCCGGTCGCGAAGCCGATCGTGCCGACGAGCGCGAACACGAACCCGACCGCCTGCGCGAACCGCAGCGGGGCGGCGTCCTCGCGTTCGGTCGGCGGCCCGAGCCGCGGCGCGACCACGAGCCGGTACAGCACCGAGTACGGCGCGGGCTTGAGCCCGACGAACGCGCCGATCGCGAAGACCACGGTCTGCAGTGCGAGCAACGGCCACCACTGCGTGACGAGCACGACGGCGAGCACCACCGTGGTCACGATCGCGGCGAACCTGGGACCTCGCGGGTCTACGGCCGGTCCGGCGGACATGGGTTCCTCCTGCTCAGTGCGAGGGGAAAGCGTGCGGACAGCACGCGGCGAAGACGGGTACGGCGACAGGACGGCGCGAGACGTGCTTCAGCGCCGGCCGGGGAAAGGCAGACACAAGCTGCTGCGCACGCGGCAGAAATCGACCGCGCGGCGCTGCGTCAGGAGGGTGATGGGCAGCTCGTCCACAGGGGGAGGGTACCCAGGCTCGCTCGCTCCCGGAACCATGTTCATTCCTTGGGACGAGGTCCGGATCCTGAGAATCAACCGCCGCGGACGGCGCGAATTGACCGCGCGGGTCAGTGCGACGCGGCGGTGAGATGCGGGCGGAGCGCCTCGAGCAGCTCCGGGCCCTTGGGCACGCCGCCCACGCGCAGCAGTTCCCGGCCCTCCGGGTCCAGCGCGAGCGTAGTCGGCGTGCTGAGCACCGACAGCGCCTGCGCGACCTCGGGACGTTCGGTGACGTCCAGGTCGACGTGGTGCAGGCCGTCGGTCTTCTCCGCGAGCGACGACAGAATCGCCCGCGTGTGCCGGCACGGGGTGCAGAACGTGGTGGAGATCTGCACCAGGGTGACGGCGGATTCCGGATCAAGGGCCTCGGCGACCGGAGCGGGGAGCGGACGCGGCCGCGCGGCCGGTTTGGCGGCGCGGATCCGGCCGTTGCGGGCGTGCAGGACGAGGCCCGCGGCCGTCGCGACGACCAGCGTCGCCAGCAGCACCCACACTCCGGTCACCGGGATCAGCCTCCGTGGTTGGTGGACAGGTCGGAGAAGTTCACGTCGTGCGCTTCGCCCTTGATGGTCACCGAACCGCTGTCCACGCGGACCGCGGTCGGGGTGACCGACAGCGGCAGCCGGGTCGTCGAAATGGACGCCCGGAAGTTCGGCAGCAGAGCTTTCTGCACAGCATCCGGAACGGTCGTGGTGCTCTGGTCATTCCCGAACTGGAGCCGGTACGGCACGATCGAGATCGTCTTCTCCTTGAGCTGGATCAGCGCGAAGCAGAAGATCTCCACCTTCTGCCCGGCCACCTGCACGTCGCCGGAGATCCGCACGCCCGCGCTGGTGCCGTCGGCCGGTTCGCCGTCGGCGTTGGTCGGCGTCGGGTCCGGCTGTTTGCCCTGGTCGGTGTCGCCGTACTTGACATACGCCTGGGTCGACTGCTCGATCTTCAGGTTCTGGATCTTGTTCAGCGGCGAGACCCGCGCGAGGTCGGACGCCTTGATCGTCACCGCGCCGGTGAGCTTGCCGATCTTCACCGCCTTGGTGTTGCCGGACGTGAGGTCCGACAGCGGCGCGATGACGTCCTCGAGTTCGGCGCTCACGCGCAGGTCGCGAAGTTCGCTGCCGACCGGGACGCCGTCGGCCGAAACGGTGATGTGACTGTAGTCACCCGAGAGGGCCTGCACGGTGAACGGGAAACCGTGGATGGTGACCGACGGATCGTCGCTCAGCCCGAGCTGTGCGCGGGCCTTCTGCGAGATCGTGTGCTCGGCGAACGCCGCCGCTCCGAAATCCGCACCGACCAGCAGGAGCACCAGCACTCCCAGCACGATCAGCCACCGCCGCACACGCCTGCCGCGGCGGCCGCCGCCGGGGTACGGGGCCGGTCGGTCGTCCCGGATCACGGGCCTGCTCGCCATCGCCTCGGTTCTCCTGTTCGGGTGGATTTCGTCGTGGTGCGGGTCACGTCCAGGCTGTTCGGCCAGGTGTGATCGATCCAGCACGAGCTAGGTGCCGGGGTGTTCACCCGCTATTCTCACTTAGCACCGACCGACGCCACGCTCGAGGCGACGAATCTGAAGGCGGTGCGGATCATGAGCTTGGACCTGCTGGTGCTGACGGGGGAACTCGACGCAACCTCCGTATTACCCGCGCTGGACCTGCTGCCGCACACCGTACGCGTACGCGAGCCGGAAGTGACGGCCCTGCTCGACGCGGGCCACCGCGACGTCATCCTGCTCGACGCGCGCAGCGACCTGGCGTCCGCGAAGAGCCTGTGCCGCCTGCTCAAGGGCGCGGAGGACGAAGCGGGCACGCCGGTCATCGCGGTTGTCGGTGAAGGCGGCCTGGTGGCGGTCAACTCCGAATGGCGCACTGACGACATCCTCCTGCCTACCGCGGGTCCCGCGGAGGTGGACGCGCGGCTGCGGCTGGCCACCACTCGCGACGGCGTCGGGCTGCAGGCGGACGCCGAACTGCGCGTGGGCGACCTCGTCATCGACGAAGCGACGTACACGGCGAAGCTGCGCCGTCGCACGCTAGAGCTGACGTACAAGGAGTTCGAGCTCCTCAAGTACCTCGCCCAGCACGCCGGCCGGGTGTTCACCCGCGCGCAGCTGCTGCAGGAAGTGTGGGGTTACGACTTCTTCGGCGGCACGCGCACGGTCGACGTCCACGTACGGCGTCTTCGCGCGAAGCTCGGCCCGGAGCACGAGCAGATGATCGGCACTGTGCGAAACGTCGGCTACAAGTTCGAGCGGCCGGCGAAGGGCGCGAAGCCGGTTGTCGCCGTTCCTACCGACGCTTCGGAGCTGACCTCCCGCTGACTTTCGCCGGTAAGGTCGGTTCGTGGCTATCGACGTTGGCGAGTGGACGACCGATCCCGACGACGCGGTGCGCGAAGTGCTGCTCGCGGTCAAAGCGACTGACGGACGTCCCGAGGTCGACGCGACCGGGCCGCTGCCGCGCGAATTCGAGGGCGGGCTGCATCTTCTCGCCCGCTTCGACGGCGCGCCCGCCGGATACGCCCACCTCGATACGGAAGGCGACTCCCACGGCCACCAGGTCGCGGAGCTTTTCGTGCACCCGGAATTCCGGCGTCGCGGCGTCGGTACCGCGCTCGCGCAGGCGGTAGTCGAGCGCGCCGACGCGGGTCTGCGGGTGTGGGCGCACGGTGATCACCCTGGCGCGGCGGCGATCGCGAAGAAACTCGGCCTCGGCCGGCAACGCGAACTGCTGGTTTTGCACGTCGCCGTATCCGGCGCGGACTGGCCGGAACCGGTGCTGCACAACGGTTTCCGGCTGCGCACCTTCGTTCCCGGCCAGGACGAGGACGCGCTGGTCGCGGTCAACGCGCGCGCGTTCGACTGGCATCCGGAACAGGGCGCGCTGACCGTCGCCGAGGTGCGTGCCGAGGAACGACACGCGTGGTTCGACCCGGCCGGCTTGTTCCTCGCGGAGAACGAAAGCGGCGAGGTCGTCGGCTTCCACTGGACGAAGGTCCACGACCCGGTGCCCGGCCGCTTCGACGGCGACCCGGTCGGGGAGGTCTACGTGGTCGGCGTGGATCCGGCTACTCAGGGTAGCGGCCTGGGCAAGGCGCTTACCCTCGCCGGACTCCGCTACCTGCGGGCCCGGGGGCTACCGAGAGTCATCCTGTACGTCGAGGGCGACAACGCCGCGGCTTTGGCTGTCTACAACAAGCTGGGGTTCCAGCGTTTCGAGACCGACGTCCAGTACGGTGCGTGATCACGGTGGACGCGCGGGGTGACTCGTGTTACTTTCCGCGTACTGGCAGGTCACGACCAGGCCACGGCACCCGTTCGGGGTAGTTGCCCTGCTCACAAACGGTGACTTGTTCACCTCCCGTTCACCCAACCTAGGACGCCCGTCCACCGAGGCTGCCTAGTGTCCGGTTTCGGCGCGGCTCACCCGCCGCCCGCCGATCCCGACCGGATACAAAAAGGCACATCTCCGAGTGGAGGAAATGCAGTGAAGATCATGCGGCCCCTGGGTGCCGTCGGCATCGTGGCGAGCGCCGCGCTCGTCCTCGCCGCTTGTGGCTCCGACCCTTCGGCGTCGAACAGCGGCTCGGGCTCGAACTCCGCCGCTCCCGCCGCCACCGGAACCGCCCAGGTCGACTGCGGCGGCAAGAGCCCGCTGTCCGGTGAGGGTTCGACCGCGCAGAAGAACGCGATCGACATCTTCAACCAGGCGTACAACAAGGCGTGCAACGGCCAGAAGGTCAACTACAACGCCACCGGCTCCGGCGCCGGCGTGAAGCAGTTCAACGGCAACCAGGTCGACTTCGGCGGTTCGGACTCGCCGATCAAGGACGCCGACCTCGAGGCCGCCACCAAGCGCTGCGGCTCCCCGGCACTGAACATCCCGATGGTTGTCGGCCCGATCGCGGTGGGCTACCACCTGTCCGGCGTCGACAAGCTGACGCTGACCCCGACGGTCATCGCCAAGATCTTCAACGGCGGCATCAAGAACTGGAACGACCCGGCGATCAAGGCGATCAAGGGCAACGAGAGCCTGAACCTGCCGGACAAGCCGATCCAGGTCGTCTCCCGCTCCGACGAGTCGGGCACCACCGACAACTTCCAGAAGTACCTCGGCGCGGCTGCCAAGGGCGTCTGGACCCAGGGCGCGGGCAAGAAGTTCAACGGCGGCGTGGGCAACGGCGCGCAGGGCTCGAACGGTGTCGCGACCACGGTCAAGGGCGCGGACGGCGCGATCACCTACGTGGAGGGCGCGTTCGCGAAGGACGGCGTCACCGCGGCCCAGATCGACAGCGGCTCCGGCGGCGTCGCGCTGAGCGCGGAGAACGTGGCCAAGTCCCTGGACGCGGCGAAGTTCCTGAAGCCGGGCACCAACGACCTGGCGATGGACCTCAACGCCATCTACTCCAGCAACGTGCCGGGCGCCTACCCGCTGCTGCTGACCACGTACGAGATCGTGTGCTCGAAGTACTCGAACCCGGACGTCGCGAAGGCCGTCAAGGCGTTCCTGTCGGTGGCCGCCACCGACGGCCAGAAGCCGCTGTCGGAGAAGGGCTACGTGCCGATCCCGCAGAGCCTGCAGGACAAGGTGCTGACCGCCGTCAAGGCGATCTCCTGAAGGTCTCCTTGAGCTGGTACGAAGGCTGACAGAGACTAGTCGATGAGAGAACCATCCTCGACGCGAACGCCCACCGGGGACCCCGGTGGGCGTTCGTCGTCCGCTCAAGCGTTCCCGGAGGATCCGATTACGGACAAGCCAGCCGCGCCGGCGCCGGAAGCGCCCGCGCGGAAGAAGCCTTCGAAGGTGCGGGCCGGTGACCGCTTCTTCAAGAACTTGACCACTGGGGCCGGGGCGTTCATCGTCGCCCTGATCGCCCTGATCGGGATTTTCCTGGTCGTGCAGGCCATCCCGGCGCTCAAGGCGGACAAGGCCAACTTTCTGTTCAACCACGGCTGGTCGACCGGCGACCCGGCCAACATGTCGTTCGGCATCGCCGACCTCGCCGAGGTCACGGTGGCGACGTCGGTGGTGGCGCTGATCATCGCGATGCCGGTTTCGCTGGGCATCGCGCTGTTTCTCACCCAGTACGCGCCGCCGCGGCTGGCCCGGCCGTTCGCCTACGTGGTGGACCTGCTCGCCGCGGTGCCGTCGATCATCTTCGGCCTGTGGGGCATTCTCGTGTTCGCGCCCGCGATCGAGCCGTTCTCGCAATGGGTGAACACCACTTTCTCGTGGATCCCGATCTTCGCGCCGGGCAACGTCGCGCCGAACGTGCGCGGCACGATTTTCACCGCCGGAATCGTGCTGGCGGTGATGATCCTGCCGATCATCACCTCGCTGTCGCGTGAGGTTTTCGAGCGCACTCCGACCGCGCAGATCGAGGGCGCGCTCGCGCTCGGCGCCACTCGCTGGGAAGTCATCCGCACCACGGTGCTGCCGTTCGGCAAGGCCGGCTACATCGGCGCGTCGATGCTCGGTCTGGGGCGGGCGCTGGGCGAAACCATCGCGCTGGCGGTGATCCTGCTCGTTCCGCAGGGCCGCAACTTCGACTGGAGCCTCTTCGACGGCGGCGCGACGTTCGCCTCGAAGATCGCCCAGAACTACAGCGAGTTCAACAACCCGACCTCGGCGGGCGCCTACATCGCGGCCGGGCTGGTGTTGTTCGTGCTGACCTTCCTGGTCAACTTCGCGGCTCGTTCGATCGTCGGAAAGAAGCTGAGGTGACCATGTCGACGACTCTCGAACGGCCCGCCACGACGCCGGCTTTCCAGCAGGTGAGCGCTGGTCGCAAGGCCAAGAACGCGTTCGCGACGGTGCTGGTCTGGCTGTCCTTCCTGATCGCCGTGATCCCGCTGGTGTGGGTGCTGTACACGGTGATCGCCTATGGCGTGAAGCGGATTCCGTACAGCAACTGGTGGGGCCAGGACTTCGGTTCGGTCCTGAGCGACGAGGTCGGCGGCGGCGTGCTGCACGCGATCATCGGCACCCTGCTGCAGGGCCTGGTGTGCGCGGTCATCTCGGTGCCGATCGGCCTGCTGGTCGCGATCTACCTCGTGGAGTACGGCCGCGGCAAACTGGCGAGGGCCACGACCTTCATGGTCGACATCCTCTCCGGTGTCCCGTCGATCGTGGCCGCGCTGTTCATCTACGCGCTGTGGGTGACCACGCTCGGCCTGCCGCGCAGCGGGTTCGCCGTGTCGCTCGCCTTGGTGCTGCTGATGATCCCGGTGGTCGTCCGCTCGTCCGAGGAGATGCTCCGGATCGTGCCGGACGACCTGCGCGAGGCCTCTTACGCGCTGGGCGTGCCGAAGTGGAAGACGATCATGAAGATCGTGCTTCCGACGGCGCTGTCGGGCATTCTCGGCGGCATCATGATGGCGCTCGCCCGCGTGATGGGCGAGACCGCGCCGCTGCTGGTGCTCGTCGGCTACACGTCTTACGTCAACTGGAACATCTTCAGCGGGGAGCAGGCGTCGCTGCCGTTGGTGATGAACAACGAGCGCGCCACCAACTCGATGGACCCGGGCAGCGTCGGCTTCGACCGGATCTGGGGAGCGGCGCTCACCCTGGTTCTCATCATCGCCGTGATCAACCTGCTCGCCACGGTCCTTTCCCGCATCCTCGCCCCGAAGAAGAAGTGAGTCATGGCCAAGCGAATCGACGTCAAAGACCTGGACATCTACTACGGCAAGTTCCACGCCGTGGACAGCGTGACGCTGAACGTCCCGCCGCGCAACGTGACCGCGTTCATCGGGCCGTCGGGTTGTGGCAAATCGACCGTGCTGCGCACGCTGAACCGGATGCACGAGGTCATTCCCGGCGCCCGGGTCGACGGTCAGGTGCTGCTCGACGGGGAGGACATCTACGCCTCGGCGGTGGACCCGGTGCAGGTGCGCCGCACCATCGGCATGGTGTTCCAGCGGCCGAACCCGTTCCCCACGATGTCCATTAAGGACAATGTGGTGGCCGGGCTTCGCCTTGGCGGCACGAAAAACCGCAAGCAGCTCGACGAGGTCGCCGAGCGCGCGCTGCGTGGTGCGAACCTGTGGAACGAGGTCAAGGACCGGCTGAACAAGCCGGGCGGCGGCCTTTCCGGCGGGCAGCAGCAGCGGCTCTGCATCGCGCGGGCGATCGCGGTGCAGCCGGACGTGCTGCTGATGGACGAGCCTTGTTCGGCGCTGGACCCGATCTCGACGCTGGCGATCGAGGACCTGATCGGCGAGCTGAAGAAGGAATACACGATCGTCATCGTGACGCACAACATGCAGCAGGCGGCGCGGGTTTCGGACCAGACCGCGTTCTTCAACCTGGCCGGCGTCGGCCAGCCCGGCCGGCTGATCGAGCTGAACGACACGGAGAAGATCTTCTCCAACCCGGACGAGAAGGCCACCGAGGACTACATCTCGGGCCGCTTCGGCTGATTCCACTGTGGACGGCCGCCCTGGTGTTCAGGGCGGCCGTTCTCCGTTTCCAGGCAATAAAAAAACCGCCACCCGCTTGATGTGCCGGGTGGCGGTTTTCGTCGCGGGGTGGCTCAGATGGTCAGGTCTTCGTCGTCGGTGCCGTAGCCGGGCATCCGGCCGGTGACCACGAAAATCATCCGCTTGGCGACCGACACCGCGTGGTCGGCGTAGCGCTCGTAGAAGCGGCCGAGCAGCGTGACGTCGACCGCGGAGGCGACGCCGTGCGGCCATTCGCGGTCCATCAGCACGGTGAACAGGTGCCGGTGCAGGTCGTCGACCTGGTCGTCCTCGGTCTCGAGGTCCTTGGCCGCGGACACGTCCTTGGTCTTGATGATCGCCTCGACCTGGCGGGCGAGGCTGACCGCGGCCCGCCCCATCTCGGCGAAGTACGGCTTGACCGAGTCCGGCAGCACCGGGTCGGGGTGCCGGCGGCGGGCGGCCTTGGCGACGTGCAGGGCGAGATCTCCCATGCGCTCCAGGCTTTCCGCCGCGTGGATGGCGGCGAGCACGGTGCGCAGATCGGTCGCGACCGGGGCCTGCAGCGCCAGCAGCGCGTACGCCTGCTCCTCGCATTCGGCGCGCGCGTCGTCGACCTTCGCGTCGTCGCTGATCACCTGCTCGGCGAGGCCGAGGTCGACCTCCAGCAGTGCCTTGGTGGCCCGCTCCATGGCGTCGGCAACCTGGACCGACATCGCGGCCAGGTTTTCGGCGAGCTGATCGAGTTCGACATGGTAGGCCTCACGCATGAGCACACCCTACGACGTGGACCGTCCGAATACCGCATCGCTGGGTGAACCGCGTATGAACCCCGCCTAACGAATCCGAGCGCTCAGCCGGTGTTGACGACCTTGCGGGAATCGGGGTTGGGCGGCGGCGCGCTGGCCGCGGTTCCGGCCTGCTGGTTGCCCGGGAGAGGAGTGTTGTCGCGCAACGCGTCGAAGAGGCTCTTGGTCCGTTCCTGTACCAGGACTTCGTTGCCGCGCTTGTTCGGCAGGCCGACCGTCGGCACGGTCAGGAAGTTGATGTTGGCCGGGTTGAGTCCGCGCATCGACTGCGCGAGCGTCATCATCTGCTGGACGCCGAGGTTGTCGCCGAACGTAGCGTGCGCGAAAGCGGTGATGAAGCCGGACAGTTTCCCCGGATCCAGCACGACATCCGAAGACATGACCTTCTTGAGCAGCGCCCCGATGAACGCCTGCTGCCGCTTGATCCGTCCGTAGTCAGAGGTCGGGTCGCCCTTGACGTGCCGAGCGCGCACGTAACTCAGCGCCTGGTCGCCGGAAATCGTCACGTCGCCGGTTTCGGCCAGCACTTTGCCGAGCACGGTGTCGTCGATCGGTTTCTCGTTGTGCACAGTCACCCCGTGCACCGCGTCGACCATTTCCTTGAACCCGTTGAAATCGATGCCGACGAAATGGTTGATCCGCAGGCCGGTGACCTTTTGGATCACCTTCGTCATGCATTGCGGCCCGCCGACCGCGTAGGCGGTGTTGAGCTTCGCGGTTTTCTGCTCGGGCACGACCTCGTCGGTAGTCTGGGATTTGGCCGGATCCCAGCGATTGCAGTCCGGCCGGTCGACTTCCAGGTCTCGCGGGAACGAAACGACCACGACCCGCTTACGATCGGCGGGAACGTGCGCCACCATCACCGTGTCCGACCGCGCGCCGGGGATATTGGCCGCGTCCCCGACGTTCTCCTCGGACGAGGCGCCATCGCGGGAATCGGAGCCGACCATGAGGAAGTTCTCGTCATTGGCCTGTGCATCGGCGTTCTGAATGTCCGAAGAGTTTTCGTCCAGGGCGGATACTTGAGCGAACTTGGCGTCAAACCACGTAACCGCACCCCAGGCGACGCCCGTGCCGATGAAAATGAGCGCCACCACCACGATCAACGCGATCCGGCCGATCCGGACGTTGCGCGCGGTATGCCGCTGCTTCTTTTCCTGCAGCCGGGTTTGCTCCGGTTTTTCGGCGGGTTGCTCTTCGTCCTCTTCCTTGTCCAGCAAAACGACCCGCTGCAACGCGGTCCGGGTCTGCTCGAACAAAGCCATCGACCGGGTAGTCAGCCGCTCGCGACGTTCCCGGCGTTTCGCTTCTTCCGCCGCCGCGTCGTCATGTGCGGCCGAGAACCGAGCGAGACTGTGATCGATTTTGCGACGGTATTGAGTCGCCTCGTCGATCGCCTCCATCTCGTCGGTCATCGTGAGCGGATCCATCTCCGCCCGAACCGCCGCGGCGGGCCTGGCCGGAGCGCGCCGGGGCCGTTTGCCAATCGGCCCCTCGACGGCCGGGCTCAGCTGAGTGCGCTCCGGATCAGCGGCGGGTTTGGCGGCCGGGGCCTTCGGGCCGAGCCCGACCCCCTTAACCGGCGTGAACTGCGTCCGATCCGCTGCGGTCTGCTGTTTTCCGTCCAGCACCGGGCTGAGCTGGGTACGCTCGCCTTCGACCTCCGGATTGCCGTGCGGTCGGCCGTTCGGCACGGGCCTGCGCCGGAGACGCCCGTTGTCGGACGCGGAGTTGCGCTGCGGACGTTCGCCGTTGAGTTGAGTCCGTTCGGGGTCCTGAGCCGCGTTCGGATCCGGTTTGCCCTCGCGACGGCGTGGACGTCCGGGCTCGTCCGGCGCGGGACTTTCGCCGTCCAGCGCCGGGCTGAGCTGAGTCTGCTCGAGGCCTTGAGCCGCAGCCAGCCCGCGCACCATACCCGGCCCGCCACGCCCCGCCGAGCCCGCTCGCCTCCGCGGAGCCTGCCCGTTGCGTCCTTGGTCAGCCTGCTTGCCCCGCAACCGGTCCGGCTCGAGCGCCGGACTCAGCTGGGTCCGCTCAAGCTCGTCCTCGGGTTCTGTCCCGCCGGGAACTTCGTCGATGCCGTCGCGGCGCCGCCCAGCCGGTCCAGCGACCCGTCGACCGGGCACGTTCGGGCCAGGCACCTGTTGCCCGCTGGAATTCTGTCCGGGCGTTCGCGGTCCGTCCGGGTCAAGGGGCAGCGCTGGCGCTTCGGGTCCGGGCGTCGGCCCTGCGGCTTCGGGTCCGGCCGTTCGTCGCCTCGCTGGACTGGGCATTCGCTGCCCACCAGACTCCGGGCTGGGCACCCGGTGTCCGCCAGAGTCTTGACCAGGCGTCCGCTGGCCAGCGGAGTCGGGACCAGCCGTCCGGCGCTCGGCAGGATCGAGCCCGCCCGGCATCGGTAACTCTGGACCAGCGATCCGAGGCTCGGCTGGCCCGGACATCGGTTGTGCAGCCGAAGAATGCAGCCCTGCCGCCCGTGGTCCGGCCATTCGCGGACCGTCCAATTCCGGGCCAGGCAATCCGCCGGAGTCCGGACCGGGCCGCCCAGGAGCGTTCTCTGCGCCGTGCGGTCGCCGAGGCCCAGGCGGCTCCGGCGAAACCGGAACCCCGCCCCCCTGCCGAGGCCGGGGCGGAAGCCCATCCGCCCGCCGACGCCGCGGTCGCATCCCCGGCTCCGGCACACCTTGCTCGGCGCTCTCCGACCCCCCGTCGTCGACTGCTCCCCGACTGGGCCCGGACTCGCCCTCAGCGATCCCTCGGCCACCGGCTGCGCGACGCCCCCGAGGTTCTTCCGGCCCAGACCCCTCGGAAAGACCAGTCTCGCCAGGCCCGCTCAAGCTCTCGCGCCGACCACCAGGTCCTGCGTCCCCAGGCGCAACTCGGTACTCGGCATCCGGTCCGGAAGGCTGAGTCAGCCCACGAACCTCGGCCGGACGCGCCCGCCGACCGTTCGACGGCGCCCCGTAGCCACCGGTCTCGCCGCTTCCTCCACCAGGCGCAGCCCGATAAGTCCCGGTCTCCCGACGTCGAGCGCCCCCACCGGACTCGGTGCCACCATCCGGCTCGCCTGTGCTGTTCGATACCGCGCCGCCAAGAAGCGCACGCCCACCCACTCGCGCAGGCCCAGCACCATTGACGTCCGAAACGCCCGTCGGACGCCCGCCGGGAAGTCCAGCGTCGTCTGAAGAACTGCCGCGCCGGGCACTGTCTGCCGGTCCGTTCTCAAGTCCGGGACCATCGGCTACCTCGCGGCTGTGCCGATTGCCGAAGCCGTTGACCCGGCCATCCCCCAAACCGCCGACCGAACCGCCGTCGTCAGCCGTCCCGCCGCGCCGGTTGCGTCGCCCGCTCGCTCGTCGGCCGACAGAGTCGTCGTCATCCCCGGCTGGCTCGCTGTGGCGATTGCCAACTCCGCTGGTTCGCCCGTTTGCCCATCCACCCGCCGATACCGCGTCATCTACCGCAGGTTCGCGGTAGCGCTTAGCCCGTCTGCCAGTCGAGCCGGTGTCTCCTGCGGCCGCCTCGCCGTGCCGCGCGCCGGCCTCGTTGACCTGCCCGTTCGCCAGGCCACCGCCCAGATCCGAGCCGTCTCCCGGTTCGGCGTGCCGGCTGCCGACCTCGTTGGCGTGCCCGTTTGCGCGTCTACCGGCTGCCGCAGCGTCGTCTTCCGCGGTGTCGCCGTGCCGCCCGCCGATCCCGTTGACCTGTCCGGTCGCCAGGCCGCCGTCCAGATCCGAGCCGTTTCCCGGTTCGGCGTGTCGACTGCCGACTCCGTTGGCGTGCCCGTTCGCCCGCCGTCGGCCCGGCTCGGCGCGCCCGTTCCTGCCCGAGAACCCCGCGTCCGGCTCCGCCCGCCGTCGGCCCGGCTCGGGCCGCTCGGCGTCCGCGCGGCGTCGGCCCGGCTCAGCCCGGCGAGTGCCCGGTTCCGCGAGTCGACTTGCCGGTTCCGAATGTTGTGTCCCGGGATCGTCGGAGAAAGCAGGTCGTTCGCCGGTGGTCCGCGCGAGCACATCGGACACGCTGATGCCGCCGTGAGTGTCCATCGAACGGCGGCGTCCTCCGCGAGGGCGAGCCGTGGTGTCGGAATGGCGACCGGTGCCGGGGGTGTTGCGCTCGTCGGGCACTCGGTCTCCTCTCGCACGTCAGGCGCCAGGCTGGGGCGGCTCACCTTTGAACACCCGGCCGCTTCGCCGGGTCTCCCAGGACTCGTCGTACCGGGGGAGCTTTTCGTTATCGTACGGATACCCGCCGTTCGTGACGACACCCTCCCGCGAATTTCTTCACCATGCGTCGCCCTAAGGCACACGGAAGCGGACGAACAGGTGAAGATCGGGTTCAGCGAATGGAGTAATCGCAGACGCGTGTTACTCAGAGTGCGTAATTACCTGTGCGGTCTCGCGGTCGTGAAAAGCGACCTTGTTGCGTCCTGCCCGCTTCGCGGCGTAAAGGAGATTGTCCGCTCGGTGGAGTTGGCGGGGCCCCGATCCAACGCCATGCGCGAGGCCGACGCTGATCGTGACTCGCAGGCCCGGACGGAGTTCTGACCAGGGATGACGGGCGACCCGACGGCGTGCGGCATCAGCGACCCGGACGGCGCCCCGGTGATCGATTCCTGGCAGGACGAGAGCGAATTCCTCGCCGCCGTACCGTGCGCAGAACGCATCGGCCGGCAGCCCCTCTTGGAGGAGATCGGCGACCCGGCAGAGGACACGGTCGCCGAGAAGGTGACCGTACGTATCGTTCACGGACTTGAACCGGTCGAGGTCGACCAAGGCGACGGCCACCGCGGCCGGCAGCTCAGGCAGCCGCTGGTCGAGGTAACGACGGTTGTAGCTCGAGGTGAGCGGATCGCGCAGGCTGCCCGCTCGCGCGATGTCAAGCGCGGAGCGCAGGTGCCGGTAGGCCCGCCGCCAATCGCCGCGCGTCGCGAACAGGTCCGCGATGGACTCGTGCAACGTGAGCAAGTCTGGCGCGGCCTCCCCCGTTCCGAGCTCGTCGTCCGCCGACACTCTGACCTCCGCCACTCCATCGTCTTCGTCGTAAAGGAGCGGCGGCTTGAGTCATCGGTACGTACGAAAGTGAATTTCGCTCAAGTGGACGACGGACTTCCGCTGATGTCACGCAGCGCAGTTCTTCGCTCAGAGCGCGGAGAAGGGCTTTTTGTCCTTGAGCTGCGCGAATTGATCGCGTGCCCAGTAACTCGCGTCAGTGTCCGGATCAGTGATCCACTGTGTGTAATCAGCCCAGGAAATCCATCGCCAGCCGCCCACTTCCTCGGGATTCGGCTGCGGATCGACGTCTGTCCAGGCGGCGAACACCGGACAGAACTCGTTCTCCACGATCCCCTGGAAGGGCGGCGTGCGGTAGCGGTACGTGGGCAGCACGCACTCGAGGTCCTCCAGCGTCTGCAGGCCGAGTTCGTACGAAGCCCGCCGCCGCACGGCGGTCTCCAACGCCTCGGCGGGTGCCGGGTGACCGCACACGCTGTTGGTCCACACCCCCGGCCACACCTTCTTGTGCAGTGCGCGCTGGGTGATCAGCAGGGCGTTGTCCGAACGGCGCAGGACGTAGCAGGAGAACGCGAGGTGCAGCCGCGTGTCTGCGTGATGGCTGGCGAGCTTCGGGCCGGTCTCCCCGGTCGGCACGCCGTCCTCGGTCACGAAGACGACGCGTTCGGTTTCGGCTTCAGTGCTGGTGTCCACTCCGGATACTGAACACCACGCACCACCCGGCCGATACCGCGAGCCGGGTGGCCGTTTCGCCCGATTCGAGTGCCGAGCCTTCACGGACCGCTCAAATCCCCAGCTCGTCGGCTGCCCGACCGAACGACAGCGCAGCCAAGCCTCGGCGTCACCGGCTCCCGAGATGCTCGACAATCAGCGAGGTCAAGGCCTCCGGCGCTTCCTCCGCTACCCAGTGCGACACCTCCTCCAGCATCTCGAACCGGTAGGGCCCGGTGCACCAATTCGCGGTGTCGAGCGCGGCGGTGGAACCGAAGGCGACGTCCTCCGTGGACCACACGTACATCGCCGGCACCGAAACCTTGCCGATCTTCCCGCCTGGACGGCCCGCTCGATACCAGTTCAGGGCGGCGGTGAGCGCACCTGGTTCGGACAGCCGCTGCACGTACTCGTCGATCTTGCTCGGCGGGACGCGGCGATCGAAGATGTCGCGCAGCGCCTTGGCGTTGTCGGCCAGCATGCGGCGCTCGGTCGCGGGCGTCTGCCGCCATTCCGTCATATAGGCCGACCGCAGGTGCTGGTCCTCGTCCGTCCGCATCGCCTCGGCGAGTGCGCCCGGGTGCGGTGTGGACACCACGGTGAGACTGCGCAGGCGCTCCGGGTGCTCGTCGGCCGTCCACCACGCGACCGCGCCGCCCCAGTCGTGGCCGACCAGGTCGAACTTGCTCCAGCCGAGCGTGTCGGCCATCGCGATGACGTCGGACACCAGCGTCGTGATGCCGTATTCGGCCGGGCGCTCGGGTCGCACGTCCGGCGAATAACCGCGCTGGTCCGGCGCGACCGCGCGGTAACCGAGCACGCCGAGCGTCGCCACCTGGTGCTCCCACTCCACGGCGGCCTGGGGAAAGCCGTGCAGCAGCAGTACCGGACGGCCGTCTTCGGGGCCGGCGGCGATGGCATCGAAGGATCCCGCGTCGGTCGGGATGGTCAGCTGGTCGATCACGAGACGCACTCTACGGACCGGCACCGACAGTTTTGGCCGGTCTCGCGCCTAGCCGGTGATCTGAGCTACACGGGAACAACTAAGTTGAGTCGCACGTTAGCAACTTTGCAAGGCTTGGTCAGCGCCCCAGCAGCTGGCCTCAGTTGTCCGAAAGGGGATTCGACAATGCTGATCCGCACCGACCCGTTCGCCCAGTTCGACCGCCTCACCCAGCAGTTCTTCGGCGGCCAGAGCACCGCGCCGCGCGCTGTCCCGATGGACGCCTACCGCGCCGGCGACGAGTACGTCATCCAGTTCGACCTCCCGGGGATCGCCCGCGACTCGATCGACGTGAGCGTCGAGCGCAACGTGCTCACCGTCCGCGCCGAGCGCACGCCGGTCGCGGCCGACGACGCACAGGTCCAGGTGTCCGAGCGGCCGCGCGGCAAGTTCTCGCGCCAGTTGTTCCTCGGCGACACGCTCGACACCGCGCGCATCGCCGCGGACTACGTCGACGGCGTGCTGACGCTGCGCATTCCGGTCGCCGAGAAGGCCCAGCCGCGCAAGATCACCGTCGGCGGAGCGCCGCAGGAGATCGACGCCTGAGGCCGTGACTCAAGTTGTCCCCAGGTTGTCCACAGTGGGTTGTGGATAACCTGGGGACAGTTGCTATCTGCGCAGGTCAGCTGGGGGTTCGCCCGCTTGGCAAGCTGTCGCTCGCGCGATCGTGCGGTTGAGGAGGGACAGCACAGTCGCTCTCGTACTGCGGTCTCTTTGTCGCGCAACGGAGGTTACTTCGCAGCGTCTGCGTTCCTGGCTGTTGCCGCGGACCGTGCGCCTCGGCGATGAGCGACCAGTTTGCGCTGGTCCAGCCTGAATTGGGTCGCGCTCGTCGCGCTGGTCGCGTAGCCAGGTCAGCCGCCGGAATGCATGTCCTCGGCCTCGGGGACGCAGTCGTCGTCCGGGTCGTCGAGCCAACCGTGCGGGAGCGTCACCTTGCCCGGCGAGCCCTGCCGCCCGCGCGGACCCGTCGCGGCGTCCGGGAACGGGGCGTCGTGGTCGAGCTGCGCGATCAGGTCGTCCAGCTGGTTCATGCTCGTCACCATCGCGAAGCCGCGCCGCAGCTCGGAGCCGACCGGGAAGCCCATCAGGTACCAGGCCATGTGCTTGCGGATGTCGCGCATGGCCTTGTCCGGGCCGTCGTGCTCGATCAGCAGTTCCGTGTGCCGCCGCAGGACGCGCGCGACCTCGCCGAGGTTCGGCCCCGCCGGGATCTCGCGACCTTGGAAGGCGGCTTCCAGCTCACCGAACAGCCACGGCCGACCGAGGCAGCCGCGCCCGACGACCACGCCGTCGCAGCCGGTTTCGGCGACCATGCGGAGCGCGTCGTCCGCGCTGAAGATGTCGCCATTGCCGAGCACCGGGATGCTGGTGACCGCTTCTTTCAGCGCCGCGATCTTCGACCAGTCAGCCTGACCCGAGTAGCGCTGCGCGGCCGTGCGCGCGTGCAAGCTGACGGCAGCCGCGCCCTCGGCCTCGGCGATGCGCCCTGCATCGAGGAACGTGTGGTGATCGTCGTCGATGCCGACACGGAATTTCACGGTGAACGGAACGCCGCCCTCAGCCGCCGCCTTCGCCGACTCGCGCACGATGTCCGCGAACAGCCGCCGCTTGAACGGCAGTGCCGCACCGCCGCCCTTCCGCGTTACTTTCGCGACAGGGCAACCGAAGTTGCTGTCCACGTGGTCCGCGAGCCCCTCGCCGACGATGATCCGCACCGCTTCGGCCATGGTCTTCGGGTCGACCCCGTACAGCTGCATGGACCTCGGCTTTTCGTGCTCGCCGAAGGTCATCATGTGCATCGTGCCGGGGTGCCGCTCGACGACCGCGCGCGCGGTGATCATCTCGCACACGTAGATGCCCGCGCCGTACTCCTGGCAGAGCTGCCGGAACGCCACGTTAGTGATGCCCGCCATCGGAGCGAGCACGACGGGAGGATCGACCTGGTAGGGGCCGATCTTCAACGTGGGCGCGCTCAACGTGGCAGTCACACTTCCATTGTCGCCCGTGACGTACGGCACATGCATCCGGGCACGTCGGCGGCCGCGAGACCATCTCGTGTCCAGCCTTTGAGTAGTGCTACGGATCCGATCATCGTGCCGTTTCGCCGACGCTGTCCGGTATGACCACCGAAGCTGCAACGCTCCACCGCCTGGCCGGCGAACTGGACGACCTCGGCCGCCGCCTGACACACGTAGGCACCGAACTCCGCGCGGTGCGTCCCCAGCCCGAGTCGGCCGCCGACCAGCGCAACGGGACGCCCGTCGCGGACGCGGCGGCAGACCCCCGGCCGACGCCGGGCGATCCGGACAGCCACGTCGAGCCGGCAGCGTTGACCGGAGAGGTGCCGCGGGAGGCTTACCCTCCTGGCGTCGCTGAGCCCTTCCGCTCCGGCCACACGGCTGCGGAAGGTATTGCCGACGAGACAGGCTCTTCCGCCGCGCCGGACCAGGCAGCCGAGCCCGCTCGCCTCGGCGAGTCAGGCCACCCTGTCGAGCCGGGCACAGCTGCTGAACCCGGTCACCCGGTCGAACGGGGTCACGCCGATGCGCCGGGCGAGCCGTCCGCGTCAGCCAGTTCGGCCGGACAGGGCCGAGTCGCCGCAGCCGCCGCCACCACCGAACCCGGCGGCCCCGGCCAACCTCCCGCGCCTGGTCCTGCCGCGCCTGGTCACCCTGCCGCGCCTGGTCACCCTGCCGCGCCTGGTCACCCTGCCGCGCACAACGCCCCGACTGCTCCGGGCCACTCGCCCGCCCCGGGCTACCCAGCTGCCCAAGGCCCGTACTTGTACCCGGCCTACGGGGCTGCGCACGGGACAGCGTTCCACCCCCACCCGGGCTACCACCCTTACGCAGCTCCGTATTCCGCCCAAGCCACGCCTGGCGCGACCCACCCGTCGACGCCACAACCCGGGGCTCAGCAACCCGCTGCCGACGACGTCCCAGCCGGACAGTCCGCCGCCCAGCCGGGCCACGGACAGTCCACTGCCGACCAGTTCACCGCCGGACAGCCCGGGCAAGGACACCCACAGTCGGCTGCCCAACAGCCGCCCTACGGCCAGTCGCCCTTCGCTCAGCCTCCTTACGGCCAGCGGCCCTATGCTCAGCCGCCCTACACCCCTTCTCCGACGCTCCGTGAGCGACTCAGCCGAGAAGGCGCCGGTTCGCGGCTGCTGGCATGGATCGGCGGTGCGGTGACGTTGCTCGGGGTCGTCCTGCTGCTGATTCTGGCCATCCAGCGCGGCTGGCTCGGCCCGTTGCCGCGGGTCGCGGTCGGCGCTGCGTTCGGCGGGATCCTTGTCGGCGCGGGTGCTTGGCTGCACCGCAAACCTGTTGCGCGCACCGGAGCGTTCGCCCTTGTCGCGACGGGGGTCGCGACGCTCTATCTCGACACTGTCGCTGCCACCTCCTTGTACGATTTCCTGCCGGTTCCCGCCGGGCTCGCGGTCGGCTTGGCGATCGCGGTGGGCGGCCTTTTGCTTGCGGTCAAATGGGATTCCTCTCTCCTGGCGATTGCCGTGGTGGGAGGATGCGGAGTGTGTGCGCCCCTGATCACTTGGGGCTTCACCGGTGAACTCGTGACGTTCCTTCTCATGATCCAGATCGCGACCGTCCCTGTCCAGCTTCGACGGTCATGGTGGCCACTTTCGTTTACTGCGGCCATTCCGCCCTTGACAACGGCGCTGATCGGCGTCGGTCTGCGCACCTTGCCGTTGTGGGCAGTGATTGCCGCCGGTGCGGTCAGTGCGGCGGCAGCGCTGGTCGCGTTGCGGCGCAACGACAATGAGCCTTACTCGCTGTCTGTTCTCGCTGTTTCCCCATTGCCGGTTCTGGTTGCCGCGCTGGTGCGGGACAAGCCGGAATCCGTGCTTCTTGCGGGCGGAGCGGCAGTTGTTCTCATCGCGACCTGGACCATCGTGCGTGGGAATTCCGGTACTGTCGCGGGAATCGGTGGTCTGGTAGCCGCGATGCAGGCGACCGTCACGCAGTTCGATGGCGGAGCTGTCCTGCTTGGCGAAGCGGTAGCGCTCGCGTTCGCGGCGAAGTTTGCTCGAAACCGATTCGCGCTAGGCGGTTCTCTCGCCTTCGGGGTGATCGGCGGGCTGTTCGCGCTCGGTTCTGACGTGACCCCGGCGTTGCTGGTGCTCCCGCATTGGCATCCGCGCGATCTTCTCTTTACCGCGCTGTGCTCGGCCGCACTTCTCCTCGCGACGGCTATCGCGTTGCCGTGGGCGGCAACGCGGCTCAACGTGGTGAAATCGGACAGCCTTGCGCCTTGGCTGCCTGCGGGATTGTGTGCGCTCTACGGTGCCGCAGGGCTAGTCCTCGCCGCGTCCATGCTCGTAGCCCCTGGTCGCGCCGGATTCCTGGTTGGCCACACACTTGTCACGGTTTCCTGGACGGTGGTGGCGTTCGTCCTTCTCCTGCGGGGAATCGAGGTAGTCGCCTTGCGGATCACCGGGTTGGTTCTGGTGGCTGCTGCGGTCGCGAAGCTCGTATTGTTCGATCTCGCCGCGCTGGATGGGTTGGCGCGCGTGGGCGCGTTCCTCGGCGCTGGGGTGATCCTGCTGGTGGCGGGCGCCCGGTACGCGCGGGTTGTCGCGTCGCGCTGAACTTGCCAGAAGTCCCCCGATCCGGGGAATCGAGATCGTCCTTGGATCGGGGTTTTTCTTGTGTGACAACAGAAATGAGCATCCCGGCGCGGTGGCCGGGTACGGCGCGCGAAGGCCGCGGTGCGGGCGTCCGGGACGGAAATGTCGGTGGCTCGTGGTTACCTGGGACACCTACCGAGGAGGTATCCGATCATGACCTACACCCACGACCCGAAACTCATTGAACGCGCGGGCGAATCCATCGCCTGGCTCACCACCGTGACTCCGAGCGGACGCCCCGCGCCGCGGCCGGTCTGGTTCGTGCTCGACGGCGAGGACATCGTGGTCTTCAGTCGGCCGGGCACGGCCAAACTCCGGCACCTCGCCGCTAACCCGGAGGTGAGCTTCCACCTGAACAGCGACGAACACGGCGGGAGCATCATCGTCGTCAACGGACGCGCGCATATCGACGAGGCCAAAGCCTCCGAAGCGCCCGGTTACCTGGCGAAGTACCAGAGGCACTACGCCAGTATCGGGTTCGCCGATCCGGCTGCTTTCGACGCCGATTACTCCGTTCGGATCCGGATCGTGCCGGAGAAGTCCTGGGGATTCTGAGAGCAGCTCCGGATTCAGAAGCCGACATCCAGGCAAGCCAGCCGTCCGCCCGCGGTGCCGGCGTGCCCGGGGTTGGTGTGGGTGTGGGTTTCGTGGATCACCACGGACTTCGCCCGCCGCCCGTCGAAGGTCCAGTCCACAGTGGAGGTTGCATGACCGATTCCTGAGCGGTCGGTGGTGAAGTCGAGCCAGATCTCGTTGTGCGGGTTGGCGTAGGCCGGATCCACCGAGGGCTTCACCGGGTCCGGCACGTGTTGGAAGTGTCCGCCCGCGGCGTCACCGGTGGCGCCGCAGGAGTTCACATGCGCGTGGGCACCGTATTCGTGGTGCGGCGAGAGGCCGCTGATCACCAGCACGGTGGTGGTGCCGACGCGACTGCCAGACAGGACGGAGACGTGCGCCTTGGCTCCGACGGGCACAAGGTCCGGACGGTAGGTGACGGCTTGGGTGCCGGGTGCGTATGCGGCGAATGTGCCGTGGGCGGCGGTGAAGTGCAGCGGCGAGACCGTAGTCGGGGCGGCTGCGGCGGAGGTGGCCGAGAGGCTCGTGACGGAGAGACCGGCGGTGAGGGCCGCGGAAAGGAACTTAGGGAGGAAACGCATGAAACTTCTCTAACCAGTCGGCGCGTGGCGTGCCATGTTCTCCACTCGAACGTGTGGGAGGTCGCTCGGATCGCGGGAGGGCTTTTCGCGGGGGGATGTGCGTGCGTGGGGTCGCTGGGCGGTGACGGCACCGGGATCAGCCCGATCCAGGCGTGGGCGGCGTTCAAGCATCGGCCGGGCCAGGCGTGGGTCCGAACGTCGGCCGGATCAGACGTCGGCCGGGTCGGGTGTCGGCCGGGTCAGACATGGGCCGGGTCGGGCGGGGTTCGAGTGCGGGCGCTGTCTGGATGCAAGGCGTGAGGGGCGAGCCTGTCCTTGTCGTGGGGTGGTTCCGAGGTGCTCTGGTGCGTCCTGGATCCACGTCGCGGACAAGGGCGGCTGGCGGGCCGAGCGGCTTCGGACAGCGGTTGCGGCGGACGGGAAGGCCGTACCACTGGCCGGGTGAGTTTTCGGGCGTTGGCGCGCTGGGTACTTGGCAGCGTGGCAGCGTCGGACTTGCCCGGCGATGCTTCGGCGAGCACCGGTGGAGCCTGACATGCCTCACGACCCGAACAGTGCCATGGGGTTTGACGGTCGTCGTGCGGATGACCACGAATCGGCAGGTGCCGGCGGACCGGTCGAGGCCGGTGGGTTGTCGGAGGGCGATGGACCGGCTGACGCCAGCGGGCAGGCCAGCGGTGGCGGATCGCCCGACGGTGGGTCTGCCGCCGGCGGACTGGCGAGCGGCGGACCGGTGCGATCCAGCGGGTGGGCGCAGGACACTGGGCCGACTCAGGCCAGCGGGCCCGTGCAGGGCAGTGGGTCGGCGCAGGCTGCGGGACCAACGCAGGCAAGCGGGTCGGCGTACGCCCCCGGACCGCCAACATCCAGCGGGTCGGCGCGCGCCGGAGGTCCGCCGCAAGCCAGCGGGTCGGCTGAGGTCGGCGAATCGGCGCGCGGCGGTGGCTCGGCGCAGGTCACCGGGTCGGCGGCGGAAGTAGGCGACGACGTCGAGCACACCGGCGAGACGCGGAACCAGATGCTGCAACGGAACGTCGGCGAGCTGTTGCAGGAGTTGCGGGTCGCGCAGGCGGGCGTGCAGATCCTGTTCGGGTTCCTGCTGTCGGTGGTCTTCACGGGCCGGTTCCATGACGCCAGCGGGTTCGAGAAGACGCTGCATCTGCTCGCGGTCCTGCTCACCGTCGCGGCGACCGCGTTGCTGATCGCGCCCGCGGCGTGGCACCGGATTCTGTTCCGGACTGGGCGGCGGGAGCAGATCCTGCAGGTCGGCAACCGGGTCGTGCTCGTTGGGTTCGGGTGCCTTGCCGCGGCGATCACCGTCACTGTCGCGCTGATCGCGAAGGTCTCTTTCGGACCGGTCGCGATGGGGCTCGTCGGTGGGATGGCGGTGTTGCTGTTCGGCCTCCTGTGGTTCGCGGTGCCGGGCACGCTTATCGGCGACCGAAGGCGACGCAACGGTCACTGAGCGGCGTCGGTGCGAACTGCCGTTTGTCCTGTTCAGGACAGAAACGCCGGGACGTGGAGCTGTTCATCGAGCCGTCGGCAATTGTTGCCGTAGCGGTCGGGACCCGCCCGTAGCTTCCTGCTCGTGACTGACTCTTCACGGCGGAACTTCCTGCGTGGTGCCGGAATCCTCGGTGCCGGCGCGGCGGTGTCCGCGCTTCCTGGTCTGAACGGGATCGCCGCGGCGGACTCCGATGCCGCTCGGCGGCCGGACGGTGACAGCCCGCGGTTCACGATCGCCGTCATGCCCGACACCCAGTACCTGTTCGACGAGGACCGGGGCGACTCGACACCGGTGGACGCCTCGTTGTCGTACGTGCTGCGGCACGCGCACGACGACAACGTTGTCTTCCTCGCCCACCTCGGCGACCTCACGCAGAACGGGCAGGCGCGGGAGTTCGCTGGCATCAGCCGGTCGTTCCAGGTGCTCGACCGGGCCCGGTTCCCATACAGCACGCTCGCGGGCAACCACGACATCGACGGTTCCACCGACGACCAGCGCGGGCGGACGCCGTACCTCGACGCGTTCGGGCCGCAGCGGCAGCGGAACTCGCCGACGTTCCGCGGTTCCTCGAAGGACGGCTACAACACCTACCACGTGTTCCAGGCCGCCGGCCGGGAATGGCTGGTGCTCGCGATGGATTGGCGTCCGTCGGCGGGCGGGTTCGCGTGGGCGAAGCAGGTTCTCGCGCAGCATCCGCGGATGCCCGCCATCCTGACGATCCACGAGCTGGTCAACTCCGACGAGCAGGGCAAGGCGTTCCTGTCGGACTTCGGCAACCAGGTCTGGGACGAGTTCGTCAACCAAAGCGACCAGATCTTCCTGACCCTCAACGGCCACTACTGGCCGCCGGGCCGTCTGGTGAAGCGCAACGCCGCCGGCCACGACGTGCACTTGCACCTCACGAACTACCAGGACCGCTACTACGGCGGCAGCGGCATGATCCGGCTGTACCAGTTCGACGTCGCCCGCGGTGTGATCGATGTCCGCACCTTCTCGCCGTGGCTCGACGGCCGACGCGACCTCAGCGAACTCGAGCGCATCGAGGCCGAGCGCAGCACCGATGTCGACTACTTCAGCATCGACATCGACTTTGACAAGCGGTTCGCTGGTTTCGCGCCCATCCCGGTGCCGCCGGCCCGTCCGGTGCAGCCGCAGCTCGTGCCGGGCACGGTCGCGTACTGGCGGTTCGAGGGCGGCCGTGCGGGTGCTCCGGTCCCGGACAACACGCTGATCAAGGACCTCACCGGACGCGGCAACGACCTGCGCCGCGCGACTGTCCCGGGCAGCGGACCCGACGCGTTGACTTACTCGGCGGATTTCTCGCCTCGCCAACCGTCACGCGCGAGTCTTCGGTTCGACGGCGCACGCAACCCTGGCCGCGGCGCGTATCTCCAGACCGTCGACAGCGCTCCGATGAACAGCCTGACGTTCCAGCGCGGCTACACGGTCGAAGCGTTCATCCGCCTGCCCGAAGACTTCCGCGACGGCACCCATGGCTGGTGCGGCATCTTCGCGCGCCTCGGCAACGGAGGCGCGGCCGGAAAGTCCGGCGACGACCCGAACGAATCGGCCGCGACGTTCAGCCTCTCGGACGGCGCGGAGCTGCAGTGGGCGGTGTTCCCGTTGAACCAGAACGGGATCTCGACCAACTGGGGCCACGAACTGCCGCTGGCGAAGTGGTGGCACGTCGCGGTCGTCAACGACGGACGGCGCAGCACGCTGTACGTCGACGGCTGCCCGCTGCTGCGCAACCCCAAGACGCCGGCGATCGGCCTGGCCAACCCGGGCGGCAGCTGGCTGGTCGGCGCGTCGTCGTACCAGGGCAAGGTGGAGCGCAGCTTCTACGGCGAGATCGGCGAGGTCCGCGTGGTCGACCGGGCGCTGGCTCCGAGGGAATTTCTGCTGGGCGGGTAAGCGGGACCGATCGGTCGGCAATTGCGCCTAGCGACCGCGGAAGGCGGGGTGTGCGGGCTGGGATTGGAGCCGGAACCGACTTGGTGGCGGAAGCCGGAATCCAGGGCGCGCTATTCCGATTGCGCGGTGGGCAATTTCGGCACGTGCGTCCGTTCGGGGTATTGCGAAGCTGGCGGCTCCGGCCAGTCGGTCTAGTTGGGAAGGGAGGTAATAGGCATCTTGAAGTAGCGTCGGCGTGGCGTGAATTCGTTCGGAGGTGAGTGCTGGCCCGGTCATTTCGCGGAGGCCAGCACTGTGCCGGTGAGCGGGACAATGCTTGTCATGCTGGGGACGCTCCGGAATCGGCGAGCGTTCCCGTGCCGAGGCAGGGGGTCGCTAGCGTCGTTGCTGGGGGTACTAGCTAGGCCGGGTGCCGGGCCCGTGTCGGTGCTGGGACCCAGCGGTTGGGTTGCGGATCCCAGGCTGGCCAGCGTCGTTGCTGGGCCAGCAGCGGGGGCGCAACTGGCAGTCGGGACTGTTGCCGGAACGGATGGCTGGGGCGGAACCTCGCTGCCGGAAACAGTTCTGGTGCCGGGACGGCGTTCGGACCGGACTTCCGTAACCGGGACCAGCGCGGGAACCGAAAGGGTGCTCGATGCCTAGACCGATCCCTGGCTGCGCATCGAGATAGCCCTGTCGAAGTCCGGGACGCCAGCTGAAAGCGGGTAGCCCGAGGGCCGCGGCGTGGGACCAGGCGATGCCCAAAGGATCAGCCAATCCGTGGACGGGAGCACCGGCCGGGAGCGGCAGTCCGAGGACTGTGGCTGCGGAACCCGATGGTCCGGCCCGAGAACCAGCTGATCCAGCTCCGCGGCGAGGCCGATCCGGTCGGCGAGCCAGGCCGACGCGGCCGGAGTTCGGCCCGATCCGGACCCCGCCGCGCTAGCCCGAGGATCGCGCCCAAGGGCATCGCCCGAGGGGTCAGTCCGGGCGCGCCAGCCCAGCTACCGCGACCGACGGCCCGGCTCGGGAGCCCAGCCCAGCCCAGCTACCGCGACCAACCGCCCATCTCGGGAACCCGCCCAGCGACCAGCCGTCTGCCCGAGCCGGAAGCCCGGCCAGCGCCTCAGACCGAGAACCCCACCGAGAACCCAGTCTGAGCACGCCATCCCGCGAACCAAGCCCATGACTCAGGCGCGGACCCCGTCATCGAACCAACCGCAGGCCGAGCCATGAAACCGACCGCGGACCCAACGGCCGAACCGACCGCGGGAGTCAACCTCCGAACCGACCCGGAACCAGCCGCGAACCAGCCGCGGACCCCGCCGTCGAATCGGCCTCGAACCCAGCCGGGAAACCCAGACCCGTGGATCAGGCCGTGAGCCTTCCCCACGAATAGTCCTGTTTCGCGAGCTTCAGGTACACGAACAGTTCCGTCGAGACGACCCCCGCGATGGGCCGCACTTCGTCGCCGAGTACGGACAGGAGGTGGTCGTCGTCGCGGCAGAGCAGTTCTGCCAGCAGGTCGAAGCGGCCTGAGCAGAGTGCTATCTGGTGGACGTCGGCGACCTTGGCCAGTTGCTGGGCCACTTCGCGGGCGTCTCCGTCCACCGTGATGCCGACCATCGCCCTTCGGGTCAGGTCGACGTGTTCTGGCGAGGTCACGGCGACTATCTGCACCATTTCCTCTCGCAGCAGCCGTTGTACTCGCTGCCGCACCGCGCCCTCCGAAAGACCTACCGCTTTGGCCAGCGCGGTGAACGACGCCCTGCCGTCCTCCTGCAACAGCGTGATGAGCGTCCGATCTGTCCCGTCCAGCGCTCTCGGGGCGCGCGGTTCCTCGATTTTCGTACGGTTTTCGTCACCCATGCCGTCCCTCCCTGTGTTTCGGCATGTGATTCTTCAGACGCGCAGCGTATCGGCAGGAGCCGGAGAGCAGGAGACCCTTTCCCGTTTTCTTCTCCAGATGGCGGACATGTGCGCTCCCGCACGCCGCCGTTCTGGTGCGCGCGAACAGCGGGTACGGTCGCGGACCGCCAATCCCGAGGAGGAATATTCCCATGACCGAAGCCGTCGCCGCGCCTGTGGTTCCGGCCAAGGGGCTCCGTGCGAACGCGCTGGGCATGGTGTCTTCGACGGTGATCGGGATGTCGTCGACCGCCCCGGCTTATTCGATCGCCGCGACGCTCGGGTTCATCGTGCTCGCCGGAACGGGGTTCAAGGCCGCCGCGTTCGTGTTGCTGTCGTTCGTTCCGGTGCTGTTCGTCGCGTTCGCCTTCCGGGAACTCAACGCGGCCGAACCCGATTGCGGCACCAACTTCACCTGGGCCACCCGTGCGTTCGGCAGCCGCGTCGGGTGGATGACCGGCTGGGTCGTCCTCGTGGAACAGCTGCTGGTGATGAGCAGTCAATCCGCGCTGACCGGCCGGTACACGCTGCTGCTGTTTGGTCTAGACGACCTAGCCAACCACCGCGCGGTGACGACCGCGATCGGGTGCGTGTGGCTGCTCGCGCTGTGCTGGCTGTGCTACCGCGGCATAGAGGTGTCCGCGCGGGCGCAGTGGATCCTCCTCGGCATCGAACTCGCTGTCCTGGTGATCTTTTCCGTCGTAGCGCTCACGCGCGTCTATACCGGCACTGCGGGGCCGCAGGCGAGCACGCCGCAGTGGGACTGGTTGTGGCCGAGCGGGGTCAGCGTCGGAACAGCGGTGTCGGCGGTGCTGCTCGCGGTTTTCATCTACTGGGGCTGGGAGAGTTCGCTTTCGGTGAACGAGGAATCGGCTGATCCTCGGCACGCGCCGGGCCGGGCGGCGATCCTGTCCACTGTGCTGCTGGTGCTCAACTACCTGTCGGTGACCGTCGCTTCGCTGGCTTTCGCGGGCGTCGGCGAGCACGGGGTCGGGCTGGCCAACGAGGCGAACGCCGAGGACGTGCTCGCCGGGCTGGGCGGCGCGGTGTTCGGGACGTCCGGAGTCGGCAAGGTCATGGGGGTGCTGCTGACCGTGTCGGTGCTGACCAGCGGCGCGGCCACGAGCCAGGCGACGATCATGCCCGCCGCGCGCACGACGTTGTCGATGGCCAGCCACGGCGCGCTGCCCAAGGTGTTCGGCCGCGTGCATCCGAAATATCAGACGCCGTCGGTGACCACGTGGGCGTTTGGGTTGGTGTCACTCGCCTTGTACGTGCTGCTGGCGTTGTGGAGCCGGAACGTGCTCGCGGATTCGGTCGACGCGGTCGGGCTCACGATCGCGATCGAGTTCACGGTAACGGCGCTTGCTTGCGTGTGGGTGTTTCGCCGGACGCTGTGGTCGAGCGTGCGCAACTTCTTGCTTCGCGGCCTACTGCCGTTCGTGGGCGGCGTGTTCTTCCTAGCGGTACTGGTGCTCGCGGCGATCGCGTACGCGAAGCCTGACGCCGGAGAGGCCACTGTGTTCGGCATTGGTGGCGTCGCGGTGATTGGTGTCGTGGCGATCCTCGTCGGCTTTCCGTTGATGTTCGCCGTGCAACGCGTTTGTCGGGACTTCTTCGTCGGACGACGTCTGACGCGGGGCACCGTTGCCCGCGACGGTCAGGCCATCGAAAGCTAGCAGCGGCGAAGCAGGTCTTCTTCGGTCTCGCGGCGTACGAGAAGCGTAGCGTGACCGTCGCGTACGCCGACCAGCGGTGGGCGGCCGACGAGGTTGTAGTTCGACGCCAGCGAGTGGTGGTACGCGCCGGTGCACGGTACGGCCAACAGGTCGCCGACGTGGACGTCGTCGGGCAGGCAGACATCCGCCAGTACGTCGCCGGACTCGCAGTGTCGTCCGACCACCGTCATCGGCGTACGCGCGGCTTTTGTGCGACGGCCGACGAGACGCGCGGTGTAGCGCGCGCCGTACAGTGCGGGGCGCGGGTTGTCGCTCATGCCGCCGTCGACAGCGACGAAGGTGTGCGCGCCGCGCTTCACAGCGCACACGCGATAAACGGTGATGCCCGCCGGTCCGACGATCGCACGGCCAGGCTCGATTGTCAGGCGTGGCAAGGGGAAGCTGTGTGAAGAGCATTCGTAGCTCAGTGCGACGCGGAGGCGCCGCGCGTACCCATCGAGGTCGAAGGATGCTTCACGGTCGGCGTACGGTACCGCGTGGCCGCCGCCGAGGTCCAAGTCGCGCAACGTGATTCCGTATTGGTCGCGGATGCGAACGAGCACTTCGACCATCCGTCGGGCGGCTTCTTCGTATCGGTCCACACGGGACACTTGCGACCCGATGTGACAGTGCAGTCCGGCCAGTTGCAGGCTCGGCTGCGAAAGGACTGCTGCGACAGCGCGGTCGACGTTGTCGCGTACGTCGGGGCGTAGTGAGAAGCCGAACTTCTGTCCTTCGGTGCCTGTCGTGATCGCAGCGTGCGTGTCGCCGCTTACGCCGGGCGTGACGCGGATGAGGACGCGTTGTGCGCCGTGTGCAAGGGTGCCGAGTTGCTCAACTTCGTCGATAGAGTCGAGAACGATGCGGCCGACGCCGTACTGCAGCGCGGCTTTCAGGTCTTCGGGCGTCTTCGCGTTGCCGTGCAACAGGATGCGCTCCGCGGGAAAACCGACAGCGCGAGCGACAGCGATCTCTCCGGCGGAGCACGTGTCGAGCGACAGTCCTTCTTCGGCGACCCAACGCAACACTGCTCGCGTACAGAGCGCCTTACTCGCGAAGGCGACATCGGCCTCCGGCAGCGCACGGCGGTACGCGCGAGCCGTTTCGCGCACCTGTTCCTCGTCGAGGAGGTACGCGGGTGTACCGAAACGCGCGGCCAGGTGGCTGACCGGTGCGCCGGCGAAGAACAGCTCACCGCCTTCGCCGAGTTTCGTGCGTTGCGGCCAGAGTCCCGGTTCTAGGTGGTCGGCGGCCTCGCAGCCGAGACTCGGGAGCAGCTCGCTGAGCGTCACGGTTACCTCCGGTCGATGTCGATCGCGGCGAACATCGCCAGCACACTGCGCCGACGCCCGCGCGGAACGTCCCCGAAACGGGCCTCTGACGGTCCAGACGGTCGTGCTGACGCGTTCTTAACGCGCGAGTAACTTCCGCCACACCCTGGCTGAGCTGGGCTTTGCCGAGTTTTCCGGTGACCCGCCGTCTTATCGGACATGGTTGTACAGATGACAGACTTCGCGAGCGAAACCGAGTCGTACCGGCACGAGCTGCGGGTGCACTGCTACCGGATGCTGGGCTCGTTCGACGAGGCGGAAGACCTGGTCCAGGAGACTCTTCTGCGCGCGTGGCGCGGCCGTTCGACGTACGCGGGCCGCGCGAGCCTGTACCGGATCGCGACCAATGCGTGTCTGGACCACCTCGACGCGCATCCACGCGAGCTGCCGACGCTCGATCTGCCGGTTGCGCACGACTCCGACCTCGCGCCGCGTCCCGACGTCGCGGTGCCGTGGTTGCAGCCGGTGCCGGACAGCGCGCTTCAACCGGACGCTGTCGTCGTCGCGCTCGAGACGGTGGAGTTGGCGTTCCTCGCAGCCATCCAGCATCTTTCGCCGCGACAGCGTGCGGCGTTGGTCCTTCGCGACGTACTCGGCTGGTCCGCGCGCGAAACGGCTTCAGCGCTCGGTACGACGCCTGCATCGGTGAACAGCAATGTGTTGCGCGCACGGGCTGAGCTGCGGGAGCACTTGCCTACGCGACGGACGGAGTGGGCGTCGGCGTCTGCCAGCGACGAGGAGCGCGCTGTCGTCGCGAAGTACGTGAAGGCGCTCGTAGAGCACGACGAAGCGGCCTTCGCTGAACTGTTGCGCGAAGACGTGCGTTGCAGCCACGCTCCCGGCGCTGGCGGGCACATGGGACCGGAACCAACGTGGTACGCGGGTCGGGCCGCAGTGCTCGAAGCCTGGGCACCGGCGTTGCGTGGCGGCGACGCTGCCGAGTTCCGCGTGGTCGAGACGCGCGCGAACGGTGTGCCTGCGCTCGCCACTTACGCGCACGCAGACGGCGAGTTCCGGCCTTTCGGATTGGTGACGTTGCGCCTGGACGGCGGTCGCGTCGCGGAGGTGACTACCTTCGGTCCGGAGGTGTTCCGGGCTTTCGATCTTCCGCCGACGCTCGCCTGACGCGTTACGAAAGCCCCCACGAGGACAGGATTCCGAACAATTCGTCCCGTTCGGCGGCGGTCAGCAGGCGACTCGGCGGCCGCACGTCGGGGCGGCACAGGCCGAGTTGCGACAGCGCGTCCTTGACCACGCTGACGTTGTTGGCGTTCCCGTGCGCGGCGCGCATCTCCTCGAACGGGCGGATGCGGTCCCAGATCTCCATCGTACCGGCGAAATCGTGGTTGCGCAGGCGGCGGAACAGGTCGAGCGACATCTGCGGCGCGACGTTCACCAGACCGGAGGTGAACCCCGTCGCGCCGACTGCGAAGTACCCAGGGGCGGACAGTTCGGCGAGGCCGGCGATCCACACGAAGCGCTCGTACCCCGCGTCGCGCGCGACGGTGCGGAAGCGCACCGGATCCGGCACGGCGTACTTCACGCCGAGCACGTTCGGCGCGGCGTCGGCGAGCTGTGCCAGGTCTGAACCCTCGATGGCGGGGTTGCGCACGTACAGGACAACCCCGAGCTCGGGCACTTCGTTCGCGATAGCGCGGTGGTAGTCGATCCAGCCCGCGCGCGACACGTACGGGTGCACAGGCTGATGGATCATCACCATGTCCGCGCCGGAAGCGCGCGCGTGCTTCGCGGCGTTCACGGCTGTACGCACGTCATGGCCGACGCCAGCGAGGACGCTCGCCTCACGCGCGGCCTTCGTGGCGACTTCGAGACACTGTCGCGTTTCTTGCTCGTCGAGCGCGTAGAACTCGCCGGTGTTGCCGTTCGGCGTGACGACCTCGACGCCGCTCAACACGAGCCGTTCGACGAGCCGCTCGTACGTCTCGGCGTCCACGTCGCCGGCTGCGGTGAAGGGAGTAACCGGGATCGCCACCACGCCGGCGAGCCGCTGTCGCTGTTTCTCGAACGCCACGAGCAGATCCGATCTGATATATGATGTCTCAACCTCGGCAGCGTAACACGAGGATGTCCGGGACGATCGTCCTGATTTGTGGGATGTGCGTCCCAGATCGGTGCCGTCAGGTGCGCGGACCTGGGTAAAACGGGATGAGCGGAGGGCAACCGCTGGGTACCTTGGCCGGATGCCGGACGCGATCTTCGCCCATCCCCGCCTCGCGTCGATCTACGACGCGTTCGACGGCGACCGGGCAGACCTGCTCGCGTACGTCCGGATCGCCGACGAGCTGGCCGCTCGCCGGGTGCTCGACGTCGGCTGCGGGACCGGCTGCCTGGCGGTCTTGCTTGCCGAAACCGGGCGCACCGTCGTTGGCGTCGACCCGGCCGAGGCGTCGCTCGACCTCGCACGAGCGAAGGACTCGCGGGTCGAATGGCGGCTCGGAGACGCGACGACCCTGCCTCCGCTGAACGCGGATCTCGCCGTGATGACCGGAAACGTCGCGCAGGTCTTCCTGACCGACGACGACTGGGCCGCGACGCTCCGCGGCATCCGGACGGCGCTGCGGCCCGGCGGGCATCTGGTGTTCGAGACTCGTCGGCCGGGTTACCGCGCGTGGGAGACCTGGGACGCGCCGCCGCGTACCCGCGAAGTGCCGGGAATCGGCGCGGTGGAGGAACGCTTCGAGGTCACCGAGGTCCGGCTGCCGCTCGTCTCATTCCGCATCACCTACACGTTCCTGGCGGACGGAAGCGTGGTCACCTCGGACTCGACCCTCAGATTTCGCGGCCAGGACGAGGTGGAGACGAGCCTGCGCGAGCAGGGTTATCGAGTCCTGGACGTCCGGCAGGCGCCCGACCGGCCGGACCGCGAGTTCGTCTTCCTCGCGCAAGCCGAGTGAAACCGGCCCGCCCCGGTCAAGGGCGGGCCGGAGCTCAGCGCAGGGCGTCCAGCGCGAACGCCGTGTACATGGCCACCCCGGCGGCCATCGCCGGTTCGTGGAACTTCACCCGGTTCGAGTGGTTGTCCTCGGTCGTCGCCGGATCCGCGCCCGGCTCCCGGGCTCCGATGAACGCGAACGTGCCCGGAACCCGTTGCAGCACATACGAGAAGTCCTCCGCGCCCATGACCGGCGTGGCCAGCTCCTCGACGTTGCCCGCTCCCAGCACCTCCGCGGCCAGCGAAAACACCTCGGCCGCCACCGCCGGGTCGTTGACCGTCGTCGGGTAGCCCGGGTCCACTCCGGCGGACACGCGACAGCCGTGGGCCGCTCCGACCGCCTCGCACACCTTCGGCAGTTCCTCTCGGACGAACGAACGCGTCGACTCCGACAGCGTGCGAATGGTCCCCTCGAGCACCGCCCTCTCGGGAATGATGTTCGTCGTCGTCCCGGCCTCGATGCGGGTCACCGAGACCACCGCCGGGTCGAAGACGCTGATCCGGCGCGTGACCATCGTCTGCAGTGCGCTGACCATCGCCGCCGCGGCCGGGACGGGGTCGATGGCGTCGTGCGGGGCGGAACCGTGCCCGCCGCGGCCGGTGACCTCGACGCTGAACGTGTCCGCCGACGCCATCATCGGCCCGCCGCGCACCTGCAGCACCCCGCTCGGGCTGTTGGCGATCGTGTGCAGGCCGAAGGCTCGCGTGACGCGCGTGCCCGCCGCGTCCAGCACTCCCTCGTGGATCATGTGCCGCGCGCCGTGCATGCCCTCCTCGCCCGGCTGGAACATGAACACCACCGAGCCCGCCAGGTCGTCGACGCGCTCCGACAGCAGCCGCGCCGCGGAGGCGAGCATCGCGACGTGCGTGTCGTGTCCGCAGGCATGCATCGAACCGGCGATCTCGGACGAAAACTCCAAGCCGGTGTCTTCGGTCAGCGGCAATGCGTCCATGTCGGCCCGCAGCAGCACGGCCGGCCCGGGACGGGAGCCGCGCAGCACGCCGGTCAGCGACGTCGTGGAGCGGCCCTCGGTGAGTTCGATCGGCAGGTCAGCCAGCGCGGCGCGGATCGCCGCCTGGGTGCGCGGCAGCTGCAAGCCCTGTTCAGGGTGCCGGTGCACCGCGCGGCGAAGCTCGACAGTGCGGTCCTGAAGCTGCCGCGCGGCGTCGAGCAGCCCGGCGTGGCGATTGCCGGGCAGGGTGGGGAGGTCGGTGGGTCCGGTCATTGCTCGATAGTGGCACCTCGCACGCTTCAGGCGCACCGTGCGTGCGTTCGCCAGCGAGGCGGAATACGGTGTGCGCATGGCGGTGCAAGAGCCGGTCACGGGCTTCGCGATAGCTGTGGTCCGTGAAGACGGTCGGTGGCGGTGCAGTGCGCTCGATTCCTCGGCGCTCACAGAGTTGGACGCGGCGATCACCGAGCTGGGCAAGCTCCGGTCGACCGGGGCGGCGTTCGGCCTGCTGGCCGTCGACGACGAGTTCTTCGTGATCGTCCGGCCGAGCCCGAGGGGACCGTCGCTGCTGTTGTCGGACGCCGCCGCGGCGCTCGACTACGACATCGCGGCCGACGTCCTCGACGTGCTGCGCGTCGACCCTCCCGACGAGGACGACGACGCCGTCTGGCCCGAGGGCGACCTCGAAATCCTGGCCGACCTCGGCCTGCCCGGCGGCGAACTGGAGGTGATCGTCGGCGAGGTCGACCTCTACCCGGACGAACAACTCCAGATGATCGCCCAGCGGTGCGGCTTCGAGGCCGAGTTCTCGAAACTGCTGGACCAGCTCTGAGACGGCCGGACGACACCGAGGCCGTGCGGGCCGCGCTGGACGCGGCCCGCGCCCCCGGTGCCGACGTGCCCATCGGCGCGGTCGTCTTCGACCCCGACGGGCGCCCGCTGGCCTCGGCCCGCAACGCGCGCGTCGAGCTGGCCGACCCGACCGCGCACGCGGAAATCCTCGCTCTCCGCGCGGCGGCCCGCGAGTACGGCGACGGCTGGCGGCTGGAGGGCTGCACGCTCGCGGTCACACTGGAGCCCTGCACCATGTGCGCCGGCGCGCTCGTGCTCGCCCGGGTGGCGCGGCTGGTGTTCGGAGCCTGGGAGCCCAAGACCGGCGCGGTGTCGTCGCTGTGGGACGTCGTGCGCGACCGCCGCCTCAACCACCGGCCGGAAGTCCACGGCGGAGTGCTCGAAAGCGACTGCGCGGCCCTGCTCGAGACGTACTTCGCGGACCGCCGTCCAGGCGGCGAGTAACCCCCGCCGCACCCCGCGGAGGGGGTCCGGTATTGTTCTCGGCGGTGGCGTGTCCGAGCGGCCGAAGGAGCACGACTCGAAATCGTGTGACGGTTGATCCCGTCCGTGGGTTCAAATCCCACCGCCACCGCTCGCGAGTGGGCGAGGTGTGCCGACGGAAAGCGTCGGCCGCCTCGCTCGCCTTGTTTCTGGGGGTGCAACCCCCAGGCCCCGCCCGGAGGGGCTTCGCCCCCCGGACCCCCCATGGGGGTGGGTCGGCTTCCGTTTCTTGGTTGCGGTGAGAGCCGGATCAAAAGTGGTGGTGCTTGGGGGTTGCGTCCGTAGGGTGGGGGTATGGGCGAGGAGCTTCCGCCGGTGGGCAGGACTGCGGTTGGGGTGGCTGGGCTTCGGGCGTTGGAGAGCGGGCGGCCGGATCGGTTGTTCGAGGATCCGTATGCGGGCGCGTTCTTTCACGCTGGGCGGGCGATCTTCGAGGGCGAGCAGGAGCGCCACCGCGGGCTGGGGATGGTGTTCGCGCAGCAGGTCGCGGTCCGCACCCGGTTCTTTGACGACTTCGTGAGCGGCGGACACCAGACGGTGCTTCTCGCGGCCGGTCTTGACGCTCGGGCGTTCCGGCTCGACTGGCCCGACGGTGCGCGTGTGTTCGAGGTCGATCTGCCGGACGTGCTCGCGTTCAAGGAAACCGTGCTGGCCGAACAGGGGGCGCGGCCTCGGTGCGAGCGCACGGCGGTCCCGGTGGATCTGCGCGACGACTGGGGCGCGGCGTTGAGAAACGCGGGATTCGCCCCGAAGCGGCCGACTGTCTGGCTCGCCGAAGGGCTGCTCGTCTACTTGAGTCGGGACGAGGCGGAGCGGCTGCTCACGGGCGTCACCGAGATTTCCGCGCCAGGCAGCCGGATTTCGTTCGAACACCGGCCGGACGGCGAACGGGACGGACTGCTGGAACGGGCACGCGAAGTCGGCGGCGAGGTGACGGCGCTCTGGCGCGGCGGCCTCGCGGGCGACGGTCCGGAGTGGCTCGCCGCGCACGGCTGGCAGCCGGAAACCGTTACGGTCGCGGAACTTGCCGTCCGCTACGGACGTGAGCCGCTGGACATCACGCGCGGCGGATTCGTGACCGCGACCCGCTAATTCTCTTCCTGCAGCACCGGTGTTCCGAAGGCGTCGAGGAAAGTCGTTGCCTCTCCTATGGTCGCGACGCCGCGAGCGACGGCTTCCGCGATGGTCCCGCACGCCTCCCGCACCGCTGGCTCCGCGGAGCGGTCGCCGGCCAGCAGCGCGACAGCCGCCGGGGACACTCCTTCGGCGATCAGCATCACCTGCGCCGCGGTCTGATCCGCCAGCCGGTCAAGCAATTCCGCCAGATCCAAGCCGACCGACGCCGTACGCGCGGCGGCTTCGGCGGCCTGCCGGTAGTACGCGTCGAGTTCGTCCGCGCTGCCCCGGAAACGCGCGGCCGGTTCGCCGCCCCATTTGCGTTCCGCGCTGTGCGCGCCGCGTTCGAACTCCAACCGCGCCATGACCAAAACGTCGCGGCCGGCCGACAGCGTGCGCGCCGATTCGCGGATCGTCTGCGGGGAACAGTCGATCTGACGCAGCGCGGCGATCGGATCCGGCGCGCCGATCGCGGCGGCCGCGGCACCCAAAGAAGCCAGCCCGGCGGCCGCGTTTTCCAGCGCCGGGTGGAGGAACGGCATCAACTCAGCAGCGCCGTCGCGATCGTCGGACGGTGGTGGTGGCCGCGGGCGGCCATCCGCAGCTGACCGGCGAGATCGGACGTCGCGTCGCCGAGCATGCGCGCGTCGATGTCGCGCGCGGCGAGCGCCGCTTCCCACCGGGCGGCGATTTCCCGCGCTGGCGCGGAAATACCCCACGGCGTCGATTCGAGGCGGGCTTCGGAAAACCGGCCCGCCGCACGGTCCGCGTCGGCAGCCGCTCGATCGAGCGCGTCCGCGGCGGCGTTGAGCCGCTCGCTCGTCGAACCTGCCATGGGGACCTCCGCTTTCCAGGAGAGCGCGAACCGCCGTCCGCCACCCTCTGGAGAGATCTAACCCCATCGAGGTCGTCCAGGTCACTCGGCCGGGCGTGCGACTGTTTCACATCGTGGGGAGCCTTGACCTGGTGATCCGTACCCCGCCAGAATTGGACTCATGCCAGAGACCCGGGAAGTGCCGCTAGCCGGCCGTGCCCCGGCACGGACGGACGGCGAGGGCGTAGCCGCTCTCCTCACGCGTCGCGGTCGTCTCGGCTCTCCTCCCGCGTAGGCGATTTTCCGCTGTTTTTTCCGCTGCCACAGCCGAATTCACCTATTCTTCGGGAGTACCGCCATGTCTGTAGACCTGCCTGCCCGCCTGCGCTCGTCCGTCACCCCGGACGACGGGATCCTCGAAGGCCCGCGTGTGCTGCGCCGCCTTCCGGACGGCGTGGAAGAACGTCCCTACGAGCTTTTCGCCCTTCGCCCGCTCGGACGAGTGATCGGCGCGGAAATCTCCGGAGTGGACCTCGGCGCGCCGGTGTCGTCGCGGCTGCGCGCCGAACTGAACCGCGCGCTGCTGGAGTGGAAGGTGCTGTTCTTCCGCGACCAGCACATCACGTCGCAGCAGCAGCGCGCGTTCGCCGCGAACTGGGGTGAGCTGGAAACCAACCCGTTCATCCCGCGGGGAGATTCCGACCAGGTCGTGCGGTTCACCCGCACCGCCGGGATGCCGGGGTACGAAAACATCTGGCACACCGACGTCACCTGGCGGCCGAATCCGGCGCTCGGGTCGGTCCTGCGGCTGGTCGAGGTCCCGCCGATCGGCGGCGACACGATGTGGGCCGACATGGCCGCCGCCTACGACAACCTGCCCGCCGACGTCCGCGAGCGGATCGACGGCCTCACCGCGGTGCACGATTTCGTCCCCGGTTTCGACCGGTTCACCGATCCGGACCTGCTGGCCCAGTGGCAGGACGCGTACCCGCCGGTCGAACACCCGGTGGTGCGGACCCATCCGGAGACCGGACGGCGGACGTTGTTCGTGAACCAGGCGTTCACCACGCACATCGTCGGCCTCGACCGCGCCGAAAGCGACCGGCTGCTGCGGTATCTGTTCCTGCAGGCGCACACGCCGGAATTCCAGGTGCGGTTCCGCTGGGAGCCGGATTCGGTGGCGTTCTGGGACAACCGCGCGACCCAGCATTACGCGGTGAACGACTACCACCCGCACGTCCGGATCGCCGAGCGCGTCGCGATCGTCGGGGACCGGCCGTACTGATCACCGCGCGACGCCGGTGAGCACGGTGTCGACAAGTCGTTCGAGATAGGTGTCGTCGGCGGATTTCGCTCGGACCAGGGTGCGGAACCAGAGATTTCCGCCGAGCAGATCCAGGATCATCTCCGAATCCGCGGCGTCGGCGAGTTCGCCTCGGGCGTGGGCACGGTCGAAGACGACCTGCTCACGACCGAGGCGGTCGGCGAAGAACCGTCCGGCGGCCTCGGCGGTGGCGGGCCGGTCCGGCAGCGCGGAGACGACGGTCGTGATGACGCGCCGGTTCGCCGGATCGGACAGCAGGCGGTGGATCTGCTTCGCCAGCTCGACGAGATCGCCGCGCAGGGAACCAGTGTCGGGGACCGCGAAGGTGAGCTCAGGAGCCTGCACGAGGGCGTCGGCGAGGACCTCGTCTTTGGTCGCCCAGGTGCGTTAGATCGTCGTTTTGTGGACGCCGGCTTGAGCGGTCGGGCATTCCCTCGGCGGTTACGCCTCGATCGCGACCGCGGCTCGCCATCCGGAACGGGTCGTTTCCTTGGTTGGCGCGGTACCCCGGCCGGGTGCTTCTGCTCAACGGCCGTCACGACCACTTCCGCCTTGGCGAGCGCCGGTTTTTGGCTGCGGGTCAGGACGGAGCGCTGCGGATCGTGCCGGGAGCTGGCCACTACCTGCCGCTCACGCACGGAGAGATTTGCGCGCGCGTTGTCGACGGCGTCGCCACGGCTCTCGTCAGCGGTTAATGCTCGCGAGTGGCGAGGCGGGCCGCCTTCCTCCCCTGCTCGCGCTCCCCCGCGCGGTCAAGGCGGCGCCTCGCCACTCGCGAGGCTTCCCCGGGGCAAATCCGTGGAGCCGCGGTCGCGGGAGAAGCGGAAAGTCCCGCGCCCGCGGCTTTTTTCCCGGGTGGCGGCACCCGCGCACTCGACGACGGTCAACCCCCACGTGACCGTGTCGCCTCCCCCTGCGGGGTGCTACCCGTGAGCGCCGGGGCGGCCCGAAAGTGGTCTGGGCCACAGTTTCCGCGCTCATCGGTAAAGTACTCCCGCGAGGTACCAGTCGACCCCGGGCTTGAGCTGCATTTAAGGCAGATGCGCCGTCCGGGTGACGGCGGGAACGGCGGGTCAGCCGCGAAGTCCTTCGACTGTCGCGAAACCATCACTGACCGTCACGTTCGTGCCGCGCCGCGCGGACAACTCGACGAACCGCCGCAGCGCCTCGTCGGCGTCGGCTCCCGTCAACGGTACGCATTCGTTGTCTTCGCCGCGGCGGATCGGCACTAATTCGACCCGCATCTGGTCGCCGACGACGCAGCCGGCGAGCAGGCCGTCGCGGTGCCGGTCGCGCATGGCAGGCCAGTCGAAGACGAGGTTGCCCAGGCTGTAGAGGATCGGGCAGCCGCGATACACCTCGACCGGCTGCACGGTGTGCGGTCCGTGTCCGACGACCAGGTCGGCGCCGGCGTCGATGATCGCGTGCGCGTAGGTGACCTGGTATTCGGCCAGTTCTTGGCCGGGGAGGCCCCAATGCATCGACACGACGACGTGGTCGGCCTCGGCGCGGGCGCGGCGGATGTCGGCGAGCAGCAGCTCCAGGTCGCGGCGGACCGGCGTGGTGTGCACGATCGGAGGGCGTCCGGGGACGTCCAGGACGCGCGGATCAGGTTGGTACGACGTGTAAGCGCCCGCCACGGCGACGCCCGGCGAGTCTTCCGTCGCTTCCTGTCCGACGGGCCAGCACAGCGAGGTGTAGGCGAGGAACGCGATCCGGCCGCCCGATCGTTCGAGGATCGCCGGTGCGTGTGCTTCCGCGAGGTTCGCGCCCGCGCCGCAGTGCGCGATTCCGGCGCGGTCCAGCACGGCGAGGCTGGCCATCGCCGCGGCCGGCGGGTAGGTGACGTTGTTGGCCACTGACACGACGTCGATCTCGGCGGCGGTCAGCGCGGCGACCATCTCCGGCTGCGAGTGCCGCCAGTTCGGCTTGTGCGGGATGTCCAGACCGGTCGAGCCGGACAGCGGTCCCTCGAGATTCACGAACCGCACATCGGCGCCGGTGAGCAGCGAGCTCAACGGGGCGAACGCCGTTTCCGGGCTCGCGCGGCCCTGAAGGTTGACGTCTCCGCCGAGTACGAGCGTGATCATTGCGTCAACCCGTCCAAAGGAGGAAATCCTCCCAGCTCGTTACGAATCGTTGCCCTTTCGTCTTCCTCTGCTTCGCTTGTTCGGGGGACGATGCCTCGACCGTTGAGATGCAGAGGGGACTCAGGGTGACCATATCCCGTCGTCCTGCCGGGGGTAGAAGCGCCGGTGGGACAAGACTGACCAGAGGCGCGATTGCCGTCTCCGCCGCGGCTCTCGCGCTGGGCGGAGTGGCCGCGCCCGCTTCGGCGGCACCGAGCGCGGACGCCCTGATCGCCGAGGTCTACGGCGGTGGCGGCAATTCCGGGGCCACGCTGACCAACGACTTCATCGAGCTGGCCAACCACGGCGGCGCGCCCGTCGCGCTCGGCGGCTACAGCGTCCAGTACCTGCCGGCTTCGGCGAGTGCGACGAGCAAGTGGCAGGTCACGCCGCTCGCCGGGTCGGTCGCGCCGAAGGGCCGCTACCTCGTCGCGGAGGGGAAGGGGAACGGCGGCACGGTCGCGCTGCCGACGCCCGACGCGACCGGGAGCATCGCGATGTCCGCGACCGCCGGCACCGTCGCGCTCGTGTCCGACAGCGCGCCGCTGACCTGCAAGACCGCCGCTGACTGTGCCGCGGACAGCCGGGTCAAGGACCTCGTCGGCTTCGGCGATGCCGTTGTCCGCGAAGGAACTCCGGCCGCCGCGCCGTCGAATACAACCTCGGTCGCGCGAGCGGCGACGCTTGCTGACACCGACAACAACAGCACGGACTTCGCTGTCGGCGACCCGACGCCCACCAACACCAAGGGCGAGACCACCGGCACCCAGCCCGGCGAGCCGGGTGTTCCGGCGAAGATCCACGACATCCAGGGCATCACGCGGATTTCGCCGTTCAAGGACAAGCAGGTCGAGGACGTCACCGGCATCGTCACCGCGGTGCGGAGCTTCGGCTCGGCCCGTGGGTTCTGGATGACCGATCCGCATCCGGACAGCGACCCGCGCACCAGCGAGGGCCTCTTCGTGTTCACCGGGTCGACCACCCCGGCGGTGGCGGTCGGCGACGCGGTCACCGCGCAGGGCAAGGTCAAGGAGTACTACCCGGACGCGCCCGCGACCTCGAACTACCAGTCGCTGACCGAGCTGACCAGTGCACAGTGGACAGTCGACTCGCAGGGGAATCCGCTGCCGGCTCCGACGGTGCTGACGCCGGATCAGGTGCCGGATGTACTGGCCCCCAACGCGGGCGGCAACATCGAATCGCTGCCGCTTGAGCCGTCGAAGTACGCGCTGGACTTCTGGGAATCGCACGAAAGCGAGATCGTCCAGGTTTCTGACGCGCGCGTGGTCGGCCCGAGCAACAAGTACGGCGAGCTTTACGTGACCACTAAGCCGCAGCAGAACCCGACGCCGCGCGGTGGCACTGTTTATCTGGGGTACGACCAGATCAACACTGGTGTGCTGAAGGTTCAGTCGATTATCCCGTCCTCGCAGCAGGCAGCTCCGAAGGTCAACACCGGCGACGTGCTCACCGGCGTCACCTCCGGCCCGGTGGAGTACAGCAACTTCGGCGGGTACACGCTGTTCGCTTCGAAGCTGGGCGCGGCCAAGGACAACAAGCTGCAGAAGGAAATCACGCGCAAGCAGCGTCCGGGTGAGCTTTCGGTGGCGACGTACAACGTCGAGAACCTCGCACCGTCCGATTCGGACACCAAGTACGCGCAGCTCGCACACGGCATCGTCGACAACCTCGCGACGCCGGACATCGTCACCCTGGAAGAAATCCAGGACAACAGCGGCGCGACCGACGACGGAACGGTCGACGCCGACGCGACGCTGAAGAAGTTCACCGATGCGATCGTCGCCGCGGGCGGACCGCGGTACCAGTGGCGGCAGATCGACCCGGTGAACGACGAGGACGGAGGACAACCGGGCGGCAACATCCGGGTCGGCTTCCTGTTCAATCCGTCGCGCGTGTCCTTTGTGGACCGACCGGGTGGCAGCCCGACCTCTTCGGTGGGCGTGGTTTCCGACCACGGCAAGGCACACCTGACGCAGTCGCCGGGCCGGGTCGACCCGGGCAACGAGGCGTGGGAGGACAGCCGCAAGCCGCTGGCCGGCGAGTTCGTGTTCCGCGGCCGCACGGTGTTCGTGCTCGCCAACCACTTCAACTCGAAGGGCGGCGACCAGCCGACCCACGGCCGTTATCGGCCGCCGACGCGCAGCTCCGAGGTGCAGCGGCAGAAGCAGGCAACCGTCCTGCAGGGGTTCGTGGCGCAACTGCTCAACGCGGACCCGCGGGCGAACGTCGTGGTGGCCGGTGACCTGAACGACTACCAGTTCTCGCCCGCGCTGGCGAAGCTGACGTCGGGTGGGCTGCTGAAGGACCTGATTTCGACGCTGCCGCCGGCTGAGCGGTACAGCTACGTGTACGAGGGTCAGTCGCAGGTGCTTGACCACATCCTGGCGTCGGCTGCCCCGCGTGGCGTGGACTATGACGTGGTGCATGTCAATGCCGAGTTCGCTGACCAGGCGAGCGACCACGACCCACAGGTGGTGCGGTTCCGTCCTTCGGCGGGGAACCCGTTCGAGGACTGGGCTAACGACGTGCTCGACCAACTGGATCGGGTGCTGCACCGGACGGCGTAGTTAGTTGTCCGTGAAGGGCTCCTTGCGGGAATCAGCTTCCCTCGAGGAGTCCTTCACGGACGTTGACCGTCCCAGCGCGGGCTCAGCGTTTCGCGCGCCACCCAAGTCCCAGCACCGCCTGGACCAGTTCCTGGTAGCTCGGCTTGACCTCTTCCAGGTACCGGTCCAAATACTGCGGCCGGGCAGTAGTCACCGGCTCCGGGTCGTCCAGCGCTTCCACGAAACTCAGCCGGGAAACGTTGTGCAGCGCCATCTTCCACCACCGCTTAGCGCGTTCTTGGGCCTTTTCCTCCCGATCCCGCGCGGCGGCCACCGCGGCTTGCGCGTCCACTAGTTGACGCTCGATTTCGTCCGCTCGTGCCAGTTCCCACGCGCGCAGGTTGTCCGCCGAACCGCGGGCCAGGCCTACGATTTCCTTGTACCGCATGGCGGGGCTGGGAGTTCCTTCGGTCACGACGTACCTCCCGCGGTCGGCTCGGTTTCCGGGCGCTGGAACGGGATGATGACTTCCGGCGCCCCGTGCGTGGTGCGGTCGAAGAACAAGGCCCGGCCCGGTCGTGGCGACCAATGCACGACCTGACCCGCGGCGAAGGGCGACAGTTCGTTGCCTTGGACGTCCAAAGCGGCCCACGCGCCGATGTCGTCCGTGCCGCCGAAACCGAGGGTGTCTTTGAGCCGTGCGATGCTGCGCCACCAGCCGATGGTGTGCACGCCGTGTGCCGGGCCGTTTTTGAGCAGCGTGCGCAGGTGGTCGAGGCCGCTCTTCAGCTGTCCGACGGCTTTTGCTTCCAGCGACGGCAGCGCGGCGTCCACCCCGTATAGCAGCAGAATGCGCGGCGTCGTGGTGGAAAGCGATTCGACGATCGATTCCAGTTCCGCGGAAAGGTCTTCGGTGAGCGTCGCGAGATGCCCCTCCGCCTCCAGCCGGCTCTTCAAGTCCAGCACCGCCGGAGAGCTGGCCACGATCGGGCAGTGAAGCAGGAACTCCACCTGTCCGAGTTCCATTTGCCGGGAAAGCGAGCGGGCTGCGGAGTCCATAATGGACAAAGCTTCCGCGGTCGCCCCGCCGAGCACCGCGACGTTTCGGCCGGGGACCCGGGGCAGGTCGACACCGCAGGCGGCCTCGGTGACGTCGATCGACTGGCCCAGGATCGCCCGCGGCTGCGCGTTCGGCTTGAGTTCCGTGAAGGCCGGGAACTGTTCCAGCACCGGCGAATGCGCACCGTCGAACAGGCGCGGCCGGGTGAATCGCCCAGCGTAGAGTTCCCACAGCTTCTGCTGCAGGTTCACGAAAACGTTTCGACTGCTCGCATCCGGGACGTGCGCGAGCTGGTTGCCGTGCGCGACACCGGAATCGTGGTTGATCACCGCGTGCCACTTGGGTGCGGACACCGCCGCGTTGTTCGTTTCCGCAAGCACCCGGCGAGCCTTCGGCATCGCGATGCGCAGCGTGCACTGTTCGAAGACCGCGGGCTTGCCCCAAAAGGCTTCGATACCGGCGACGTCTTGACTGGCCAGCACCAGGTGAATGCCCTGCGAACGCCCGCGGCGCGCGATGTCTTCGAGCAATTGCGTGGCCTGCGCGGTGACCTGGTCGCGTCCGGCGAAGAGGTACTGGAACTCGTCGATCACCGCGACGATCCGCGGCCAGTGTCCGCTCGGATCCTGTTCCCGCAGGTCAGCCAGGTTCGTGACCTCGTGCTCCTTGGCCGCGGCGGAGCGGCGGCGCAATTCGTCGGCGAGGAAGCGCAGCAGCGCCAACCCGAATTCGCGGTCGGTGTTGACGTTGACGCCGACCAGTTTCGCGTGCGGCAGCCAGCTGGAGTCCTTGCGGCCGGGCGCGAGACCGGCGAACGAGACCCCTTCCTTGAAGTCCAGCAGGTACAGCGCCAGCTCATCCGGCGAGTACCGCGCGGCGAGACTGCCCAGCAACGCGTACAGGAAGTTCGTTTTCCCCGAACCGCTCGGGCCGCCGATGAGCGCGTGCGGACTCGCGTCGCCGATCACCACCTCGACGGCTTCGCCCTCGTAGAACCCGATCGGCGCGCGCAGCTCCCGAGCGGAACTCTCCTGGCCGATCTCGGACGGCATCAGGTCGGCGAACGAGCGAGGGCCGCCCTGGCGGGCGATCAGCGCTTCGGCGATGCGATTCGCCGCGCGGATGACCTGTCCGGACGGCATCGGCGGATCCAGGTCCACGACCAGGTCGCTGCCGGTCATGCTGCTGACCGCGCGGCGTTCGTCCAGCAGGCTGAGCGTTTCGATCGACGCGCTCACCGCGGTGGGCACGTCCACCAGGATCAGGCAGATCCCGGCCGCGAGCGCGCCGCTGGCCACGCGTTTGAGGTCGCGCGCGCGTTCCGCGTCCAGAGTTTCGCCGTTGCCGTACAGCACCGCGATCCGGTACGGCTCCAGCCGCTGGTTGGTGGCTTTTCGCAGTTCCCGCAACGAGGTGTGGCCCGCCTGCATGCCGGTGGCGTGGATCCGGCGGATGTGCCCGGCGAGCTCGTCGAGCAGATCCTCCAGCCGCGTCGGGTCATACAGCGACAGCGCGCTTGTGCGGCTGAGCGGGTACAGGTCGGGCAGGATCGCGGTGAGCTGCCCGACGTCCCACAGGTGGATTTTCACCGCACCGGGCTCGAACGCCGACAGCACGCGCATCAGCAGGCCCTGCACGATCCCGTCCACGACCGGCCGCGTTTTCGGCGCGGACGTGATGGCCAGATGCGATTCGTCCAGCAACGGCACGGCGACGTCGAATGTGCGCGAGATGTCGCTGCCGGCGGCAGTAGCCGAACCGACCCGCCACAACGCGGGTGCGGTGACGCCGGGATTCGTGCCGACACGGCCGAGCCATTCGCTCGGCGGCCGTCCGGCCGGGCCCGGCGCGTGCGCGGCGACGAGGTCGCGCAACTGGCCGGGACCGGCGCTCCAGTCGGTGTAGAAGGCGGCGCGGGTGCCGCCGAGCGCGGCGAACACCTCGTGCGCCGCCGGATGCCGGGCCCACTCCGTCTGCTGCGCCGGGGTGGCGTGATCCATGCCGACCCGGACGATCTCCTGTTCCAGTGTCAGCCGCGCCACCTCGGCCTCGGCCATTTCGCGCGCGCCCGCCGCGGCCCCGAGCACGAGCCCGATCTGGTGCCGGACCCGGTCGAGAGCGGTTTGCACACGGTTGCGTTGCTCGGCTGCCTTGCTGGCCATCTCATCCCTACAGGCGTGACTGGTATCCGCCCACTAAATCGTCGGCGGCGGCTAAACGGGTGAGGAGATGCTCGATCGCCTCGTCGGCCTGCGCCCATTGCCCCGGCAGCCACGGATCTGCCTTGGCCTGCGCGTCGACGAGCGCGCGCCGGGCGTCGCCGAGCAGCGTTCTCGCCCGCTCGGCGTGCGCCCGTCCGTCGCCGACCCCCGCTCGCGCGGCGGTGAGCAACTGGTGGATTTCGGCGAGCCCCGACATCGGCGTTAAAGCCGCGCCGAGTAGGAATCGGCCGACGAGATGCCGGCCTGGATGGTGCTCTGCATGCCGGTGATCCCTTGCAGCGCCTCGGCGAGCAGGCCGTGCGCCTGGTTCACCTCGTGCTGGCTGCTGCCCTGGGTGGCTTGGGACAGCGACAGCTGTGCTTCTTCGAGCGCCTGCGCTGCCTGCTGCAGTGCGGCGATGCTCGCGGACGCCTTCTCGTTCGCGAGCGCGATACCAGCGCGGATCTCTTCCACTCCGGCCATGGGGGCGGGCTCCTCGGTACGTCAGGGGCTGGAACGACCACGTACAAACTTAGCGTGATCAAGTGTTTTCGGTAAGTAAGTGACGGCGGGAGAATCGACAAAGCCCCGGACGCGGTTGGCGGTCCGGGGCCTGTCAGGCGTTGGCTCCACTGGTGCGCACGCGGGGCCCGAAACCCGCGTTCCAGCCTTCTGACCTGCGGGTTCGTGGTGCGTGCGCGACGGCCAACGCCCAGGTCAAAACGGTATTCGTGACACCGGGGAACCTCTCCGGACAGCTGCGATCAAGTCTGCGGCGAAGCCTAGCGGGTAGCACCGTCCGGCCGATCCCAGCCCCTGCCGCGGTCGCGGACAGCGACGGCCCGCCCCCCGGTTCAGCGAGCCCCGGCCGGATTCGGGTCGTCGCCGAGGTAGGTGCCGTAACCCTCGACGACGAGCGGGCCGTCGAAGACCAGGACCTCGTTGACCAGCCCGCCCTTCTGGTTGCGGTAGTTGATGACGAGCGCGTCCAGTCCGACGTAGACGCCGAGCACCTCGAAGCGGAGATCGGGAATCCGGCGCAACCCCTCCGCCCAGTACGCGCGCAACGCCGCCTTGCCGCGGATCACGCCGTCCCCGCCGAGCACCTGAACGGCCACCGGCGACCGGAAGGTCACGTCGTCGGCGAAGTGGGTCATCAGGGCGTCGAGATCGCGGGCGTTCCAAGCCTTCGCCCAGTGGTCGGCGAACTCTCGAGCTGAGCGGTGGTCCATGAACGAATTCTGCCAGCGGAAGATCGTTGCCTGGCAAGGGATTTACCGCACAACGACGAAGGTCCCGGCTTCTGGGAAGCCGGGACCTTCGTGTGTTGCGGCGGAGGATACAGGATTCGAACCTGCGAGGGCGTGAACCCAACACGCTTTCCGCGCTGCACAAAGGTGTTCACCGGGGGTCGTGGCAGGCGAAGGCCCAGGTCAGCGCATTGCCCGCCGGTCAGGGAACCGGGGTGACCCGGGACGAATGAGACTGAAAACGAGACTGAGCCCAAAGCCGAGTGCTGCTCCCGCTGGGTGTTGTCAGGTGAGTCCGTTGAGGGTGAGGTTGAGTGCGTCGATGAGGTTGGTGTGGTTGCCTGGCCACATGGTGGCCTCCTGGCCGCCGTCGTTGTCGGTGCTGGTGAATGCCAGGATGCGGCCGGTTCGGGTGAGGTCGTACACCGTGAGGGGTGTGCTGCGGGCGCGGTTGCCGTTGCGCCGGACGGCGGCGTAGAGCTTGTGCACTGCGGCGCGTTCGGCGCGGGTCAGGTGGCGCATCAGGTCGGCGTCCCCGGACGATTCCGAGAGCGGGTCGGCGTTGCTGCCTTCGAGGTATGTCAAGGGCACCCGCAGGCGGGAGATCGTGGCGGGCGCGTAGTCGGGCAGGGCGGTGACCAGGCTCGCCGCCAGTTCCCGCGGCGGGATCGGGTCGAGCTGGATCGACCTGTAGTCGGTGATCAGCCGGACGGCGTCGCGGCCTGTGGAGGCGACGAGCACCGCGCCGTTGTCGTCCGGCTGGCGCACGAAGGCGGTCCAGGAGTACAGCTCCTTCTCGGGTGCCGCGAGCAGTTCCAGCGTCGCACGGAATTCGCTGGTCAGCCGTCCGTCCGGGGTCGCCAGCCGCAACCCCTCGAACCGCGACATCGTGCGCCGCTCTAGCTCCCGGGTGAACTCCGCGGTCGCGTAGGTGTTGTCCGGATCGACCACCGCAGGGAGCGTGCCCCCGCCAACGTAGTTCCACGCGACGAAGAACGCCGGTCGCGGGAGGCGCACCGGCTTGTCGAGGATCGTCATCGTGGTGTCTCAGCCGCCGATGGTCGGAGGCGTGGGTGGGAGCCCAGTGCGCGGGTCGCGCAACCGGCCGTCCTCGTCGTCGGTGAGGTCGAACGCGGAGTCGTCCTCCAGCCCGTACTTGCGCTGGTGGTCCTTGTCCTCTTCGCCCTTGCCCTTGCCGCCCCCGGCACCCATGCCGCCCATGCCCGGGCCGCCGCGCGACCCCGCAGCCCCCCGCACTCCGGTACCGGTCGCGGACGAGCCGCGACCCACCGCGCCCTCGGCAGCACCACCGGTATTTGACCCGGCACCCAGCCGACCCGCAGTGCTCCCGTCGCGACCGCTGGAGCCTGCGCCTGCGCCGCCACCAGACTCTGCTGCGCCGCCGCTGCCGAACCCGCTGGTCGGGCCAAACCCGCCGTTCGACCCGAATCCACCGACCAGCCCCGGTGACCACGAGTCCCCGCTGCCAGCCCCGCCGCCCTGGAGCGAGGGCGAGGGAATCCAGCCCGAGCCCGGTCCGGTGCTGCGGCCGTAGTCCGGCGGCACCCATCCCGCGGCCGTTGTGCCGTCGCCCGGCCCGGTCCCGGTCCCGGTCTGGTGGCTCGTTGGCTGGTAGGTCGGCAGGTGGCCGCCCGAACCAGGTACGGATCCGGTGGTACCGGGGTAGTGCGGAGAGAAGGTGTTCGACGGGCCGCTCGTGCTAGCGGGACCCAATCCTGACCGGGAGTGGCCGTCGGGTCCGTGCCCGTTGTCCGGTCCGCCCGATGTCTTCGGGTCAGGCTTGGAAAGGGAGACATCGCCGTCGAAGGCGGTCAGTGCTCCGTAGTCGGTCTTGAGCCCTTGCCCGCTGGTCTGGGCGTGTTGGGTGTAGTCGCGGTACTTGTCGAGATTGTCTTGGGCCGTCTTGTTGTATTGGTTGATCTGGTCCTCGGTGTCGGTGTTCCACCACGTCATCTCGTCCCAGAGGTTCTTGTGCGGCGGCGCACCCGGCATAGGCTGCAGGCTCTGCTTCATGGCGTCGAACCCGTGCGCGAGATCGGTCAGGTTCTGCCCATTGCCGGTGTACGTCGCAGCGGCAGCGGCAGTCGCGTCCGCGAACGGCTTGATCCGCGACTGAGCGGCATCGGCCCCGCCGCCGGTCCACGCGGATTCCAGACCGGCGCTCAGCTGCTGCACCCGAGAACTCGTCTCATCGTGCCGACTGGCGAGCTTGTCCGCCTGCCCAGCACTTTGATGCCAGCTCTGCGCACCCTGGCTGGCCAGAATCTTCGCGACCAGCTCCGGTGCCGGAACGGCCTGATCCCCGAGATTCCCGTGGTAGAGATCGCCGAACCAGTTCCCCACGTCGCTGGCCCGATCCCCGACCCAGTCCGCCGCGTCTTCGAGCGCCCCGCCCACGGCCTTCGCCGCGTCGCCAAGCACCTCGAAAAACCCCATCACGCACCCGCCTTGCGCTTCAGGTTCGTGACCACCATGTCCGCCACCCGCGCCGACAACTCACACGGATCAGCTCCACTCGCCCTCTTGGCGTCACTAGGCGTCAGCGAAGCGTCGAACGACAGATCATCCGCGACGCCCACGCTGACCGCGCAGAAACCGTCCTGAGTGCCCGAACTGAATGTCGAAGCCGCGACTGCGGGAAAACCCTGAATGGGCGGCAACACCCGCCATACCTTCGCTTGCGGTTTCGTGTTCTGGTAGAGCGCGCTCAGTCCTTGGTGGGTCTGTGTCGTGTAGCCGACCGTTAATCCAGCCCCCGAGTCGATGTTGTTCCATTTACAGTCGAGGCCGAGTCCGGGGAGGCTGCCCGGCTTGCCTTGCGGCACCGTGCCGAAGATCTGGTTGAGCTGGTCGGAAGTGAGCGCATCCTGGCAGGGCTGCCCGGAAAGCACCGACGCGGGCAGCGGATGCTCGACCTTCGGCGCCCCGCTGTGCGGCAGCACCGCCGCGGCGGGCGACGACGGTGGCGGCGGGCTGGCAACCGGAGGAGCCGCCGAGCCGCCGGAGCATCCGGCCGCAACACATACGACGGCAACCGCGCCTAGGACTGTCGCTAGCGTGCGAGGTGTCATCACGCGAAGCCTCCGCTCTGCTTGCCCGCGTACTTGACATCGGTCGCGGCCTGCTCGTCCGACGACTCGGTGATCCCGAGCGCCTTCTCCAGCCGCTTCACCAGCTCGTCGGCGTAGGCGAACTCCTGGTCGACCTGGTCCTTGCCCGCGACGAAAACGCCCTTCGGCTCACCCTCGTTGACCAGTCGCTTGTTGTAGCCGTTGCTGGTTGGCTCGTCCGCCGGAGATGTGGTCTGAGTCAACCGGTATGCATCATCACGCATGTCGCGGAAGTCGGCGCGGACGGTTTTCGCCACTTTGAGCATGGCCATCGCGTCGTCGCGGCTCATCGTGAAACCTTGACCGCTCGACGCGCCGCCCATCGCGGCACCGGCCGCGTCCCCCGCGTCGAACGCATCGCCGATGTTGAAGTACAGCCCGTCGAGCCACCCCGGCTGCTGTGCAGGTTGAGGCACTGCTCTTACCCCTCCGATGACCTACGCCCGCCCGTTTGACAGCTGTCTCGCCTAGTGGAGACTTACCTATAGGCACCGTAGCGGACCGGTCACGCTCAGGTGGTCACTTCACCGGAAAGGCCCTCGTCGCTCCGGGCCGCCGGTGGCCATCATCTCGTCGTAGGCGTGCTCCTGCGCGGCCATCACATCGGCCAGTTGTCCCATCGTCTGCCGTATGCGCGCCGCATCGTCACGCACGTCGGCTGGTTACGGCGCGCCGTACTCGGTCCCGGACCGGACTGTAATGGCCATCATGGGACGGTCCAGCACGGCTATGGCGGCGCGGTACCAGCAACGGTCAAGCTGCACGACGAAGAAGACGAGGCACCGAAGGTGGCCTAACCGGGGCCAACTGAGACTAAAAATGAGACTAAGACGGGAAACGCCGGTCACCCCAAGCACGGGGCGACCGGCGTTTCCGCTGGTTACTGCGGCGGAGGATACAGGATTCGAACCTGCGAGGGCGTGAACCCAACACGCTTTCCAAGCGTGCGCCTTAGGCCGCTCGGCCAATCCTCCGTGGGGAAGAATACCGGATGGCCTTCCCGCCTCCCGCAGGTGGTCCGACCTGCGGGAACCGGGTCAGGCGGGGACGACGTCGGCGACCACGATGGTGATGTTGTCCGGGCCGCCGCCCTCGTTGGCCAGTGCGATGAGCCTCGGGACGATTTCGTCAGGGGTGCCTTGGGAGAGGACCTCCTGGATGGCCGGTTCGCTGGCGCCCGCGGTGAGGCCGTCGGAGCAGAGCAGGTAGCGGTCGCCGGCTTGCGGGGTGAATTCCCAGACGTCCGGTTCGGCCGAGCCGGTGCTCAGGAGGGCCTTCATCAGCATCGAGCCGCGCGGGTGGCCGTCGGCGTCGGCGGCGCTGATGGTGCCGTCTTCGACCAGGGCTTGGGCCAGGGTGTGGTCGCGCGTGATGCGCTGCAGTTCGCCGTTGCGCAGGAGGTAGCCGCGGGAGTCGCCGACGTGGGCCGCGGCGAAGTGGGTGCCGTCGAACAGCAGGGCGGTGAGGGTGGTGCCCATGCCGTGGGTGGCGGGGGTTTGCTCGGCCACCTCGGCGAGCTCTTCGGCGATCCGGCGGACGCCGTCGGAGAGCAGGTTCGACAGGTTCTGCGCGGTGAGGTCCAGGGTGCGCAGCTCCGCGTCCAGCGACGCCAGCACGCTGACCGCGGTCGAGCTGGCCACTTCGCCGTGCGGCTGGCCGCCGATCCCGTCGGCCACCACGAGCAACCGCCCGCTGGCGTACACGGAGTCCTCGTTGTTGGTGCGTCGTCGCCCTTGGTCGGAGCCCGCTGAGTAGCGCAGGGCGAACCGGGTCTGCTCGGTGGCCATGTCCCCATAAAACCATTGGTTGACTGAGTTAACAAGCTAAACGATGGAAACCGCTGTCGTCAGCTATCGTGCTCGGCATGGCAGACGACGCGGCGGTGAGTGCGGCCGACATCGCGCGCCTGGCGGGCGTGCGCCGGGCGGCGGTGAGCAACTGGCGACGCCGCCATGACGATTTTCCCAAACCGGTTGGCGGCACGGCGTCCAGCCCGTTGTTTTCGCTGCCGGAGGTGCAGGCGTGGCTGCGCGGACGCGGCCGTCCGTTCGAGCTGACGCCGATTGACGAAGCGTGGCAACGGCTGCGTGCACTGGGAGACGACCTCGATCTCGGGGCGCGGCTGGCGTCGGTCGGCGAATATCTCGCGGACGACGCCGAGGGACCGGACGATCCAGGGTTGCGGGCGCTGATCTCTCGGCTCGCCGTGAACGAAGGTGCGGCGGAGACCTTCGAGCAGCTCTGTGACCGTTTCTTCGAGGCACACGCCCGTCGGCTCTCCACCACGCCGACCGTGTACGCCGACTTGATGGTGCGGCTGACCGGCGCGAAGGGGGCGACGGTGCTCGACCCGGCGTGCGGGTTCGGCTCCCTGCTGCTGGCCGCCGCGGCGACCCGGGCGCGTGGGCAGGACGTCGATCCGGACACCGCGCGGATCGCGGGCATCCGGTTGCGGCTGCACGGCGCGGACACCGAGGTGCACGCCTCGGATGCGTTGCGCGCGGACGCTTTCGCCGGTCGGCTGGCTGACGTCGTGCTGTGCGACCCGCCGTTCAACGAACGCGGCTGGGGACACGAGGAACTCGTCGGCGACGCGCGGTGGGAGTACGGCTTGCCGCCACGTGGCGAGTCGGAGCTGGCTTGGGTGCAGCACTGCCTGGCGCATGTGAAACCTGGTGGCGCGGTGGCGGTGTTGATGCCGGGAGCCGCGGCCGGGCGGCGGAGCGGGAAACGCATCCGGGCCAATTTGCTGCGCGCGGGCGCGTTGCGCGCGGTGTGTACGCTCGCGCCAGGCACCGATCTCTGGCTGCTCACGCGGCCGGCGCCGGGGCGGCGAGCGCCGGCGACCGTGTTGATCGCCGACACCACCCCGGACGACCTCGAGCAGGTGTGGCAGGACTTCCTGGCTGATCCGGACGTCGGCGAACGCATCATCGACGTGCTCGACGACGATGTCGACCTGACGCCGTCGGGCCGTCCTGGCGGGAACGATTCGGGTGCGGACTTCCTTGCTGCGCAACGGGTTTTCGGGCAGATCGGGATCGAGCTGCCTCAGCTGGAACCGGCTTCCGGCGAAGCCGCGCACACGACCGTCGGCGAGCTGGTGAAGGCGGGCGCGCTGCGGATCACGCACGCGCCGCCGCGTACCGCCGACGGCGACGAACCCGTGCTGACCACCGACGATGTCCTGCTCGGCGGTCCGCCGACCGGGCACGCCGCGCCGGATCCGGCGGCGGTTTTCGCCCACGAAGGCGACGTGGTCGCGTCGGTCACCGGCGCGGTGATCGTCCACAGTGGAGACCCGGTGCGGCTCGGGCCCGCGCTTTCCCGCTATCGCGTGGATCCCGAGTTGCTCGACGCGCAGTTCCTCGCCGGATGCCTGCGCGCCGCGGACTTCCCGGTGCACAGCGCGTCGACCCGGATCGACGCGCGCCGGCTCAAGGTGCCGCGGCATCCGCTCGAAACGCAGCGTGCGTACGGCGTCGCGTTCCGCGCGCTCGCCGACTTCGACCGAGCCCTGCGGCAAACCGCGGAAATCGGCCGCGACCTGGTGCGGCTAGGCTTTGCCGCACTCGCCGAAGGACGGCTGAAGCCCGGTGGCGGGTGAGCGCTGTGAGGGGGCCCATGCTCATCGCGGACCGCTACGAGGTCGACGACCTGCCGCTGGGACGCGGCGGCATGGGCGCGGTGCACCGCGGGCTCGACCGGCGGCTCGGCCGGCACGTCGCGATCAAGCTGCTGCGGGTCCCCGGCGGTGACGAAGAGCTGGAGGAACGCTTCGCCCGCGAAGCGCGGATCCTCGCCACGCTCGACCATCCCGGCGCGCCCACGCTGTACGACTTCGGCACGCATGACGACCGGTTGTTCCAGGTCATGCAGTTCGTCGAAGGCGTGACGCTGGACGATCTGCTCGCCGAACACGGTCCGCTGCCGGTGCCGTGGGCGGCCGCGATCGCGGCGCAAGCGGCCGCAGTGCTGTCGGCTGCGCACGCTCACGCGGTCTGTCACCGCGACCTCAAACCCGCCAACCTCATGCTCTGTCCGGACGGCAGCGTGAAGGTGATGGACTTCGGGCTCGCCGTGTTGCGCGAAGCCGACACTGCTCGCTTCACGCGCGCGGGACAGCTTCTGGGTACGCCGTCGTACATGGCTCCGGAGCAGATCCAGCGTGGGCACGCGGAGCCGCGAAGCGACCTGTACGCGCTCGGGTGCGTACTACACGAGATGCTGACTGGCCGTCCGGTCTTCACCGGGCCGACGGCGTACGCGGTGTTCGACAAACAGGTGAAGGAACCAGCGCCAGTCGTTCCCGGCGTACCGCGAGAGTTGAACGCGCTTCTCGCGGCGACGCTCGCGAAGGATCCTTCAATGCGACCGTCTGGGGCGGAAGTGCTGTACGCGCATCTCGTGCCCTTCGCGCGGGACTTGCCGCCGTTGCCGGGATTCCTGCACCCGGCGACTGTGCTGAGTCCTTCGCGGATGTACGCGCGCATGGTGGGGCTTAGCGGCCAGCGTTGATACTCGTCGGCGTTTGCTCCGAGAGCGGCAAGCCGCGTTTCTGAATGCGGTAGTAGGTGAAGGCGTTCTGTACGCCGATGCTGACGCCGATCGTGAGCATGATCGTCGAAGAGGTCACGGTGTTGCTGACGCCGAGCGCGGCTCCGATAAAGGAGAAGCCGACGCGTACGCCGATGGTGGCGAACCACAGCACCAAGGTGAGCGGAGTGCCCTTCACGAACGTCGTGCCTTCGCGAGCGCTTAGGACCGAAGTGGAGCTGCGCAGGACGCCCAGCAGCGCGAGGACCACGATGTCGCCAGCCAGTAGCGCGTATTCCGTCGCGGTCGCGCTTTGCAGCGCGGTCGCGGCGGAGAACACGCCGATCGCGATCAGGATGAACGGGAGCGTCAGCAAACGCTTGCGGCTGAGGAGGGTGCCGCGCCATTGCCGGTAGACGACCCGGTACAGGACGAGCGCCGCGATGGCGACGTAGAGAACGATGGTGAGCGGGCCGAGGTTCACGGTGCTCCTTAGCGGGGTGGTCGGCTTCGCCCGGCCGGCGGCGGGTGCCGGGAGGCTGCCCGGCGTGCTTCCAGCCTCGCCGGAATCGATGCGGTTTTCGTCGGCGTACGGGCTGGTGCCGGGTGGATTCGCGAGTCCACCCGAGGGTGGAGACGCCGGATCGTGACCATTGCCGAGCAACCACGTGCGGGTGGTCGTCGTCTATTCGGGTGATACGGGTCCTACGGAATGTGACCCGACCTAACGCGGGGGTATCGGATCGTGAAGAGGGTTCTGGTGGGGATGGCTGCGCTGGCCGCGGCTTTCGGGCTCGTGGCGTGCTCGGGCGGCGGCGCCGGGTCGGCTTCCGGTAGCGGCGCGGTGGCCGCGGCGGCGACCGCGCCCAGTTCGTCTTCCAGTGCGCCGACCAGCAGCTCTGCCCCGGCGACCAGCAGCAGTCCGGAGAGCACCAGCGCGAAGCCGACTCCGAAACCGACGCCCAAGCCTGCTCCGAAGCCGAAGGCCGAGCCGGAGCCGAGCACCGCCGACGTCCCGTGCGCGGCGGCCGCCGCCGCTTCGGGCACCAGCGCCTGTGTCGACATTTCCGCGCACCGCGCCTGGCTGCTGCAGGACGGAAAGGTGATCTACGGTCCGGTCTCGATGCTGCCCGGGCGCACGGGGCACGCGACCCCGACCGGCACGTTCCACGTGCTGTCCAAGGAAAAGATGCACCTGAGCAAGGAGTTCGACAACGCGCCGATGCCGAACTCGGTCTTCTTCTACCCGGGCGACGCGTTCCACACCGGCAGCCTGAAGGTGTACTCGCACGGCTGCGTCCACCTGTCGGCGACGTCGTCGCTGCGGTTCTTCAACACCCTGCACGTCGGCGACGTGGTCCAGGTCGTGTCCTGACCTGGCGCGTCACGTTCGGATAAATTCCACCCGATAGCGGCAACTTTGTCCCCCTTTTGAGCGATTACCGAACGCTGAGAAAGGGGGCCTGGATGGCCTGGCGCAAGCTCCGTTCCCTGCTCGTGGCCGCAGTCGCGGTTTTCGCGGTCCCAGTCGCGGTCGCCCCGGCGGCAGCAGCCGACACCCCGGCGCTGCCGCCGGGGTTCGTCTTGCGGGACCTGCCGACCGGACTCGGGCAGTACGACTTCACCGACTTCGCCTGGCTGCCCGACGACAGCGTGCTGGCGCTCGGCAAGTCCGGCGTCGTCAACTGGGTCCCGGCCGCGGGCGGGGGCGCACCGGTGCGGATCGCGACCTTCCCGGTCGAAACGCAGGGCGACATGGGCCTCACGGGCATCGCGCTCGCGCCGGACTACGCCACCTCGCATCAGGTATACCTGAACCGCTCGGTGTCGCTGGGCAATGGCCAGTACACGCTGCGCGCCGCCAAGTTCACCGTGCAGCTTGACAGCGCGGGCCATCCGTCCGGACTGACCGGGGAGCAGGTGATTTTCGACCTGCCCGGCAGTCCGTATTACATCCACGGTCTCGACACGGTTTACCCCGCGCCGGACGGCACGCTCTGGTACTCCGTCGGCGACAACGGCGACGCGGGCAAGACCAATCCGGTCGCCTTCGTCGCGCAGGACCTCGACTCGCCGTTCGGCAAGATCCTGCACCTCACCGCGGACGGCAAGGGCGTGCCGAGCAATCCGTACTACAACGCGGCCGCCCCGGATTCCGCTCGCAGCAAGGTGTTCGCGAGCGGGTTCCGCAACCCGTTCCGGTTCAGCCTTGACCCGAAGAGCGGGCTGCCGGTGGTCGGCGACGTCGGCTGGTACACGTGGGAAGAGCTGGACGTCGTGCAGCCGGGCGCGAATGCCGCTTGGCCTTGCTACGAGGGGAACCACCCGACCCCGGGGTATTCGACTGACTCGCGTTGCGCTTCGGTGGTGAACACTCCGCCATTGTGGGACTACCAGCACGGGACAGGCCCTTCGCAGGGGAACTGTGTCACTGGCGGGATTGTGTATGGGGGCACCACTTATCCGGCTGCTTACCAGGGTGCGTACTTCTTCGGCGACTACGCGGGGCAGAAGATCTGGACGCTGCGGTACGACGCGCAGGGCAAGCTCACGCAGGCGCCTGCGAGTCCCGCGCCGTTCCTGAATGTTGGCGGGGTTACGCGGATTTCCGCCGCGCCTAACGGGGACATTGTCTTCAGCGACCTCAACTCCGGGTTGCTGCGGCGGTTGAGCTACTCGACGAACAACGCTCCGCCGGTGGCTAAGGCGACCTCGACTACGGACCCGGATACTCGCACGGTTTCCTTTGATGCCAGCGGTTCTACTGATGCCGACAGTGATCCGCTCACGTATTCCTGGGACTTCGGCGACGGCAGCACCGGCACGGGTGTTCAGGCCAGCCATCAGTACGGGGATGGTGCTTCATTCACTGCGACATTGACGGTCTCGGATCCGCTTGGCGGCGTCGGGACTGCGCAGGTTGCTGTCGCGCCGGGCAATCACTCGCCGGTGCTTACTTTGTCCGCGCCGGACAAGGATTTCGCGGTCAGTGATCCGGTTTCGTTGTCCGCTACGGCGACTGATGTCGAGGATGGCGCACTTCCGATTACATGGACGTCGTTGATCCGGCACTGTCCGGATCTCGGTGCTTGCCACGTGCACCCCGGTGAGGGTGCGACGGGGCCGACGTTGACGGTGCCGTTTACTGATCACACTGACTCTCGGATGGAGTTCACCGCGACGGTTACCGATAGCGCGGGGGTGCAGGCTAGTAAGACGTATGTCGCCTACCCGCGCCAGCATCGGTTGACGTTGGTGGGGACGCAGCCGGCCGCGTTGAGCATTCCGAGCGAGGGCGGTGTCAGCAGTGCGATGGTCACCGAGGGTGCGACGTTTGACGTGACCGCGCCGTTGGTTGGCACGGATGGGGCGTCGAAGTTCACTGGTTGGCAGGGCGGTCCGGCTAGCACTTCGTGGTCGATCACCGTTGGTACTGGTGATATGACGCTGACCGCTAATTACGTGACGGCGATTGATCAGCGGTATGCGGCTGAGCCCGGACTGCAGAGTCTGCTGGGCGCGCCGACGGGGCCGGAGGTTGTCGACGGGCCGGTGCGGTACCGGGTTTATTCGAATGGGCGGTTGTATTGGTCCGCGGCTACTGGGGTGCATGAGATCGGCGGGCAGATCCTGGCTCGGTATCTCGCTATCGGCGGGCATCAGGTTTACGGGCCGCCGGTGACTGACGAGACTCAGACTCCGGATGGGGTGGGGCGGTACAACCATTTGCTTGGTACGCCGGGTAGTCAGGCTGCTTCCATTTACTGGACGCCCTCTACCGGGGCGCATTCGGTGCAGGGGCAGATCCGGGTCAAGTGGGCTGCGCTCGGGTGGGAGCGTGGGGTCGGGTACCCGACTACCGATGAGTCTGGAACGCCGGACGGGGTGGGACGGTTCAATCACTTTACCGGTGGGTCGGTGTATTGGACGCCTACGGGTGGGGCGCATCAGATAGGTGGGGCTATTCGGGATAAGTGGGCTTCGTTGGGGTGGGAGCGAGGGCTTGGTTATCCGACTACGGATGAGTCTGTGACTCCGGACGGGGTGGGGCGGTATAACCACTTCACTGGTGGTGGGTCGGTGTATTGGACGCCTTCTACTGGGGCGCATCAGATCGGTGGGGCTATTCGGCAGAAGTGGGCCTCGTTGGGGTGGGAGCGGGGGTTTGGGTATCCCACTACTGACGAGACTGCGACTCCTAATGGGATTGCTCGGTATAACCACTTTAATGGTGGTGGGTCGATTTACTGGAGTGCTGGTACCGGGGCGCATATGGTGCAGGGGGAGATCCGGAAGCGGTGGGCTGCGTTGGGGTGGGAGAAGGGGTACTTGGGGTTGCCTACCTCGGATGAGTATCCGATTAGTGGGGGTGCTCGTAGTGATTTCCAGGGTGGGTATGTTGTTTATCGGAATGGGGGTACGGCGGATTATCGGTGGTGAGGTTCGGTTGCTCGGTCTGCTCGTCGCCTGGCGGCGACATTGCAGGTGGGTGGTGGCGTGGGGCACCCCGAAGCCGAGTGTGCTGACGGTTCGGGGGTGCTTGTCAAGGCGGGAAAGATGCCTTGACAAGCACCCCCGAACCGCAGGGGGGCTTCGTATCGGGGTGCGGGGGTGGTGTGGGTGCCTCGATTGTTGGGTGGGTCGGTGGCGGTTTTTTTGGGGGGAGGAGAGAGAATCAGAGTTCGTGAAGTAGCCCCTCGCGGGCTGTGGGAGTTGCGAGGGGCGTCTTCGCGGACTTGGTGTGGTGTTGGGGCGTATTGCGGGCGAATACCGGCAAAGACTCAGGCCAGATCACCTGGGCGGGTGCCGGTGGAGGCCAGGGGCAGGTTCAACGCCACCCGTTCGGTCAGCCAGTTGCTCGGGCGGTAGCGGGGATCGCCGGTGGCTCGGAGCAGGCCGTTCAGAATGCGCAGCACCTTTTCCGGTCCGATCAGGTCGCCCCATTCCAGGGGGCCGCGCGGGTAGCCCAGGCCCAGGCGTACCGCGGTGTCGATGTCGGTGGGGACGGCGAGGCCTTGGTCGGCGATGTAGCAGGCCGTATTGATGATCGAGGCCAGGAGGCGTTGTGCGATCGGGGCGGCACCGTCGCGGACGACCGTTACCGGGGTTCCCGTGGCGGCCAGGGCACCCCAGGCGGCGCGGCCGTAGTGCGGGTCCAGTCCGGGGTGGACGGACAGGGTGAAGCGCGATTCGTAGCCCAAGGCATCAACGCCGCAGACCCGCGAGGCGGGCAGTTCCAGTTGTCGCGCAGCCTCCACAGTGGACTCACCGCGCAGGGTGACCAGCAGCACTGTGTCGGGGTAGGCGTCTGGGACGACGTCGACGCCTGCTGCGGACAGGAGGCGGCCCAGGCGTTCGTCGGCGGCGTAAACCGGCATGGTGGGGGCGGGCGGGGCCGTGGGCTCCGGGGGAACTTCTTGCTTCCCGTCGACGTAGCGGTAGAAGCCTTCGCCGGTTTTGCGGCCGAAGAGCCCGGCGGCGACGCGCGGGCGGGTCAGCCACGACGGGCGCAGGCGGGGTTCGGCGTGGAAGCCGTTCCAGATGCTTTCCAGTACCGCGTGCGAGACGTCCAGGCCGGTGAGGTCCAGCAGTTCGAACGGGCCGAGTTTGAGGCCGAGGACGTCGCGCGCGATGCGGTCGATTTCGGCTGGCTCGGCGCGGGATTCGGAAAGAATCTGCAGGGCTTCGGTGTTCAGGCCGCGGCCTGCGTGGTTGACGAGGAAGCCTGGGGCGTCCTTCGCCAGCACAGGTTCGTGACCCCAGCTGCGGACGAGTTTCAGGGCTTCGCTGGGCAGCCACTCGGCGGTGCGTGCGCCGGGGACGACCTCGACCAGGCGCATGAGCGGGACTGGATTGAAGAAATGCAGGCCGATCAACCGCGTCGGATCAGTGAGACCGGCGGCGATCTCCGTGACGGACAGCGAGCTGGTGTTGGTCGCGAAGATCGTGTCGGGGCCGCAGACTTTCTCCAGGCCGGCGAAGAGCGTCTGCTTCGTTTCGAGGTCTTCGCGGACGGCTTCGATCACCAGGTCCACCCCGTCGGCGGGGGCGTGCGGACCGTCGACCGGGACCAGGCGTTCCTTCGCCGCGCGGCCGGCTTCCTCGCTCAGCTTGTCCTTGGCGACCAGCCGGTCGACCATCGCGCCGACGTGGTCGATCGCCGCGGCGACCGCTTCCGGTTGCGCGTCCGCGAGTTCCACGGTGACTCCGCCGGTCGCGGCGAGCTGGACGATGCCGCGTCCCATCACCCCGGTGCCGATCACCCGGATCCTGCCGACCCGCTCGGCCCATTCCGTCACGTCGAACCTGCCTTTCGCGTTGGCGCCACGGCGAACTTACCCCGGACTACAGCCCGACGAAGTCCGCCATCTGCCCGATGAGGTGCTCGAAGTACGCGTCCGCCGGATCAACGCTGCCGACGTACTGGCCGAACAGCTCGAAGTTGAGCGCGCCGAACAGCTGGGTCCAGGCGGCGATGGCGCGCATGACCACCTCGGCTGGCGCGTCGATGTCCAGAATCTTGGTGAGCTGGCTGGCCTGCGCGCGCAGCTCTTCCGACATCGGCGCGGTGACCGCCGGCTCGTGCGGGTGTGCGTCGCGCAGCACTGCGACCAGCGCGAAGGCCACTCGGCCGGCGGGGCCGACGGTGTCCTGCGGAGCCTGGTACCCGGGGATGGGCGAGCCGTAAATGAGTGCGTACTCGTGCGGGTTCGCGCGGGCCCAGTCGCGGGTCGCGCGCCAGATGGCTCGCCAGCGGGCGCGCGGGTCGTCGGTGTGCGGATCGGCCTGTTCGGCGGCCTCGCCGACGGCGTTGTACGCGTCGACGATCAGCGCGGTGAGCAGGTGATCGCGACTCGGGAAGTACCGGTACAGCGCCGACGAGACCATCCCCAGCTCGCGGGCGACCGCGCGCAGGGAAAGTCCGTGCGCGCCGACCTCGGCCAGCTGGCGGCGCGCCTCGTCCTTGATCTCGCGGGTCAGCTCGGCGCGGACTCGTTCGCGGGCGGTCCGGGGTGCGGCAGTCATGCGATCAGTGTGCCTCGAATGAGAGCGCCGCGCAAAATAGAGAGCAGTGCTCTTGACTCGGAGCGGATCGTGGGTGTTCACTGTTCACAACAGAGAGCACCGCTCTCGCAGACCGAGGAGGACCCCATGACCAGCAGCCGCTACCTCGAACCGGGCAAGTCGACCGCGGTGTTCAACGGCCTCATCCGCTGGCTCACCAAGCACGGCCTCAGCGTGTGGGGCAGCCGGGTGCTGGGTGTCCGCGGCCGCAAGTCCGGCGAACTGCGCGAGGTGCCGGTGAACCTGCTGCCATTCGAGGGCAAGCAGTACCTGGTGGCCGCGCGCGGCGAAACGCAGTGGGTGCGGAACCTGCGCGCCGCGGGCGAGGGCCAGCTGACCGTCGGACGGCGCACCGAGACGTTCACCTATCGCGAGCTCTCCAATGAAGAGAAGCCCGCCGTGCTGCGCTCGTACCTCAAGCGCTGGGCGTTCGAGGTCGGCACTTTCTTCGAGGGCGTGGACGCGAAGGCACCGGAGGAGAAGCTGCTGGAGATCGCGCCGGGCTACCCGGTGTTCGAGGTCTTCACCCGGTGAGTCAGCGTGCGCGTTTGCGGAACGCGGTGGCCGAGACGAGGACCACGCCGACCAGGAACGCGACCAGCCCGATCAGGAACCAGAGCTTCTGACCGGTCATGAAACTGCCGGTCAGCACGCCGACGCCCTGCAGCACCCACACCGCGCCGACGAGCACCAGCACCACCCCGCACGCCAGCGTGATCCACCGCTTCACGACAGCCTCCTCGCTCGCTGTGAAGGACTCCTTGAGGGAACCAGATTCCCTCAAGGAGTCCTTCACGGGCTACCCGCGTCGGCGCGGTTGTCCGCTGCCGAACTGCTGTGCTTCGCCGAGCGAGGTCGCGGTGGCCGTAGTGCCCTGCACCTTCGCGATCACGGTGACGTTGTCGCCGGACTTCGGCGAACCGGTCTTCTGCGTGGACGAATCCAGCGTGTAGGTCTGCTTGTAGCCGTCCTTGCTGGTCAGGGTCACCGAGGTGGCGCTGAGTTCGGTGATCGTCCCGGTTTGCAGGCGTTCGGTCACGTATCCGCCGGCCGGGTCCGTCACCACGAAGTCGCCGTGCAGCGCGTCCCGCAGCGCGGCCATCCCGCCGAACCCGCCGCGGCCGGCGAAACCGCCCTGCCCACCGGGTCCGCCAGGACCGCCGAATCCGCCCGGACCCTGCTGCGCGGTCGCGTTGCTGCCGCTGGTCCCCGCCCAGATCGCCAGCCCGCCGCCCACCGCGATCACCACCGCGACGCCCGCCGCGATCGCGGTTTTCCGGCCCGACCACGTCTTGCCCGGGCCGCTGCCGCCGGATGCGGGAGCAGGCTGCTCTCCCCAGGTCGCGCCCTGTGCTGGATCGGTCGTCATGGTCTCCTCCGGAACGTTCGGGCTTGTCCTTCCCGAGCGTCGGGGCGGCCGCTGTGCGGAAGCTGTGCCGGACGTGGGGGACACCTGTGCACTCCCGCGGGGACGCACGCACAGGAAACACACAGCCAGGACACAGCCCGACCTGAAGACAGGGCCCGAAGATGGCACCATGAGCAGTGTGAACGCCGCGTCTGCCGGCCGGGGCAAGGCCGAACTGCGCCGCGCGGACGGCAGCCCGGTCCGCGTGCTGGTCGTCGACGACGAGTCGACGCTGGCCGAACTCGTGTCCATGGCCCTGCGAATGGAGGGCTGGGAGGTGCGCAGCGCGGGCACCGGAGCAGAGGCGGTGCGCATCGGCCGAGATTTCCGGCCGGACGCCGTCGTGCTCGACGTGATGCTGCCCGATTTCGACGGGCTCGAGGTGCTGCGCCGGATGCGCGCCGAAACGCCGTATCTGCCGGTTCTCTTCCTGACCGCGAAAGACGCGGTGGAGGACCGGATCGCCGGGCTCACCGCGGGCGGCGACGATTACGTGACCAAGCCGTTCAGCCTGGAAGAAGTGGCGCTGCGGCTGCGCGCGCTGCTGCGCCGGGCGGGCGGCGTTTCCGGAGCGACCGGATCGCAGCTGGTGGTCGGCGATCTGACGCTGGACGAGGACAGCCGCGAGGTGCACCGCGGCGGCGACCTGGTGCCGCTCACCGCGACCGAGTTCGAATTGCTGCGCTACCTGATGCGCAATCCGCGCCGGGTACTGTCGAAGGCGCAGATCCTGGACCGCGTGTGGAGCTACGATTTCGGCGGCCAGGCCAATATCGTCGAGCTGTACATTTCCTACCTCCGCAAGAAAATCGACGCCGATCGGGAACCGATGATCCACACCATGCGCGGCGCCGGGTATGTCCTCAAACCCGCCGCCGGCTGACCCGGCCGCCCGGCCCGCCCGTCGTCCGTGGTCCCTGCGCCGCCGGCTGATCATGCAGCTGGCGGCGCTGCTCGCCTTGGTCTGCGTGGTCGTCGGCGTGGTGACCGAACTGGCGCTGGACAGCTTTCTCGTCGGGCAGCTCGACGGACAGCTCGCGGCGGCGAGCGACCGCGGGTTCCGGCACGGCGTGCCGCGTCCGCCCATCACCGGCTCCGCCAAGCTGCCGCCGGATCCGCTGCGCGTGCTCGGCCAGCCGGAGGGGACGCTCAGCCTGGTCGTCCACGACGGAACGGTCAACGGGCAGGTGATCGGCCCGCTCGGCCTTGTCCAGCTGACGCCGGACCAGGACCGGGTCCTGCTCGTGCTCGCGCCGAACGGCCAGCGCCGCACGGTCGAGCTTCCCGGGAATCTCGGGAGTTACCGCGTGGTCGCGACGTATTCGCCGCGCGGCGAGTTCACCGTGATCGGGCTGCCGATGAACCGGGTCTCGGAAACGTTGTGGCGGCTGGGATTCATCTTCGGAGGTGTCGCGATCTGCGGCATTCTCGTCGCCGGGTTCGCCGGCGCGGTCACGATCCGGCGCACCATGGCTCCGCTCGACCGGCTCGCCGCCACCGCTTCCCGGGTGTCCGAACTGCCCTTGGACCGCGGCGAGGTCGCGCTGTCCGAGCGAGTGCCCGAGGTGGACACTGATCCGCGAACCGAGGTCGGCAAGGTCGGTTCGGCGATCAACCGGATGCTCGGCCACATCGCCGAGGCGCTCGCCGCCCGGCACGCGAGCGAAAGCCGGGTGCGGCAGTTCGTCGCGGACGCGAGCCACGAATTGCGCACGCCGCTCGCCGCGATCCGCGGGTACGCGGAGCTGACCCGGCGCAGCGGCGAACAGGTGCCGCCGGACATCGCGTTCGCGATGAGCCGGGTGGAATCCGAATCGGCGCGGATGACGACGCTCGTGGAGGATCTGCTGCTGCTCGCCCGGCTCGACTCCGGGCGTCCGGTCGTGCACGAGCCGGTCGATTTGTCCCGGCTGGTCGCGGACGCGGTCGCCGATTCCCATGTCGCCGGTCCGGAACACAAGTGGCTGATGGAACTTCCCGGCGAACCGATCGCGGTGCTGGGCGACGCCGGGCAGCTGCACCAGGTGGTGCTGAACCTCCTCGGCAACGCTCGCACGCACACGCCGGCGGGCACCACGGTGACCACGGCACTGTCCACACGAGACGGCTGGGTCACTTTGTCCGTTGTGGACGATGGGCCGGGAATTCCGCCGGAAATCCTGCCCGAGGTATTCGAGCGGTTCGCCCGCGGGGACAATTCCCGGTCGCGTGCCGCGGGCAGCACGGGTCTGGGTCTGGCGATTGTCGCCGCGGTCGTGGCGGCGCATTCCGGCCGCGTGATGGTCGCCAGCGGGCCCGGGCGCACCGAATTCGTGGCTTCGTTCCCGCAATTGCGTGATGGCGGCAACACTCCTTCGTGAGTGATTCACAGCCCGCGCACAGCCCGGGCCGCGAGAATGGCGGGCATGTCGACTCTCGTCGCGCCCGCACCGGTGGGCACGTCACGCTGGGTGCGTCCCGCCGTCGCGGTTCTGCTGCTCGGCACTGCCGCTCTGTACCTCACCAATGTCGCGATTTCCGGGTGGGGCAACGATTTCTACGCGATGGCCGTGCAAGCGGGCACGTGGGACTGGAAAGCGTGGTTCTTCGGTTCGCTTGACCCGGGCAACGTGGTCACCGTCGACAAACCGCCGCTTTCGCTGTGGGTGATGGGATTGTCCGGGCGGATCTTCGGCTTCTCCAGCTGGAGCATGCTGGTCCCGGACGCGTTGGCGGGCGTGGGCTCGGTGGGTCTGCTGTACCTGGCGGTGCGGCGGCTTTCCGGCCCGGTGGCCGGGCTGTTCGCCGGGGCGTTGCTCGCGCTCACTCCGGTGGCCGCGTTGATGTTCCGGTTCAACAACCCGGACGCGTTCCTGGTTCTGCTGCTCGTCGCGGGCGGATATTTCCTGGTGCGGGCGCTGGAAACGGCGAGCACGAAGTGGCTGCTGCTGGCGGGCGTCGCGATCGGCTTCGGGTTCCTCGACAAAATGCTGCAGGCATTCCTCGTGTTGCCCGCCTTCGTGCTCGCGTACGCGGTCGCCGCTCCGACTTCGCTCGGACGGCGGGTGTGGCAATTGCTCGCGGCTGCCGGAGCGGTGGTGGTTTCCGCGGGTTGGTGGGTGCTCGCGGTGGCGTTGTGGCCGGTCGCCGATCGGCCGTACATCAGCGGGTCGACGAACAACAGCGTGCTGGAATTGGCCTTCGGCTACAACGGACTGGGGCGGATTTTCGGGCAATCTCACGGCGGGGACGCGCGGCCGAAACTGCCGGAGTTTCCTGGCGGCGAGGCAATGCGCGGTTTCGGCGGACAGACCGGCTTGACGCGACTGTTCACCGAGCAGTTCGGCGGCGAGGCGTCCTGGCTGTTGCCCGCGGCGTTGATCGGGCTGGTAGCCGGGCTGTGGTTCACCCGGCGCGCGCCGCGCACTGATCGCACTCGGGCGGCACTGCTGCTGTGGGGTGCCTGGACGGTGATCAGCGTCCTCGTGTTCAGCTATATGAGCGGGATCATCCACCCCTACTACACGGTCGCGCTCGCCCCGGGAATCGCTGCCACGGTAGCGATTTCGTCGACCGAACTGTGGCGCGGCCGCACCTACTTCGCGCCGCGCGCGGTGCTCGCGGTGATGCTGGCGGCGACCGTCGCATGGAGTTTCGTTCTGCTGCATCGCACCCCGAACTGGCAGCCGTGGGTGCGATACACCGTGCTCGTGCTCGGCGTCCTGGGAGCGGTCGGGTTGCTGCTCGGGACGGCGCGTCGAGTCGTCGCGGTGCTGGCGCTGGTGGCTGCGCTGCTGGGGATGGCGTCCTTCGCCGTGGCGACCGCGTCGACGGCGCATACCGGCGGGAGCCCGGCGTCCGGACCGCAAAGCCAGCACAAGGGGCGCGGCAGTTTCGGTGGACCACAACAGTCCAATGTGGAGCTGAACCGGTTGCTGGAGACCACGACGACGAAGTGGGCCGCCGCGGAAACCGGCGCGATGCAGGCCGCCGGACTGGCGTTGAACAGCGGCAAACCGGTGCTCGCGGTCGGCGGCTTCAGCGGCAGCGATCCCGCGCCGACGCTCGCGCAATTCCAGCAGTACGTGGCGAGCGGCGAGATCCACTACTTCGTCGTCGGCGCGCGCAACGGCCGCGGCGGCTTCGGCGGTCCAGGTGGCTTCGGCGGCCCAGGCGGTCCCGGCGGTCCGGGCGGCAGCCGCGGCACCTCGGGGAAGATCACCGCCTGGGTGGAGCAGCACTTCCGCTCCACCACGGTCGGCGGCGCGACGGTGTACGACCTCACGCAAAAGTGACCGAGGTATTGGCTCCGCACAAGACAAAACACGGCAGCTCGGCCGGGATGCGCCCGGCCAGCCAGGCGGCCAGCGGAGCCGCGGCGGCTGGTTCGACGACGAGCCGGTAGTCGCGCCACAGCAGATCGCGCGCGGCGAGGATTTCGGCGTCGGACACCAACACGGACGTGACGCGTGGCGAGTTGAGAATCCCGAACGCCAGCTCGCCGACGCGGGTCGCGCCGAGCGCGGAGGCGGCCACTGAGTCGATGGCGACGTCCACCGGCCCGCCCGCGGCGAGGGCGGCGTGCAGCGCCTGGCAGTGCTCCGGCTCCACGGCGAACACCTGACGGCCTTCCGCGGCCAGCGTCGCGCCGGACGCCAGCCCGCCACCGCCCACTGCGACGGCGATGGCGTCGACGTCCGGTGCGTCGGCCACGATTTCCGCCGTCGCGGTTCCTTGCCCGGCGATTACGTCGGCGTCGTCGTACGCGTGCAAGTAGCGGGTGCCGGGTTCCTCGGCGACGGCCAGCGCGGCTGTCGCGGCTTCGCCGTACGTCGCGCCGTGCCGGATGAGCTTGGCGCCAGCCGCTTCGATGCCGGCGGCCTTGGCTTCGGGCACCGACTCCGGCACGTAGACGACCGCGGGAACGCCGAGCGATTGGGCAGCGGTGGCGACGCCGAGGCCGTGATTGCCGCCGGAAGCCGTGACCACCCGTTTCGGCTTAGGCCCGTTGATCAGGGCGTTTACCGCTCCGCGCAGTTTGAAGGAACCGGACCGCTGGAGCTGCTCCAGCTTGAGCACGAGCGGACGACCGTCGATTTCGGTGCGTAACAGCGGTGTCCACCGGACGTGTGGTCGGAGGCGGAGGTGGGCAGCGGCGACGTCGGCGGCGACAGGGGCGATGCGCATATCGGTCATTCTCCTCTCACCCCGCCCTCCGTGCGTGCCGCTCGCCGGAAAAACCCCAGCGTGCCAGGCCGCGACCCGGAAGAAGAGGGCATTGTCTAGATCTTGCAAGCCTCGCTAAGCTCTGCGCAGACGTGGGGTGTCCGACCATGTGCGTACCGCGACGAGTGCTACTGAGAGTAGTAGCGTCCTGCTAGTGTCCCCGTTCGGTGCACTTCACGCCTCGGTCTCGTCGGGACTCCTCGGGAACGGAAGGTGACGTGGATGCGCGACGGCTCGGTCCGGTCGCGGGAATCCGCTGCGCGGCTGCTCGACCGCCTCGGGATCCGTACTGTGCGGGCGCGAGTGACCGTGCTGGTCGTGGCTCCGCTGATTCTGGTCGCAGCGGCGGCGGTCCCCCTCGTGGTCACCCAGGTCAGCGCCGCGTCGGCGGCCGCGACCGCTTCGGACGCGGTGGCGCGGGCACAGTGGGTGGGCGGCCTCGTCGGGCAGTTGCAGCGGGAAAGCCTGCTCACCGCCGCTTTTGTCGCTGACCCGTCCGCCACCAATTCGGCGCTCGTCCGGCAGCAGCAGGCGGTGGACAGCGCTGCGCACGGCGTCGCGGACAGCCTGGTCAGCCAAGGCGGCGCACTGTCGAAACTGCGGCAGAACACGCTCAATCGTCAGATTTCCGTAGCTGACGTCGCTTCTGGCTACGATTCTATGTCTATCGGCCTGATCGACGCTCTAGGGCTGACCACTTCGGACAGTGCTGGTGCCCGGCAGCTCGACGCCCTGCTGCGCGCGGACGAACAACGAGCGGCCCGGGCGACCGCGCTGATCGCGTCCGCCGGAGCCGACCGCGCGGGCCAGCGCGCTGCTGTCTACGGAGAACAGTTCGCGCGGCTGGCCGGGAACCAGGACGCGGCACAGGTCGCCGCGGTCGAGGCCGGAGTGACGGCCCAGCAGCTCGACCGGCTGGCCGCCGCGCCGCGGCAGGACCGGCAGTTTGTGTCCGATGTGGTCACTGCCGGTACTCAACTCGCCGATCAGCGCGACGCTGTCGAAACCCGGATCGCCGGTGCGATCGCCGATGCCGCCTCCGCGAAAGCGTCCAGTGCGACTCGGACGGCCTTCCTTGTCGGCGGTGCCGCGATTGTCCTTTTCGGACTCGTTGCCGCATTGTCCGTACTGGCCGCGCGATCCATTGCCCGGCCGCTGCGCCGGTTGAGCATCCAAGCCCGTTCGACGGCCGACCTCGCCGCCGCCGAATTGGTTCAGGTCGGCGAGCCGGAATCGGGTCCGCCGCACCCGTCGCTGCCCGCTCTCGACGCTGGAACCGGCGGCGAACTGGCTGAGCTGGCCGATGCGTTCAATCGGCTTCGCGGCACCGCGGCCGACGCGGTGACCGAGCAGGCGAACGCGCGCCGCGCCGGGCTCCAGCTGCTGGTCGGAGCGGCCAAGCGCACGCAGAACCTGGTCGCCGGGCAGCGCACCATGGTCGAGGAATTGACTCGCGGCACCGACGATCCGGTGCTGCTCGCCGGACTGCATCGCGTGGGGCACGCCGCCCTCCGGCTTCGCCGCACCGCCGACGATCTGCTCGTGGTGACCGGAAACCGGGACGAAACGCGGGTCGGCGGCCCGATCGAACTGGCCACCGCGTTGCGCTCGGCCGCCGCGGAAATCGACGACGAATCCCGGATCCGGATCGGCGAACCGGCGGAGGCGCTGCTCGCGCCGTCGCTGGGGATCGACCTCGTGCTGCTGTTCGCCGAACTGCTGGAAAACGCCGCCGCGTTCTCGCCGCCGGAGTCGGCGGTGGAGATTGCGACGGAGTTCGAGCCGTCCGGCGATCTGCTGGTGCGCATCGCCGACCACGGCATCGGGCTGCCCGAGGACCGGTTGGCGCAGGAGAACCGCCGGCTCGCCGAACCGGTCGACGCGACGTCCGGGCAGCAGCTCGGCCTGGCCGTGGTCGGACGGCTCGCGCGGCGGCATTCGCTGCGCGTCGAGCTGGAGTCCACTCCGGACGACGGCGTGACGGCCAAGGTATCCGTGCCGCAGGCGTTGTTCACCCGGGACGTCGATTTCCGTCGCGGGCCTGGGCTTTTCGAACCGGGCCAGGTGCCGGATCCGCGTCCGGTGCTGCTGCCCGCGCCCGCGATCGCCGCGCTGTCCACGCCGGCTCCGCCCGGGTTCCGGTGGTTCACCGATCCGCCGGAACTCGAAGCTGACGAAGCGAAGCCGGACGAGACCGAGGCTCCGAAATGGCCGGAGGCGGAACCGGAGTTCGCCTCCCTCGCCGGAACGCTGGAACTTCCCGGCGAGCCCGAAGAATCCACAACGGACACCGCGGACACGCGGGATGCCGCTGATCCGTCGCCGACGCACCAGTTCACCGTGGTGCAACCGGAATCCCGCGACGGGGTGTTCCGCCGCGTCCCCGGAGCCCAGCTGGCTCCCGGCCTCAAAATTCCGCAGATCGTCCGGACTCCGTTGCCGCGCCGCGAATTGCGCGATCCGGCCGCCGAGCGGGCCACCTTCGACTCGTTTTCCGACGGCGTCGCCAAAGCACAGCAAGTCACCGCTCAGCAGGCCGATCAAGGAGGATCATGACCGTTCCCGCCGCCGCGCAGAACTTCAACTGGCTGGTCAATCGCTTCGCACTGCACACCGCGGGCGCGATCGCCGCGCTCGCGGTGTCCGCGGACGGCCTGTTGATCGCCGCGTCGCAGGACCTCGACCGCGCGGACGCCGACCGGCTCGCGGCGACCTGCTCGGCGATGCTCGCGCTGGCCCAGAGCGTGTCCGAAAGCCATCCGCTCGGCGATCCGGACAAGGTCGTGGTCGAACTGGAACGCGGCTATCTGGTGGTCTGTACCATCAGCATCGGCTGTTCGCTCGGCGTGCTGGCGAACAAACAAGCCAGTCTCGGCACGATCGCCTACGAGATGGCGATGTTCGCCAACCGTGCGTCCGAAGTCCTTACCCCCGCGCTGGTCGAGGAGTTGAAGAACACCGCGTTCGCCTGACCCGTGAAGATTCTCGTGCTTGGCCCGGCCGGAGCCGGGAAAACGACGGCGGTGCACGCCGTTTCGGAGATCGCGCCGGTGCGCACCGACACCGGCGACACCACCGCGGCCCTCGACTTCGGCAGGCTGGGCGAGGGCGAGCGGCGCCGCTACCTGTTCGGCGCGCCGGGACAGCCGCGGTTCTGGTTCCGCTGGCCCGACCTCGTGCGGGGCGCGGACGCCGCGCTAGTGGTGGTCGACCCGCGGCGGATCGCGGACGCCTACCCGGTGCTCGACGCGGTCGAAGGGCTCCGGCTGCCGTTCGTGGTCGGGGTGAACTGCTTCGACGGCCTGCTCACCCGGCCGCTGCACGACGTGCGCTGGGCGTTGACCGTGCGCGACGGCGTCCCGGTGCACCCGTTCGACGCCCGCGACCCGGCGTCCGTGCGGGAGGTGCTCGACCTGGTCTCGGCGGGGGTGGCCGAGGGGGCGCGGGCGCGGCAACCGAGTCCGCTATAGTCGTCTGCGGGGACCCCCCGTGGCGTCCACCCTGTGAACTTCCCCAGGGCCGGAAGGCAGCAAGGATAAGCGGGCTCTGGCGGGTACGGGGGGAACCCGCTTTTCGCTAATGCGGCGAAAAGCAGGCGGCACGGACCGCAGCCAATCTGCTCGCAGTGACCTTTCCGCCGTGGCTGTCGTCGGATTGGCGACGAATGGCACAGTGTGCCCTGACCTCAGAAGAGGCCGAGCACGTCGTCCGGCGGCGTCGGCGAGGGCAGCTCCTCCGCGTCGAAGACCGGTGCGGCCTTTCCCCGAAGCTGACGCAGCTCAGCGCCGTGCACCACCCGTGCCGGATACGGCGAGGACGCCGCGCGCCGGGTCAGCTCCTCCGTCGGCAGTTCGAGCCGCGAGGCGGCCAGCACGAGATTGCCGAACCGGCGTCCGCGCAGCACGCTGGGCTCGGCCAGCAGCACGACGTGCGGAAACACCTCCGCCAGCGTCGCGAGGAACCGGCGGGCGAACGGCAGGCCGGGCCCGTCGGAGATGTTCGCCAGCATCGTGGCTCCCGGCCGCAGCACGCGGGCGACGTCCGTCACGAATTCGACGGTCGCCAGGCCACCGGCCAGCGTCGCGCGCTCGAAGGCGTCGAGCACGAGCAAATCCGCCGATGCGTCGTGGCGGCTGCGCACCCCCGCGCGTCCGTCCTCGATCCGTACCCGCAGCTTCGGGACGCTGCGCAGGTCCAGCTGTTCGCGGACCAGGTCGATCAGCGGCTCGTCGGCGTCGAACACCAGCTGCCGTGAACCCGGTCGCGTCGCGGCGACGTAGCGCGGCAGGGAACAGCCCGCGCCGCCGACGTGCAGCGCGTCGAGCGGTCCGGGCGGCAGGAAATCGACCAGGTCGCCGAGCCGGCGCACGTAGTCGAACTCCAGGTTCGTCGGGTCGTCCAGATCGACGTAGGACTGCGCCACCCCGTCCACCGAAAGCATCCACGCGTTGGGCCGGTCGGCGTCGCGCAGCAGTTCGGCGGTCCCGAACCGCACTGGGTAAGCACCCGGTCGCGGGCCGCTCGGCGCACGGCCGCGACCGGAACGGGAGGGGCTCACCGTGCTCACTGTAGTCTCGGGCTCGTGGCTCTCGCGCTGTACCGGAAGTACCGTCCGGCGACCTTCGCCGAGGTCGTCGGCCAGGAGCATGTGACCGAACCGCTGCGCACGGCGCTGGCCGCCGGGCGCATCAATCACGCGTACCTGTTCTCCGGGCCGCGCGGCTGCGGGAAGACGTCGAGCGCGCGGATCATGGCGCGCTCGCTCAACTGCGCCAAAGGCCCGACCCCGGATCCGTGCGGCGAATGCAACTCGTGCCGCGCGCTCGCGCCGGAAGGCCCCGGCAGCGTCGACGTCACCGAACTCGACGCGGCCAGCCACGGCGGCGTGGACGACGCCCGCGAACTGCGGGACAAGGCGTTCTACGCGCCCGCCGAATCGCGCTACCGCGTGTTCATCATCGACGAGGCGCACATGGTCACCACGCAGGGCTTCAACGCCCTGCTGAAGATCGTCGAAGAACCGCCCGAGCACCTGATCTTCATCTTCGCCACCACCGAACCGGACAAGGTGCTCACCACCATCCGCTCGCGCACGCACCACTACCCGTTCCGGCTGATCCCGCCGAGTTCGATGCGGGAACTGCTGGAGCGCAACGTCGCCGCCGAGGGCGCGACGGTCGAACCGGCGGTGTATCCGCTGGTGATCCGCGCGGGCGGCGGTTCGGCTCGCGACACCCAGTCGGTGCTGGACCAGCTGCTCGCCGGGGCCGGTCCGGAAGGCGTCACGTATCCGCGGGCGGTCGCGCTGCTGGGCGTCACGGACACCGCGCTGATCGACGCGGTGATCGACGGGCTCGCGAACGACAACCCGGCCGAAGTGTTCGGCACCGTCGAGAAACTCGCCGACGCCGGACACGACCCGCGCCGCTTCGCCACCGACCTGCTCGACCGGTTGCGCGACCTGCTGCTGATGCGCGCGGTCCCGGACGCGGGCGAACGCGGGCTGGTCGCCGCGCCGGACGACGAGCTGAAGCGGATGGCCGAGCAGGCCGAGAAGCTCGGCCCGGCCACGTTGTCCCGCTATGCCGACATCGTCCACAGTGGACTTCTCGAGATGCGCGGCGCGACGTCGCCGCGGCTCGTGCTCGAACTGCTCTGCGCGCGGATGCTGCTGCCGTCGGTCACCGAGGCGGAGAAAGCCTTGCTGGCGCGGATCGAACGGCTCGAGCGGCGTCCGCCTGGCGCTCCCGCTCCGGCTGGACCCGCGGCTGGTTCCGCCCCGGCCGCCGCGCCTGCTCCGGCCGCTTCCGCTGCTCCCGCGGAGGCTCCGACGCGGTTCCAGCGGCCTTCGCAGCGTCCGGCCCAGGAAGCTCCCGCCGCACCGGCCCGTCCGGCGGCGGAGGAACCGGCGCGTCCGGCTCGCCCGGAGGTCAGCCGTCCGGCAGCAGCCGAGCCGCCTGCTCCAGCTGCTGCCGCACCCGCTCCGGAGCCTTCCCCCGCCCCGGCCGCGGAGGAAGCCCCGGCGGCGGGCGGGATCGACGCGGCCGCGCTGCGCGAGAAATGGCCGCAGCTGCTGGCGTCGCTGCGGAAATTCACCGGCGGTCGCGCGCTCGAAGCCATGCTCACGCAGGCGACGGTCGCCGAGGTCGACGGTTCGGCGGTCACGCTGACGCACAAGTCCGAACCGCTCGCCCGGCGGCTGAGCGACCAGGGCAACGCGAGCAAGATCGCGGCCGGGCTGAGCGAGGTGCTCGGCGGCGAATGGCAGGTCCGCTGCGTGCACGGCGCGGCGCCGGCCGCCGCCCCGGCGCGGCAGGCTCCCCGGCAGCAGGCGGCGGCTCCGCCTCCGGAACGGTCGTTCACACGTCCGTCCGCGGCCGCGCAGGCTCCGGCGGCCGCGGCGCCTCCGCCGAAGTCCGCGCCGGAAGCGCCGAGCCGTCCGCGCGTCACGACGAGCGAACCGGACATCCCGCTCCCGCCCGAGCCCACGGACGAGGACGACGACATCTACTCCGAGGACTCCAGCCCGGTCCCGCCGCCTCCGCCGCCGCCCGCGGAGGAGGACCCGGAGCAGATCGCGCGCAAGCTGCTCTCCGATCACCTCGGCGCACGCCCGCTGGACTAGCGACGTCGTGAGTGTTGATCGCGGTTCTAACCGCGATCAACACTCACGACGCTGCCTACCGCACGAGCCGCACGGTCAGCGGATGCTGCGTCGGCGGCGTCTGCACGGTTACCGTCCTGGTTGCGGCGTCCCAGGTCCAGCTTCCGCTCCGCCGCCCGTCCACGTACACCGCGGACGGTGCGGTGGCATTGGTGAACCGGACGGTCCAGGCTCGCTGCGTGGCACCGATCGCGAGCATTGCGGACTGGGGATTTTCCGTATAGCGCAAGGCAGTCGTGGTGCCCTTCGCGGACGGTGACTGTCCGTCGTCCTCGTAGAGGGTGAACGCACCGTCGTGGCCGCCAGCCACCGTGACGGTCGCGGCGGTCTGCGGATCATGCGCGTCGCCGGAGACGTTTCCGCCGCGGGTGACCATGATTCCGCCCGAACGCACGAAGACCGGCATCGTGTCCAGGCCCGTGGTGATCTGTGCGGTGGTGCCGCCGCGGTAGGTCTTGCCGGTGAAGTAATCCGTCCAGTCGTTGCCCGGCGGGAACCAGACGCTCGTGGTCGCCGTGGTACCCGGACTGGTCGCGGGAGCCACGAGGACGTCCGGGCCGTACAGGTACTCCCCGCCGGCCTGGGCGTACGCCTCCTGCTGGTCCGGATATTGCAGGTACAGCGGCCGCACGAGCGGCATTCCGGTCGCGGTGGCCTGCTGCGCGAGCGTGTACGTGTACGGCACGAGATTCTCGCGCAGATTCAGGAATTTCGTCGCTGACGCGTCCGCGGCGGCTCCGTATTGCCAGGGCAACCGGTCGCTGTGGTTGGAGTGCAGCCGGTCGATCGGCTGGAACGTGCCGAGCTGCACCCAGCGCGCGTACAGGTCGTCCGGCAGCTTCGTGCTCCCGGGTTCCGTGCCCGGCTGCTGCAACCCGCCGGTGTGGCCGCCGATGTCGTGGCTCACCGAAGCCAGTCCGGTCGCCGCGGATTCACCAGGGGTGTAGCCGACTTCGTAGGCCAGCGTTGCCCAGTCGGAAATGGTGTCTCCGGTGAAGTGCAGCGTGGTGCGCTTGTCCGCCCACGGTCCGGTCGGCACCGCAGTCGGCGAGCTGTACCCACCGGCTTGCAGCGAGCCGTACGCGCGGGAGAACGCGAAGCCGCGACCGCCGCGCTGAGCCGCGTCGTCGGCGTACTGCTGGTTGATCCACGCGTCCGGAGTGACGCCGGCCAGGCTCGATTTCGAGCTGTCACAACACCAATCCAGCCACCAGACGTCGTTGCCCTGCTGTTCCATCGTCCGGTGCAGGTCGAAATAGGCCCGCAGCTGGTCGGGGTCGCCGAAATCGAAGACGTAGCAGTCTTGTCCGCAACTGGGCTGCAGTTTGCCCTTCGCGGTGGCCTGCGCGGCCGGGAACTGCGGGTCGTCGGCGCGGATGCTCGGGTGGATGTTCAGCGTGGTGTGCAGGCCCTGGTCGTGTGCCCACTGGAAGAACGCCTTCGGGTCCGGGAAGCGGGTCGGGTCGATTTCCCAGCCGTTCCACCGGTCCGGCGATTTGAAGTCGGTGTCGACGACGAGCATGTCGAGCGGCACCTGCTGCGAACGGAACTTCGGCACGATCGTCTGCTGGAAGTCGGCGGCCGTGCGGTCGTAATACTCGGAATACCAGACTCCGTAGGCCCATCGGGGCAGCAGCAGCGACGGTCCGGTCAGCTGGGCCAGTTCACTCAGCGCGCGGCCGTAGTCCTGGCCGTAGCCGAAGACGTATCCGTCTTGGTAGTTCTCGCTGCTGGGCCGCTGGGTGACGACCTTGGTGCTCGGGTCGTACAGCGCCGAAGCGGTGTCGTCGAGCAGGGACCAGCCGTCCTGGTAGAGGATTCCGGGCGCGGAGACCGCACTTCCGTCTACGCCGTCGAGACCGCGTCGGTAACCGCCGAGCGGTGCGTGCGGAGCGAGCAGCACCGAATGCGCGGCGGTGACAGCGACGGTGTCGAGGTTGACGTGGCAATTCGAGTCCGAGCAGGACAGCGTGACGGTGTTGGTGCCAGCCTTGAGTTTCACCGGGATCGCGGTGGTGCGCCACGAATTCCAGCTGCTGGTCGACGGCAGGGTCAGATTGGTGGGGGTGTCACCGGCTTGGAGCGTCAACGAGGTCGGCTGGGTTTGGCCGGAGACGGCGGTCGCGTCGGCGTAGCGCAGCTGTAGATCGTAGGCGCCATCGGCGGGAACGCCGGTGATCGTCAGCGCGTCGGCCGCGCCGGGACGCTCCATCCCTGCGAGGAAGGCCTTGCCGGAGTGGCCGTCGTGGTCGCTTGCCGGGTGTGCGCCGCCGGACAGCGCGCCTTGCTCGGCCTCGCAGAGACCACCGAACGCGCACGTCGTCGGCGCTGGCGGCACCGGCTGTGGGTACGCGGCCCCGGGGTTGACCACGGCGAGGCTGTCGATGTTGACGTTGCCCGAGTCGGCGGTGCCGTGCTTGACGGTCACCTGGTGCTGCCCTGCGGGCAGGCTGATCGGCACAGTCGCGAGGGCCCAGGTGTCCCAGTCGGCGGTGGCCGGCAGTGAGATGGTGCGTGCGTTGGCGCCGTCCACGAGGACGCTGAGCGTGCGGGTCGTGTGCTGTCCGTCGCCGCCGGTGCCGTTGGCGTAGCGCAGATCCAGCTGGTAATCGCCGGAAGCGGTGGTCCGGAAGGCCAGGCTGTCGCCGGGGTTGATGAAGCCCGCCGCGAAGCCGTCGCCGGTGTAGCCCCGGTGGTCGCTGGCCACGCCTGGGCCGTTGAGCTGCAGTTGTTCCGCCTCGCAGAGGGTGCCGAGCGCGCAGACCGGAGTCAGCTTGCCCGCCCACGGCCGCGCGGTGACGTCCTGGCCGCCGGTACGCAGCTGGACGGTGAGGTTGTCGTCGGAGAACGCACCCGAGTCGAGCTTGTAGCGCAGCTGGACGGCGCTGGTCCGGATGGTCAGCCAGCCGTCGCGTTTTGTTGCGGTGTAAGGCGTTTTGGGGAAACTGCCGCGGCCGACCGCGTTGAACGTGCCGGCGTCGACGAACTTGGCGTCGCCCGCGTATTCGGTGCGGATGAGCGTCGGTGACAGGACTTCGAAGCGCGCTTGCCCGGCGGTCACCGCCTGTGGAGCGGCCTCGGCGACTCCCGTCGACACGAGGGTTCCAGCCATCGCGGTCACGGCCAGCAGCCGTACCAGTCTTCCTCGGAGCGAAGTTGCCACCGGCGCCTCCTCGACAGGTTTCCAGCGACGGTAGGTCGGAACCGATCAAGGGTGAAGACGGTGTCCGGTGTTCTGTCCGCTCAGTAGCCCTTTCGGCTCCCTGCGTCAGGAGCCGGCCAGGTACGCTTCGATCGCCTTCGCGATGGCCTGCGCGTAGTGCGCCCGACCCGCCGCCGACGACATCTGGCTGGCCTCGTCGGCGTTGCGCATGTTGCCGCATTCGACGAGCACGGCCGGTCGAGTGGACAGGTTGAGCCCGGCCAGGTCGTTCCGCGGCGAAAGACCCGCCGAGCCGATATAGGTGGAGGTCGGGAAGCCGTCGTCGCGGATTCCGTCGCGCATGGTGCGAGCCAGCTTCAGCGACGGTTCGCCCTGCGCCGCGTTCAACGGCGGTGCCGAATACGCGACGTGGAAGCCGTGCGCGGTCGGCGAAGTGGAGCCGTCGGCGTGGATCGACACCACCGCGTCGGCGTTCGCGTCGTTGCCGATCCGTGCGCGCTCGTCGACGCACGGGCCGACACCGGAGTCGTTCTGCCGCGTGTAGACGACCTTGATTCCCTTGGCCGCCAACGCGGTCCCGACCTCATGCGCGACCGCGAAGGTGAACGCGTGCTCGGTGTACCCGGCGTTGGTCGACGTGCCGGTCGTGTTGCACGGCTTCGTCTGTCCGCGTCCGGCGGGCACCTTCCGGTTGATCTCGTCGGGGTGCGACGCGTTGCCGCCGTTGTGCCCGGGATCGAGCACCACGACCTTGCCCGACCCGACCGGCGGCACCGCGGAAGACGAAGACGGGCTCGAAGACGAGGACGGGGGCGGGCTGGAAGACGACGGGCTCGGCGTCGCGGAGGCGGCCGAGGACGTCGGCGCAGCGGCCGGTGACGGAGGCGTCTCGCCGCCGGAACACGCTGTGAGCAGCATCAGGCCGGTCAGCAGCGGGAGTGTCTTCGCTCGCACGCGACCACGGTGCCACAGCACACGCGTGCCGCCAGGACGGACGCGCCGGGCGCGCGGCTACGCTGGGGAGGAACACCCAAACGCGGAAGGACCGAGTGCGATCATGGTGCAACCCGGCGGCGGCGGCTTCGACCTGTCGCAGATCATGCAGCAGGCCCAGCAGATGCAGCAGAAGCTGGTGGAGGCCCAGGAGGAACTCGCCAGCACCGAGGTCACCGGCACCGCGGGCGGCGGCCTGGTCACCGCGACGGTGTCCGGCGACAGCCAGCTGAAGAGCCTCGTCATCGACCCGAAGGTGGTCGACCCGGACGACGTCGAAACCCTGGCCGACCTGGTGGTCGCCGCGGTGCGCGACGCGTCGGCGAGCGCGCAGAAGCTCACCGAACAGAAGCTGGGCCCGCTGGCGGGCGGCCTCGGCGGCGGCATGCCGGACCTCGGCAGCCTCGGCTTCGGCGGCTGACACTTGTACGAGGGTGTCGTCCAGGACCTGATCGACGAACTGGGGCGGTTGCCCGGCGTCGGTCCGAAGAGTGCCCAGCGCATCGCGTTCCACCTGCTGGCCGCCGACCCCGCGGACATCGCGCGGCTGCAGGACGTGCTCGGCAAGGTCAAGGAAGGCGTGCAGTTCTGCGAGATCTGCGGCAACGTCTCGGAGCAGGAAACCTGCCGCATCTGCCGCGACGAACGCCGCGACCTCACGGTGATCTGCGTGGTCGAGGAGCCGAAGGACGTGCTGGCGGTCGAGCGGACCCGCGAGTTCAAGGGCCGCTACCACGTGCTGGGCGGCGCGCTGGACCCGCTGTCCGGGATCGGCCCGGAGCAGCTGCGGATGCGTGAGCTGCTGAAGCGCATCGGCGAGGCGGACGTCCGCGAGATCATCATCGCGACGGACCCGAACACCGAGGGCGAGGCGACCGCGACGTACCTGGTGCGGATGCTGCGCGATTTCCCGGGGCTTTCGGTGACGCGGCTGGCGTCCGGACTGCCGATGGGCGGGGACCTGGAGTTCGCGGACGAATTGACCCTAGGCCGAGCACTCTCCGGCCGCCGAGCGTTGTAAATCCGTCGTCCTCAATGCCGACGCGATCCGAAAGCGGGATCGCGTCGGCTTGACTGCGATCCCGCCCGCGTCAAACTTCAGCAGTAACCCAGCTGTGCCAACGAGTTCACCACGATGTCCGACGGGTGGTACTTGTCCATCCAGGACTCCCCGCGGCGATGCTGGTACGTGTCCAGGAATTCCCGCAGCCGATCCCCGCGCATTTCGGTCAGGATGACGTTCTCGCCGATTCCCACGTGCCGTTCGGTGCGGGCCCGGTGGACCGCGCACGGCAGGCCCAGGTAGCCGCATTCCTCCTGCAATCCGCCGGAATCCGTGACCACGTACTCGGCTCGCGCGACCAGCGGCAGGAACTTCAGGTACCGCATTTTCGGCTGCGCGATGAACTTGTCGTCGAACAGATTGTCCAGGCCCAGCGCCCGGATCTTCTCCCGCTCCGGCGCGCCGGCCATGTACAGGATCGGCATCTTGCGGCTCTGCTCGCGCAGGATTTCCAGCACCTCGCGGTATTTGTCCGCGCGCGACACCAGTTCGAAGCGGTGCAGCGTCGCCAGGCCGAACTTCTCCGGCAGGCCCGGCACGTCCAGCGGCTGGTCGACGACCTGGCGCATCGAGTCGATCGCCGTGTTCGCTTCGGTGTTCACCACGACGCCGCGGGCGTTGCGAAGGTTGTGCACCTCGCGCTCGCTCGGCGAGAAGTGGAGGTCCACGAGTTTCCCGGCGATTTTGCGGTTCAGTTCCTCCGGCAGCGGCGACAGGATGCTGCCCGACCGCGTGCCCGCCTCGATGTGCCCGACGCGGGCCTTCAGGATCTTCTTGCCGATCAACGCACCGTACGGCGTGGTGAACGTGTCGCCGTGCACCAGCACCAGCGGCGGGCGGCCGTCCGCGGTCAGCCGGGCGCGGAGTTCGGCGCGGCGGCTCCAGGCGGTGCGCATGACCTGCGCGGCCCAGCCGGGGACCTGCGCGGGCGATTCGAGGTTGTGCGCCCGTTCCCGCGGCACGAACCACAGCGCGGGTTCCGGCAGCCGCAAATCCGAGAGCACGTCCGCGACCTCGTCCACGTGCTGCGCGGTGAACCAGATCTCCGGTTTCGCGCCGCGCTCGGCGACGCGGTGGAACACCGGCGCGATTTTGATCAGTTCCGCGGTGGTGCCGACAATGAACGAAATCACCGTGGATTACCCCATCTCCGGGCCGGCCGCAGCCGGGTGAACAGCAGATCAACGACGAGGGCCGGGATGCTGTGCGCTCCGTCCCGGCCGGTACAGGGTAGCCTCGCCGGGGTGAGTGCGATTCCGCCCCTCCCGTCGCTCAGCGTCGTGATTCCGGTCTACAACGAGCAGGACTGGATCGACCGCAGCGTCGGCGCGCTCATCGCCTCGGCCGAGGCGGCACGGTGGCCGGTGGAAATCCTCGTCGTGGACGACGGGAGCACCGACGGCACGCCCGCCCGGCTCGCCCAGTTGCGCGACCAGCACGGCATCACCGTGCTGAGCCAGGCCAACAGCGGCCGGTTCGAGGCCCGCCGGACCGGGTTGGCGAAGGCATCCGGAGAATGGGTGCTGCTGCTGGACAGCCGCGTGATCGTGGACGTCGGCAGCCTCGGTTTCCTGCGCGACCAGCTGACCGGGCATCCCGAACGCACGGCCTGGAACGGCCACATCACCGTCGCGTCCGAGAACAATCCCTACGCCGGTTTCATGGCCGGGCTCGTCGCATTCTCGTGGCGCAAGTACTTCGCGAATCCGAAGCTGACGTCGTTCGGCATCGAGGAATTCGACCTGTACCCGAAGGGCACCGGATTTTTCTGCGCCCGCCGCGATCTGCTCGACGGTTCCGTCGCCGCTTTCGCCTCGTTGTTCGACGACGTCCGGCTGGCCAGCGACGACACCCGCATGCTGCGCTGGATCGCCGAACGCGCGCGCATTCACCTGTCCCCGCAGTTCTCCGGGACCTACCACGGCCGCGATTCGCTCGAGAAGTTCTGGGCGCAGTCGTTCTTCCGCGGCACCACGTACGTGGATTCCTACCTCGGTTCCCCCGGTCCGGCGCGCACCGCGCTGTTCGGCGCGCTCGCGGTCGGCGCGGTCGGCGCCGGGCTGGCCGTGAAGAAGCCGAAAACGACTGCCGCGCTCGGGATCGCCGGGTCGGCGGCGGCCGCCGCGGCGGTCAAGAAGTGCGGGGCCAGCACCGCCGAGGCGCGTGCGGTCGGCACCTTGCTGCCGGTGTTCGCGGCCGGATTCGGCGCGGGTGTGTTCCGCGGTTTGTACCTCGCGTCTCGCGCCCGGCTGCGGCGCCGATGAGCGTGGCGGACACCGGCGCGGCGGCCAACGGGGTCGTCCGGGACACCCATCGCACCGCGGGCAAGCTCGGCGGTTCGCTGATCGCGGCGATCATCCTCGGCTACGTCCTCACCGTCGCCTGCGCGCGGCTGCTGCCCCCGGACCAGTACGCCACCTTCCTCACGTTCTGGGGCCTCCTGATGGGGCTCGGCAGTGCGTTGTCCCCGCTGGAGCAGGAGCTCTCCCGGCAGTCCGCGACGGCCGCGCTGACCGGCGGCGTCGCGGGCCGCGGCGCGCTGCGCGCGGTGGTCGTCTCCGCGGCGGCCGCGGCGGCGTTCGGGCTGGCGCTGCTCATCCCGCCGATCAACGACCGGCTGTTCCACGGCACCGGGGAACTCGCGCTGGTGGTGCTGGCCGGCGGGGTCGCGTTCGCCTGCCAGTTCGGCGTCCGCGGCCTGCTGATCGGCCAGCACCAGGTCAAGCACTTCGCCGGGCTGATCGTCGCCGAACCGG
>NZ_JACJHR010000300.1 GCF_014174495.1 Amycolatopsis echigonensis
GCCGAAGCCGACGCCATGCGGGCGCAGTGGGAGGCCGAACGTGCCGCGCTGCGCAAGGTGCAGTCGCTGCGGCAGGAGATCGACCAGGTGCGCCATGACGCCGAGCTGGCCGAACGCGACTACGACCTCAACCGTGCCGCCGAACTGCGTCACGGCAGGCTGCCCGAGCTGGAACGCCGCCTGGACGCCGAGGAACAGCAGCTGACG
>NZ_JACJHR010000301.1 GCF_014174495.1 Amycolatopsis echigonensis
GAACCGCATGGCGTTGCGGATCACGTGCACGACGCAGGTTTGGACCACGGTGTCGGGGAACGCGCCGCGGATCGCATCGGGCAGTCCGGTCAGGCCGTCGCAGCAGGCGATCAGGATGTCTTTCACGCCGCGGTTGCGCAGGTCGGTGACGACCTTGGCCCAGAACTTCGCCGCTTCGGTGTCGGCGATCCAGAGTCCGAGGG
>NZ_JACJHR010000302.1 GCF_014174495.1 Amycolatopsis echigonensis
ACCACCTCACGGTCGGCACGATGGAGATCACAGAGTCGATGCTCGCGATGCAGGACGCGATTAACCAGACACGCGAGGGCGCCTTGCTGGCCCGCGACATTATGGCCCCGGTCCGTCCCGGCACCGCACGCCGCCTCGCCTTGCGCCGCCCGTGCCCGTGCGCGGTTGAGTAGTTCTACCTAGGTCCTGGTGAGTAGGTGTG
>NZ_JACJHR010000031.1 GCF_014174495.1 Amycolatopsis echigonensis
GGCCCCGCAAGCGGAAGGTGCCGGAGGTCCCCGCCGAACCAGGGCTCGTGGTCGAAGACCCGGCCAGCGGCTATTGCGGCGCGGTGGTGAAAATCGAGTACGGCAACGTCGTCCTCGAGGACGCCAAGGGCCGCCACCGGGTGTTCCCGCTCGCGCCCGCCGCGTTCCTGCTGGAAGGCAAGCCGGTCACGCTCGTGCCGGCGAAGAAGGCCGCCGCCCCCGCGCGGCAGGTGTCGGCGTCCGGTTCGGTCCGCGTGCAGGGCCTGCAGGCCCGCGTCGCGCGCGACTCCCGGATCTGGGTCGAGGGCAAGCACGACGCCGAACTGGTCGAACGCGTCTGGGGACACGACCTGCGCGTCGAAGGCGTCGTCGTGGAACCGCTCGACGGCGTCGACGTCCTGGCCGACCGGATCGCCGAGTTCGGCACCGGCCCGGGCCGCAGGCTCGGCGTCCTCGTCGACCACCTCGTGGCGGGCAGCAAGGAATCCCGGCTGGTCGGGCAGATCCGCGACGAGCAGGTGCTGGTCACCGGCCACCCGTACATCGACGTCTGGCAGGCGGTGAAACCCGCGTCGGTCGGCATCCGCGCCTGGCCGGAGATCCCGCGCGGCATCGAATGGAAGACCGGCGTCTGCGACGCGCTCGGCTGGGGCGAACCGTACGAGGGGTGGCAGCGCGTGCTCGCCGGGGTGCGCAGCTTCCGCGATCTCGAAACGCCGCTGATCGGCGCGGTCGAGCGGCTCATCGACTTCGTGACCGAACCGGGCGACGACGCTCCGTGATGCCCGATATGCCGGGAAGATCCAAGGTCACGCGTCGGTCACGTCGGGTAGCTTGCCCGGTGCGAAACGACGCGATCTGAGAGCATGAAGGCATGGCAGCGGCTCTGATCTGGCTGATCATCGGCATCGTCCTGATGATCGCGGAGGTGATCTCCGGGGACTTCGTGCTGATCATGCTCGGCATCGGCGCGCTGCTCGGAGCCGGCTCGGAAGCGCTCACCGGCAACATCTACATCGACGTCGCCGTGTTCGCGCTCAGCTCGGTCGGGCTGCTCGCGCTGGCGCGTCCGGCGCTCAAGCGCCGTTTCCTGTCCGGTTCGGCCATCCCCACGGGCATCGACGCGCTGGTCGGAGCCCGGGCCGTCGTGGTGTCCACTGTGGACTACGATGCCGGCCAGGTGAAAATCGGCGGCGAGGTGTGGTCGGCGCGCGCCGTGCACGAATCGCAGCCGCCGATCGCCCCGGGCACCAGCGTCACGGTCGTCGAGATCTCCGGCGCCACGGCCGTGGTGGACATCGTCGCGTGAGGCGCCGTCCGAGAAAAACGGTACTAGGTAAGGGGAAACGCTCTTGTCGACAATAGCGATCGTCGTGGTCGCACTGCTGGCTCTGTTCGTCATCATCACAGTGGTCAAGGCGATCATGGTGGTGCCACAGGCCCAGTCGGCGGTGATCGAGCGGCTCGGCCGGTTCCGCACGGTCGCTTCGCCCGGCCTGACCTTCCTCGTCCCGTTCCTGGACAAGGTGCGCGCGCGGATCGACCTGCGCGAGCAGGTCGTCTCGTTCCCGCCGCAGCCGGTGATCACCGAGGACAACCTGACGGTGAACATCGACACCGTCGTGTACTTCCAGGTCACCGACTCGCGCGCGGCGGTCTACGAGATCTCGAACTACATCATCGGCGTCGAGCAGCTCACCACCACCACGCTCCGCAACGTGGTCGGCGGCATGAGCCTGGAGGAGACGCTGACCTCGCGCGACTCGATCAACACCCAGCTGCGCGGCGTGCTCGACGAAGCGACCGGCCGCTGGGGCATCCGCGTCGCCCGCGTCGAGCTGAAGGCGATCGAGCCGCCGGCCTCCATCCAGGACTCGATGGAGAAGCAGATGCGCGCCGACCGGGAGAAGCGCGCGATGATCCTCACCGCCGAAGGCCAGCGGGAATCGTCGATCAAGACGGCGGAAGGCCAGAAGCAGAGCCAGATCCTCGCGGCCGAAGGCCAGAAGCAGGCCGCGATCCTCGCCGCGGAGGCGGAACGGCAGTCGCGGATCCTGCGCGCACAGGGTGAACGAGCCGCCCGCTACCTGCAGGCGCAGGGCCAGGCGAAGGCGATCGAGAAGGTGTTCGCGGCGATCAAGGCCGGCCGCCCGACGCCGGAAGTCCTCGCCTACCAGTACCTGCAGACGCTGCCGCAGATGGCGCAGGGCGACGCGAACAAGGTCTGGATGATCCCGAGCGACTACGGCAAGGCCCTCGAAGGCTTCGCCCGCGCGCTGGGCGCTCCCGGCGACGACGGCGTGTTCCGGTACGAGCCGCCGAAGGACGACACCCCGGCCAAGCCGGACCTCGACGACGAAGAGGTCGCCGGGTGGTTCGACACGAGCAGCGACCCGAAGGTCGCCGAAGCGGTCGCGGCCGCGGAAGCCGTGGCGCGCAAGGAGGTCGAAGGCCCGCTGGGGGCTTCGAGCGAGGGCGCCCGGCGGGCGATCGGCGGGGTCCCGGCCAAGCCGAAGGCCCCCGAGCCGGTCCGGGAAGAGGAACCGCCCGCGCCGCCGGAGCCGCCGCAGCCCAGCGCTCCGCCGCCCGCACAGCAGCAGCAGTCGTTACCGCAGCCGCAGCCTCCGGCCGGACCGCAGGGCGGGCCGTACCAGGGGCCGCCGCCGCAGCAGTTCGGCGGACCGCAGGGTCCGGGCAGCGGGCCGTTCCCGCAGCAGGGTCCGTTCGGCGGGCCGCAGGGCGGGCCTCCGCCGCAGCGCTGATTCGTTCCCGACAGGGGCTGCCGCACCGGTTTTCGGTGCGGCAGCCCCCTTTTTCGTGCGGTCAGCGGGCGTATACGCCGACGTCGTCGATGTTGGCTTTCGAGCGATCAGGCAGCGCGATCACGCACAGCACGGTCACGACGACCGAGGCGACGATGTAGATCGAAATCGAGTACGGCGTTCCGGTGATGTGCAGCAGCCAGGTCGCCAGCAGGGGAGCGGGGCCGCCCGCGAACACCGAAGCCAGTTGATATCCCAAGCCCGCGCCGCCGTAGCGCAGATGCGTCGGGAAACTCTCGCCGATCAGCGCCGCCTGCGGGCCGTACTGCATCGAGTGCGCGACCAGCGACACGATGACGGCGAGGAAGATCATCGCGTGGCCGCTGTGGGTGAGCACGGTGAAGTACGGGAACGCGATGATCCCGGTCAGCACCGCGCCGGTCAGGTACACCTGCTTGCGGCCGATCCGGTCGGACAGCTGGGAAAACAGCGGAATCAGCAGCAGTTCCGCGGCCGCCCCGACGAGGACCGCGTTGAGCACGAACGTCTTGCTGAATTCCGGCCGGTGCACGACATAGACCAGGACGTAGCTGGTGAACAGGTAGAACGGCATCTGCTCGCTGAACCGCAACCCGGCCGACAGCAGGATCTCCCGCCAGTGGTGCCGGACCACGTCTTTCACCGGCGCTTTCGAGGTGCGCTTGGCCGCCACCGCGGCGGCGAACATCGGAGTTTCCAGGATCCGCAGCCGGATCACGAGGCCGATCGCCACCAGGACCAGGCTCAGCAGGAACGGGATTCGCCAGCCCCACGAGGCAAAGGCGTCCGGAGACAGCGTCGCGGACAGCAAGGTCATGCCGCCGGTGCCGAGGACGAGCCCGACCGGGACGCCGACCTGCGCGAAACTCGCCAGCAGGCCGCGCCGCCGCTGGTCGCCCCATTCCATGGCCAGCAGCACCGATCCGCTCCACTCGCCGCCGATCGCGATGCCTTGCACCAGGCGCAGCAGGACGAGGATCAGCGGTGCGGCGACGCCGATGGTCGCCGCACCGGGCAGCAGGCCGACCACTGCCGAGGACAAGCCCATCAGCAGGAGCGTGACGATCAGCGTCGCCTTGCGCCCGAGCCGGTCGCCCCAATGGCCGAAGATCGCCGCGCCGATCGGGCGGGCCGCGAACCCGACCGCGTAGGTGGCGAACGACTGCATGACCCCGGCGTAGGAGGACGACGCGGGGAAGAACAGATGGGGAAAGACCAACGCCGCGGCGGTGTTGTAAAGGAAGAAGTCGTACCACTCGATGGTGGTGCCGATCGAACCGGCCAGAGCCGCCCGGCGTACCTGCACCCGGCGGTCGCCGGAGGAAGCTTGGACTGACTGGGTGACCTCGTTGTCGCCTAGAGTCATGGTCGTGCACCTCTCGTGACGGTCGTCACACTATAGTGTGGACGAGCGGACCAGGTTTGACGATTCCTGGCGCTTGCTCCGGACGGGTTGTTTCCGCCCTTTCGGCACGCCGCACGGACCTGGATCGGGCGCCGCGCGACCAGGGCGCGCGACTACCATCGCAGCCGTGACGGAGGACAAACCGCTGCGCGCCGACGCGCGGCGAAACCGCGCGAAGGTGCTCGATGCCGCCGAGACGGTGTTCGCGGCCAAGGGCACCGGTGCGCCGACCGAGGAGGTCGCGCGCGAGGCCGGCGTCGGCATCGGCACGGTGTTCCGGCACTTCCCCACGAAAGAAGCGTTGCTGGAAGCCGTTCTCTACGCGCGGCTGCACCGGTTCGTCGACGAGGCGGACGCCGTCGTCGCGCAGAACGCCGAGGACGCCGGGGCCGCGTTCTTCACCTTCCTCACCAGCTGGATCGAGATGTCCAGCGCCAAAAACGCCTACTTCGAAGCGCTCACCTCCGCCGGCGTGTGCGTGCCCAGCACGGGTTCGGTGATCGGGGAGCGGCTGCGCGAATCCCTCGGCGTGCTGCTGCGCCGCGCCCAGGACAGCGGCGCGGTGCGGCGCGACGTCACCACGACCGAGCTGATCCCGGTGATCATCGGCACCGCGAAGGCAGCCGAGCACGTCGGCTCCGATCGCGCACTGCGGGACCGCACGATCGCGATCCTGTTCGACGGCCTCCGCCCCTGAACCGGCGAAGCATCCGCGGCCGGGCGCCGTGACCAGCGCGGGGGAGCCGGGCCTAAACTGAGGCAATGACCAACCGCTTAGTCTGTATTGGCGATTCGTTCACCGAAGGCGTCGGGGACGACGATCCGTCCGCGCGCAACGGGGTGCGCGGCTGGGCCGACCGGGTCGCCGAGGTCCTCGCGGCCGGGGAGCCGGGGTTCCGGTACGCCAATCTGGCGGTGCGCGGGAAGCTCCTTCCCCAGGTGCTGAACGAACAGGTCGAACCGGCATTGGCGATGAAGCCGGACCTCGTCACGCTCTACGCGGGCGGCAACGACCTGATGCGGCCGCGCGTCGACATCGACAGCCTCGCCGACTCCTACGAGCGCGCCGTGGCCCGGTTCCGCGCGGCCGGTGCGCAGGTGCTGCTGTTCACCGGCGTCGACGGCGTGGAAGACGCGCTGTTCCGGCAGATCCGCGGCCGGGTCGCGATCTACAACGAGCACGTGCGCGGCATCGCGGCGCGGCACGAGACGCTGCTGGTGGACATGTGGTCGATGCGCCAGCTGCGCGACCGTCGAATGTGGTCCCCGGACCGGCTGCACCTCAACGCCGCCGGGCACACCGAAATCGCCATCGCCGTCCTCGACGCGCTGGGCGTGCAGCACAGCCTCACGCACGTCGCGCTGGGACCGCGGCCCCGCCTGTCCGCGCGGGAACAGCGCACGGCGAACCTCCGCTGGGGACGGGAACACGCGCTGCCGTGGATCGGCCGGCGCCTGCGCGGCGAATCCTCCGGCGACACGATCGCCCCGAAGTATCCGGAGCTGGAGTCGTTCGCCGAAGCCGTCAAAGCTCTCGACTGACGGCCTAGCCCGCGAGCTGCCGCGCGCGATGGTCGGCGACATTGACCCGCGTGCCGCAGCGAGTGGAACAGAACCGCCGCCGTCCGTTGCGCGACGTGTCCACGAACGCGACGCCGCACCCCTCGCGCGCACAGACGCCGAGACGGTGCGGCTCCTCGCACACCAGATGCGCGAGCCCGCCGGCGGTGTAGGCGTGGAACCGCTCGACTACGTCCGCGCCTTCGCTGGAGTAGTGCAGATGCGGCGCTTTCCCGTCGTGGCTGGCGATGTTCGGCCGGCACGCGGCAACGGCGAGCAGCTCGTTGACGAGATCGACCCGCTCCGCCGTCGTTTCCGCGACGAACACCCGGTGCAGCCGCCGCCCCCACGCCAGGATCCGCGCCGCCTCGTCCGCAGCGATGCGCGGCAGCACCATGTCGTGCGCTTGCCCCACGGCCCGCACCTCGGCGGCCGTGACGTCGTCGCGCTGGGCAAGGGTCGCCAGGTCGGCGGCTACTTGCGCGCCCGCGCCACCGTAAGGATTGAAGTGCACTCGACCATTACAACACGATCCGTCTTCCGGCGAAAGCCCGGCCGAAAACAGTTCTCCGGAAAATAAGATTGACGCATCGCTTCGCCGTAGGTGAAGATGAATGCACTACAGCGGATGAAGGAGCGGTCATGACGAACATGCGGAAGCGGGAGATGCGAGGCCGGTATCCGGCCGCCCTCCGCGCTGCCCGGCGTTCGCTTGCCTACCAGTGCCGCATGGGCCGAAAAGGCGGTCTCCCGGGCGGTATCCGCTCCCTGACCTGACGCAGCAGCAGTTGCGCACAGGGAGCCGCCCGTCGGGAAACCGATCCGGGCGGCTTCTCTCGTCAGGGCGTCCGAACGCAATTCATTCCCGCCGCCGCGTTTTCTTCGCGACGGTATTTCCCTGCTGCCCATTTTCGCGATGAGCGCGGTTCTTTGACAACTGCACAGCGGAGCAAAAAGACATTTCCGAGACTCGTCCCCGTCGCCTCACCCGCGGCCAGGACGAGCGCGGGGTCCGGCAGCCACGCGCCGCCGGACCCGCACGGTGGAGACGGGACGGCGGCGGTCCCACCCGGCGGTAAACCGGGAGCCCGTTCGAGGGCAGTGAGGGTTCGACTCCCTCCTTCACCACTGCGCCCTGGTCAGGGCGCGTCCTGCGGTCGTGGTGAACTCGGCGGACACGTCGGTCTTCCAAACCGAAGAAGAGGGTTCGATGCCCTCCGGCCGTTCGCGGTCCGGCGCCGTCGGGGAGCCGGACGCACACCCCTGTAGCTCAGCGGGAAAGAGCGCCGCACTACGAATGCGGAGGTGCCAGGTTCGAGTCCTGGCAGGGGTACGGGGCCCGGCGCCGAGGGGGCGCCGGCGCCTTGTCCGGATGCGAGGGGCATTGGCGACCCCGCCTGGTTCGGGACCAGGAGACACCGCGTTCGACCCGCGGGCATCCGACTTCCCGTCTCGCGTTCCCGGTTGGGGTAACCGGCAGCAGCGCGGATTTTGGATCCGCTGGCCCAGGTCCGAATCCGAGGCCGATGCTCGTTCGTCCACCTGGCAGGACGTCGCGCTCCGGACGCGGAAACCGAGGTTCGAACCCTCGACGGGCAGCACCATCCCGCACTGACGCGGGCCGTTAGCTCAATCGCGCAGAGCAGCCGGCTTTTACCCGGCGGGTTCAGGGTTCGAGTCCCTGGCGGCCCACTCCGCCCCCGTGGTCCAGCGGACACGACGCCGGCCTCCGAAGCCGGGAACGCAGGTTCGACTCCTGCCGGGGGCACGATCGTCGTCAGCTGCCGCCGGGCAGCTCGATCATCGCTGGTCGAACAACTGGCCAGCGACTCGTGTCGCGCTGCTATGCGAGAGGCAGACCCCCGGACGAACTCAGCACGACCTGACTTCCGTCCTCATCGGACGGTCCCGCTGCGTCAGCAGCACCCGCGCGCGGTTCGGCAACCAGCGGAGCCTCATAAGCCCCGCCAACGTGGATCGGCACCACGGCGCGCGACTGGCCCGTTTCACGACGGTCGTGGCACGGCCCGCAAAGCCGTGGGCTTCCGGGTTCGACTCCCGGGCGGGTCTCCGCGACGCTCCGCTGTGCAGAAATCAGTAAGGGTTGAACTGCACTGAACCATTACTCCACGATGGCGGTCATGGAAGAAAACCGTTGCCCCCGCTGTGGCTGGCCTCTGGCCGAACTGCCTGCCTCCGCCGTCGTTCCCGCGTCGGCGAGCAGTCGGACCGAGTACGTGCGCTGTGTGTGCGGCAGCTGGATCGCCCGGCTCGGCGGGGTCGTAGTGGGGTCCACCCGGCCGCGCTGACTACCACTGTTCGGGGCGGGCCAGCCGAGGAGGCAGCTTGGTCTCCGCGTCGCCGCGGGCGGCGTTCACCTGGGACTGGGTAAGGAAAATGCTGTCGGTGAAGTCGGCGCCGCGGATGTCGGCGTCGCGCAGATCCGCGCCGATCAGGTCAGCGCGGCGCAGGTCCGCGCCTCGAAGGTTCGCCGCGATCAGGTAGGCGCCGCGGAGGTTCGTGCTGCGCAGGTCCGCGCCGGCGAGTTTCGCGCCGATCAGGTCGGCACCGCGACGGTCCTTCTTGCGCCCGGCCCCGGCACGGACCAGCTCGCTGGTGCGCACCAGCAACGGGTTGACCTGGGCGCGACGAGCGTCGACGTCGATCGCCAGCACTGCGTCCGCGTCTCCGGCAGTCGCCTGTTCGATGTCGGCGATCTCGGCGTCCAGATCCGCATGGATCTCGTGGGTCACGGCGAGCGAGCGCGCCTCGGTGAGATACCAGAGCAGTTCGTGCAGGTGCCGCATCACCGGGAGCGCGGCGAACATACGGTCGCGGGTTTCCGGAGCCTCGCGCCAGCTCCGGCCACCGAAGGTCACCTGCGACACTTGCTGTCCGGCACCGAAGCAGTCGTACGCGGTGCAGCCCGCGAAACCCTTGGGGCGCAACCGATCGTGGATGCCGCAGCGGTAATCGGGCCGCAGATTCGGGCACGGGTCGCCGGCCCGCTTGTCGATGGCGAAGTCGGCTGACTTGGTGAAGGTGAGCGCCACGCAGCAAAGCGCGAAACAGCTCGTGCAGTCGGCGGTCAGGGTGCGGCGGTCGGGCAAGGTCTCTCCAGCGAAGGCGGGCGAACCGGTCCAGCGTAGTCGCCGCTCACCTGCCCGCGACGACCACGACGCCCGGGAAGTCAGCGGTACCAACGGGGACGGTGCCGATCGAGCACCGACCCGTCAGCCTGGATGGCTGCAGCTCCCTTTCTTTATCGAACGATCCATAATGGCGTAGGGTGGCGGCCATGGTCCGCACCCGCGAGTTCGACACCGAAGCGGCCGTGAGCCGTGCGATGGAACTGTTCTGGTCGCGCGGCTACGAGGCGACCTCGGTGCGCGATCTGACCCAGCACCTGGGTCTCGGGCAGGGCTCGCTGTATGCCGCCTTCGGCGACAAGGACGGCCTGTACCGCGCCGCGCTCGAGCACTACCGCGCGACGCTCGCGGCGACCGCGCTCGAGAGCCTGAAAAACGGCGCCGACGCCCGCTCGGCGATCCGGACGCTCCTGGTCGAGCGGGTCCGGATCGCCGCGGCCGACGACGGCCGAGGCTGCCTGGCGGTCAACGCCGTCTGCGAACGCCTGCCGGGGGACGCCGCGACCCGGCGCACGGTGCGGGACATGCAAGACGCCAGCCAGGAAGCGATCGCCGAGGTGCTGTGCGTCGCGGCGGAGCGCGGCGAGATCGCGGCGCGGCACGATCCGCCTACGCTGGCCGCCTTCCTGGTCACCTTCCTCAACGGGCTGCTGGTCTCCGCGAAGATCACCCCGGACGCCCGCGCCCTCGAACCCCTCGTGGAGGTAGCCCTGGCTGCCCTCGACTGATTCGTGGTGCCCTCAAACTGGAACGTCCGATCAAGAAAGGGAACGATGTTCGACCACGACGAAACTCCAGTCCGCACCGGCCGTGCCGCGGTCAACGGAACGAGCCTGCACTACCGGACCGCCGGATCCGGCCCCGCCGTGGTGCTGCTCCACGGTGTGCCGAAGACCGGTTACCACTGGCGGCACCTCGTCCCGAAGCTCACACCGCAGTACACGGTCGTCGTCCCGGACCTGCGCGGTCTCGGCGATTCCGCCCGCCCCACGGACGGCTACGACTCCGCGACGATGAGCGAGGACGTCGCCGAACTGATGGCCGGCCTCGGCCACGAGACTTACGCCGTCGTGGGCGAGGACTGGGGAGCGGTGATCGGCTACCAGCTCGCCGCCCGGCATCGCGACCGAGTGACGTCCTTGGTGTTCGCCGAGGCGTTGTTCCCCGGCTTCGGCTTCGAGGACCACACCGCGCTCACCGCCGAGAACGTCGCCAGCGGCATGCATCTGTGGCATCTGGGCTTCTACTTCCAGCCGGACGTTCCCGAGATGCTGATCGCCGGCCACGAACGCGAGCTCATCACGTACCTGATCAAGTTCGAGCGCAGCCGCCCGGACAGCGCGACGCCGGACGCGATCGAGGAGTACGTGCGCTGCTACTCGATGCCCGGCGGCATCCGCGCGATGCTCGCGATCTACCGGGCGATGCTCGTCGACGCCGAACAGAATCGGCAAGCGGCGCAACGGAAACTGGACCTGCCTGTCCTGGCGCTCGGCGGGTCGGCGTTCATCGGCGAACGCGCCGAATCCCAGATGCGGATCATGGCCCACGACGTCACCGGACTCGTTTTCGACGCCGGGCACGACCTCGCCGAGGAAGTGCCCGACGAAATGGCCGACGCGGTCCTGCCGTTCCTCGCCAAGCACCAGTAGGCCGCCGAGGCCAGGGGGTCAGGACAGGGGCTGGTCGATCTGCTCGCGCAGGATGTCGCCGTGGCCCGCGTGCCGGGCGAATTCCTGGATCATCGCGAGCAAAGTCCAGCGCATGCTGACGGTTCCCTCGCCGGGGAACTCCTTGGTGTCGTCGAGTTCGAAGCGCGCCGCGATCTCCCGCGACCGCTGACTGGCGCGCTCGTACTCGGCGATCACGTCGGCCACGGTCTCGTCGTCGGAGACGGCGAAGGTGCCGACGTCCCGCTTCGAGTATCCGTCGCATTCGGACTCGTCGAGACCCGCCCAGAACCGTTGGAACCAGATCCGTTCCGCGGCGGCGGCGTGCTTGACCACGGAAATCGGCGTCGACAGCGACGCGACGAGCCGCCGTCGGGCGTCAGCCTCGGACAGGCCGCGGAGGGTCTCGGCCAGGGCTTCGCGGTTGCGGTCGAGCGTGTTCTCGAGAAGCTCTCGTTCGGTGCCGTTGGTGAGGCGTTCGGTGGGCATGGTTCCACTCCGTTCTCGGGCAGGACTGGTTCGCGGACGGGTCGTCCGCACGACGGGGAGGGCCTGACGAGGCCGGGATCTCTGAAGTGCTCACCGTGGGGAGCGCGCCTACGCGGGCCAGGAAAAGCACCGCGGGCGATGACTGTCCGCCGGGAAACCCGGCGACTGAAGGTATTGAACCACAACCCTGCCGGGCGTGGTGGCTGCTCGCATCTGCAGCCACCACGCCCGGTCACTCGGCTTCTTCCGGTTGTTCCGCCTTCTCCGCCTTCTCAGCCTCGCGAAGCCGGTGCAACTCCTCAAGCTCCGCCTCCTGTGCACTGACGCGAGCACGCAGTTCTCCCAGCTCAGCGTGCAACGGAGCCAGCGTTTCGGCATACGTCTTGGTCGCCTGGCTCAACTGCGCTGCGGCCTCCGCGACCCGCTGATCGGCCGCCACCTGGACGCTGCGCACCCGGTCGTCCGCCTCCGCCGCCTGCTCACGCAACCGCTGTTGTTGCTCGCGCATCCGGCTTTCGTGCTCGGCGGTCAACGACGCGCGAAGTTCCTGCTGGGCTTCCGCTGCCGTGCGGCGGGCCTGTTCGAGGTCCTCGACCGCCGTCGCGCGCAATGCGGAAATCTCGCGCTGCAACGCCGTGACCCGGTCGTGCGCGGACGCCGCCTGCTCAAGCGCACGCTGCCGGTTGTTCTCGGCTTCATCACGGACCGCCAATGCGGCTTCCTGCGCTTTCCTTGCCGCAGAAGCGTTCTCGAGCGCAGCGTCACGCTCGGCTCGGTCCACTTCGGACTGGTGCTTGGCCGCCTCCTCGGCCGCGCGAGCCTCCTCCGCGGCGGCTACGGCGTGCGCGCGTTCCGCATTCGCCGCCCGGGCCTGCTCCAGCGCCTCGTCGCGAGCAGCCTCGGCCTCTTCCCGCGCTTTCAGGGCAGCTGCGGTCTGGTCGGCGACGTGCGTGCGCAGCGCGGACAGCTCCGCGTGCAGCGGTTCCAACGCCGACAGCGCCGAGCCGAGCTGCTCGTCGAGCGCCCGGGTGTCGAGCTGGGTCATCGGCTGGTCGGGGCCGTAGACGGTCACCCAGATCTCGCGCTGCTCGTCGAGCATCGCGCACGTGATGACCTTCGCGCCCCACCTCCCGTACCGCTCCGGATCGGCCGGGCAGTAGGGAGTCGGCCGCCCGCCCTGCCGGGGGATGGGCGGCAGCGGCTGGCCGCAGTACGCACACCCCGCCTCGTCCCCGGCGGCCAACGCGCGCACGGTCGCTTCCCGGCGCTCCTCCCGGCTCCCGCGCCGGATCGGCGGCCCCACCGTCTCCATCAGCACCCCTTTCCGCTGGTGGAGCACACTCTACAGTTAGAGTTTCAATACTTAAACCCGAGGTATCAGATAGAAAACTCGAACAGTCGACCAGATCTGCCGGTAATTGACTATATGGATAACTGAGATTATTGATATAGTCATGCTGCAGACGGCTCCGAGGGGCCTGGAGGACATGCCCCTCGCGCGCACCGCGCGAGCATCAGCCTCTTCGGCGCGATCGAGGGCGAGCTGGCACGCCCGGGGGTACCGGCCGCCGCGTGGTCGATGCCTGGTCAGCGGACGAGGCGGAAGAACCCACGCACTTGTTCGACCAGCGACTCGGGCTGTTCCAGTGCGGCGAAGTGGCCGCCTCGTGGCAGTTGCTGGTACCAGCGCAGGTCGGTGAAGCGCAGTTCGGCTTCGCGTCGCGAGGGGCGGGTGATGTCGCGGGGGTAGACCGACAGTCCGGACGGTGCCGTCACCTTGTCCCGGAAGTGCGCGAAGCTTTCCCAGTACAGGCGTGCCGACGAGGTGGCCGAGGCGGTGAACCAGTAGACCGAGATCTCGTCGAGGATCGCCTGGCGTGGCACGGCGTCTTCGGGGTGGCCGTGGTTGTCGGTCCAGGCCCAGAATTTCTCGGCGATCCAGGCGGCCTGCCCGGCCGGGGAGTCGGTGAGGCCGTAGCCGAGGGTCTGCGGCCGGGTCGCCTGGATGGCCGAGTATCCCCGGCCGGTGCGCTGCATCTCTTTCTCGGCCTCGAGGTTGGCCAGTTCGCCGGGTGTGGGGTCGTCGAAGGCGCCCGCTGCCACGGATCCGAGGTTGAGGTGCACGCCGGCGACCCGTTCGGGTGCGACTTCGCCGAGTGCGCCGGAGACCGCGGAGCCCCAGTCTCCGCCTTGGGCGCCGTATCGCTGGTATCCGAGGGAGGTCATGAGGGTGTCCCAGGCGCGGGCAGTGCGGGTGACGCCCCATCCGGTGGTCGTCGGCTTGTCGCTCCAGCCGTAGCCGGGCAGCGACGGCGCGACCACGTGGAAGGCATCCGCGGGGTCGCCGCCGTGGGCGCGGGGGTCGGTGAGCGGACCGAGGATCTGCAGGAACTCGAGTACCGAGCCCGGCCAGCCGTGGGTGAGCACGAGCGGGAACGCGTCCGGCTCGGGCGAGCGGATGTGCAGGAAGTGGATGCCGAGGCCGTCGATCGTGTCGCGGTACTGGGGGAAGGCGTTGACGCGGTCGGCGAACCCGAAGTCGTAGTCCTCGGCCCAGCTGCGGCACAGCTCCTGCGCGTAGGCGAGCGGCACTCCCTGCGACCAGTCCGGCACCGGCTCGGGCTCGGGCCACCGCGTCCGGCGCAACCGGTCGCGCAGATCCGCGATCTCGGCTTCGCTGACGCTGACCTTGAAGGGCTCGGCGGCCATAGCTGGCTCCCGTTCTGGCAGGACGTGCCGGTGAAAGGTGGCGTGAGCTTCCGGCTGCGCCGCCGGAGCACCCAGCTAAGCTGTGACACGTAAAAGGCTGTACGGATGTCACCGTACGAACCCGTGAGGAGATACGTCAAATGCTGGAAGCGTGTCACATCTCATCCGGGATGGAGGCGGCCGTCGATCTCGCCAACACCTGGAAACCCGTCAAGGGCGAGGACACGCTGGAGACCGCGGAACAGCTCCAGGAGTTCCTCGCCGACCATCCGTCTGTCGGATGGGGCTCGGGGACCGGTGCCTCGCGGCGTCTCACCCGCGCCGACCTGACGGAGGTCCGCGCACTGCGCGAGACCGTGCGCCGCGTGCTCGAACAATCCAGCACCGACGCGGTCGCGGCTGCTGCCCTGATCAACGACGGTCTGCGCCGCAGCCATGCCACTCCGGTGCTGCGCCACGAGGACGGCCGCTGGTGGACCGTGGTCGCCGCCGACACCGACCGCTGCGCGGCGCACCTGGCCGCGACCACGCTCAGCGCACTGGCACGCGTGATCGCCACGCTCGGTCCGACTCGTCTCGGCGTATGCGCCGGACCCCGGTGCCGGGCCACCTACGTGGACCTCTCGCGCAACGGCTCGAAGCAGTACTGCACCCGAACCTGCGCGCACCGGGCCAGCGTCGCGGCCTACCGCAGTCGGCACAGCACGAGCTGAGCTGTCGTCTCCGCAACGAACTGGGCAGCGAACTGGAGCACGGCAGGTGGAACCGCGCTGCCGCATCCTCTCTTAACTCGGCACAGCCGCCTTCAGCAGCAAATCCCGCAGCGCGAGCGCGACCTCCGACGGATTCTCCGGCAAGAGAACCACCTGGTCAGCGGTCGTCGAAGGACCAGTCAGCGGGATGATCCGGAGCCCGGGCGGCTGGTGGTCCAGCGCCGACTCGACGGTGATCCCGATTCCCGTTCCGGCGGCGACGTGGGCGGCGATGGCCTGCACGCTGTCGGCGGTCCGGATGATCCGCAGGTCCGCCCCGCTGATCTGGAACGCGGACAGCAGCCGGTCGCAGAGCCCGCTGTTGATCTGGTGCGGCCAGGTCAGCAACGCGGTCGAGGACAGTTCGGCCGCGCTCAGTTCGGTATGCCCGGCAAGGGAATGCGCCGCGGGCACGAGGGCGACGAACCGTTCGGCGGACAGCACTCGCGCCCGCACGCCGTTGATCCCGCCGGTCGCCCATCCGATGCCGAGCCCGACGGTTTCCGCGCGCAGGGCGGCGAGCTGCGCGGTGGTCGGCATCGGCTCCGGCACGATCGTGACGTCCGGGAACCGCTCGCGCAGCTGCGGCAGGCAGCGCAGCAGCACCTGGTGCGCGGTGTACTCGGCGTGGGCGACGACGAGCGTGGTGCGCGTCCGGTCTCCGCCGGCCAGGGCGCGGCCGCGGTGCTGGAAGCGGCGCAGCTGGGCGAGGGCGGCGTGGGCGTCGGGCAGGAGGGCTTCGCCGAGATCGGTCAGCGAGACCCGGCGGCTGGTGCGGTGGAAAAGCTTGCCGCCCAAGGTTTTCTCGAGGCGGCGGACGGCGTCGCTGACGGTCGGCTGTCCGCGGTGCAGGCGTTCGGCGGCGCGGCCGAAGTGCAGTTCCTCCGCGACCGTGACGAACGCTTCCAGCTCGATCCTGTCCACCGGATCAGGCTAGCCGGATCGATCGGCGTCACCGATCGCTGGGTGCGCGAGAACGGCGTTGATGACGTCCGGCGATCGGGATGGGATAGGGGAGCAAGCAGGGGATTTCCCCACGACCGGAAGAAGTTTTCGCATGACAGCCAATGCCGTTGACCGCGCCCCCGAAGCCACCGTGACCGTGGTCTGCCATTCGGTGCACGGGCACACCCGCCTGCTGGCCGAGCATCTCGCCGAAGGGGCGCGGCAGGTGCCGGGCGTGCAGGTGCACCTCGTCGACATCCGGGCCGAGGACGTCACCGCGGGCCGCTGGCACGACAGCGACGTCATGGCGCTGCTGGACCGTTCCGACGCGATCGTTCTCGGCTGCCCGACGCTGATGGGCAGCGTCTCCGCGGTGTTCAAGGCGTTCATGGAGGCCGCGTTCACGCCGTTCACGACACAGGCGTGGAAGGACAAACTGGCGGGCGGGTTCACCATGTCCGCGTCGCAGAGCGGCGACAAGCTCGCGGTGCTGCAGCAACTGTCGGTGTTCGCGGCGCAGCTGGGCATGCAGTGGATCGGCGTGGGCGACATGCCGGGCAACAACTGGAGCGGCGGGACCCGCGACGACGTCAACCGGCTCGGCTCGTGGCTCGGGCTGATGAGCCAGAGCCACGCCGACCTCGGCCCAGAAGACGCCGGATCGCACGGCGACCGGGTCACCGCTCAGCGCTACGGAGAGCGGATCGCCCGGCTGACGCAGCGGTGGGTCAACGGCGTGCCGTACGAGACCGGCCGGATGACCGAGCACGAGGCCCGCGCGCTGTCCGCGTCGCTGCGGGAGGCGGTGGCCTGACCTGGGGCCCGGGTGCGGGACCCGCCCGCACCCGGGGCGTTCCTACGTCCCGGCGACGAACTCGGCGACCAGGCCCTGCGGTGCGTCGGGGCCGAACATCTGCTGTTGCAGGTGCGCGCCCTCGGCCGCGGTTTCCGCGCCGCGCGGGAACATCGCCTGCTCGTACTCGGCGAGCGCGGCCTCCACGTCGTCCGGATGGGCGGCGAGCGCGTTCCCGAGTTCGGCCCCGTCGAGCATGGCCAGGTTCGCGCCTTCGCCGTTCGGCGGGGCGAGGTGCGCGGCGTCGCCGACCAGCGTCACGCCGGGCACCCGCTCCCACTGATGTCCGATCGGCAAGCCGTAGTGCGGCCGGAAGACCGGCGCGGTGTCGCTTTCGGTGATCAGCGCGGTCAACGCGGTCGACCAGCCCTCGTACTCCGCGGCGATCCGGGCGGTCGCGGCGGCCGGATCGCCGAAATCGATGCTGTCGAACCACTCCAGCGGCCGGACCAGCCCGACGTAGGCGTGCAGGGTTCCGTTTCGCTCGCGATGGGCCGTGATGCCGTGGCCGGGCGCGAGCGCCAGCAGCATTCCGCCGCCGACTGCTTCGGCGGCGGCGGGGAACCGGCGATCCGAGTCGTAAAGGAAGGTCTCGACAAACCCGGCGCCGGTGTACTCCGGCTTCGCCGAGGACAGCAGCGGCCGGACCTTCGACCAGGCACCGTCCGCGCCGACCAGCAGGTCCGCGGGGACCTTGCTTCCGTTGGCGAAGGCGACCTCGTAGCCCTCGCCCAGGGCGCGCACGCCGCTGACCTTGTGTCCCCAGTGGACGGTGCCCTCCGGCAGTGAGTCGATCAGCATCTGCCGCAACTCGCCGCGGTGGACTTCGGGACGGCCGCCGGTGCCGTCGTCCGGTTGTTTGAACAGCACTGTGCCGTCCCGGGCCAGCAGCCGCAGTTCTTGTCTCCCTTCCAGGACCAGGCTGCGGAATTCGGCTGTCAGCCCGGCGGCTTCGACGGCGAGCTGGCCGTTGTAGTCGTGGATGTCGAGCAGGCCGCCCTGGGCGCGCGAGGCCGGGGACGGCTCGGCCTCGTAGACGGCGGCCGGGATTCCGTGGACGTGCAGGACGCGGGCGAGCGTGAGGCCGCCGAGCCCGGCGCCGACGATCGTGACGGAGGTGGTCATGACAAGGCTCCTTCGAAAAGTTCTGGTACGTCATTCCATGTTGGAACGGCGCTCCAGATATGTCAAGATGGGCGCATGGCTACGGGGACGCGCCGGGCACAGCGGCGCACGGAGGCACTCTCCCGGGAGCGCATCGTCGAGGCGGCGGTGGAACTGCTGGACGCGGCCGGCGAGAGCGGCCTGACGTTCCGGGTGCTCACCGAGCGGCTCGCGACGGGGCCCGGGGCGATCTACTGGCATGTCGCGAACAAGCGCGAGCTGCTGGTCGCCGCGACCGACGCGGTGGTGGCGGACGCCCTGGCGGCGAGGTCGACCGGCTCGCCGCGAGAGGAAGTGCACGCGGTGGCGCTCGGGCTGTTCTCCGCGATCGACGCGCATCCGTGGCTCGCCGCGCAGCTGCTGCTCCAGCTGTCCCGCAGCCCGGGCGGACCGGTGACGCCGCGGATCCTCGAAAGCCTCGGCCGCCGGGTCCGCGCGCTGGGCGTGCCCGAGGAGCACTGGTTCACCGCGACGTCGGTGCTGATGCACTACGTGCTGGGCGCGGCCGGGCAGAACGCGGCGAACAGCCAGGTCGCCGAACCGGACGCGGACCGGGCCGAATTCCTCGCCGCCACGGCGCAAGCGTGGGAAGCGCTCGATCCCGAGGAGTACGAGACGACCCGCTTGATGGCGAGCCAGATGCGCGAGCACAACGACCGCGAGCAGTTCCTCGCCGGGATCGATCTCGTGCTCGCCGGCGTCGCCGCGCTGTATCCGGGCGGGCGCGCATGACCCTCGCGCTCACCGATGCCGGGGGAGCGGGCAAGGACGCGCGGGAACGGTTCGGAGAATTCCTGCGCGTGTACGCGTCGCTCAACACCCGCATCGCGTACGCGACCGATCTCGGCATCCCGCTCGACTGGGTGCCCGGCTATCAGCCGCCCGATCCGGGACGCCGCCGCGGCCGTGCGCGGCGGACCGATCCGGACGCGCTGGCGTGGCTGCCTTGGTGTCTGCGCAACGGGTTCACGTCGTTTGCCGACGTCCGGGTGGAGCACGTCGAACAGTGGCTGGACGAACTGGCGCAGGCCGGGTATCGCGACGCGACGCGCGGCCGGATGCTGTCGGCGGTGTCCGCGTTCTACCGCAAGTACCTGCTGCGGGAAGGTTTGGCCGGCCACAATCCCGCGGCGCTGGTGGACCGGCGCGCGCAGCATCTCAACCGGCCTTCCGGCGTCCCGTCGCAGACCGCGCGCTGGTCGTTCGACGCGTGCCGGGCGTTGCTGGTCGCCGCGTGGCTGCTGGTCGACCACAGCCGGAACGGCCTGCGCGACCGGGCGATGGTCGAGATCCTGATCGGCACCGGCGTGCGCGCGGAGGAACTCGTGGGCGTGGACCTGGGCGATTACCGGCGGCCGACCGCGGGCGGCTTCGGCGTGCTTCGGGTGCACGGCAAGGGGTCCAAGGACCGGGAGGTCGCGCTGGCCGCCCCGGTGGCGGACGCGCTCGACGCTTACCTCGCGGACCGGGTCACGCCGCAGGTCCCGGCACTGCGCGGGCAGGTCGGCGCGAATCGGGCCGAGCCGTTGTTCGTCACCAGCACCGGCGCGCGCGTGCACGTTTCGCACGTGACCGCGTTGCTGCGCAGGTTGTGCGCGACGTTCTGCCAGCCACCCAAAACCGCGCGGCTGCGGGAATTGCTGGACACCGCCGAGGCCCGGTTCGTCGCGACGCATCTGCAGCCGCTGTGCGACACCATCCACCCGCACTCGGCGCGCCACTCCTACGCGACGCACGCGATCGAGCGAGGGGTCCCGCCGCGGCAGGTGCAGCGCGACCTCGGGCACGCCGCGCTGTCGACCACCGAGGGCTATCTCCACGACGAGAACGCCATCCGGGACTCGGCCGCGCACGAACTGGCACCGGCGTTGCATCGCGGCTGGCTCGGCTGACAGTCGCTGGTCACGGCTCTGCTGCGAGGAACAGGAGAACTGCTCGCCCTGGTCGTGGCTGGTGTCCGCGACGACCAGGGCAGAGGTCACGTGGCCATTCCGCGATGTCGTCCTCTGGCGACGAGGCGGCCGAGCGCGTTCAGGCAGCGGGTGCGAAGGCCGTGATCGCGTCGGCGAGGGCGGCCGCAGCTTCCAGCGGGATCAGGTGACCTGTCTTCGGAATCACCGTGTACTCGGCGTCGGCGAGGTAGGGCATCAGGTGGTCGACGAGTACGTCGACGGTCTCGACCTGGTCGTTCTCTCCGGCGACGACGAGCGCGGGAACGCTGATCATCCGGGTGTGCTCGCGGATGTCCTCCGCGATGCCGCGCAGCGGCCATTCCGTGCGGGCGGCGTCGGTGCTGGCCCGGGAATCAGTCGCGATCCGCGACTTGATCTGCTCGGGCAGTTCGGTCGCGGTGAGGATGTGATCCCGTGCGCCAGCGACGGACTCGTCGGAGTCGTAGGCGTGGGAAAGGCCCTCCCGGTACTCGGGCGTGATCCCTGAGGCGGGCTTCGCCGGAGCGGAACCGACGAGGACGATCCCGCGGAGGCCAGCGGGTCGGGTCGCCGCGACGAGCTGCGCGACCTTGCCGCCCATGGAATGTCCGACGAGGACGTAGTCGGCGACGCCCGCGTCGGCGATGATGGCGAGCGTGTCGTCGGCGAATTGGCGGAGGGCGTAGGGGCCCGCCAGGGTGCTCGAACGGCTCCACCCGCGGAAGTCGACAGTGAGCGTGTCGCGTCCCGCGAGGCGGCCGACGACGAGATCCCAGGTGCGGGCGGATCCGCCCCAGTAGTGCAGGAACACCAGGGTCGGCCCGGTTCCCGGCCGGTGGTCGTAAACGGGCAGAGGCGACTGCTGCGTCGTCGTCATCATGACTCTCTCGATCAATGTTCTGAGGGATGTTGTTCTGTGTGTTGATTCAATGTCTTCCGCTATCCCGAGGCATCGGCAGGACTGGTCGGCCGATGGTGAAAAATGGACAGATGACCGTGATCCGGCAGATGACTTACGAGCCCGTCGGGCACGGTGCCGCCGCTGTCGAAACCATGACGTTCGACCGCCTTCGCGAGCTGAACGACGGCGGGACGCAGCGTGCCGACTTCCACGTCCTCGCCGTCGTCGATGCCGGGCACGGATCCGTCACCGTGGACTTCCTCCGACACCCGCTCCAGAAGCGGTCCGCGGTGTGGATCGCTCCGGGAGCGGTGCACCGATGGGATGACATCGCCGACGTGGCCGGACAGGTCGTGTTGTTCGTGCCGACCGCGCCGGTCACCACCGCCACCCGGGAGCTCGTCGCGTCCCCGGCCCGGGAAGTGCGCTGGACGATTCCCGACGCCGACTGGCCGTTCGTCGACGCCGCGCGCAACCATCTCCTCCTCGAAGCATCCGCTCCGCCCGGAGATGTCTCGGCGGAGCTGCCCGAGATCCTGCTCTCCGCGCTCATCGCGCGGCTTCGCCCCCGCCACGCCGAAGCGCCGTCGGTCAATCCGGTGTTCCCGCTGTTCCAGGCCAGCGTCGACGCGCACTTCCGGGAACATCACGACGCCGGCTACTACGCCCGGACACTGGGATACGCGCCCCGCACCCTCACCCGAGCGGTGCAGCGGGCCACCGGCCGCACCGCAAAGGCGTACCTCGTCGATCGGATCGTCCTGGAGGCCAAACGGCTCCTCGCCCACGACCGCCTCACCGCGGCCGCCTGCGCCACCGCGCTCGGTTTCCCCGACGCGTCCAACTTCTCGGTGTTCTTCCGCAAGGCGACAGGCATGCCCCCGGGCGCATGGCAGGCGACGGCAGCGGCCGAATGAGCGATCGCCAGGATTCTGCACCTGCTTGCTGGCTCGGCACGCTGATTGCCGCAACAGCGGTCAAGCCTCGATGAACGGCTCCGTGCACAACGTGCAGGTAATCGGCCCCAACTCCAGGATCGACCGGGCCGCGCGGATCCGGCGCGGGGGTTCGCACCGGCAGATCGCCGCGACGTAGTTCGGCCCGCCGCGGTGCGCGCCTCGGCCGTCGACCGGCGCGATCACCACCGGCGGGGCGAGCGGTTCGGCCACCTCGCCCGGCGTTTCCGGGTCGTCCGGCGGGGCCGCGACGGCGCGTCGGGCGACCTCCTGTTCGGTGTGCCGCCACACGGTCAGCGCGGCTTCGAGCCGGGTGAGTTCTTCTTGGTACGCCTCAATGGTCGCGGGGAGCGCGGTGGTCGAGGACCAGCCGATCCGGTCCGCCTGTTCGGCGCGCAGGCCGAGTTCGGCGGCGAGCGCGGCGAAGCGTTTGTTGTGGTAGCGGCCGTCGCTGACGTCGACGATGTCGCGGGTGGCGGCGAGTCCGTGCGCGGCCTCGTGCAGGGTGGTGGAGAGGATCTCGGCCGCACTGCGCCGCAGGCCTTCGGCGCCGAGGAAGAACTCGGCGCGCGGTTCGACGCCTTCGCCGACGTGCCAGCGGGACCGCGCGAAGTGGCCGTGGATCTCGGTGGTGGTGCCCATCGTTCCGGAGGCGAGCACGAGGATCGCGTCGGGGACGTCCGCGTGCCGCCGCCGGATTTCGGCCCAGAGCTGTTCCATCGCGTGCATGACGCGGGTGGTCGGACCCAGCGCGGCGGTCTCCATGGGCCCATCTTGCCGCTTAAGCGGTAACTAGCTGAGGGAGAGTCCGGAGAGCACTCGTTCGAGGCCGGCGGCGAAGACGGCGTCGCCGTCGGGGTGCACGGCGTCGCGGGCGGTGCGCAGGAGGGTGGGGTAGCGGCCGGTGTCGAACATCCGTTGCAGGTAGGGTCCGGCGGCGCGCTGCCAGCCTTCCTCGTCGAGGCCGGTGTCGCTGATGAGCCGGCGTTCGCGGATTTCGCTGCGCACGGCACCGGTCACGTAGGAGTGCACGGTGAACACCGTGATCATGGCGTCCTCGATCGGGCCCGGGCCGGCCGCGGCGGCCAGCGACGCCTCCAGGTACGCGAGCGCGTTCGGGCCGAGCCCGGGGCGTCCGCCGATCAGGTCCGCGAACCATTCGTGCCGTTGGACGGCCGCGCGGCAGCCGTGGGCGAGCGCGCGGAGGGCGGCCACGCCTTCGGTGTCCGGATCCGGCAGCGGGATCTCGCCGTAGACGGCGTCGGTCATCAGGTCGAGCAGTTCTTCTTTGGTGTCGAGGTAGCCGTACAGCCGCATCGGCCCGGCGCCGAGGGCGGCCGCGACTTTGCGCAGCGACACCGCTTCGAGACCGCCTTCGTCGGCGAGCGCGCAGGCGGTCTCCACGATGCGGGCGCGGCTCAACGGCGTCGGCGCCGCGCGCGCCAGCGGTTCGGGCCGCTCCCACACCACTTCGTCCATGCTCGCTCCTTTTTCGAGTGACAGTACCGGGACGCCTCCGATACGGTGTATATTGCCAATACAGTGTATCGAGGGGATGTCATCATGCGAATCGTGATCGCCGGGGGCGGGCTCGGCGGGCTGACCTGTGCGCGGGTGCTGAAGGCGCACGGCATCGACGCCGTGGTCTGCGAACGCGACGCCAGCCAGGACGCGCGAGTCCAGGGCGGCACGCTGGACCTGACGGTCGACGAGGGGCAGTGGGCGCTGCGCGAGGCCGGTCTGGAGGCCGGTTACCGCGCGATCGCCCGTCCCGAAGGCCAGGACATGGTCCTCTACGACTCCGCGGGAACCCTGCTGCGGCGGGAAATCGCTCCGGAGGAGGGCGAAGCACGCTGGGGCCGTCCCGAGGCGGACCGGCCGGCGCTGCGGAAACTGCTGCTCGACGCGCTCCCCGAGGACACTGTCCATTGGGGACGCACGGTGACTCGCGCGGAGCCGCTCGGCGACGGACGCCACCGCGTGCACCTGTCCGGCGGCGACACCCTGGAGTGCGATTTCCTGATCGGCGCGGACGGTGCCCGGTCGAGGATCCGCCCGTTGCTCACCGACGCGGAACCGGCGTACTGCGGCGTGCACGGAATGGGCCTGGTCATCCACGACGCGGACCGGGCGCACCCGGCGGCGTCGGCGCTCGTCGGCCGAGGCAGCTTCTCCGCGCTCGGGGAGCAGCGCACGCTTTCCGCGCAGCGCAACGGAGACGGCACGATCCGGGTCCACCTGGCACTGCGGTGCGGCGAAGACTGGCTGGAGACGTCGGGGATTCCGTTCGACGACCCGGACCGTGCCCGTGCCGCGCTGAAGGAGCTGTACGCCGGGTGGCCGGCGGAGTTCCTGGCGTTGCTGGACGCCTCGTCCGGGCCGATCTCGGTGTACCCGTTGACCGCGTTGCCGATCGGGTTGCGCTGGGACCCGACGCCGGGCGTGACGTTGATCGGGGACGCGGCGCATCTGATGTCGCCGTTCGCGGGACAGGGCGCGAACCTCGCGATGCGCGACGGCGCGGACCTCGCCCTGGTCCTCGCTGAAGGCGGCGACGTGCGGAAGTTCGAGCAGGCGATGTTCGAGCGTGCTGAACCGGCGGCGCAGATGTCGGCCGACAACCTGGAACTGTTCCTGTCGGACGGCGCGGCGGAGAAGGTGCGGCACCTGTTCGCGACGATGTCCGGGGAGGAGTGACTGTTCTTTGGCCGGGCGTGCGTCGTGGTGCCGCCAGTGCCGGGCATCGGTCGAGCGCGCCTGTCGAGCCGGGCGTGGTGGCCGCTCGCGACAGGTCCAAAACCGGCACCGCTCTGGGTCGCGCGAGGTGCCCGTTTCAGGCGGCCTGGCACCTCGTGTTTCAGGCGGCCTCCCACCGCGCGGTTCAGGCAGCGAGCATCGCCGCGGCGATCTCGTCGGCGGCAGCGTCCGGGATCGCGCTGGCAGCGTCGTCCAGGACGACCAGCCGGGCGCCGGGGATGTCGCGGGCGAGCGCTTCTCCGTTGCCGACCGGGAAAAACACGTCCCGGCGGCCGTGCAGCACCACCGTCGGGATCGCGAGTTCCGGCAGGCGTTCGCGCCACCGCGGCGTGCAGTCGAGTTGGGAGAACACCATGCCCAGCTGGTTGGCCATCTGCACGACCGGCTCGGTGCTGGCCGCGCGGTCGAAGATCCGGACTGCGACGGTGCGGGCGGCGTCCGGGTCGTTGCCGAGGATCACGGCACTGGCGGCGGCACGGTCCGACCAGTCCGGCATCGGCAGCGCGAACAGTTGGCGCATGGCCTTCGCGTCGTGGTCGGGCAGGTCGGGGTCGACTGGTCCGGGCGCGACGGGGCGGGTTCCGTACAGGGTCAGGGCGGAGAACGCCTGGGGGTGGTCGAGCGCGGCGACCTGGGCGACGAACCCGCTGACCCCGATCCCAGCCAGGTGCGCGGGCCGGTCGTCGAGTTCGCGGGCCAGCGCGGCTGCGTCGGCGGCGAGGTCGCGCAGGGTGTAGGCCGGGGCGAGCGTGGTGGAGGTGCCTGCGTCGCGGAGGTCGTAGCGCACGACGTGCCGTCCGCCCCGGGCGAGGGCTTCGCACAGGGTGTGCGGCCACGACAGCATCGTGGTGCCGCCGACCAGCAGGACGAGCGGCGCGGCCGGGTCGCCGAAGTGTTCGGCGCCGAGTGCGACGCCGTTGGGGAGCGTGTGCTGCATGGAGGTCTCCTGGCGAGACGATGACGCATGGTTCCGAGCGGATAACCGATGGATCGTCTCGCGGTCCGCGGGTTGACTGGGGTGTGTTCGGGACAGAGGAGGGCAGTGCGATGGCGGTCGTTTCCGAAGCGGTGCTCGTGGCGGCGGTGGTCGGGGCGGGGCTGATCGCGGGGTTGTTCTACGCGTACACGGTGTCGGTGATGCCGGGTCTCGCCCAGGCCGACGACCACACGTTCGTGACCGCGATGCGCGGGATCAACGTCGCCATCCTCAACGGCTGGTTCATGCTGTCGTTCCTGGGCGCGCCATTGCTCGCGATCGCGGCGGTGGTCCTGCACCTCACGGGCGACGCGCGGGGCGGGCTGCCCTGGCTTGTCGCGGGCAGCGTGCTGCTGGCGGCGATGCTCGTGGTGACCGGCGCGATCAACGTGCCGATGAACAACGCCCTCGAGAAGGACACTGCTGACGTCGCCACGCTGCGCGCCCGGTTCGAGAAGCCGTGGGTGCGCTGGAACCGGGCGCGCACGGCGCTGTCCGCGGCCGGATTCGGTTGTCTCGTCGCCGCTTTGGTGGCCCGGGGCGTGTGACCCCGGGACCACCGGCGGGTCAGTCGGCGAGCCGGAAGCAGAGGTCGGTGTCCCAGTTGTTCGCGTCCGGCTCCACCTGCGGGTCGGTGCGGTAGATCTCGAGCCGCGCGCCCCAGTGCTCGCCGTCGGCCTCGACGATGCGGTCCCAGCGCACGTCCTCTTTTTCGCTCCAGGCGAGCAGGTCGGCGGTGGCGGCGAAGAGGCCGGAGGGCGGGCCGTGGTGGGTGGCCTGGGCGTATTTCCCGGCGGGCACCACGTCGGTGAAGTACTCGTCGCCGAGGTCGACCGGGTCCGCGACGGGCACTCCGGCTTCGACGGTGACCGTCCGCATATCCGTGCCGAGCAGCAGGTAGCGGAAGAACGGGGCGTCGGCGGGTTCGACGCCGCGTTCGGCGAGTTTGCCGACGATCGCGGCGATCTGGTGCGCGACGTCCGCCATGCCGTCGAAGCCGACCGTCGCGCGGTAGCCGACGTAGCGCTGTTCGTCTCTGTCCACAATGGAGGGCAACGTGGTTCCTTTCGGGGACGCGGGAGTCAGCCGAGCAGCGGGCGGACTTCAATGGTGCCGTAGGCGGCGGCCGGGTGCCGGGACGCGTGTTCGACGGCCTCGTCGAGGTTGGCGCATTCGAGCACGGCGTAGCCGCCGATCTGGTCTTTGGTCTCGGCGAACGGCCCGTCGGTGAGCAGGACGTCGCCGCCGCGCACGCGCACCGTGGTGGCCGTAGCGGGCGGGTGCAGGCCTCCGCCGCCGACGAGGATGCCGCGTTCTTGCAGGTCCTCGGACCAGCCGCCGCAGCCGACGGCGAGCTGCTCGGGGGTCGGCTCCTCGGATCCGGCGATCATCAGCAGGTAGCGCATCAGTTCTCCTCGGTGAGCGTTTCGGCGAGGCGGGCGGCGAACGCCTCGGGCTGGGCGGCGAACCCGGCGTGGTCGCCCGGGAACTGGACGGGCTCGCCGCCGAGCGCGCGGGCCAGCCCGACGCCGGCCTCGTACGCCGGGGTTCCGACGGCGTCGCCCACCGCGACGACGATCCGGGTGTCCGCGGCGGCGAGCGCTTCGAGATCGGGTTCCCAGGCTCCGATGGCGCCCAACAGCTTGCCGAAGAACACCTCGAAGTTGCCGCGCATCTGCTTGCCTTGTTCGATTTCCTCGGCGGTGGGCTGTTCGGGCTGCGGCGGGATCTCGAACCCGCTGGCGGCCATGAACGCCCCGACCGCCGCGTCGGTGCCGTGCTCGCGGTAAATCGCCGGGATGTCCGGGAAATCGGCCAGGAGGTCGCCGAGATACCGGCTGACCGGCGGTTCGTGCGCGACGAGCGTCCGCACCGCTCCCGGGTAGCGGACGGTGTGCTCGAGCATGGTGATCGCGCCTCCGCTGCTGGCCAGCACCGAAACCGGTCCGGCGTCCAGTTCGGCGAGCAGCCGCTGGACGTCCTCGGCGTGCTGGCCGACCAGGTCGTCGTCGAGCTCGGTGGTCCGGCTGCGGGAGATGCCGCGCGGGTCGAAGGTGACGACGGTGTAGCGGTCGGCGAGGCACGGGCGCAGCGCGGTGAACCCGGTGGCGTCCGCCGGTCCGCCGGGCACCAGGAGCAGCAGCGGTCCGGAGCCGGCGACGTCGTAGTGGATCTCCGCGCCAGGCACGCGAAGGGTTTTGGTGATCATGGCTGTCCTTCCGGGGTCGGTTTGCCTTCCCGACGAACGGAAGACGCGGAGACAGACACCTCCGGCGAAGAAATTTCCGAAAGTCGTCTCCGGAGGTAGCGGCGTTCGGCTCCGGTGCGAGCCGACGCGAGCGCTTCGGCGTACGCGACCTGGGCTTCTTCGGTGCGGTCGAGCCGGCGGAGGAAGTCCGCGCGGGTGGCGGGCAGAAGGTGGTAGCCCGCCAGATCGTTGGTCAGCCGGTCGGCGAGGGCGAGCCCGGCTTCGGGCCCGACGGCCATCCCGACCGCGACCGCGCGGTTCAGTTCGACCACGGGATCCCGCCGGAAACGGAGGAGTTGGACGTAGAGCCCGGCGATCTGCGCCCAGTCGGTGTCTTCGGCGCGGGCGGCGGTTGCGTGGCAGGCAGCGATCGCGGCCTGGACCTGGTAGGGCCCGGGCGTGCGCCGCCGCAGCGCTCCCTCCAGCAGCGCGGTGCCTTCGGAGATCGCCGCGGCGTCCCACTGGCTCCGGTCCTGTTCGTCGAGCGGGATCAACTCGCCGTCGGGGCCGTTCCGCGTACTGCGCCGGGCGTGTTGCAGCAGGAGCAGCGCGAGCAGGCCGGTGGCCTCGGGTTCGTCCGGCAGCAGGGTGCGGACCAGACGGGCCAGCCGGATGGCTTCGCCGGCCAGGTCGGGGCGCTGGAGGTCGTCGCCTTCGCTGGCCGCGTAGCCCTCGTTGAACAACAGGTACAGCACGCCGAGCACCGCCGCGGTGCGCTCGGGCAGAAGATGGGCGGGCGGCACGCGGTACGGGATCCCGGCGGCGCGGATTTTGCGTTTCACCCGGACGAGCCGCTGCGACATCGTCGATTCGGACACCAGGAACGCGCGGGCGATCTCCGCGGTGCTGAGCCCGACGAGCGTACGCAGCGCGAGCGCGACCTGCGCTTCGAAGGCGAGCGCGGGATGGCAGCAGGTGAAAATGAGCCGGAGCCGGTCGTCCTCGAAACCGACGGCGTCGCCGGCTCCACTGTGGACAGTGGCCGGTTCGTCCGGGACCGCCAGAAGCGCGGCCTCCCGGAGTTTGCCCGTTCCCACGGCCGCGCGCCGGAGCCGGTCGACGGCACGGTTGCGGGCGGCGGTGGTGAGCCACGCTCCGGGGCGGTCGGGAACGCCGTCGCGCGGCCAGGTGCGCACGGCGAGCGCGAACGCGTCCTGGGCGCACTCCTCGGCCAGGTCCCAGTCGCCGGCGACGCGGATGAGCGTGGCCACGACGGAGCCCCACTCGTCGCGGAACGCCTGCGCGAGCGCGGTTTCGGCCGCGTCGGGCTGCCCGGTCACCACGTGCTCCCTCCTCGTACGCGCCGGCGGACGTTTCCGCCGACACCCTCCGAACGGTAAACCGAGGCCCCGACAATTTCGCGCGGTCAGGCGCCGGCGAGCTGGCCGATCCCGTCGAGGATGCGCTCGAGCCCGAACCGGAAATGGTGCTCGGGATCCGAGGATCCGCCGTAAGCCAGCCCCGCGGTGGTGCCGACCCGGCTCGCGCGCGGGAAGTGCGCCGGGTCCGCCGCCGGGATCTCGGCCAGCACCGGCGCGGAGCGGTTCCACCAGTCGAGGTCGCTCATCCCGCTGCGGCGCGCGGCGCGGGTCGCGTCCACCGAACCGCGTGCCGCGCCCGCGACCAGTCCGTTGAGCAGGCTGACGATCGCGTCGAGCTGGACGTCGTCGAGGTCGAGCTCGTCCATCGCGGCCAGCTCGCGCTCGTATTTGGCGAAAGTGTGCGGGCCCAGCGTCGGGCGGCCGACGCGGATCTCCAGCAGCCACGGGTGCCGGTGGTAGAGCCGCCACAGGTCTTCGGCGACCGCGGCGAGCCCGGCCCGCCAGCCCTCCGGCAGCTCGCCGGGGAGTTCGCCGTGTGCGTGGTCGAGCATCAGCGCCAGCAACTCGGCGCGGCCGGGCACGTAGGTGTAGAGCGACATCGTCGCGACGCCCAGTTCGTCGGCGATCCGCCGCATGGTGACCGCCTCCAGCCCGTCTGCGTCCGCGATCCGGATCCCGGCGAACACCACGTGCTCGACCGAGAGCTTCGGTTTCGGGCCGCGGCGCGGGGGACCGGGCACGCCCCAGAGCAGTTCGATGGTCCGCCGCGGATCGCCCGCCTCCTCGGTGTCCATTTCGCTCCTTGTACGCAGTACGGAGTTTTCCGGTAGGCTAGCGTGGAGCGGCCAGCCAGGGGAGGGCGGAGCACTGAATTCAGCAGTGGTGGAGCCGGGCCGGATCGTGTTCTGGAGACCGGACGGCGCGGAGCCGGACGGTCCCGGGACTCCCGGCACGGTCGAGGTCGTGCTGCCGGACGGGGTGCGCACCGTGCCCGCGCTGCGGTTGCCGACTGCGGAGGCGGTGCCGGTCCTGCGGTCGCTGACAGATCCGTCGGCTCGGTTCTGGGCGCTGGCCGCCGAAGCCGCGGAACGGCGCGCCTCGGCCGGATGGACCGGACCGCTCGACCCCGACGAAGAAGCGTGGCTGCGCCGCCTCGCCGACGCGATGCCGCCGCACGCCCACGCGGCGCCGATCCCGGGAGATCCGGCGCGGTTGCCGGAGCCGTACCCGCTGCTGCTGCGGTTCCTCGGCGACGTCGCCGGGGTGCGGCCGGCGCTGCGGGTGTCGCTGCGGATCGAATCCGACGACCTGGCGGGCGGCCGGTTCCGCGCGGTCGTCCAGGTGCACGGCGGGAGCGAACCGCTGGTCGACGCGGAAGAGCTGTGGCGCACCGGAAGCCAGGAGGCGCGGCACGAGGTCCTGCTGACGCTGCGGCACGGGGCCGAAGTGTGGCCCGCACTGGCTCCGCTGCTGTCGGCGGCGGTTCCGTCGTCGGTCGCGCTGGGAGACCGCGAGATCGCCGAACTGCTCGCCGGCGCGCTCGACGCCGCGGAACTGGCGGTGCACTGGCCCGCGGAGCTGACCGGGCTGGCCGCCCGCGCGGTGGTCCGGCCGGGCGACGCGCCGTCCGACGCGCGGTCGTTCTTCGGCGGCGACCGGGTGCTGCAGTTCGACTGGCAGCTCGCGCTCGGCGACAGCGAGCTGAGCGTCGCGGAGCTCGACGCGCTCGCCGAAGCCCAGCGTCCGGTCGTCCGGCTGCGGGACCGGTGGGTGCTGCTGGACCGCACCACCGCCGACCGCGCCCGGGATCGCACGCTCAAGCCGCTGACCGCGATCGAGGCGCTCGGCGTCGCGCTCACCGGCCGCACCGAGGTCGACGGCGACCAGGTGGAAGTCCGCACCGACGGCTGGCTGGAGGAGCTGCGCGCGCGGCTGTCGGCCGATCCCTTGCCGGTGGCGCAGCCGGCCGGGCTGGCGGCGACCTTGCGCGACTACCAGCTGCGCGGCCTGCACTGGCTCGACACCCGTCACCGGGCTGGGCCTGGGCGGCTGCCTCGCCGACGACATGGGGCTCGGCAAAACCGTCACGCTCATCGCCCTGCACCTGCACCGCGATGCCGGCCCGACGCTGGTCGTGTGCCCGGCTTCGCTGCTGGGCACCTGGGAAACGGAAATCCGCCGGTTCGCGCCCGGGACGCCGGTGCGCCGGTTCCACGGCACCGCGCGGTCGCTGGACGATCTCGGCGGCGGCTTCGTCCTGACCACCTACGGCACGCTGCGCACGGACCCCGCGCCGCTGGCGGAGGTGAGCTGGGATCTGCTGGTCGCCGACGAGGCGCAGCACGTGAAGAACCATCGTTCCGACACCGCGAAAGCGTTGCGGCTGTTGCCTTCCGCGGCGAAAGTCGCGCTCACCGGCACGCCGGTGGAAAACACGCTCACCGAGCTGTGGGCGATCCTCGACTGGACCACGCCCGGCCTGCTCGGTCCGCTCGCCGACTTCCGCCGGCGCTGGGGAAAGCCGGTCGAATCCGGGGCCGACCCGGCCGTCGCCGAACAGCTATCCCGGCTGCTCAGGCCGTTCCTGTTGCGCCGCCGCAAATCCGACCCGGGCATCGCGCCCGAGCTTCCGGCGAAGACCGAGACCGACCGGCCGGTGTCGCTCACCGCCGAGCAGGCCGCGCTGTACGAGGCAACGGTGCGGGAGCTGATGGCCGACATTTCCGGGAGCGACGGCATGGCTCGCCGCGGCCGCGTGGTCAAGCTGCTCACCGCGCTCAAGCAGATCTGCAACCACCCCGCGCAATTCCTCGGCGAGCCTGAGGACAGCACGCTCGCCGGCCGGTCCGGCAAGCTCGAACTGCTCGACGAGTTGCTCGACACGATCCTCGCCGAGGACGGCGCCGTGCTGGTGTTCACCCAGTACGTGGTGATGGCGCGGCTGCTCGAACGGCACCTCGCCGCGCGCGGCGTCCCGGCGCAGCTGCTGCACGGCGGAACCCCGGTCGCCCGGCGCGAGGAGCTGGTCCGCGGCTTCCAGAACGGCGACGTGCCGGTGTTCCTGTTGTCGCTCAAGGCCGCGGGCACCGGGCTCACCCTCACCCGCGCCGACCACGTCGTGCACTACGACCGGTGGTGGAACCCGGCGGTCGAGGACCAGGCGACCGACCGCGCGTACCGGATCGGGCAGACCCGGCCGGTGCAGGTCCACCGGCTGGTCGCGGAAGGCACGGTCGAGGACCGGATCGCGGTGATGCTGCGGGAGAAACGCGCGCTCGCCGACGCGGTGCTCGCCTCCGGCGAGGCCGCGCTCACCGAACTCACCGACGCCGAACTGGCCGAGCTCGTCACCCTCCGGAGGCCGCGATGACCGACCGGGTCCGCGGATTCCCTGCGTTCCCCGCCCGCGCCGGCCGCGGCCCGTTCGCCCGCACCTGGTGGGGCCGCGCGTGGCTGCAGGCGATGGAGGACACCGCGCTCGACCTGCGGCAGCTGAAGAAGGGCCGCAGCTACGCCGCGGCGGGCCTGGTCGGCCCGATCACGGTCAGCCCGGGCCTGATCACCGCGACCACCGAGGACGCCGACGACGCCGACGACGGCCCGTACCACACCGGCGTGCACCTGGCCGAACTGTCCGCGACGGACTGGGAGCTGCTGCTCGACCGCGCCGCCGACCACTCCGGGCACCTCGCCGCGCTGCTCGACCGGCACCTGCCGCCGGAGCTGGCCGAGGTCGTCCCGCTGCTGCCCGGCATCGGCGACCTCGACCCGGACTGCGACTGCCCCGGCTGGGAACTCCCGTGCCGGCACGCCGCCGCGCTGTCGTTCCAGGTCGCGTGGCTGCTCGACGCCGACCCCTTCCTGCTGCTGCTCGCCCGGGGCCGGACTGAACAGGAAATCCTCGACGAACTCGGCCGCCGCACCGCCACCCGGGTCACCACCGGAGTGCTGGCCGCGGACGCGTATGCCCGGGCGGTGCCGCCGCTGCCGGATCTCGCGGAGTTCACGCCCCGCGTCCGCTGAACCCGCTCGCGAGCCTCGCGCAGTCGGAGGCTCCGGACTGCGCGGCGGGATGGTGTGACTGGCGGCTTCGCGAGTCACCCTTTCCAGCAGTGGTGGCCATTCTGCGGGCTACGGTGCGTCATTCAGCCGTGCCCGGCGAGCGAATGAGTCTGTCGGACACGGCCCGCTCACCTCCTGCGGGTCGCAGGAAACACGGTCGCCAATTCGGGACAGGTCGCAGCGGAGGGCGAGAGTCACGTTCTCGCCCTCCGCGTCTCAGGAGAGTTCCGGCCTCGGCTGCGGAGGTCCAGCGGCCGCGCCGAGCCCTCGGAGGAGGGCGTCGACAATGCGGGTGGGCAGGTCCGGTTCGAGCGGCTCGCGGGTGAGCACGATTCTGAAGTGCAATGGCGCGACGAGCATCTGGAGCACAAAGCGGGGATCGGTGCCGTCGGGCAGCTCTCCGCGTTTGATCGCCCGTGCGGCGATCTGGCCGGACTGGGCGTAGCGGGAGTTCCAGTACTGGTCGCGCAGCTGCTGGGTGGCCGGGTCGTCGCCGGCCGAGGCCAGCGTTCGCTCCAGGGCGTTGCCGGCGGGCGAGGTCAGGTATTTCGCGAGCGCTGTGGCGTAGGCGACCAGATCGTCCCGCAGGTTCCCGGTGTCGGGCACCGGGAGTTGTTCGGCGGCGTCGGCGAGCAAGGCGTCGATGATGAGGTTCTCGCGAGTGCCCCACCGCCGGAAAATCGTCGTCTCGTTCACCTGCGCGCGCCGGGCCACCTCGGACACTTTCAGGTCCGCCAGGCCCTGCTCCTGCAGGAGCAGGCTGGTGGTCTCGAGGACCGCGGCGCGCACGCGGGCCGTCCGTCCGCCCGGCCGTCTCCGGACCTCCGCATCGCTCACGGCATGCACTCTAATACAAGTCCGCTTGCTTTTAGTGGAGGAGCGCCGCATACTCCTGACGCAAGTCGACTGGCTTTAACAGCGGCTGCCCACCCCACAGGAGTTCTGAGATGCGCATCGAACGGGACATCGAGGTCCCCACCCGCACCGGCTCGCCGATCCTGGCCGACGTGTTCCTGCCGGACGACGACGGCGCGTTTCCCGTGCTGGCGTCGATCAGCCCGTACGGCAAGGACGTGCACTGGCCGGACCGCTATCCGCTCTACGAACTGGTGCCGCAGCACGGGCACATGGTCTGGGAGACCCCGGATCCCGAGTGGTGGACGGCCCGCGGTTACGCGGTGCTGCGCGCCGACACCCGGGGCACCGGCAAGTCGCCCGGCCGGATGGACCTGATGAGCCCGGGCGATTCCGAGGACTTCTACGACGTCGTCGAGTGGGCGGCGCAGCAGCCGTGGGCCAACGGCAAGGTGGCGTCCAGCGGCATCTCGTGGCTCGCGATGATGGGCTGGCGGGTCGCGGAGCTCCAGCCGCCGCATCTCGCCGCGATCGTGGCTTGGGAAGGCGCGACCGACTTCTACCGCGACTTCGTCTACCAGGGCGGCCTGTACGCCCACGGGTTCATCGAGTTCTGGTGGAACCGCCAGATCACCCCCCAGCGCAACAGCGACGACGGCGACGACTGGCGCGAAGTGCTCCCACGCCATCCCGTGCTCGACGACTACCACCAAGCGCACATCGTCGATCTCGACCGCGTCACCGCGCCGGTGCTGTCGGCCGGCAACTGGGGCGCCCTGCACGTCCACCTGCGCGGCAACATCGAGGGCTGGGCCCGTGCGGCCTCGCGGGACAAGTGGCTCGTGGTGCACACCGGCACCCACATCGATCCCTACTACGCCGAGTGGGCACTGGATCTGCAACTGCGCTTCCTCGACCGTTTCCTCAAAGACCAGCCCGACCGCATGGACGGCGTGGCTCCGGTGCGGCTGGCGATCCGGCACGGGCGGGAGGTCGAATGGCGAGACGCCACGGACTTCCCGCTTCCGCAGACGCAGTGGCGCGAGCTCCATCTCGGCGACGGTGTCCTCGACTGGGAGCCGCCCGCAGACGCTGCGACGGTGGCGTATCCCGCCAGCTTCGACACCGCCCCGGTGTCCGAGCCGCTCGAGCTGACCGGTCCGGTCGCGTTGCGCCTGTGGCTCAGCGCCGACCAGGACGACCTCGACGTCTTCGCGCGAGTGCAGCACATCGGCGCGGACGGCGAGCCGATCCCGGCGGTCGGCCCCCAGGGCGGCCCGGTCCCGATGACCCTGGGCTGGCTCAAGGCTTCCCACCGCGAGACCGATGCCGAGAAGTCACTGCCGTACCGGCCGTGGCACCCCCACACCCGCGAGATCCCCCTCGCGCCCGACGAGCCGGCCCTGCTCGAGGTCGAGATCTGGCCGACCAGCATCACCCTCGCCCCGGGCGAGCGGCTCCGCCTGGAGCTGGTCCCCGGGGACAGCGACCTCGGCTTCATGACCCACGACCACCCCGATCTCCACCGCCCGGCGACGACCGCCGCCATCCACGTCGGCGGCGACCACGCCTCCCATCTGCTCGTCCCGGTCATCCCGCGATAAGGAGCAGCCATGCGACAGCTCGTGGACATCTCGGTCCCGCTGCGGGGCGGGATCGCCTCCGACCCGCCCGGCCACCGGCCCTCGATCAGCTACGTCGACCACCGGCAGTCCGTCCCGGATCTGCTCCGTTTCTTCCCGGGCGCGACGGCCGCGGACCTGCCCGACGGCGAAGGCTGGGCGATCGAGCGCATCGAGGCCACCACTCACACCGGCACTCATCTCGACGCCCCCTACCACTACGCGTCCACTATGGACGGAGGCCGCCGGGCCATGACGATCGACGAGGTGCCCCTGCACTGGTGCTTCCAGGCGGGAGTCAAGCTGGACTTCCGCCACCTGCCCGACGGCCACGTCGTCACGCCCGCCGACATCGACACCGAACTCGACCGGATCGGCCATCGGCTGCGCCCGCTCGACATCGTGGTGGTCAACACCCGGGCCGGCGCCCGCTACGGCCAGGACGACTACGTCGACTCCGGCTGCGGAATCGGCCGCGCCGCCACCCTGCACCTGCTCGAGCAAGGGGTGCGGGTGACCGGAACCGACGCCTGGAGCTGGGACGCCCCGTTCCGGTACACCGCCGAACGCTACGCCCGCGACCACGACCCCTCCGTCATCTGGGAGGGCCACCGAGCCGGTCGCGAGATCGGCTACTGCCACATCGAGAAGCTGCACAACCTGGAAAGCCTCCCGGCCACCGGATTCCAGATCGCCTGCTTCCCGGTCAAGATCCACGCGGCGTCGGCCGGTTGGACCCGCGCGGTGGCGATCTTCGACGAGGAGACTGCATGAGAATCGGTTCCGTACTTGTCGACGGTGTGCAGCGCTACGGCGTCGTCGACGGCGATCGCATCGACCTGCTCCCCGCGACCGCGGACGTCTTCGAGGTGCTCGCCGCCGGCGACCCCGCGACGGTCGGCCAGGGGGAGGACTGGGACGAAACCGCATCGATCGCTGTCCCGGTGCCGGTCGCCAGCATCCGCGACTTCATCACCTTCGAACAGCACACGGCCGGCTCGCTCCGCGCGATCACCGGGAGCAGCGAGATCCCGGACGCCTGGTACGAAGCGCCCGCCTTCTACTTCACCAACCCGCACGCCGCGATCGGTTCCGGCGCACCGGTCCCGATGCCGCCCGGATGCGAAGTGCTGGACTTCGAACTCGAAGTCGCGGTGGTCATCGGCAAAGCGGGCTTCAACCTGTCCGTCGCCGAGGCCGCGGACCACATCGCCGGGTTCACCATCCTCAACGACTGGTCCGCCCGCGACCTGCAGAGCCGGGAAATGCGCGTCGGACTCGGACCGGCCAAGGGCAAGGACACCGCCACCACCCTCGGCCCCGTGCTCGTCACCCCGGACGAACTGGCCGACTGCGAAAGCGGCGGCCGGTACGACCTGGCCATGGAGGTTTTCGTCAACGACACCCGCATCGGCGGCGACACGCTCGCGAACATGGCCTGGGCCTTCGCCGAACTGATCGCCTACGCCAGCCGCGGCACCTGGGTCCGGCCCGGCGACGTGCTCGGCTCCGGAACCTGCGGGAGCGGCTGCCTCGCCGAACTGTGGGGATGGCACGGCGACCGGCAACCGCCGCCCTTGCGCGTCGGCGACTCCGTCCGCATGACCGTGCAAGGGATCGGCACCGTCCACAACACCGTGGTCGCCGGCCCGCCCCTGCGCGACGTTCCTCCTGCTCGCGGCGCACGCCGGGGGAGCAGTCCGGGTTGACCGGGAGGCGGCGTCCGCCGCGGATCACCCGATCCAGTGGACTCGGATCGGGTGCCGGTGCGGCCTGACCAGCGGCATCGGCCGACGCCACGGTCCGGCGGCGATCATGCTTTCAGCAGGATTTCATGGGTTTTCCCTAGCTTTCCGAATGCGTTCAGCAACACCTTGACCATTCGATGCGGAGGGGACCCGATGGCAAAGAAAGCCAGGAGGATCGCGCTGATCGGCGCGGTCGTCGCCACGCTCGGCGCGGGATTCGCCAGCGCCGCGCCGGCGCACGCCGACGACGCGCACTACTACATCCTGATCGGCGGCACCTGCGACGGGAAGGCGTCGGTCTACCGTCCGGAGTGGCTGCGGGGCGGCATCGCGCGGGTCGTGGACTACCCCGCCGGAGCCGCCGGCGCGCCCAACTGCGACCAGACCCCGATGGACCGGAGCGTCGCGATCGGACACGACCGGGGCCGCCAGGTCGTCCAGGACGCCTACCGCGAGAACCCGGACGCCGAGTTCACCGTCGTCGGCTACTCCCAGGGCGCGATCGTGGCGAACATGGTGCTCAACGACATCGCCGACGGACAGCTGGGCGTGGACAAGGCCAAGTTCAGCGCCAAACTGTTCGCCGACCCGATGCAGCCGCCCGGCCCGGCCGGGACCGGGATCAGCGCGACGCTGCCGCCGGGGACCGGCCTGCCCTCGCCGTTCGGCGGCTACGTGTCGTTCGGCGCGGGCCGCCCGGACTTCGCCGGCGTCCGGTCCATCCGCTACTGCATCCAGACCGACGGCATCTGCGATTTCGACCCGATCCAGGCGGCGGGCGGCTACTTCGCCCAGCACTGGTGCTACCAGTGGCCGCGCCCGACGGACCAGCGGTCGATCATGCAGGACACCATCGCCGACGGCGTGTACACCAACACGTCCGTACGGCTGGGCAAACAGGACTGCTGGGGCGGTCCGGTGCACCCCTGACCGCGGCCGAGCGGGTTCCCGGCACCCCCAGGGAAGCCGGGAACCCGCTCGACCCCGCTACGTCCTCATCGCTTCGCGCCGAACCATTGCAACAACCGCGTGTTCAGCTCGTCCTGATCCTGTCCGGTCCAGACCACGTGCCCGTCCGGCCGCAGCAGGACAGCCGGCACGTCGAGGTCCTCGCTCACGTCGACGACGTGGTCGACCCGGTCCGCCCAGCCCTCCGCCGACAGCTGCCCGCTCTGGTCCAGCAACAGCCCGCGGCCCTGGTGCATCAGCTCGTACAGCCGCCCTCGCTTGAGCGGCAGATCCGGCATCCGCCGGCCGAGCAGCGGATGCCCGTCGCCGAAGTCGTAGCGGATGTCGAGCGCGAGCACCTTCTCCAGCAGCAGCCGGTTGACCTCCTCGAAGGCCATCAGCTCCGTCATCAGCCGCCGCATCGCGCGCCCGTCCGGATCGGGTGACATCACCACGGCCTGCGCCCGGACGTTGTCCAGCACGGCGTCCGCCACAGGGTGCCGCTCGGCCTCGTAGGTGTCCAGCAACCCCGCCGGAGCCCAGCCGTTGACCTCGGCGGCGAGTTTCCAGCCGAGGTTGAACGCGTCTTGGATGCCGAGGTTGAGGCCCTGCCCGCCCAGCGGCGGATGGACGTGCGCCGCGTCGCCGGCCAGCAGTGCCCGGCCGACGCGGTAGTGCTCGGCCTGCCGGGTCGCGTCCCCGAATCGCGAGAGCCAGCGAGGGGAGTGGACGCCGAAATCCGTCCCGGCGTACTCGCGCAGCTGATGTTTGACCTCCTCCAGCGTCGGCGTCCGCGCCTCCCGGTCTTCGATCACTCCGGCCGCGGGCACGACCACGCGGAACAGCCCGTCGCGGAGCGGACCGACCCCGAACCACAGCTGCGTTTTGCGGATTTCCCCGACTACCGCGGCGATTTCGGCCGGATCCGCCGTCGCCTCCATCTCGCCCAGCAACACCTCGCGGCGCGCGGGCTCGCCCGGGAACGCCACGCCGAGCGCCTTGCGCACCGTGCTCCGCCCGCCGTCGCAGCCGACGAGATAACGCGCCCGCAGTTCGCCGCCGTCGGCCAGCGAGACGCTCACCCCGTCGCCGTCCTGGCTCAGCCCGACGACCTCGCATCCGCGCCGGATCTCCGCACCCGCCTTGACCGCGTGCTCGGCCAGCAGCCGGTCGGTGATCGGCTGCGGAAGCCCCAGCACGTACGGATGCGAGGTGTCCAGCCGTTCCGGAGCGGGACGCGGGATCCCCGCGAAGAAACCCCCGACCGGGTGCGTCGTGCCCTCGGCGAGGAACGGCTCCAGCATTCCCCGCTGGTCCAAGACCTCCATGCTGCGCGAGTGCATCCCCAGCGCGCGCACGAACTTCGGCGGCTCCGCCTCCTTCTCCAGCACGACCACGCGCACCCCGTGCAGCCGCAGCTCCGCGGCCAGCATCACGCCCGCCGGCCCGGCCCCCACCACGATCACGTCCGCCATCAACTTCTCGTCCCCTGTACCGGAGCCGATCCCGCCCGCGGTATTTCCGCAGGCAGTGGCTCCGGCGGACGATTGTGGAGCACCACCCGGGCCTTGCCGCAAGCCCCGGGGTGCGCTATATGTTGAAGTGGGCAGGGAGAACTCCCCGCCCACTTCTGTCCCCAGTGGACTTTCCTCAGCCCTCCTTGCGGGCTGTCAAGTACGCCTGCCGCGTCGCTTCGAAGCTCGGGCCAGGCTCGCGCACCAGCCGCGCGTCCACCACGAAACCGGCGTCGGTCAGCAGCTGCGCGACGAAATCCGGGTCAAGCCGGTAGGCATCCGCCGCGATGTCGTGGCCGTAGGCGTTCTCGATGCGGCGGTGCTCGTTGTCGCCCACCTGGAACGCGGTCAGCAGCCAGCCGCCCGGACGCAGCACCCGCACGAGTTCCTTGGCCACCACCGGAAGCTCCTCGGGCGGCGTGTGGATCAGCGAGTACCACGCGAGCGCCCCGGCGAGGGAGCCGTCTTCGAGGTCGAGCGCGGCGAGGGAGCCCACCTCAAACCGCAGGTGCGGATGCGTCCGGCGGGCGACCTCGATCATCGCGGGGGACAGGTCGACGCCGAAGACGTCCAGTCCCAGCGTCTTGAGATACCCGGTCAGCCGACCGGGGCCGCAGCCCAGGTCGCCGACCGGCCCTTCGCCGACGAGTTCGGCGAAGGCGGTGAGCACCGCGCGGTCCCAGGTGGCGTCCTGAAGGAAGTCCTTCAGCAGCTCGGCGTAATTCTCAGCGACAGTGTCGTACGCGGTCCGCGTCTCGGTTACGTAAACAGGTTCGGTCACGGGCAGGGACAGTAGCCCGCGCCGCCGCGCCCTGTCCGGCGAAACGCGCGGACTAGACGCGAGCGCGGGCGATGATCGCGGAAGTGTCGGTTCCAGCGGGCAAAGTACCGAAAGCCAGGCCCCAGTCGCCGCCGAACCGCGTGCCGCAGAACGCGTCCGCCACCACCCGAGGCGCGTGCCGCACCAGCAGCGAACCCTGCAGCACCAACGCCATCGACTCGACGACCCGCCGCGCCCTGAACTCCAGATCGTCCACATCGGACAGATCCTTCTTGAGCCGGTCGACCGCGTCGTCGAGGCGCGCGTCCCCGCCCGCGGCCAGTTCGACCTCGGCGAAAAACGCCGCCACGGACTCCGGCTGCCGTCCCATCGCGCGCAGCGCGTCGAGCGCCGCGACGTTGCCCGAACCCTCCCAGATCGACATCAGCGGCGCCTCCCGGTACAGCCGCGGCATGCCCGATTCCTCGACATACCCGTTGCCGCCAAAGCATTCCAGCGCCTCGGCCGCGTGCATCGGGGCCCGCTTGCACACCCAGTACTTCGTCACGGCGAGCCCGAGACGGCGGAACGCCTGCTCCTGCTCGTCGTCGCGCCGGTCGCCCGCGGCCGCCAGCCGCATCGACGCCGCCACCGCCGCTTCCGCCTCGATCACCAGGTCCGCCAGCACGTTCGCCATCAGCGGCTGGTCCACCAGCGCCTTGCCGAACGCGTGCCGGTGCGTCGCGTGGTGCACCGCGCGGACCGCGCCCAGCCGCATGCCCGACGCACTGCCGAGCGCGCAGTCGAGCCGCGTGTTGTTGACCATCTCGATGATCGTGCGGACCCCGCGGCCCTCCTCGCCGACGAGCCAGCCCACCGCGTCGTCGTACTCGATCTCCGACGACGCGTTCGACCGGTTCCCGAGCTTGTCCTTCAAACGCTGCAACCGGATCGGGTTCAGGCTGCCGTCCGGGAGCACGCGGGGGAGCAGGAAGCAGGACAGCCCGCCCGGAGCCTGCGCCAGCGTGAGGAACATGTCCGACATCGGCGCGCTGGTGAACCACTTGTGCCCGACCAGCCGGTAGCTGCCGTCGCCCACGGGCCGCGCTGTGGTGGTGTTCGCGCGGACGTCCGAACCGCCCTGCTTCTCGGTCATGGACATGCCCGCGATCAGGCCGCGTTTCGTGCTCGGCTCGCGGAGCCCGAAGTCGTACTCGGTCGAGGCCAGCAGCGGCTCGTACTTCTCGGCCAGCTCGGGATTGGCGCGCAACGCCGGAACCGCCGCGTAGGTCATGGAAATCGGGCAGGTGTGCCCCGCCTCGGACTGGCTCCAGACATAGAACTTCGCCGCCCGCGCCGCGTGCGCGCCCGGCCGCTCGTCCCGCCACGGCGCGGCCTGCAGCCCGTGCGACACCGCGACGTTCATCAGCTCGTGCCAATGCGGATGGAACTCGACCTCGTCGATCCGGTGCCCGTAGCGGTCGTGCGTGCGCAGCACCGGCTCGTTCTCGTTGACCAGCCGGCTCCACTCCTGCACCTGCTCGCTGCCGGCCAGCCGCCCCAGCTCGTGCAGCTCGTCGACGACCCACGACGCGTCGGTGCGCCCGACCGCCTCCGCCAGCGCCGGATCGGCCGCGACGTCGTGCTCCAGCGGCGGAACCTGATTGACGACCTCATGCGTTGCGGGCATCCGAACCTCCCAGTGACCGCACGACGAACGTGCTCAACTCGCTGACCTCCGCCGACCCGCCGCTGGTCAGCGGGCCGATCAACACCTCCGCGGCGGCACCGACCAACGCCGCCGCACTGACCGCCGCGTCCTGCGCGGGCAACACCCCGGTCCGCACTCCTTCGGCGACATGCTCGGCCACGACGTCCCGGAACACCCGCCGGAACTCGAGCCGCTCCGCGTCGATCACCGCGTCCACCGGCTCGGCCAGCAGCGCATACGCCAGCCGCGGCGCCTTCAACGCCCGCACCGCGAACGTCTCGAACACCGCCACGACCCGCGCCACCGGATCGGCCGGTCCGCCCGCGGCCGACCGCACGGCCTCGACCTCGCGGGACACGACCTGCCGGAACACCCGCACGACCAGGTCGGCCTTGGTAGGGAAGTGCCGGTACACCGTGCCCACCGCCACGCCCGCCCGCTCCGCGACGGCGGCTACCGAACAGCCGGAGTACCCGTGCTCGGCCAACTGCCGCACGGTGGCGTCCAGGATGCTGTCCCGGAGCGCGTCGAGGCGCTCCTGGACTTTGGGCGTTCTGCGGTAGGCCACGGGAAGAAGTGAACCATCGATTCACAACTTGCGTCAACGGCTGCCCACCCCTGCCGGTTACCGGACGCGCGGTGCCGGGCTACGTGCAGCCGCTTATTCGCTTGCCGCGCCAGCTCTTCCGCCAGGACCATGTCCCGTATGCGCTTCTCGGTCAACATCCCGAACTTCGGCGACTTCGCCGACGCCCGGACCGTGGCGAGAGTGGCGGCAGCGGCCGAACAAGAAGGCTGGGACGCGCTGTTCCTCTGGGACCACGTGGTCCACGACAAGGAAAAACGCCGCGGCGCGCCGTTCGGCGATCCCTGGATGCTGCTGACCGCGGCCGCGCTGGCGACCACCAAGCTCAAGATTGGCACGCTGGTCACCGCGGTGCCTCGCCGCCGTCCGGAGCACCTCGCCCGCCAGGTCGCCACTCTCGACGCCCTCAGCGGCGGACGGGTCATCTTCGGCACCGGCCTCGGCGGGCCGATCAAGGACGAGTTCGGCAGTTTCGGCGAACCCACCGACCCGGTCGTCCTGGCCGAGCACCTCGACGAAAGCCTCGGCCTCCTCGACCGATACTGGTCCGGCAACCCGGTCGACCACGACGGCAAGCACTACCAGGTCCGCGACGTCACCCTCCTGCCCGCCACCGTCCAACAGCCGCGCCCGCCGGTCTGGCTGGCCGCCGTCTGGCCCAACCGCAGGCCGGTCCGCCGCGCCGCGCGCTGGGACGGAATCGCCCCGCTGTTCAAGAACGCCACGCACGGCGTCGTCCCGGGAGCCGACGACGTCCGGGACGTCGTTTCCTACGCCCGGAAACACGGCGCGGGGGAGAAGTTCGAGATCGTGGTCGGCGGCAGCACACCGGGCGACCCGGCCCGGGCCCGCGACCTGATCGCCCCGCTGGCCGAAGCCGGCGCGACCTGGTGGGACGAACGGCAGCTGATCACCACCAGCGACCTCGACCGCCTCGAACCCACCCTGCGCCGCATCAGCCAAGGCCCGCCCAGGGGAGCGGACTAGACCTCGACCGCCAGCACCCGGCTCAACCGCTCCGCCAACGGCCGCACCGACTCGGCGGACACCTCGCCGCCCAACCCGGCAGCAGGAAGGAAACGGACCGTCGTCCCTGTCGTCCCGTCCGACGGCACCGCGACCAGTTCGCCCGCCGGAACGCCGTGGCGATACCGCTGCGTCCACGCGCCCTCGGCCCGGCGGTTCGTGTGCACCAACCACTCGCTCAACGCCGCGACCACCGACATCCCGTACCGCGGATGCCCGTCAGGGAGGGGAGTGGCGGGCGGAGAATCGAAGTACCGGAAGTCTTTCGTCGCCATCACCGGCTTCCGCACCGGCCGCCCGTCGTCGCCGACCGCCATCTGCGTCCCGCGCCCGTCGTCCGAAACGGAAACCGAACCGTCCGGGTGAAATTCGACGACCGCACGACCCGCGCCCCGGTCCTCAGCCTCGTCGGCGGCGTAGGCGAGCACCTCGAGAATCAGGTGACGCGTCCCGGTCGGCGCGTACCGCGCCGGATTCTCGCGGATCAGCCGCAGATGCTCCGGATCGTGCTCACGAGACCAGTCGTGCGTCGTCGGCTCAGGCAACGGCATCCGTCCATCCTGCCACCGACGCTTGACCTGGCGCGCGCTCCAGCACCTACCTTCGCGGCCATGACCACAACACTCATCACTGGTGCCACCAAAGGACTCGGCTACGAAACCGCCCGCCGCCTGGTCGCCGCCGGACACACTGTCTACCTCGGCGCCCGCGACGCCGCCCGCGGCCAGCGAGCCGCGGAGGAACTCGGCGCACGCACCGTCCAGCTCGACGTCACCGACGAGGCGTCGGTCCTCGCGGCGGCGAAAACCGTTGAGGCGGACGGGGGACTGGACGTGCTCGTCAACAACGCAGGCATCGCTGTCGAACTGAAGAGCGATGGGGAATCGGTCGGCGCAGTGGAAACCACCGCCGACCTGATGCGGGAAACGTTCGAGACCAACGTCTTCGGCGTCGTGCGAGTGCTGCACGCGTTCCTGCCGCTTCTGCAACGCTCGTCCGCGCCGGTGGTGGTGAACGTGAGCAGTGCGCTGGGATCGCTTGGCCGCGTGACGGACCCGGCGACGCACCAGTACGCGTACCGCGGCGTGGCGTACCCGGCGTCGAAGGCTGCGGTGAACATGGTGACCGTGCAGTACGCGAAGGCGTTCCCGGGGATCCGGATCAACGCCGTCGAGCCGGGCTACACGCGGACGGACATCAACGGACGCCGCGGCGGACAGCCGGTCGAACAGGGCGCGGAGATCATCGTCCGGATGGCGCAGATCGGAACCGACGGACCGACCGGCACGTACACGGACATCGACGGCCCGCTCGCGTGGTGAGGCAGTTCAGCGGGCGAGCGGGTCTGGGATCCCGCCCAGCCGCTTACTTGACATAATGTACATTATCGGCGTTTTGCTGACCTGCTGATCAGCGAGTTGAGGAGAGGTTTCCTGAGGGTTCTGACGCCGTCGCAAGACTTGTCTCCGCACGCTTCGACGTGGGCTGCCGGTGGCTGAGTCAGTCAGCGTCAGCTGACGTCGCTTCGCGGCACGTGCGCTCCTGCGGCCTCTGGTCGAGTCCTGAGTCGTCCTGCCGGAGTGCAACCCAGGAGTCCCCGACGAGAACTGCCGTCCCAGTCGTGCTTAATTCGTCACCGTGACGAATTAAGCACGACTGGCTGGACGTTGAGGTTGGAGCACAACAACTTTGCCGGACGTGCCGACACGCGCTCAGGCAGTCCGAACATCCACTCGACCAGATCACCGCGTCACAGATCCGGCCCAGCACCGGATCTGTGACGCGGTGCCTGCACCGTCCTGAACACGGACATTGTGCACCGCACGGGGAACTTCCGGAGCCAAACGAGCAGATCGGAAAGTGCTGTCCCCCAAGGGGATTCAACCCCTTCTCAGGCCTGGTCGAACCCCTTCTGCAGCCATGTTTCATGCATAATCGCTATTATGCATCATATATCAGACGACGGCTAGCGTCGAAATTGTCGGTGCTGTGCGGTACAAGATCACTATGCTCGTTTCCGAGGCACAGCAAGCGTTCTTCGCGGCACGGCGGCCGCGCAAGGACTCGCCGCACACCACTGCCGCCTACCGGCGGGACCTCGCCGGGATCACCGCTCTCCTGCAGGCGGAGCTGGGTCGCGACGAGGTGGACGTCGAAGAGCTGACCGCGCCGGTGCTGCGGGCCGCCTTCGGCGCGTTCGCCGACAACCACGCGAAAAGTTCGGTGTTGCGGGCGTGGTCGACGTGGAACCAGTTCCTCACCTTCTGCGTGTCGGACGGACTGCTCCCGGGCAATCCGATGGGAGCAGTCGCGCGGCCCAAGACTCCCCCGCTCACGCCGAAACCCTTGCGGGGCGAGGAAACTCCCGAGCAACTGCTGACCGCGGCGGCCGACGGGGCCCGGCGCGCGCGGGATCCTTGGCCGGAGCGGGATGTGCTGGTTCTGGCGCTCGGGCTGGTCGCGGGCCTGCGGGCAGCGGAAATGCGCGCGCTCACGCCCCGGTCGGTGGTCGGGCGTGACGGTGAACTGCGGCTGCACGTCCACGGCAAGGGCAGCCGGGACCGCTCGATCCCGGTACAGCCGGCAATGGCGAAGCTGATCGAGGACTATCAGGCTTCGTGCCGCCGTCGCTTTCCCCGGCAGCGTTTCCCGGCGAGCGAACCGCTGCTGCGAGATCGGGCGGGCAACCCGATCGGCCGCGGCGCGCTGGAGTACCTGGTGAAGTCGTGCTACCGATGGGCAGGTCTGCACGACCGCGTGCCGACGGGCGCGAATCTTCACGCCTTGCGGCACACCTTCGCCACACGGCTGGCCGAAGACGGGGCTACCGCGTCGGAGATCATGTCCTTGCTGGGGCACGCGAGCTTGGCGACGAGTCAGAACTACATCGAGGCGACCGGCCGGGAACAGCGAGCGGCCGCGGCGAGCAATCGGACCTATCGCGCGCTCAACGGGTTGTCTCGGAAAGAAGACACCGCGCGGGAGGCCGATGTGATTGCATGAGCGCGTGACTGACGAACCCTCGCGCATCGTGCGCGCCAGCCGAGAGATCGAGGCCCCCGCGGAGCGGATTTTCGAGCTGATCGCCGACCCGGCGCAGCAGCCGAGCTGGGACGGCAACGACAACTTGGCCGAGGCCGAGCCGGGCCAGCGGGTCCATGCGGTCGGCGATGTGTTCACCATGACGCTGACGTACAGCGGTGTGCGGCGGAACCGCATCGTGGAGTTCGAGGAGGGTCGCCGGGTGGCCTGGCGGCCGTCGGAACCGGGCCGGGAGGAGCCGGGGCATCTGTGGCGCTGGGAACTGAAGCCGCTCAGCGCGACGCGGACCGAGGTGACACACACCTACGACTGGTCCGACCTGGATCCCGACGACACGGGGCGGAACTCCCGCGCCCGGTCGACGACGGTCGAGATGCTGGAGTCGTCGCTGGAGAATCTGGCCAAGGCGGCGGAGCGTCCGCAGTCGTAGCCCGGGCGCGGGCCGTCTGAGCGCTGGCTCGCACCACGGGTGGGCTGGGCTTGGACGCCGCGACCCGTCGACAATGAATCGCGCAGATGCTCCCCCGGGCTTATCTCCGACGCCGTGGAGTTGCCGCGTCCTGGGAAGGGGAGGGACCAGTTCAGCCTCTCCCCTGCGCCGGGCGGTTCGGCATTGTCCTTCCCGGTTCTCAGATGTCCGCGGTGGCGTGCCGCGCGCCGATGCGGCGGGCAAAGGCTGACTTCGCGATGATCCTGTCGACGGCGGAGCAACGCTGTCGTGGGTTTGTTGCCCGCTGGGCTATCGGTGTGCGCGCAAGGCGGCGGCCAGCCATGCGAAAGCAGGCACGCTGCGGGGTTCCCGCGGGCGATTGTTGAGCAGGCTCACCAGCTCCCGGTACCGTTCGGCGACCAGGTCGAGCCAGTCGAGCAGTGCTTCGGCGTCGCTGAGATCAGCGGGCACGATGCGGTCGAGGACCACGTGCCCGGCGTCCGATCCCGGTGCCATTCCCTGCTCGACCGCGGGGCGGGCGTGCTCGAGGACCGATGGCCGGATGTTGAGGCCAAATTCGATGCGGTTGTCGATTTCGCCACGGAGCACCATCTGCCGCATCGCGCGGCGGAAGTCGTCGTCGGAGACGAGTTCGGCCAGTTCTCCCTACGCGTCCACTTGCTCTGAGGTCGGATCGTCGGGCAACTGCGGCGGCATCTCTCGCATGAACTCGGCGATGTCGATGAGCCGTTGCCGCTCGCGGGCGGGCAGTCGGGCGAGCTCGTACATCAGGGCCGGTCCTTCGGCCTGGTTGTTTCGGCCGAGGGCGTTGCGCAGGACCGCCCGGTTGAAAGGCCGTATTACTCCGCTGTCGGACCAGAACCGGATAGTGCGCGCGGACAACCCCGTGCGGCGCGCGAGCTCGCCTATCGGGTAGCGGTCGGTCTCCTGGCCCATGGGCTCACCCTGCACCTGTCACCCTGGTGGAAGGTCAACTCGAATCTCTGGTCGCGCGGGGACCTCAGCGAAGCTGTTCGAGATCCTTCGCCGCCGCCGCGATCTCCTCCGCGAGCTGACGCAGCTCCCCTGCCGACGCGCCGTCCTGGGCGGCGGTCACGATGTCCTCCGCCGCGCAGCGCAGCTGGAAGAGCCGGTCCTGGAGCGCGGCGATCTCGGTGTCCGACAGCACGACCGCGTCTTCGGGCAGGCCGCTGCGCTGCAGGGCGGTCCGGCGTTCGTAGGCGCGCTGACGGCAGGACTGTCCGCAGTAGCGCCGGCGGCGTCCGACGTTGCCCGCTTCGGGCAGGCGGCGTCCGCACCAGCCGCAGTGTTTCGGGGCGTTCGTGCGGCGGGGCACGACGCGTTCGTCGCCGGTCAGAGCGTGTTCGGCCAGTTCCCTCACCCGCCGGACTCTAGCTGTCCATCACGTTCTCACGACGGGGCCACACCGATGGCGCAGACTGGAAGCATGCGTCCACCGTTTCCGTACCTCGCCGACTCGCTCCCCCGCGCCTTCGCCCACCGCGGCTGGCACATCGGCGATCTGGAGGGGCTGGAGAACTCGTTGCCGGCGTTCCAGCGCGCGGTGGCCGAGGGGTACCGCTATCTGGAGACCGATGTGCACGCCACGTCGGACGGCGTGGTCGTCGTCCATCACGACGCGACGCTCGATCGCACCACCGACGGGCGAGGCGCGATCGCGACTCAGATCTGGGCGCAGCTCAAGGACGTGAAGATCGACGGCCGGGCGCCGTTGTCGCGGCTGGAGGATCTGCTCGAGGAGCTGCCGGACGCGTTTTTCAACATCGACGTCAAGGCCGACAGCGCGGTGGTTCCGTTCGTGCGGACGCTGGAGCGGACCGGGGCGATCGAGCGGGTCGCCGCGGCGTCCTTTTCGGACGGCAGGCTCGCCCGGCTGCGGCGGCTGGCCGGGCCGAAGCTGCTGACCGCGATGGGGCCGCGGTCGGCGTTCCTGTTGTGGGCGAGCGGCCGGGCTCCGCTGCTGCAGACGAGCCGCTTCGCGGCGGGCTGGCTCGCGCAGGTACCGGTGCGGCAGGGGCCGTTGACGGTGGTCAACCAGGCGTTCGTCAAGTCGGCGGTGCGGCGCGGGTTCGAGGTGCACACGTGGACGATCGACGACGCGGACCAGATGCGGACGCTGCTGGACCTCGGCGTGCACGGGATCGTCACCGACCGGCCGGATCTGCTGCGCGAGGTGCTGCGGGAGCGGGGTGCGTGGAAGTAGCGGACCGGACCTGACCGCTATTCGAGGCAGGATCGGCGGCGTGCCGAAGACCTCCGCGCGGTTGTTGTCGCTGCTTTCGTTGCTCCAGTCGCGGCGGGATTGGCCGGGCGCGCTGCTGGCCGAGCGGCTGGAGGTCAGTCCGCGCACGGTGCGCCGGGACGTCGACCGGTTGCGGGAGCTCGGCTATCCGATCGTCACGACTAAGGGGCCGGACGGCGGTTATCGGCTCGACGCCGGGGCGCAGCTTCCGCCGCTGTTGTTCGACGACGACCAGGCGGTCGCGCTGGCGATCGCGTTGCCGGCCGCGACCGGGGCGGGGATCGAGGAGGCGGCCGAGCGGGCGTTGCAGACTGTGCGGCAGGTGATGCCCGCGCGGCTGCGGCATCGCGTCGACGCCTTGAGCTTCACCGCCGTCGAACGCCCGGCACCCAGCGTGGATCCGCGGACTCTCGTCGCGTTGAGCACCGCAGTGCGTGCCCGAGAGGTGCTCCGGTTCGATTACGCCCCAACGGATACGCCGCCTCGGCGCGTGGAGCCGCACCATCTCGTCACGTGGGGCCAGCGCTGGTATCTGGTCGCTTGGGATCTCGATCGCGAGGACTGGCGCATCTTCCGCGCGGACCGGATCACGTCGCGTACGCCCACCGGGCCGAAGTTCGCGGACCGCGGGCTGGCCGACGTCGCCGCGTTCGTCGCCGCCCGGTTCCGCGGGACGGATCTGTCGGGCGAATGGCCCTGCCGCGGCGAGGTGATCTTGCATCTGCCGGCGACGGAAGCGGCGAGCTACCTGAGCGACGGCGTCATCGAGGCGCTCGGGCCGGAGCGGTGCCGGGTGAGTCTCGGGGCTTGGTCGTGGCGCGGGCTGGCCGCGTCGTTCGGCCGGGTCGACGCCGACATCGAAGTCGTCGGCCCGGCCGAACTGAACACGGCGTTCCGGCAGCTCGCCGCGCGCTACGCCGAGGCGGCGCGGGTCAGCGAGGAGCCTTGCCTTCCCACGCGGCCTTCCACGTCTTCGGGCCCAGCCGGCCCGAATCGTTGATGCCGTTGGCGCGCTGCAGGTCGAGGACCGCGGTGCGGGTCTTGTCGTAGTAGCAGCCGGTGCCGTTGAAGCCGTAGCCGAAGGCGTTCATCCGCAGCTGGAAGGTGCGCAGCGCGGGGGCGCAGTCGCCGTAGGCGTAGACGAGGCCGGGCCAGGCGGGAGTCGCGCCGGGCGGTCCCGGCGGCGGAGTGGGCTGGGGCCGGGGCGCGGGCGGGGTCGGAAGCCCGCCGCCGCCGATGTAGGCGGCCTCTTCCCAGGCGGGGACGCGCTTGCTGCGGGCGTCGCCGTCGTTGGACAGCCCGAGCATGCCGCCGCATTCCCAGGGCTGCCAGCCGCGCATCCGGTACAGGTAGAGCGCGCGGTAGTCCTGCTCGCGGGGGCTGGCCTGGTCGGGGCGGCCCTGGCCGCCGACGCTGCGCCAGGTGGGGATGTCGAACTGGTAGGCGCCGTAGTAGCCGTTGCCGGTATTGATCGAGTAGCGGCCGCTCGATTCGCACATGCGGAGCTTGGCCCAGATGCCCGAGGCGGGGTCCGCGGAGGCGGCGCCGGTGACGACGAGTTCCATGCCGAGGACAGCGACCACGAGCAGCAAGGCTCTGGCTGCGGCCCGTCTGGCAGTGCGAACGCGAGTGGTCATGCCACGCACACTAAGCACGTGACTCATGGACCACAAGAGTCACACCACGCACAGCAGTCTCACATGACACGCCCGGATATCGCGGCAGCGACACGCCCGGCCCGGCGTGTCGCGCGGTCCGCCGCGCGGCGTGGCGGAACCGGAAGCGACGAACCGGACACGGTTTGCCCCCTTCGGCGGTACCGACCGGGCCCGCGCCAGTAATGTCCGGCGCGACCTGGAGATTCGCACCGAACGAGGAGCCGTGGATGACGCTGGCCGAGACCAGGGACAGCAAGCGGGAACGGTGGGGCTGGTACTTCTACGACTGGGCCAATTCGCCGTTCTACTCGTCGGTCACGACGGTGTTCGGGGCGCTCTACATGAGCTCCGTAGCGGCCGCGGACGCGAAGCAGAACATCACCCTTAACGGGGACAGGGCTTGCCTCAACGCGGCCGGAGCCGACGACAAGCTCAACCACTGCGACGTGTCGCTGTTCGGCCTCCACTTCCCCGCCGGATCGCTGTGGGGCTACCTGCTGTCGGTGGCGACCGTGGTGCAGGTTCTGGTGCTGCCGATCGCGGGCGCGGTGGCCGACCGCAGCCGCAACAAGCGCACGATCCTCGGCTGGTTCGCCGTGCTCGGCGCGGCGGCGTCGGCGCTGATGTTCTTCATGGCCGGTTCGGACTGGCAGCTGGGCGCGGCGCTGTTCGTCCTCGCGAACATCGGGTACGGCGGTTCGCTGGTCGTCTACTACTCGTTCCTGGTGGACATCGCGACGCCGGACGAGCGCGACGACGTTTCGGCCACGGGCTGGGCATTCGGCTACCTCGGGGGCGGGCTCGCGCTCGCGCTGCAGCTCGCCTTCTATCTCAGCCGCGAATCCCTCGGCATCGACACCGGTCTCGCGGTCCGGATCTGCTTTCTCACCTCGGGCATCTGGTGGGCCGTGTTCACTGTCCCGACCCTGCGCCGGCTCCCCCGCGTCCACGTGCCGACCGCGACCGCGCGCGGTGTCTCGGTGCTGCGGGCCGGTTTCGGCGAGCTGCGCCAGACGCTCGGCGAGGCGAAGGCGTATCCGCTCACGCTCGCCTTCCTCGGCAGCTACCTGCTTTTCGCGGACGGGATCAACACCGTCGTCACGGTCTCGGCGCAGTACGGGAAGGACGAGCTGCGGTTCTCCGACGAGGTGTTGATCATCACGGTGCTGGTGATCCAGTTCCTCGCCTACGCGGGCGGCGTCCTGCACGGCCTGCTCGCGCGACGCCTGGGCGCGAAACGGACGATCCTGGTCAGTCTCGTGCTCTGGGTCGTGGTCCTCGGCGGGGCGTACTTCGTGCAGCCGAAGCAGCCGCTGCAGTTCTTCGCCGTGGCGATCGGCATCGGGCTGGTGCTGGGCGGGACGAACGCGCTGGCCAGGTCGCTGTTCAGCCAGATGATCCCGGCGGGGAAGGACGCGCAGTACTACTCGCTCTACGTCGTCGGCGAGAAGGGCACGTCGTGGCTCGGGCCGCTGGTGTTCGCCGGCGTCGGGCAGGCGACCGGGTCGTTCCGGCTGGCGATCGTCGCGCTCGTGGTGTTCTTCGTGCTCGGGTTCGTGTTCGTCGCGCTGGTGCCGGTGCGGCGCGCGATCGCGGCCGCCGGCAACCGTCCGCCGGAGGTGCTGTGAGGCCCCGATAGGGTCGGTCGTCGTGACCGCTGCAGACGACGTTGTGCTCGACGACCCCACCGACGCGCTTTCCGCGGCCCCGCCCGCCGGGGCCCGGCGCAACGGTCCCGCGCGGGGACGGCTGAAGTTCTGCTACGGCCCGATGGACTGCGGGAAGTCGACGCTGGCGCTGCAGATCGACCACAACCACGCGCGCCAGGGGCGGCGCGGCCTGGTGCTGGTCCGCCACGACCGGTCCGGCGCGCCGCAGATCACCAGCCGGATCGGCATCGCGCGGCGGGCGACCGAGGTCGCGACCGGCACCGACCTGCGGGATCTGGTGCGCGAGCAGTGGGCGCGCGGGCAGCACGTGGACTACGTGATCGTGGACGAGGCGCAGTTCCTCTCCCCCGACCAGGTCGACCAGCTCGCCGAACTCGCCGACGAGGCCGGCATCGACGTGTACTGCTTCGGCATCGCGACCGACTTCCGCAGCCGGCTGTTCCCCGGAGCGGCCCGGCTGTTCGAAATCGCCGACGATCTCCAGCCGGTCCAGGTCGAGGTGCTCTGCTGGTGCGGGCTGCCCGGCCGGTTCAACGCGCGGGTCCGCGACGACGTGATTCTCCGCGAGGGGGACACCGTGGTGGTGGCTGATACCGAACACTCTGTAGTTGAATCTTCAGCTTCAGCACGGTCTGATGCCGAAACGGTCACGGTCCGTTATCAGGTACTGTGCCGCCTCCACTTCCGCTCGGGGGATCTGGGACCCGCCGCCGCCCAGCACGGTCAGTTACGGTTGTCCTAACGCTAACCTAACTAGCCCGACTGGGGGATATCCGCACTAAGAAGGCGGTATCCGCGTCACGTCAGAGGGCGAAACGACTCCCTCTGGAGGAAGCTGAAGACCACGGGTGACGCAGCTCATCGTGAGCAGTGACATGGCGTGCCGGGAATCTCTCGGGCACTGTGTTCGTTGCATAGGGTGAGCATCACCCTGGCTCCACCCGGAGCTGACTGAAAGGAATCCCACTATGGCCGACCGTGTTCTCCGTGGAAGCCGGCTGGGAGCGGTCAGCTACGAGACCGACCGCAATCACGATCTCGCTCCGCGCCGTACCGTGCGCTACTCCTGCCCCAAGAACCACGAGTTCGAGGTGCCGTTCTCCGACGACGCCGAGATCCCGACGGTGTGGGAGTGCCGCCTGCACGGCAGCGAATCCGAGATCGTCGACGGCGGGCAGCCCGAGCAAAAAAAGGTCAAGCCCCCCAGGACGCACTGGGACATGCTGCTGGAGCGCCGCTCCATCCCCGAGCTCGAGGACCTGCTGAACGAACGTCTCGCCGAGCTCAAGGGACGCCGGACCAGCCGGTCCGCTTGAGCCTCGGCCAGTAGCTGGCTCCCACCACCGAACAGGAACGGCCCCCGCGACCTCCCCCCGCGGGGGCCGTTCCGCGTCCGCGTCGCCTTCGCGGCGGGCTCAGGAAGCCGAACAAGCCCGGACCTCGGCGCGACCCCGGGCGCGGGCGAACCTCGCTGCCGCCCAGACCGCGAACGCGCACCCGGCGAACGCCGCGCCCAAGACGCTCGAACCGGTCCAGCCCGCCGTCGCAAACGCCGCCGTGGTCGTGGCCGCGCCGAGGGCGGAGCCGAGCGAGTAGAAGATCATGTAGCCGCCGATGACGCTGCTGGTGCGATCGGGATGCGCCGCGGTGAGCAGGTGCTGATTGCTGACGTGCGCCGCCTGCACGGCGAAATCGAGCACCAGCACGCCCAGCCCCAGCAGCCACAGCGAAGGCTGGCCGGCCGCCAGCCAGGACGCCGCCAGCAGGATCAGCGCTCCGCCGGTGACGAGGCTCGCGCGTCCGCGGTCGGCCCAGCGTCCGGCGCGGGCGGCGCCCAGCGCGCCGGCCAGACCCACCAGCCCGAACAAGCCGATCTGCACGGTGCTCAGGTTCCACGGGTCCGCGGCGAGCGGCAGCGACAGGCCACTCCACAGCGTGCCGAACGACGCGAACAGGAAGAACGCGATCAGCCCTCGCGAGAGGAACAGCGGCTCGCGGAACAGACCGCCGAGCGAAGTCAGCACCTGCCGATACGTGGTGCCGTCGCGACGCGGATCCGGCGGCATCGCCTTAAGTACGACACCGGCGAGCGTCACCAGCAGTACCGCGAGCGCGACATAGACGCTGCGCCAACCCCACAGTTCGGCCAGTGCGCCGGCGGCGACCCGCGCGCCGAGGATGCCGATGACCACGCCCGAGGTCACGACACCGAGGGTGCGGCCGCGTTCCCCGGGCGTCGACAGCGCGGCGGCGTAGGCGACTGTCGTCTGCACGACCACCGCGAAGAGGCCGGCGAGCGCCAGTCCGGTCAGCAGCAGCCAGGTTTGGGCGGCGACCGCGGCCAGCGCGGCGCCGACGGCGGTCAGCAGCAAGTGCGCGGCGATGAGCTTCCGCCGGTCGACGAGATCGCCCAGCGGGACCAACGCGACGAGTCCGGCCAGGTAGCCGAGCTGTCCGGCGGCGACGATCCAGCCCAGATCAGCGTCCGGCACCCCCAGGTCCGGGCCGATTTCCGCCAGCACAGGCTGAGCGGCGTAGATGCTCGCGACAGCGACCGCGCACACGGCGGCGAACACTGTCCGGCGGCCGGTGGTGAGGCCCATGACTCCCCCAATCAGTAGCGAATTGCAACTGATCGCACCGTACGGCAGAATGGTTTCAAAGAGCAACTCATCGAGGAGGCACCTGATCGTGGGCGACACCCCGGCCTGGACCGACCCGTCGTGCCCAGTGGCCCGCACTCTGGACCTCGTCGGCGACCGGTGGAGCCTGCTGATCGTCCGCGACGCGATGGACGGCGCGCGGGCGTTCACCGACTTCCAGCACCGCACCGGCATCGCCCGCAACATCCTCGCCGACCGGCTGCGCCGCCTGGTCGAACGCGGTGTCCTGGACCGGCGGACCGCCGAGTCGGGCAAACGGCAGGTCTACTCGCTCACCCCGGCCGGACGGGACCTGTTCACCGTCGTCGTCGCCCTCCGGCAGTGGGGCGAGCGGCACGCCTTCTCCCCCGGCGAAGACCACTCCGTACTGGTCGACGAGGCCGGGCAGCCGATCCCGCCGCTCAAGCCGGTCACGGCGAGCGGCACGCCGGCCGAAGTCGAGACGACCTCGGTGCGCAAGGTCCGCTGAATTCCGCTTCCCGTCTTGCTCCCGCGACGCGACAGGCTTACAGTCAACGTACTGCTTGATAAAGAGATCGGTTGATAAAGATGACCGTTGACAACGTCGAGGACCGGCTGGACCGGGCGTTCACCGCGCTGGGCGACCCCATCCGGCGCGCGCTGATCGCCCGGCTGTCGCGCGGAGAAGCGACCGTGAACGAACTGGCCGAGCCGTTCCCGGTGACGAAGCAAGCCGTGTCGCGGCACGTCCAGGTGCTGGAGGCGGCCGGGCTCATCACGCGCAGCCGCGACGGCCAGCGCCGCCCGTGCCACCTCAACGCGGCCGCTCTCGAAGAGCTGACCAGCTGGATCGACACCTACCGGCTGACCCGCGAACGCGAATACCGCCGCCTCGACAGCCTTCTCGAAGAGACCAAGGAGCAGGACCGATGACCGCGAACCCGACCACCATCACCGCCCAGCCCGGCAGCCCGTTCATCGAGGTCGTCCGCGAATTCGACGCGACGCCCGCTCAACTGTTCCGCGCGCACACCGACCCCGACCTGCTGACACGCTGGCTCGGTCCGCGCGACGTCGAGATGCGGATCCTCGAGTTCGCCGCGCACTCCGGCGGGGCGTACCGCTACGTGCACGTCGCTCCCGACGGCAGCGAGCACGTGTTCCGCGGCGTCTTCCACGCCGTGGACAGAGCCGAGCGGATCGTCCAGACCTTCGAGTACGAGGGCGCGCCCGGCGACGTCAGCCTGCAAACGCTGACCTTCGAGGACCTCGACGGCCGGACGCGGCTGCGGACCCGGTCGGTCTTCCCCAGCGTCGAGACCCGCGACGCCATGGTCGCGAGCGGAATGGAACGCGGCGTCCGCGATTCGATGGACCGGCTCGACGAACTCGCACGCGCAGCGGACCGGCCGGGAGCGAGCCGGGTGGTCGTGGACATCTCGATGTCGCTGGACGGCTACGTCACCGCCCCGGGAGCCGGGCCCGAACACGGACTCGGCGTCGGCGGCGAACCGCTGCACGCCTGGGTGTCCGACCCGACGCCGCGCGATTCGGAGATCCTGCACCGCTCGTTCACCGAAACCGGTGCGGTCGTCATGGGCCGCACCATGTTCGACGTCGTGGACGGTCCGAACGGCTGGCCCGACGTGGACGGCTACGGCGAGGGCGAGGACCGGGTCCCCGCGGTGCCGGTGTTCGTCGTCACCCATGCGCGGCCGGACAAAACCCGGCTGGGCGAGCGGTTCCGGTTCGTCACCGACGGCCTCGAGAGCGCAGTCGAGCAGGCTCGCGCGGCGGCGGGCGGAAAAGACGTCACCGTGGGCGGCGGCGGGTCGATCGCGTCGCAGGTCCTGCACGCGGGATTGGCGGACGTGCTGCGGATCCACCTCGCGCCGATCGTCCTCGGCGACGGAACGCCGTTGTTCCCCCAGGGAAATCCCGGACCGGTGCGGCTGGAGCCGCTCGGTGCGGTGTCGACGCCGCGCGCCGAACACCTCACCTACCGCGTCCTGGGCTAGCAGCCGGTCAGTCCCGGCCCAGCAGCCTCTTCAGCTGGGCCAGGCGGCGCTGCACACCCCACTCCGCGACCCGGAAGAACGCCTCGGACATGATCCCGCCGCTCATCTTCGACACGCCGATTTCCCGGTCGGTGAAGGTGATCGGCACCTCGACGATGTCGAACCCGGCGTCCGCGGTGCGGCGCGTGAGGTCGATCTGGAAGCAGTAGCCGTGCGAGGCGACCTCGTTCAGCGCCAGCTTCTCCAGCACCGGACGGCGGTACGCGCGGAACCCGGCGGTCATGTCCGCCACCTTGATCCCCAGCGCGATCCGCGAGTACAGGTTCGCCCCTCGCGAGAGCAGCGTCCGGCGCAGCGGCCAGTTCACCGTGCTGCCGCCGGGCACGTACCGCGACCCGATCGACAGGTCCGCGTCGCCGACCGCGTCCAGCAGCCGCGGCAGGTCCTCCGGCGCGTGCGAGCCGTCGGCGTCCATCTCCACGAACGTCGCGTAGCCGCGTTCCATCCCCCAATGGAACCCCGCGATGTAGGCCTTGCCGAGACCTTCCTTCGCGGTGCGGTGCAGCACGTGCACCCGCTTGTCCGCGGCCGCGCGCTCGTCGGCCAGCTCGCCGGTGCCGTCCGGGCTGCCGTCGTCGACGATGAGCACGTCGACGTCCGGGAGTGCCTTGTGGAGCCGGTCCAGCACCGGGCCGAGGTTGTCCCGCTCGTTGTAGGTCGGGATCACCACCAGCACCGGTTCGATCGTTTCGGCCCCCCGCGGCGCCTGCGCCATCCGTCTCCTCCGCATCCGGCGGGTCAGCCCGCCGCTTCCCCTGCTGTGGTCCCCGTCGGCGCCGCCGTGCCGCGCCGGGTGCGAAAACGGAGCACGAACCCGCCGGCGACACCCGCGATCGCCAACGCCAGCAGTCCGTACTCCGTCCACGCACCGATTCGATCCGACAGCGTAGTCTGCGTGCGCAGCGGCACGCGCCCGACCAGGGCATCCGCCGTGAAAAGGCCGGTGGAGCTGGTGATCGTCCCGTCCGGGGCGACGAACGCGCTGACCCCGGACACCGCCGACACCACCACCGCGCGCCCGTGTTCGACCGCGCGCAGCCGCGCCATCGCCAGCTGCTGGTAGCTCATCTCCCCCGGTCCGTACCACGCGTTGTTCGTCGGCACGACGAGCAGCTCGCCGCCTGCGGCGGTCGCGTCGCGAGCCGGACCGTCGAACGCCGATTCGTAGCAGATGAACACGCCGACCTTGGCGCCCGCGACCGACAGCGCGGCGTTGGAGCCGTCGCCGGGACGCATGTCGCGGGTGTCGTCGATGAACGGCGTCACCAGCCGGGCGACGGCGCGGGCGGGCACGTACTCGCCGAACGGCACCAGATCCTTTTTCACGTAACGCTGCCCCGGGCCGGTGTTCGGATCCCAGACGACCGCGGAGTTCTCCGCCGCCCCGTCCGGGGTCCGCACGAGCGCGCCGATGATCGCGGGAGAGCCGAAGGCCGACACCATCTGGTCGACGCCCGGGTCGTCGCCCTCGAGCGGGGTCGAGGTTTCCGGCCACAGCAGCAGATCCGGCTTCGGCACCTGTCCAGATTGGACTTTCTGCAGCAGGCGGGCGCTCTCGGCGAGGGCGTTGGCGCGCAGCACTCCGCGTTGCCCCTGCAGGTCCAGGCCGATGTCCGGCGCGTTGCCCTGCACGGAAGCGACGGTGAGCGAACCGTTCTGCGCCTCCGTTCCGATCGTCGGCCACACCGCGAGCCCGGCCGCGGCGGGCAGCACGGTGAGCACGGCCGGCCACACGAGCGCGCGGTCCCAGGCTTTGCGCGTGCGCCAGAGCCGGGCGACGACCGCGGCCAGGCCGAAACCGGTGAGCACGACGGCGAGGCCGACCAGCGGCGCGCCGCCGACCGATGCCAGCGACAGGAACGCGCCCTCGGGCTGGCTGAACGCGACGCGGCCCCACGGGAAGCCGCCGAGCGGGAACCACGCGCGCGGCGTTTCGAGCGCGACGAAGACCAGCGCGCCCCAGAGCGGCGCGAGAGGCAACCGGGAGACGACGCGGATCAGGAACCCGGCTAGTCCGAAGTAGAGGGACAGCGCGAACGACAGCGCCAGCCACGGCAGCGGCCCGAAGTCGCGGCCGAGGAAGTCCTGCAGCCACACCAGCAGCGGCACGAAGAACGCCATGCCGAACACGAAGCCGTACCCGAACGCGCCGCGGAACGACCGTCCACGAAGGACCAGCGCGAACGCGGCGAACGCGATCGGGGCCAGCCACCACAGCGGGCGCGGCGCGAAGCTGAGGTAGTAGCCGTAGCCCGTCGCCGCCGTCGCCGCGACGCGCGCGAGCCAGGGCTTCCACGCCCGCTTTCGCTTGGTCTTGTGCGGAACGCCCGATTCGGCGTCCGCCACGCTCACTGCCACACCCGGAACTCTAAGCGGCCGGTGTGAACTGGTCGTAGATGACCGTGCCGCCGCGGACGGTGCGCAGGCAGCGCGGCAGCGGCGTTCCTGGCTCCAGCCTCGGCAGCGGCGGCACGCCCGAACGCGGGTCGGTGGACCAGCGCTGCACGCGGCTGTCGGCCGTCGCTACGACGAGGTCGGCCGCGTCCCAGATCGCGTAGTGCGCGGGCGCGCCGGGGACAAGGCTGCCGGTCACGCCGTCGTTGACGCCCGCAGCGCGGTGCCCGGCACGAGTGTGGGCGGTGAAGGCGGCGCGAGCGGAGAGGCGCGCTTCGGGAGTGTGGTGGTGCACGGCCGCGCGGACCGCCGCCCACGGGTCGACCGCGCACACCGGCGCGTCGCTGCCGAAAGCGAGCACGACTCCTTCCGCCGCGAGCTGGGCGAAGGGGTTCAGCGCTGTCGCCCGGGCGCCGAGCCGTTCGGAATACATGCCGGAGTCGCCGCCCCAGGCTTCGTCGAACAGCGGCTGCACGGACGCGACGACGCCCCATCCGGCGAGTGCGCGCGCCTGCTCCGCGGTGACCATTTCCAGGTGCTCCAGCCGGTGGTGGCGCGCGGCGAGGGAACGCTGGCCGACCTGCTTCTCGGCGAGCCGGAATCCCTCGACCACCTCGCCCACGGCGGCGTCGCCGATGACGTGGAACCCCGCCTGCAGCCCGGCTTCGGTGCAGGCGACCAGGTGGTCGGCGATGACCCCGGCGTCGGCGTAGAGAGAGCCGGAGGTGCCGGGCTCGTCGGAGTACGGCGACGTGAGGGCCGCGGTGCGGGAGCCGAGGGCCCCGTCCACGAACAGGTCTCCGGCGACACCGTGCGCGCCGAGGCGGCGGGCGGTCTCGAGGCCGTTGAGTTCTCCCCAGTAGCCGACGACCTCGGGCAGGCCCGGGCCGGCCAGCGCGAGGAGGTCGGCGAAGTCTTCCTCGCCGGAGATGTCCGGGCCCGCGCATTCGTGCACCGACACGATCCCGCGCGCGGCGGCCGTCTCGAGGAACGCGCGCTGGGCCGCCTGGCGCTGCGGCCGGGTGACCGCGTCGCGGACCGCGCCTCGGACGCGGTGGTGGGCGTCACGGGTGAGCGGGCCGTCGGCGGACCATCCGGCGGCGGATTCGACGCCCGGCGCGAGCTTGACCAGAGCGCTCGACACCAGGGCGGAGTGGACGTCGACGCGGCTCAGGTAGACGGGCGTGTCACCGGCGGCGTCGTCCAGTTCGGCGCGGCTCGGCAGCCGCTGCTCGGTCCAGGACGACTCGTCCCAGCCGTGTGCGAGCAGGACCTGGCCGGGAACAACGGCTTCGCGCACCGCGGCGAGCAGTTCGGCGGAGCTGCGCACGGAGGTCAGGTCGAGACCGGTCAGGTGCAGGCCGGTGGAGGTGGCGTGCACGTGCGCGTCCACGAACGCCGGCGCGACGAACGCCCCGCCCAGGTCGACCACCTCGGCGTCCGGGTGCAGCGCGCGGGCCGGAGCGTCCTGGCCGACCCACACCACGGTGCCGCCGGAGACCGCCATCGCGGTGGCGTCCGGCGAGGACGGGGTGTAGACGCGGCCGCCGAGCAGGAGCGTCGTGCTGTCGTTCACGCCCCGAGTCTCTCGCCTGCCCTTCCGAGCAGGGCAGACCGGGTCATCATGCAGAAAGATTTACGGTCGACTAACGTTATGGCAGGATATTTTCACGCGTTCCCGACGACTAGGAGTACAGATGACTGCGATCCAGGAACCTGTGCCGACTGCCGCCGCCTTCGACCAGCCGTACGAGTACGTCCGCGCCGAGTTGGTGGAACCCGACTGGCGCCGCTTCCCCGGCTGGCACGACGTGACCGAGGCAGAATGGCGGGACGCGCAGTGGCAGCGCGTGCACTGCGTGCGCAACGTCAAGCAGCTGCGGGCGCTGATGGGCGACCTGCTGGAGGACCGGTTCTACGAGGACCTGCTCGCCGACCAGCGCGAGATGGCCACGATGTCGATGCTGCTGCCGCCGCAGATGATCAACACGATGGCCCCGCACGCGGGCACCGACCCGGCGAAGGTCACCGAGGCGTTCTACGCCGACCCCATCCGCCGCTACATGCTCCCGGTCCGCAGCGACCGGCACGAACGGTGGCCGAGCCACCCGCACGCCGAACGCGACTCGCTGCACGAGGCCGAGATGTGGGTGGTCGAGGGGCTCACCCACCGCTACCCGACCAAGGTGCTGGCCGAGATGATCTCGACCTGCCCGCAGTACTGCGGCCACTGCACCCGGATGGACCTCGTCGGCAACTCGACCGAACAGGTCGAGAAGCACAAGCTCGCGCTCAAGCCGGTCGACCGCCAGGACGCCATGATCGACTACCTCAAGCGCACCCCGGGAGTGCGCGACGTAGTGGTCTCCGGCGGCGACGTGGCGAACGTGCCGTGGCCGCAGCTGGAGTCGTTCCTGATGCGGCTGATGGACATCGAGACGGTGCGCGACATCCGCCTCGCCACGAAGGCGCTCGCGGCCCTGCCGCAGCACTGGCTCCAGCCGAAGGTGACCGAAGGGTTGCAGCGGGTCGCGTTGACCGCCCAGGCGCGCGGGGTGAACCTGGCCATTCACACGCACGTGAACCACGCGCAGTCGGTGACGCCGCTGGTCGCGGAGGCGGCGCGGACGGCGTTGCAGGTCGGCGTGCGGGATGTGCGGAACCAGGGCGTTCTGATGCGCGGCGTCAACGCCACTCCGGCCGCGCTGTTGGATCTTTGCTTCGCTCTGCAGGGCGAGGCCAATATTCTGCCGTACTACTTCTACATGTGCGACATGATTCCCAATGCGGAGCATTGGCGGGTCGCCGTGTGGGAAGCGCAGGAATTGCAGCATTCGATCATGGGGTATCTGCCGGGGTACGCGACGCCGCGGATCGTGTGCGATGTGCCGTATGTGGGGAAGCGGTGGGTGCACCAGGTGGCGGAGTACGACCGGGATCTGGGGATTTCGTACTGGACGAAGAACTACCGGACCGGGATCGAACACGAGGACCCGGAGGCGTTGCAGCGGAAGTACCCGTATTACGACCCGATCCAGACGTTGCCGGAAAGCGGGCAGAAGTGGTGGGCTGATCAGCCTCGCTGACGCGAGCGGATGATCGCGAGGGTTTGCCTGCGGCCGGGCGAGGGATCCGCCAGCCGCGGCAAAGCACGTGGCTATTCCTGCTGACGCTGGCTGAAAATAGGACTCGCCACCCTCTGCCTGCCCTGACAGAGCTGACACGACGTCCACCGGCTGCGAGCTGCCCCGCACGGCAGTTCGCAGCCGGTGTCACTGAACACTCCGCAGTGCAGCTACGTCGGCAAGGACGCCACGGTTAACACGACATGGTGGGCACGAACACGAACAGGCCGGAGGCACGAGTGAGCACGGTGTTGGACAGCCTCCCCAACCGGTTCCAGCCGATCGTGACCAGCCTGCTGGAGAAGCACGACCCTGAACTATTGGCCGTATTTCGGGTGCAGGATAAACCCACGCTCGACCAGCAAGAAGCCATGATCGACCTCTTGGGCGACGCATTCAGCGAGCACTTCGGCCCCGGGCACGAACCGACGGAACAAGGCAAGCTCATCGACGACGCACTCGGCGCGTTCCTTACCCGCTGGCCGTCCGAAGACCTCACCGCGGACTGACCCGCGACCGTACTGAGCGCGGAGTTTCGCTCGCGCACTGCGGTCCGACCGGCAGTGTCACATTCGGACAGTCGGCACTCGCCACAGCACCCCGGACTGCGTGCCCCGGCTAGCGCCGCGGCGTTCTAGGAGCAGCCATGCCACGCCGACCAAAGCCAGTACAGCCAGGCCGCCCCAGCTCAAAATCGTGAAGAGGTTGGCTTGCAAGGGAGTCGGCTGTACTTGATAGCCCTCCTGAAGCAGCTGGGATTGCGTCGGGGTGCCGGTCAGCAGCAGCGTGAGGGTGAGGGCGATGCCGTGCATCGAGTCCCACAGGGCGTGCAGCACCGAGACGCCGAGGTACGACAGGAGCAGGCGGCGGGTGAGCGCGAAGTGCCGATGATCGCTTGCGGAGAACAGCACTCCGCCGAGGATCGCGGTCCACAGTCCGTGGCCGACCGGTGCCAGGAGGCCGCGCAGGATTTCCGTCTGGACCAGATCGACCAGCGAGAGGCCGTGCTCGGTGAACAATGCTGTGAAGGCGTAGCCAGCCGATTCGAAAGCGGCGAAGCCGAAGCCGACCGCAGCACCCAGAATCATGCCGTCCACGGCGAATTTGCGGGTCAGGCGGCGGGTGAGGAAAGCCAGAGCGGCGAGTTTCACGGCCTCCTCGACCAGACCGACCCCGAAGAACAGGCCGGGCGACGGGTGCAGTAGGTAGGTTTCCAGCAGCGAAGCGCCCAGCACCCCGAGCACGCCGCCGGTGACGAACGTGTTCAGCAGCAGCTCCGCGGTCACCTCGCCGCTGTGCTGCCGCCCGAACGCCCAGGCGACAAAGGTGACGGGCACGAGGAAGCTGCCCAGCAGGACCAGCGTCGGCACCAGATTGGGGTTGCCGGTCGCGAACGTGACGACGACCGTCAGCACCCACAGCAGCAGGCCGACCCCGAAAATCCGAAGCCACGAACGGCGGGGCGCTCGGCTCGTCGCGGGACCGGCGGACTGGTAGCGCATGTCGTCTCCTGAGCGGCAAAGGTCTGTGCGCGGTCGGATACCCACAACTCGCGTCTCCGATACCCAGCGGACCGGCGGCCGGAAGCGTCGTTCCTGGACTTACTGTCCGCTCGGATACGTCTCGGCCTCCGCTGGGACCAGTTCGTCCTCGAGCGGGTGCAAGGGGGTCAGCGCGCTGCTGGAATCGCAGTGGACGAAGGCGTCGTAGCGGCGGGCCGGAACGGTGGGCACGTAGTGGCCGCGATCCGAGTCCGGTCGGTAGACCACGCCGATCGCGCGGTGGCCGCGGAGCTGGTCGGCCCAGCCGGAGGGCTGGTCCGGGAAGACGAAGAGCGTGTGGTCGTCGGGCACGGCTTGGTGCAGCAGCCCTTCGAGACTGTTCTCGCGCGCCGGAGGGACGGTTACCCGGCGCGGCGACGCACCCCAGCGTTCGCCCGCGATCACCGAACCGCGGTGACTGCCGAATCCGACGGTGACCACGCCTTCTCGCGCGTGCCGCTGGCGCACCAGCTGCCCGAGGTTCAGCATTCCGGCCGCGGCCATGTCCGTGGCGCGGGCGTCCCCGACGTGGGTGTTGTGCGCCCACACGACCGCTTTGGCCTTGGGGCCGTATGCCCGCACGAGCCGGTCGAGAGTGTCGGCGAGATGCCGGTCGCGGACGTTCCAGGACCGCCGATCGCCGCGCACCAGTTCGCGGTAGTAGCGTTCGGCGCCGGCCACGACCTCGGCGTTCTGCCGGGCGACGAAGCCCGCGTCCAGCCCGGGCGGCGACGAGCCGTCCCTCGCGCGGCGCAGTTCGGCCAGCAGCGCCACGACCTCGTCCTGGCAGCCGTCCGGCACGATCGCGCTGGCCCTCGCGTACCGCTGCGGCTGCTGCTCGTACGGCTCGAAACAGCGCCACGCGGCCAAAGCGCGGTCAACGTGCTCCGGCCGGTGCTGCCGCAGGTAGCCGAGCACCGCGCGCAAAGAGTCCCAGAGGCTGTAGACGTCGAGGCCGTGGAACCCGACCGGCGGACGCCCGGCCGAACGGGCCGCGTTGAACTCGCGCAGCCAGCGCGCAAACTCGGCGACCTCCTCGTTGGCCCACATCCACCGCGGCCACCGGTCGAACTCCCACAGCACCTGCGCCGGGTCCTTCGGGACGCCCGGCGCACCCGACACGCAGCAGTGCAGCCGGTGGCAATCCGGCCAATCGCCCTCCACCGCGACGAAGGAGAAGCCCTGTTCGGCGATCAGCCGCCGCGTGATTTCCGCGCGCCACCAGTAGAACTCCGAAGTGCCGTGCGACGCTTCGCCGAGCAGCACGTAACGAGCGTCGCCGATCCGGTCCAGCAGCGGCTCCAGCTCCGTCGGTTCGTGCAACGGGACCGCAGCCCGGCGAACCTCGCCCACCTCGTCCATCCGGACCTCTTCCTCGAACGGCGCACCGACACCCTCCGGGTATCCGCTGCGCACCCCCGGCACACTGCCGCGCGCTGAAGTCCGCTGAGCTCGCGGCAGCGGTGCCGCGAATCTCAGGCGCTGTCGTGCTTGTCGGTGTCCCCGGGCCACTGCCCGGTGAGCTTGTCGTAGCCGGTCGCGCCGCCCCGGTCGACCGCCGCCTTGACCAGGCCGAAGATCGCTCCCTGGACGGACGCCGCCAAGAGCACCTCGCCCCAGCCCCGGTCCTTCTGCAGGGGGGTGGGCGCCTCTTTGGTGCCGGCGATCACCTTCCACGCTCGTTCGAACGCCGCGTTGGCGGCCAGACCGCCCAGCACGCCGAACAGCATGCCCATCGGCCGGTACAGCAGCTTGTTGATGTTCACGTTCACCGTTCCCTTCGCACGAGCTTCCACAGCCAGCACAGCGTCGTCGGCCGTCTTGAAGCACTACCCGCAAGCGCGGGGGTGTATGCGACTGCCGTGACAACCGGGCACCTTCGGGTCGCGCTGACGCCACTGCTGACACGAGCACATCCCCGAACCCACCACCGCCGGCGCCCGCGTCCGGAGCACGGCGGGCGAGCGCACCGGCCAGGGCCTTGACCGAGGTCCAGGCTGACGACCCCCTCGGCGACTGCGAGGTTTACCTCGGGGTGCACGAGCCTCCGGTCACCTGGTCCTGACCGGACCGACGGCGTCCTTTGTGGACGCCCGACGCCGTGCCGGGATCACCCGCGCAGTGCCGGGCCGATCCAGCGGCGCACCATCCCGCGCAGTTCGTCGTCGGTCGCCGGGGGCGTCGAGGGGTATTGCAGGAACGACATGAACAGCCGCATCAGGATCTCGGCGAGTTCTTCGAGTTCGGCGTCAGTGCGCACCCCGGCGGCCGACCAGTCCACCTCGGTGTCGCGCAGGATCCGCGCGCCCAGGGAGAACGACGGCGGCGTGGCGGTTCCGGCCGTGAAGTAGTCGGCTTCCCCGGCCTGCAGGAGCAAACCGAGATAAGGCTCGTCGGGCAGGCTGCGGACCGCGAAGACGACGGATTCGACGGCGACCTCGACCGGGCTGTCGAACGCGGACAGGTGCCGCCGCATCCGTTCGGCGAACTCGTCGGCGCCCGCGTGGGCGACGGCGCGCAGGATCTCGGCCAGGCTGGGAAAGTAGCGGTACACGGTCTGCCGGGTCACGCCCGCTTCCGCCGCGATGTGGGACAGGTTGGTCTTGGCCAGCCCGGCGCGGTCGATGCACGCGATCGCCGCCTGCACGATCCGGCGGCGTGCCTCGTCCTCGGCTCCCGGCGGGTCGCCCTGCCATCCGTGGTACCCCATGGCGCCCATCGTCCCAGACGAGGCCGCAGGTCAACGAGCGACGGGCGCGTCCCGGCGAGCGGCTGCGCGCTGCGCGGCCAGCAGCAAACCGGCGGCGACGAAACAGGCGAGCGCGTACGGCCCGCTCCCGATCGGGGTTCCGGCGCTGGTGACCCCGTCTCGGGCGCCGAGGTAGGCGGGCAAGGCCCCGATCCAGCACACCGCCATCCCGAGCAGGTAAATCGCCGGGTAGTACCGGCCGAAAACCGAGAGCGGCTCGTCCGTTCCGCGCTCACCGGAGCGCAGCTGTGCCACGACGAGCCCCGCGCCGGCGAGCCAGACCAGGGCAAGTTCCACGCCGAGCACCCAGGCCTGCGCCGTCGGGTCGGGATGGTCGCCGCCGAACAGGCTCGAGGGGAGACCAGCGACTGCCATGGTGAACGGGGTGAGGACGCCCGCCGCGAGAATGCGCGGCACCAGCCGCCAACCGCGGCGGCCGCCGGTGAAACGCACCACCAGGTAGGTCATGGCCGCCATCGAAACCGAAGCGAACAACAGCATGCTGGTCATCGGAACCGAAGCCAGCGCCGGCTGGTTGACGATGCGGTTGGCCGGGTTCCAGGCCCACCACCCGAGCTGCGGGCCCACCTGGTCGAAAACCTCGTAGAAGACCTGGCAGGCGAACGCGACGGCGACCGCCCCGGCCAGCGGGCCGCGGCGGCGGAAGATCCCGAGCGACCGCACGAGCTCGTAGGCGAGCTGGCTGATCACCGGATAGAACGCCACGATGTAGAGCGGCAGCCGGTCTCCCATGAACTGCACGGTGAACCGGTTGTGCGCGAAGATGAACCCGTACAGCCGGTCGAGGCCGAACCATTCGGGAAAATACAGCGGCGGTTCGGTGACGACGAGATACACCAGCGAGGCCCACCACAGCGCCAGGTTGACCGGATCGCCCGCGCGGTAGCGGCGCACGGCGTGCCACAGAGCGAAAACGGCGCCGCCGACGATCAGCACCTCGAGCAGCGGCATCGTCCAATGCGCGAGCTCCCACGGCACCCGGACAGAGACCACTGGGCTGACGTCGTGGCAGTCGAACCCGAGCCGCCGGGTGACCGCCTCCGCGTCCGGCCCGCAGACGGCGCTCATCCCGCGACCGCGGCCGGAGAATAGTCGGTGGCGGGCGGCTCGACGTGCGGATCGAAACCGTAGGGCACCCGGTGCCGGCCCAGCACCGAGCGAACGCAGTAGCGGGCGAGCCCGGCGAGCACGCGCGGATTGCGCATCATCTCGCCCAGCGACTCGTCGAGGTTGAACACCTTGGCGAAATGCTCGTCGACGACGTCGTCCTCCCGGGCGGCCCCGACGATGAGGCTGAACGCCGGGGCGGAGACGGCCGCGAGGAGGCGGCGTTTCCGCTCGGACAGCCGCTCGGTGCCCTCCGCGCACTCGTAACCCCGGTCGCGAGCCATCGCCAGGGTCCACGGCACCTGCAGAAGATCCTGCTGTGCGGCAAGGAATCGCGCGGAGAAGCCCGCGTCGAGGCTGGTGGCGCGGGCGAGATGCTCGCGCAGCAGCAGTGCCGACCCGGACGCGGAACTGATGCCCTGCGCGTAGAACGGATTGAACGCGCAGATCGAGTCGCCGACGAACGCGAGACCTCGCGGCGGGTTCGCCCAGCGGTCGTACCGCCGCCACCGATTGCCGGTGGACCGGGTCAGATGCACTTCCGAGGTGGGCGTGCACCGGTCCATCGCGGCGGCGAACAGCGGCGTCCGGACCCGGCGGGCCGACTCGCCGAAGGCGTCGGCCGTCCGCGGCATTTCCAGGCCCCACGAGCCCATGCACGCGATGACCCGGTCGCCCTCGATCGGGAAGAAGTTCACCAGGAACTCGTGCTCCGCGGGATGCCGGCCGCGGTCCTGGGTCGGCATGAGCACCAGGTGCCGCCACCACCAGGACGCCGGCCGGCGCTCCGGCGGGGGCAGCTCGTACCAGCGTGAGGTGTAGGTGACCTTGGCGTCGAGGGTCCGCACCTCGGGCTCCGGCCAGCCCGCCGCCACCAGCCAGTTCGCCACCGGCGAGCCGCGGCCCATCGCGTCCACGACGAAGTCGGCGTCCAGGTGTTCCTCGCCGCCGGGCGCGGCGACCTCGACCCCGGTGACCGCCCCCGACCCGGTGGCCAGGCCGCGCACCGCGACACCCTCCCGGATGTCCACATTCGACAGTTCGCGCACCTTGTCCCGCAGCACGCGCTCGATGAGGATCCGCGAGCTGTAGACCATCGTCATCGCACTGCGCTTGCGCGCCGACCAGCCGTCCCGGTCCAGGTAGGCGGCGTCCATCGACGGCATCAGGTGCAGCCCGCCCGCCGCGATCAGGTCGTCCTCGAATCCGGGGAAGAGCGCGGTGATCGCCCGGCGGCCCGAGTTCAGCAGGAAGTGCGGGTGCTTGCTCTGCGGCACCCCGCGCCGGTGCTCGGCCTTCTCCGGGAGCTCGTCCCGCTCCAGCACGAGCACCTGCTCGAAGTACGGGGCCAGCGCCCCGGCGGTGCACAGGCCCGCGACGCTTCCGCCGAGGACGACAGCGGTCTTGCCGAGCTTCATCCGAACCAGCTCCGCTCGTCATTCATACAAAGATCGAGATAATGTATGAATGACGAGCGGAGCGTGTCAACACTCACCGTGCGTGACGACTTCCGCGGGCATCGGACGGCGACGAAAGCCGCGTCCCTTGTGGACGGTCGGTGTTCGCCCCGGAAACGTTGGCGTGCAAGGCAAAGGGCCGCCAGCTGGTACGGCTCAGTCCGGCATCTGGAAGCCGCCGAGCCGCTGCTCCAGCAGGTCGGCCACTCGCAGCGGCGTCCGGTCCTCGAACATCGGCCCGATGATCTGCACGCCCACCGGCAACCCCTCGGGCGAGAAGCCCGCTGGCATCGCGGTGGCGGGCAGGCCGGGCATGGTGGCCAGACCGGCCCAGACGAGCTGGTCGAAGAACGGGTACTCGACGCCGTCGATGTCGATCCGGCACGCCAGCAGATCCGGGTTGTGGTCGTGCGGGAACGCGGGCGTCGGCGTGACCGGGCAGACGACGGCGTCGAACTCGGCGAAGAACTGCCGCCAGCCGCGCCGGTGGAGTTCTCGGCGGCGATTCGCCGCGAGCCAGTCGCGGTGGGTGAGCACCATCCCGCGCAGCCGCGCCGCGTCAAGGCTTCGGTCGTCGGCGCTCAGCCCGGCGGCACGCGCCTGGAGTTGCTCGTACGCTTCGACCGGGAACCGCGCGACGGACCCCGAGAACAGCAGCTCCGTGTAGAGCGTCGCGGCTTCGGCCAGGTCGGGCAGCAGCGGACTGTGCCGTTCGACCTGGGCACCGGCCTCGCTCAGAGCTTCGGCTACCCGGTCCACGCCAGCCCGCACCGCGGCACCGGTGGGAATGAACGGGTGGTCGTCGAGGACCAGGACGCGGAAGTCGCTCAGCCGCTCGTGGCGCGCGGGCGGCAGCGTCAGTTCGTGCGCCACGCCGTACGTCAGCGGGTCCGGCCCGGCCATGACGTCGAGCAGGAGCGCGAGGTCGCGAGCCGTGCGCGCCATCGGGCCGACGACGGCGAGATCCAGGTCGACCGGCAACGCCGGAGCGGCCGGCGGGACCATGCCTCGGTTCGCCACCAGGCCGAGGGAAGGCTTGTGCCCGTACACCCCGCAGAAATGCGCCGGGGTGCGCAGCGAGCCGGCGATGTCGGAGCCGATGGACAACGCGCCGAAGCCCGCCGCCAGAGCCGCCGCCGATCCGCCGGAGGAACCGCCGGGCGTGCGATCGTGGTCCCACGGATTATTGGTGGTGCCGTAGACCGGGTTGGAACTCTGCAAACCCTGCAGTCCCAAGGGGACGTTCGTCTTGCCGAGGAGCACCGCACCGGCGGACTTGAGCCGCGCCACCTGTACCGCGTCCTCGGCCGGTAGGAAGCCCCGGTGTTCCGGCATGCCCCAGGTCGTGGGCAGCCCGGCCACGTTGTAGCACTCCTTGACCGTCACCGGGATGCCGAGCAGCGGCGCGTCCTCGCCGCGGGCGCGCGCCTGGTCGGCCTCGCGCGCGGCGGTGCGAGCACGGTCGAAGTCCGGTACGCAGATCGCGTTGAGCGCCTTGTCTTCCCGCTCGATGCGGTCGATGGCCTGGTCGGTCAGCTCCAGTGAGGTCACTTCACCAGCGCGCAAGGCGGCCGCGAGTTCTTCGGCCGAGTGAAAGTTCCGCTCCATGAATTCGACCGTAATGGGCACCTGGTGGAGCCATAAAATGTCAATTCGCACAACGGGGCAGAGGTCTCGCCCTCTGCCCCGTCGCGAGCTGCCTCAGTACGAGCGGGGCAGCCCGAGGACCTGCTGCGAGATGTAGTTCCGCACCATCTCCTGCGAGAACGGCGCGTTGCGCAGCAACCGAACCTCTCGCCACAGCCGCTCGACGTGGTACTCCTTCGCGTACGCGTAGCCGCCGAGAGTCGAGAACGCCCGGTCGCACGCCTCGAAACCGCTCTCGGCGCCCAGGTACTTCGCGGCCGCCGCTTCCGGACCGCACGGTTGGCCTTCGTCGAACAGCCGGGCCGCCCGCATCACCATGCCTTCGGCGGCTTCCAGGCGGATCCACGAATCCGCCAGCGGGTGCGCCACTGCCTGGTTCTGCCCGATCGGACGGTCGAACACCACCCGGTTCTTCGCGTACTCCGACGCGATGTCCAGCGCCGCCCGGCCCAGGCCGACGCCCTCCATGCCGACCACGATGCGTTCCGGGTTCAGCCCGTCCAGCAGGTAGTAGAAGCCCTTGTCGACCTCGCCCACCAACCGGTCGTCCGGCACGAACAGGTCGTCGATGAACAGCTCGTTCGTGTCGATCGCGGCCCGGCCGAGCTTCTCGATCTCCCGGACCGTGATGCGCTCGCGGTCCATGTCGGCGAAGAACAGCGACATCCCGTACAGCGGCTTGTCGTCCCGCCGCGGCGACGTCCGGGCCAGCAGCAGGATCTTCTGCGCGTTCTGGGCGTTGGTGATGAAGACCTTCTTGCCGGTGATCTTCCAGCCGCCGTCCACTTTGGTCGCCTTGGTCTTGATCCGCGACGTGTCGACCCCGGCGTCCGGCTCGGTGACGCCGAACGCCATCAGCAGCTCGCCCGTGGCCAGCTTCGGCAGGAATTCCCGCTTGAGTTCCTCCGAGGCGTACTTGACCAGCGGGGCGGGCGGGAACACGTAGAAGTGGATCGCCGAACCGCCGGCCATCCCCGCGCCCGAGGCGGAGATCTCCCCCATCATCACCGCGGCCTCTTCCAGGCCGAGGCCGATGCCGCCGTACTCCTCCGGGATCATCGCGCCGAGCCAGCCGCCCGCCCCGAACGCCCTCACGAACTCCCACGGGTACTCGTGGTTGCGGTCCTTGTCGAGCCAGTACTCGTGGTCGAACTTGCGGGCCAGCTCCCGGGTCGCCTTCCGGACGATCTCGACATTGCTTTCCGGGTCGGTCATTTCGCGTTCTCCTCAGCGAGTACAGGGATGTCTTCCAGCGGCGTGGCCGGATCGAGCGACGACAGGTCGCCGACCGGGGCGCCGACGAACCGGGCCCGGATCGCGCGCCGCATGATCTTGCCGTTCTTGGTCTTGGGCAGCGTCGGCACGACGTACACCTCGGGGGCGAACGACTTCCCGGCGTTCTCCAGCGCGGTCGCCGCCAAGTCCGCGCGGTCGGCCCCCGGTGCGCGCAGCACCGCGAACGCCACCGCGCGCTGGCCCCGCAGTTCGTCCGGGGCGCCGATCACGGCCACCTCGGCGATCCGCTCGTCGCGCAGCAGCGCCGCCTCGATCTCGGCCGGGCCGACGCGGCGGCCGGCCAGCTTGAGCGTGTCGTCGGAACGGCCGTGGATCCGCCATTGCCCGTGTTCGTCCACACTGGACAGATCGCCGTGCACCCAGATCCCGTCGAACCGCGACCAGTAGGTCTCGAGGTAGCGCTCGCGGTCGTGCCAGAACGCGTGCGTCATGCCCGGGAAAGTGTTGCGCACGGCCAATTCCCCGATCGCGCCGACGACCGGCTGCCCCGTGTCGTCGAGCACCGCCGCGTCCACGCCGGGCAACGGCCCGGTGAACGCGGCCGCCTCGCCCGGCAGGAACGGGTAGCCGACGATCAGCCCGCCGCCCACCTCGGTGCCGCCGCTGTAGTTGACGATCGGCACCCGGCGCTTCCCGACCTGCTCGAACAGCCACCACCAGGTCGGCTCGTCCCATGCTTCGCCAGTGGAGACGAACGCCCGCAGCGTCGCCAGCGCGTGCTCCGGCTTCTCCTGCGCCGCACGCAACGCACGGGCCGCGGTCGGAGCGATGCCTTGCACAGTCACTCCGTTGCGCTCGACGATCTCCCACATCCGGTCCGGCGTGGGATGCGTCGGCAGGCCCTCGATCATCACGATCGTCGCGCCGAGCTGCAGCGGCCCGGTCATCAGCATCGGCCCGACGAGCCAGCCGAGGTCGGTGATCCAGCAGACGACGTCGTCGGCGTGCACGTCGAAGCCGTAGGCGAAATCGACGGCGGTCTTCACCGCGAACCCGCCGTGGGAATGCACGATCCCCTTCGGCCGTCCGGTCGTGCCCGAGGTGTAGACGACGGTGAGCGGGTCGTTGGCCTCGGTCGCCGCGGTTTCCACCGGCGCGGGCGACGGGTCCAGCTCGTCGTAGTAAACGTCCCGGCCGTCCGTCATCGGCACGTCGATGCCGAGGTGGCGGACCACGACGACACGCTTTACGGAAGGCGCTTCCCGCAGAGCCGCGTCGGCGGTCTCCTTCAGCGGGACTTGCTTGCCCCGGCGGGTCGTCCCGTCCGCGGTGATCAGCACGACCGCTTCCGAATCCTGCAGCCGGGTGGCGAGCGCGTCCGCCGCGTAGCCGCTGAACGTCGGCACCGCGACCGCGCCGAGCATGGCGATCGCCAGGAACGCCACCACCGCTTCCGGGACCACCGGCATGAACAGCACCACCCGGTCGCCTCGCGAGACGCCGAGCGCGGCCAGGTTCGCGGCGAACCGGCGCACCTGGTCGTCCAGCTCGCCGAACGTCAGCGTGCGCCGCTGTCCGGAATCGCCCTCGTAGACGACCGCGGTCTTGCCCGCGAGTGCGCCGCGGGCGTGCCGGTGCGCGCACAGTTCGGCGACGTTGATCCGCCCGTCGGCGAACCAGCGCGGGAACGGCTTGCCCTCGGACTCGTCGAGCACCCGCGTGAACGGCTCCGCGAAGGCGACGTCCAGGTCCTCGACCACCGCGCGCCAGAACCACTCCGGATCGGCGATCGCCCGGCGGTTCGCCTCGGCCACGCCGTCCGCGTCGCCGGGCAAGCCCCACTTCCGCAGCGCGGCGAGGTACCGGCTGCGGTCCAGCACCTCTCGCGGCGGCACCCAGGCGAAACCCGTCTCGTCCTCGGCCATGTCCGCTCCCTTCCCGCTCAGCTCTGCGCGGCGGGCGCCTCGGCGGCGGACCGCTTCAGCATCAGGCCCGCGCGCAGCGCGTCGCACACGATCTCGTCGCGCTGGTTGATCCCGAGGTGCCGGAACATGACGATGCCCGAGTCGTTTCGGCTCTTGGACTCGCGCTTGCTGACGATCTCGGTCCGCACGTGGATGGTGTCGCCGTGGAACACCGGCTTGGGGAAGGTGATCTTCTCGAAGCCCAGGTTGCCGAGCGTGGTGCCCTGCGTCGTCTCCGGCACGGTCACCCCGGACACCAGCCCGAGGATGAACAGGCTGTTCACCAGCCGCTGGCCGTAGATGGTGTCCTTGCTGTACTCCGCGTCCAGGTGCAGCGGGGCCAGGTTGAGCGTCATCACGCTGAACAGCGTGTTGTCCGCCTCGGTGACCGTGCGCCGCGTCGGGTGGTCGATCACCATCCCCGGCTCGAACTCCTCGAAATACAAGCCTGCCATCGGTAGTCCTCTCCCCGCCGCGCGCCCGGCGTCTGGTCGGTCGTCCCCGGTCGAAGCGTCCCGGGCAGCGGTGCGATCGCCCGCCGTCATTAAATATAAAATATACTATCTGCGCAGCTGCGTCCAGAGAACGCCCGGCCGGCGGGTCCCGCCTCAGGCCGACTGCGCGTGCCGCGGCGCCCAGGCGGCCAGCAGCCGGTTCAGGTCCCGCGCCCCGGCTTCAGGCGCGGACGGTTCGCGAGCGGGGGTCCGACTGAACCGCGGTGCGGGCTGCGGGTGCAGCACATCGCCGACCCGGTCGAACACCCCGCGTTCGGCGTTGTGCGGATGCTCGGCCGCCTCGTCGAACGTGAGCACCGGCGTGACACAGGCGTCGGTGCCCGCATAGATCCGGGCCCACTCGTCGCGGTCCTTCGCCGCGAACGCGGCCGCGATCAGCGAGCGCAGGCGAGGCCAGTTCTCCCGGTCGTCCTGCTCCGGCCAGCCGGTCAGGTCCACCTCGAGACGGGACACGAACTCGCGATAGAAGTCCGGTTCCAGCGCGCCGACCGCGACATACCGGCCGTCGGCGCAGCGATAGGTGTCGTAGAACGGCGCGCCCGAATCAAGGTAGTTCGTGCCCGGCTCGTCGGAGTAGCGGCCGGCCGCGCGCAGTCCCTGCAGCTTGGCGGTCAGCAGGGCGACGCCGTCGATCATCGCCGCGTCCAGCACCTGTCCCCGGCCCGACGCGCGAGCTTCGAGCAGCGCGCTCACGATCCCGTACGCCGCGACCAGCGCCCCGCCGGCGTAGTCGCCGAGCAGGTTGATCGGCGGCCGGGGCGCCTCCCCCGCCCGCGCCATCGCGTGGAGCGCACCGGTCTGGGCGACGTAGTTGATGTCGTGTCCCGCCTGCTGCGCCAGCGGACCGGACTGGCCGTATCCGGTCAGCCGCGCGTAGACCAGGGCGGGGTTCGCGGCCAGCAGAACCTCCGGGCCGAGGCCCAGCCGCTCCGCGACGCCCGGCCGGTAACCCTCGATGAAGACGTCCGCCGCTTCGGCCAGCTGCCGCACCGCTCGGACCCCCTCCGGGGACTTGAGATCGGCCTGCACGGTCGCGACGCCGCGGTTGGCGAGGTCGTGTTCGGCGGCCATGCCCTCGGTCTGGCCGAGCGCGCGGCCGGAGCGGTTCGCCGGGCGCGCCACCCGCGCCACCTCGGCGCCCAGGTCGGCCAGCAGCATGCTCGCGAACGGCGTCGGCCCCATCCCGGCGAGTGCCAGGACCCGCACTCCGGTCAGCGGTCCGGAGCGGGTCGTCTCGGTCGTCATCGGCACTCCTCGGCGGTCAGAACAAGCTTGATTTCATATTATGTATTGTCTGCCGATCGCGGCAAGGGACGGCGCGGCACCGGCCAGCCCGCGCTTGTCCGATATAAAATGTTATCTTCGCGGGGTGATGATGGCGTTTTTCACCGCGGAACCCGGCCCGGACGGCGAGCTCCTGCTCCCCCTTCCCGAAGCGCGCGCCAGCTGGGGCGACGGCGCCCAGCTTCGCGGGATGGCCACCAGCGGAGCGCTCGCCCGCGCCGCGGAACAGGCCGCCGGGACGGGATTGCTCCGCCCGGCCCGCTGGACCGTCGACCTGCTGCGCCCGGCCGGTTTCGTGCCGTCGGTCGCGCGGGCGGAAGTGGTGCGGCGCGGACGTCGGCTCTGCCTCGTCGAAGCGACGCTGTGGCAGCGAGAAACCCTCGTCGGCAAGGCGTCCGGGCTGTTCCTCGCCGCCGGCTCCCCCGCGACCGGCACGGTCTGGGCCCCGGCCGGCGGGCTGATGGCGCCGCCGCCGGGTCTGCGCCCCGCGACGGACGAGCCTCGGGTGTTCCACAGCGACGGCGTCGGCTGGACCGGATCGCCCGAACCGCACCAGAACTCCTCGCGCAAGACGCTGTGGGTGTTCCCGCAGGAGATCGTGCGCGGCGAGCGGCCGACGCCGTTCCAGCACGCGGCCACCGCCGCGGACCTGGTGAACCTCGTGACCAACTGGGGCGAGGCCGGCCTGGAATTCATCAACGCCGACCTGACGCTCACCCTCGGCCGAGTCCCCGCAGACGACCTGGAACTGGGCCTCACCGCGGACCACCGGGTCGAGCACGACGGCGTGGCGGTGACGACCGCGACAGTGTTCGACCGGCAAGGACCGCTCGGCACGGTCAGCGGCACCGCGCTGCTCGCGCCCGCGCCGGTCGATCCCCGGCAGGTCGGCGCGCCCGCGAGCCTGCCGGTCGTGCCATAATCGCCTGCCGTTCATATATCATGTTTCCGGTTGGACAACAGATCCTGGAAGCTGCTTCCAGGCATTGGGGAGGTGGCCGGTGGCCGACGAACTGACCCGGCTGCGCGGCGGCGACCGCCGCCAGCAGCTGCCCGAGGAAGTGGCGACCTACGTCCGGGAACTGATCATGTCCGGGGACGTCAAGCCGGGCGAATTCCTCCGCACCGAGCCGATCGCCGAGGCGGTCGGGGTGAGCAACACGCCGGTGCGCGAAGGCCTGCTCTCGTTGCGCAGCGAAGGCTTCGTGGAACTCGTGCCGCGGCGCGGGTTCGTCGTGGCGCCTGTGTCGCGCCAGGACGTGCGCGACCTGTTCTGGGCGCAGGCCCAGTTCTCCGCCGAACTGGCGGCGCGGGCGGCGAAGAAGATCACGCCGGACCAGCTCGCCCGCCTCGAAGCGGTCAACGAGGACTTCGAGAAGGCCGCCGACGCCGGCGACCAGGAGGCCATCACCCGGCTCGGCCACGAGTTCCACCGCCAGCTCAACCTGGCCGCGGACTCCCACCGGCTGACGCTGCTGCTCAGTTCGGTGGTCAAGCACCTGCCGAACCGCTTCTACGCCTCGATCGAAGGCCACGTCGAGCACACGCTGGCCGATCACGCCGAGCTGGTGCAGGCGTTGCGCGGCAGGCACGTCCGCAAGGCGCGCACGATCGCCGAACGGCACATCCTCGACGGCGCCGACAACGTCGTGCGGATCCTCGAGGAACGCGGTCTCTGGGCGGACGCCGAAGAGTCCGCATAGGTCCGAATAGGACGGTGCCCGGGTCCCCGAAGGGAGCCCGGGCACTTTTTCGTCCGCGGAGAACCGGTCAGGCGTTGGCCGCGATCGCCTCCGCCTGCGCGACGATCCCTTCCGCGGTCTTCACGTGCGCGATGTCGATGTGCTGGCCCTCGAAGTCCACCGCCGCGCTGCCCGCCGCCTCCGCCTCGCGGAACGCGTCGATCAGCCGGCGCGAGTGGTCGACCGCCTCGGGCGTCGGCGTGAAGACCTCGTTGGCGATCGCCACGTGCGACGGGTGGATGCACACCATCCCGCGGTAGCCGAGCTGCTTGTTGTCCAGGCAGAACTGGCGCGCGCCGTCCAGATCTCGGATGTCCTGCCACACCCCGGCCACCGGATGGTGCAGACCGGCCGCGCGGGCGGCGAGCACGATCCGGCTGCGCAGGTACAGCGTCTCCAGCCCGGCGGGAGTGAACTCGAAGCCCAGCTCGCGGCCGACGTCCGCGCTCGGCCCGGTCGCGCCGAGCAGGCTCGACACCCGGGGCGTCGCGGCCGCGATCTCCTCGCAGTGCGCCATCGACGCAGCGGTCTCGTAGCTCACGATCAGCCCGATGCTCCCGGCGGGCAGCCCCTCGCGCGCTTCGAGGTGCGAGACGACCGCGTCGATGCGCACCAGTTCCTCGGCGTCGAACACCTTCGGCAGGAACAGCCCGGCCAGCCCGGGCCGGATGACCGCCTCCAGGTCCGCGCCCTGCAGGCCGCTGACCGACGCGTTCGGGCGCACCCAGAGGTCGGGGCGCACGCCTTGGGCGTGCAGCCGGTCGATCGTCTCCGCGACCACCGGGCGCGCCTCGTCCTTGTTCGCGGCCGGCACGGAGTCCTCGAGGTCGAGGATCAGCGCGTCGGCGCCGGACGCGAGACCCTTGTCGGCCCACGAGGCCTTGTGGCCGGGCACGAAGAGCATGGAACGGTACGGCTTCATCGAAGTTCTCCAGTGATCGGTCAGGATTCGTACAGGACGCCGGTCGCGAACAGCTTTTCGACGTCGTCGGCCGCCAGCACCTCGCTGGCCACCGCACGGGAGTCGGCGCCCACCTTCGGCGCGACGGGAGAGCGGTCCGGGCGCGCGCCGTCGAACGTCCACGGCGGACGGAGCAGCGCGAGGCCGTCCGGCTGGTGGTCGGCGATGCCCAGATGCCGCATCTGCGGGTGGTCGAGGTACCCGGTCATGGACAGCACCGGCGCGAAGGGCACGTCGTGCTCGGTCAGCACGCGTTCCCAATGCTCCTTGGGCTTGCGCGCGAACTCCGCCTCGACGATCGGCACGAGCTCGAAGTAGTTCGCCTCGCGCGGCCGGTACTCGGCGAAGCGCGGGTCCTCCAGCAGATCGGTGCGCTCCAGCGCGCGGCACAGCGATTGCCAGAACTTCTGCGACGACGACAGGTGCACCGCCAGGTACTCCCCGGACGAGGTCGGCACGCAGAAGTTCTGCGCCTGCGGATGCCTGCTGGTGCGGCTCGGGTCGTGGCCGAGTTCGAAGGCCTGGGTGATGCCGTCGGCGGTCAACGTGCTGACCGCCTCCATGATCGAGGTCTCCATCCGCTGCGGCTGCCCGGTCTTCAGCCTTCCTACGAGCGCGGCCAGCACGCCCGCGGCCGTCGTCAGCCCGGTGACGAGGTCCGCGCTCAGCCCGCCCGCCAGCTGCGGCCGGCCTTCGTCGCTGAACAGCGAGTACAGCCCGCCGAACGCGTGCCCGATCGTGTCGTAGGCGGGCCGGTCCGCCAGCGGTCCGGTCGAGCCGAACCCGGTGACCGAGCCGTAGACGACATCCGGCCGCAGTGCCCGGCAGTCTTCGGGGCCGAGGCCCATCGCGGCCAGTTTGCCGGGCCGAAGGTTCTCCAGCACCACGTCGAACCGCGGCACCAGCGCCTTGACCAGCTCGATCCCCTCGGCCGTCTTGAGGTCGACCGACAGGCTGCGCTTGCCCGCGTTGTACTGGCGGAAGTACGGGCTTTCCTCGTTCATCCGCCGCCGGAAGTCCTCACCGAAGACCGGCTTCTCCACCTTCACGACCTCCGCGCCGAGGCCGCACAGCATCGAGGTCCCGAACGGGAGCGAGATGTAGCCCCCGATCTCCAGGATCCGGATGCCGTCGAGTGGCTTGTGCTGCATGTCGCCCGCCTTCGCTCCAGGGGGTGGCTGAGATAATATTTTATATTATCTGGCCGACCACCCGTCAACCCGGCGAGCGGAGCCAGCCGAGGTCTGTTCTAGATATTTTATATTACGTATGCTTGCCTGAGGTTTCCCCGGACGACCAAGGAGCGTGCCCTGATGCCCGCGCAACCCCCGGTGTGGCAAGGCCACTACGACAAGCTTTTCCTCGGCGGCAGGTGGGCGGCGCCCGCGTCCGGCCGGGTCCTGGAGGTGGTCTCCCCCGCGACCGAAGAGGTCGTGGCCCGCGTGCCCGAAGGCACCGAGGCGGACATCGACACCGCCGTCGCCGCCGCGCGGGACGCGTTCGACCGAGGCCCATGGCCTCGGATGCCGCTCGAAGACCGCGCGGCGGTGCTGCGCAAGCTCAGCAGCGCGCTCGCCGAGCACGAAACCGAGATCGCGCACCTGGTCAGCGCCGAAATGGGCTGCCCGATCACGCTCTCTGGCAAGATGCAGGCGATCGGTCCCCGGCTGCTGCTCGACGCGTTTCTCGACCTCGCGCCGGACTACCCGTGGCAGGACACCCGCCGGTCCGCGACCGGGCACGCCCTCGTCACGCGCGAGCCGGTCGGCGTGGTCGCCGCGATCGTGCCGTGGAACGCGCCGCTGCTGATCACCATGATCAAGCTGGCCCCCGCTCTGCTGGCCGGCTGCACGGTGGTGCTCAAACCGTCGCCGGAAACCCCGCTCGACGCGTACCTGCTCGGCCACCTGCTGGAGCAGGCCGGGCTGCCGGACGGGGTCGTCAACATCGTCCCGGCGGGGCGGGAAGTCAGCGAATACCTGGTCCGGCATCGCGGCGTCGACAAGGTTTCGTTCACCGGGTCCACCGCCGCCGGACGGCGGATCGGCGCGCTCTGCGGACAGGACCTGCGCCGCTGCACGCTCGAACTCGGCGGCAAGTCCGCGGCGGTCCTGCTCGACGACGCCGATCTGGACGCCGCGATCGCCGCCGTCCGCGCCGTCTCGCTGCGCAACACCGGCCAGGTGTGCAGCAACAAGACCCGGATCGTCGTCGCCCGCTCGCGCCGGGACGAGTTCCACGACCGGCTAGTGGACCTGGTCCGGTCGATGCCGGTCGGCGACCCGTTCGACCCGGCGACCGAGATCGGCCCGCTCGCCAGCGCGGCCCAGCGCACCCGCGTCGAGGGCTATCTGGCCGACGGCAAGGCGTCCGGCGCGTCGCTGCTCGTCGGCGGCGGACGGCCGGACGGGCTGGACCGCGGCTGGTACGTCTCCCCCACCGTCTTCGGCGACGTCGACCCCGACGCGAAGATCGCCCAGGAGGAGATCTTCGGCCCGGTCCTGACCGTGCACACTTTCGACACCGAGGACGAGGCGATCGCCATCGCCAACAACTCCGACTACGGGCTGAACGGGTCGGTGTTCTCCGCCGACCCCGAGCACGCGCTGGCCGTCGCCCGGCAGATCCGCACCGGCACGGTCGAGGTCAACGGCAACCCGGTCGGCTTCACCGCGCCGATCGGCGGCTTCAAGAACAGCGGCATCGGCCGCGAAGCGGGCCCCGAGGGCTTCGACGCCTACGTCGAACTCAAGTCCTACGGCCTGCCCCTCTCCTGAAAGGCAATCTCTGTGCGCACCTTCTCCCCGGTCGAGGAAGCCGCCGCCCGGCTCGTGACCGACCTGACCTTCGACGCGATCCCGGCCGAGGCCCTCGCCGGGGCCCGCCGGCTGCTGCAGGACCAGCTCGCCCTGCAGGTGGGCAGCGCGGCTCTGCCGTGGAGCCAAGCCGTGCTCGACGTGACCCGCGCGGCCCACGCCCCGGGCACCGCGCACGTCGTCGCGAGCGGCGACGCGATGAGCGCGGCCGACGCGGCATTCGTCAACGCCACCTTCGGCCACGGCTTCGAGTACGACGACGCGCACCGCGCCAGCTCCGCGCACCCGGGCAGCTGTGTGGTTTCCGCGGCGCTGGCCGTCGGCGAAGAACTCGGCGCGGACATGCGCGACGTGCTGACCTCCATCGTCGCGGGTTACGAGGTCTACACCCGGATCGGCACTCTCGCGAACCCCGACCTCCTCGTGCGCGGGTTCCACCCGCACGGCCTGCTGTCGACCTTCGGCGCCGCCGCGGTGGTCGCCAAACTGCGCGGATTCGACCTGGACACCACCGGACACGCGCTCTCGATCGCGCTCAGCCACGCCTCGGGCACGACCGAGTACTCCTCCGGCGGCGGTTCCATCAAGCGCGTGCACTCCGGCATCGGCACCCGGAACGGCATCCGCGCGGCGGAACTGGCGGCCGCCGGGATCACCGGCCCGACCACCTTCCTCACCGGCGGGAAAGGCTTCTTCCGCGCCTTCGCCGGGCTCGACGTCGGCGAGGACGCCGCAGTCCGCTTCGGACTGGACCGGACGTTCGAGATCTCCCGGATCTGGCTCAAGCCCTACTGCTGCTGCGGCATCAACCACGCCTACGTCGACGGCGCGCGGCAGCTGACCGGGAAGCCGGACCAGGTCGAATCGGTGCTGCTGGGCATCCAGACCGGCGGAGACGTCGTGATCGGCAACCAGAACCGCAACGCCTACGCGCCGAAGATCATCGAGCACCTGCAGTACAGCCTGCCGTTCCAGTTCGCGCTGTCGATGCTGGGCCGCGGCAACGGATTCTCGACGCACCAGGCGTACCTGGCCGGGCAGCTGGACCTCGGCGAGGACAGCGACGTCGCCGCGCTGGCCCGGAAGGTGAAGATCGAGGTCCGGCCGGAGCTGGACGAGCAGTACCCCGGACGCTGGGTCGCGGACCTGACCGTGTCCTATCAGGACGGAACTGCCGAGCACGTGTTCGTGGACAATCCGATCGGCACCGCGGAAAACCCGATGTCGCAGGCGGATCTGGACGCGAAGTTCCACGACGTGCTTTCCTCGGCGCTGCCCGAGGAGAGGCGGACCGAACTGCTGCGCGCGATCAAGGACGGCGACCTCGACCAGCCGGTCGCCGAATTCGCGAAGCTCCTGCTGGTCTGAAGCGGCGGAGAAGCTGGCCGGGCTCAGGATTCAGCCAGGTCTTCTGACACCGGAAGGTGCTCCACCTTCGCGGCGATCCGCACGAGCGCGGCGAGATCCTCGGCCGCGAGCCGGTCGAGGAAGTGCCGTCGCACCGACTCGAGATGGGCAGGGGCGGCTTGTCGCAGAGTGTCCAAGCCGAGGTCGGTCAGGATCAGCAGGCAGCCCCTGCCGTCGCTCGGATCGGGCGCCCGCCGGACGAGGCCGCGTGTTTCCATGCGGGTGGCGTGCCGGGACAGCCGGCTGCGCGACCAGGCCATCTTGGCGGCCTGGTCGCGCAGGGTGCTGGTCCGGCCGGGCCGCTCCGACAGCGTGCTCAGCACCTCGTAGTCGGGTTCGGACAGCCCGAGCTCGGCCAGGTCGCGCGCCGTCCCGGCCTGGACCGCGGTCGTCAGGCGGCGGAACGCCCGCCAGGCGCGCTCCTCGTCCGGGTTCAGCCAGCGGACCGCGTCGTCCGGCGCTTTCGTTGACATGGAAACAGTCTAGTCGCTACCGTTCGTTTCCATGTCAACGAAATCGGTGCGCGTCCTGGTCCTGGTGTGCAGCACCCGTCCCGGAGCCCTCGGCCCGGCCGTCGGAGCGTGGGTGGCCGAGGCGATCGGCCCGCGTGCCCGGGAACTCGGGGCCGAACTCGTGCCGGTGTCTCTCGCCGACCTCGAACTGCCGTTCCTCGACGAGGAAGAACACCCGTCCTCGGGCGTCTACCGCCAGGAGCACACCCGGCGGTGGAGCGAACTCGCGGACGCGGCGGACGGCTTCATCGTGGTGACGCCGGAATACAACTACGGCATGCCCGCGACCCTCAAGAACGCCCTCGACTACCTGGGCCGCGAGTGGGCGTGGAAGCCGATGGGCTTCGTCAGCTACGGCAACACCTCGGCGGGCACCCGAGCGGTCCAGCACGCCAAGCAAGTGGTGACCACGCTGCGCCTGGTGCCGTTGGGCGCCACGGTCGCGATCCGGATCGCGGACGCGACGGAACAGGGGCGCGTCCTGCCTGATGCCGCGCGCGCCAGTGCGGCCACCGGCATGCTGGAGGAACTGGTCCGGGTCGCGCACGCTCTGCGGCCGATGCGCGAACGCGCACGCGCGGACAGCACACCGCTGATCTCGCTGCCCGGAGCGTACGTGCGGCAGTTGACCGCCGACGACGCGCCTGAGGTGGCCGTTCTGCAGCGCTGCTGTTGGGTCGACGAGGCGCTGGCCAACGACACCTTGGACTTGCCGACTCTGCGCGAGTCGGTGGCTGAGGTGCGGGAGTGGCTCGCCGCCTGGCGGGCCTGGGGCCTGTGGCGGGACGGCCGTCTGCTGGGCATGGTCCGGGCGCGGCAGACCGGTGCCGACTGGCACATCGGGCGGCTCGCCGTCGCTCCCGACCTCCGCGGACAGGGCCTCGGCCGACGGCTGCTGCAGCTCGCGGAGGCCGCGGCGGGGCCGGAGGTCCGCCGCTTCGCGCTCTCCACCGGAGCCGCCAGCAGCGGGAATCTCGCGCTGTACGCAAGCGAGGGCTACCGGACGCTGTCCGGTGCCATCGACGGGGTGGTCTCGTTGGCCAAGGACGCGCAGCCAATTCTGGCGGCCGTCGGCCCGGCCGAGGTGGAGACAGTCAGGCCTGACCCGCGCTGAAGCGACGAAAAGCGCAGGCGGCTGCGCTTTTCGTCGCCAGGGCTCAGAACTCGATGACCGCTTTGCCGCCGGTCTGCTTGTCGAACGCGGTGTAGGCCTCGACCGCGTCGTCCAGCCGCCAGCGGTCGGTGAAGACCCGGTCCGCCTCGACGCCGTGCCGGGCGATGAACCGGGCGCAGTCCGCCTGGCCGACCGGCGAGAACGTGTACGAACCCACCACCGTCAACTGCTTGCGGATCAGGTCCGGGCTGACGTCCAGCGTCACCGTCGAACCCTCGCCGACGAATGCGACCGAGCCCCACTTCGCGGCGGACTTCACGGCTGCGGCCCGGGCGGGCGGAGCGCCCGAGCAGTCGAGCGCCTTGGTCACGCCCTTGCCGCCGGTCAGCTCCCGGATGGCCTCGACCGGATCGACCGAGGTCGAATCGAGCGCGTGCGCCGCACCGAATTCCTTCGCCCGAGCCACGCGCTCCGCGGCGATGTCCACCGCGATGACCTCGGCGCCCATCGCCGCGGCGAGCTGCACCGCTGCCTGGCCGACCGGGCCTTGGCCGAACACCGCCAGAGTGTCGCGCGCGTTGACCTGGAGCCGGGTCAGCGCGCCGTACGCGGTGCCGGTGCCGCACGAGATCGCGGCTCCCGCGGCGAAACTCAGCTCGTCCGGCAACGGCACAAGGGTCCGCGCGGGCACCTTGAGGTAGTCCGCGTGGCCGCCGTGCGCGGTCGCGCCGTAGATGACGTTGCCCCGCTCGCACATCTGCGGCCAGCCGGTGCGGCACAGGTCGCAGAACCCGCAGCCGTCGTAGTGGTGGACCATCATCCGGTCCCCCACCCGCACCGCGCGCGGGTCGACGGCCGTGCCGATCGCGGCCACCACGCCGCAGGGCTCGTGCCCGCCGATGAACCCGGCGTCGTCGCCGGTCATCCCGAACGCGGCCAGCGCCTGCCCGGCGGGCGCCCGGTAGAAGTGCAGGTCGCTGCCGCACATGCCGGACGCCTTCATCGCCAGCACCACCTCGTCCGGCCCCGGTTCCGGGTCGGCGAACTCCTGGATTTCGAGCACCCGGTCGCCCTTGAATATGACTCCGCGCATGAGATTTTCCGTCCTTTTCGGATCAGTGCACCGCAGCGAACATCAGGCTTTCCTCGTCGGCTTCCTCCGGCGAGAACTCCGCGGCGATGCTGCCCGCGCGCGCCACCAGCACGCGGTCGGAGAGCGCCTGGATCTCCGGCAGGTACGAGGAAATGACCACGACCGCGACCCCGTCGTCGGCCAGCGCCCGGATCATCGCGTGGATCTCGGGGATCGTGCCGAGGTCCACGCCCCGGGTGGGCTCGTCGATGATCGCCACGAGCGGTTTCCGGGTCAGGCCCTTGGCCAGCACGATCTTCTGCTGGTTCCCGCCGCTCAGCTCCTCGACGGTCGCCTTGGTCGGCTGCAGCGTCCGGACGTGGAACTGCTCGACGAACCGTTTCGCGATCGATGTGCGCGCACCGGGCCGGAACAGGAACGGCAGCCGGCGCGCGCCGCAGAGGTGCCCGAGGTAGATGTTGTCGGCAATCGTGAGATGGCTGAAGAAGCCGGAGGCCTTGCGATCTTCGGTGATATAGACGATCCCGGCCTTGCGGGCTTGCCGGGGCGTGCGGAACCGCACCGGCTCCCCGTTGAGCCGCACCCGTCCGCCGCGCAGCCTGCGACGTTTCATGATCCCGCTGACGATCATCGCGGTCTCGCTGCGCCCCGCGCCGACCAGGCCGTAGATGCCGACGATTTCCCCGGCGTAGGCGGAAAACGCCATGTTGCGCACCACCGGCAGCAGCGTCACGTCCTCGACCTGCAGCGTGGGCGTCGGCTCGGGCGCACGGTTCGGCTCGACCCGTCCCATCTCGACGGTGCGGCCGACCATCATCTTCACCACGCGGTCGCGGCTGAACTCCGGCCTCGCCAGCGTCCCCTGGACCACGCCGTCGCGCAGCACGGTGATCCGGTCGGCCTGCTCGAACGCCTCGTCCAGCATGTGCGTGATGAAAATGACGCCGATGCCGCGCTTTTTCAGCTGCTGCATCGACAGGAACAGCTGAAGCCGTTCCTCCGGGGTCACCGACGACGTCGGCTCGTCGAGGATCACCAGCTTCGCGTTGCGGTGCACCGCGCGGGCGATCTCCACCATCTGCTTCTGGCCGACGCCGAGCGCACCCGCCGCGACGTCCGGGCGGATGTGGAAGTTGTGCGATTCCAGTAGTTCGCGCGCTACGACGTTCAGGTACCCGAGGTTGTTGAACACCTTCTCGTCGCCCATGAACAGGTTCTGCGCGACAGTCATCGACTCGACCAGCGAGCCTTCCTGGTACACCATCGCCACGCCGGCCTCGACCGATTCGCGCGGCGTGGTGAACGCCCGCGCGACCCCGTCGACCTCCAGCGTGCCCGAATCGTGCGCGACCGCGCCGGAGACGATCTTGACCATGGTGGACTTCCCGGCACCGTTCTCGCCGAGGAGTGCGTGGATCTCGCCCGGCCGCACGTCGAAGTCGACGCCGTCGAGCGCGTACGTTCCGCTGTAGCGCTTGCTGATGTTCGTCAGCCGCAGCACCGGGTCTTCTGTGCTCATGCGTCCTCCAGCCGCAGCAGGTTCCGGCCGCCGCGCGCGGCCGCGACCACGTGTCCGTTGTGGACAGTCAGGCCCGTGACCCCGTGCCGCGGGCTGTCGACCCGGGCGTGCGCGCTCTCGGCGACGCGTCCGGTCGGGTCCATCCGGAACACCAGCCCGCACGACCGGGCCGGTGCCCAGCTCTTGACCACGCCGAGCACGCGCAGCTGGCCCATCTGCATCGTGTCGGTGAACGGGTCGCCCGCGCGCAGTCGCGGCAGGAACCATTCGCCCGGGCTGATCTTCTCCGTCATCTCGGCCAGCAGCGCGGGCTCGTCGAGCAGCAGCTCGGTGACTCGGTTGCGGATGTAGGGCGCGGCGAACCACCAGCCGTCGTCGCGCACGTGCACCCGTCCCGGATAGACGGGCAGGTTCGAGCTCAGCACGCGGCCTCGCTTGCCCGGCGCGGATCGCGCTTCGACCCGGTGGTCCAGGCTCAGCGACAGCAGCACTTCACCGTCGGCGACCCCGACCCCGGACGGCCACGCGAGGTGTTCCGAGACCACCTCGGCCTGTGCGCCGTGCACCCGCACGAGCAGTCCGGACCGGTCGCCGGTGACGAGCGCCCGCGACCACTCCGCCACGTTCGCCGAACCGACAGTCGCCAGCAGTGCGGAGCCGTCCGTCGCGAGCGCCGTGACGCATGTGGTGACCGGCGCGTCCGTGCACAAGTCCTCGGTTTCGCCGGACTCCGACACGGAAACCAAGCCCCGTCCTTCGACCGCCGCGACGACCTGCTCGTCCCGTGCGGTCAGCGCCGTCACCGGACTGCCGAGCGAGGCCAGCCGCGTCACCTCGCCGCCGCGCACCGAGTAGACGTCGTTGCCGCTGCTGAAGACCAGCCCTGCGGCGGTCGCCACCACGTCGTCCGGCTCGTACTCGCCCGCGGGCAGCAGTTCCGTCGCTCCGTCGAGGCGGAGGTTCGGCCGCAGTCCGGTGTCCATCGGCGGCACCGTCCGCGCGCGACCCCAGTTCGGGTTGATCCACTCCTTCACCGTGTCCAGCACCGGGCTCATCGCAACGCCTCCGCGGCCTTGCGCACCCCGGCGGTCCCGGGCACGGCGGCCGGGTCGATGTCGCCGACCTCGCTCGGGTCCAGCTCCAGCCGGCCGATCCGGTTGTTGCTGACGCCGCACAGGTACAGGTGCCCGTCGCGTTCCTTCACCGCGGTCACCATCGGGTAGTTCTCCATCGTCTCGTCCCACAGCACGGCGAGGATCTCGCCGCGGTCGCTGAACTTGATCGCGCACGAGGTGTTCAGCTGCGGCACGACCCAGTTGTCCACCGACGCCTCGCGGGTCATCCGCCGCCGCACCGCCGGGTACCGGCCGAGCAGGTCGGACATCTGCGTCCGCATCGCGCACAACGGCATCCAGTAATTGCCGTCGGAGGACCGGTTGATGTTGTCCGGATAACCGGGCAGGTTCTCCAGCACCGGTTCCAGCTGCCCCTTCTTCGCCCCGGCGATCCAGAGCCGGTCCACCCGGCACAGCCCGGTGCTGGCGATCAGGATCGACTCGCCGTCGTGCGCGGTGCAGATGCCGTTCGGGAACACGTAGTTCGACACCACGACCTCGGTCTTGCCGTCGGGCGTCACCCGGATCACCCGGCCGTTGGGCCGGAATTCCACCAGCTCCAGCAGGAAGTCCGCGGTGTTCGTGCGGGTGGAGAAATCCGAGGCGTAGATCGAGCCGTCCGGCGCGATGTCCAGGTCGTCGATCGCCCGCAGGCCCGAATCGTCGATCAGCGACAGCGGGCTGCGCTTGACCTTGTTCGCCACCAGTTCGGGTTCGCCGTCGGCGCCGATGCGGTAGATGCCCATGCCGCCGACCGCGACGACGAGCCGTCCTTCGGCGTCCCACGCGTGTCCACACGGGAATCCGCCGGTGCGCGAGAAGATCTCGCCCTCGGTGTCGTCCAGTCCGCGAAAGCGCCACACCCAGCCGCGCTGATCGCCGCAGTACACGTTGCCCTCGCCGTCCACCGCGCAGTCCTCCGCGCCGCGGATCTTGCCGAGCCCGACCGGAGGCGCGTCGGTGAGCCTGCGGTTGAGCGACCAGACCGTGCCCGGCTTCGTGACGTCGACCAGCGGACCGAGCCGCAACCTCGCCGGGTCGATCTTCAGCTTCTCCACCGCACGCTGCCGGTACTTGCCCCATTTGAGGTCCAGCACGGTGAACACGAGCAGCACCGCGGCGAGGATGACGGTGTAGTACGAGCCCTGCGCGCCGTCCGAGACGGTCGCCTGCTCGATGATCGTCACCACTGCCACACCGACCGCCGCGCGCAGCACCGAACCTCGGCCGCCCTTGATGCTGACGCCGCCGAGCACCACCGCGGTCAGCGCGATGATCTCCCAGCTGTTGCCGACGTTCGGGTCAGTCCGGGCCAGCCGCGCCGAGGTGAGGATCGCGGCCGTTCCGGAGAGCGCGCCGGACAGCACGTAGGTCCAGAAGGTCACGGCGGTGACCGGGATGCCGTTGCGCCGCGCGGAACGCCGGTCCGAGCCGGTCGCGGTGACCCACCAGCCCCAGCGGGACCGCGTGAGCGCCAGATGCACCACGATCAGCACCACCGCGAAGAGGAACCACGCGGTCGGGATGCCCAGGATCCGGCCGTCGTTGAAGAAATCCCACACCAGCGACGGCTTCGTGACGCCGATGCGCGTGCTGTTCGCGTTCTGCAGCACCGAAGCCGCGCCGCCGAAGGCGATCAGCGTGACCAAGGTGGTGATGAACGGGCGCATCCGCAGGATCGCGATCAGGTACCCGTTCACCGCCCCGAGCACCGCGCCCGCGACGATCGCGGCGGGGATAACGAGGGCCGTCGGCCACAGCCACACCCGGTCCGCGACCATCGCGCCCAGCCCGCAGAACCCGACGATCGACCCGACCGACAGGTCGATGCCGCCGCCGACCAGCACCACGGTCAGCCCGATCGCGAGCAGGCCGTACTCGGACACCTCGTCGAGCACCAGCGGCGCGTTCGCGGGCCCGACGTTGGTCGTGGCGATCACGTACACGCACAGCACGAGCGCCAGCACCAGCGGCACCGCGCCTTCCATCCACCGCTTCTCGAACAGGTCCGAGACGGTGCGGTAGCGGGCGATTCTTTCCGAGGGCCGGCCGCCGGTCATGCCGAAGGCGTCCAGCCCGCGCCGCAGCGGACGGAAACCGCTGCGGCGCCTCGGAGACGACGTTGTCATCAGGACTCGTCCTCGCTCACTTGCTCTGGTAGCAGGCGATGGTCGTCTGGTCGATGTTCGACTTGTCCACGACCGTGCTCGACACGTAAGCGACCGAATGCGAAGCACCCGGCTTCACCCCGTTGGTGAGCAGGTTCTGCACCGCGACCGCACCGGCGGCGCCGATGCCCTGCACGTCGTAGGCGGCCGAAGCGGTCACCACGCCCTGCTTGAGCGCGTTGCACCAGTCCTTGTCCGCGTCGAGCGTGTAGACGCCGACCGAACCCGGCGCCACCTGGCCGCGGCCCTCGGCGGCCTTGACGGTCTGCCCGACGGTGACCGAGTTCAGGTCGAAGGTGACCATGAAGCCGCACACCTTGCCCTGCTGCTGTTGCAGCACCGATTCCGCGGCCGCCTGCGCCTGCGCGTTCTGGAACTGCGAGTGCGCGACGAGGGTCTTGTAGCCCTCCTTCTCCACGACGTCCTTGATGCCCTGGTCCCACAGGATCGAGGCCGGGTCGTTGCCGGGGCCGTCGATGATGGAGATCGTCTTCGGGGCGTTGCGGGAGTTGCAGTCGGAGACCGCGCGCTTGGCGATCGACTGGGCCGCGCCGTAGACGTCGACGCCGACGAACGCGTCGCCGAGCCGGGTGGAGGGCATGTTCAGCATGACGGTGTAGATGCCGGCCTTCTGCGCGCGGTCCACCGCGTTGTCCAGCAGGCCGAGGTCCTGGTTCTGCAGCACGAGCACGTCGGCGGCCTTGCGCGCGATGAGGTCGTTGATCGTGCTGATCATCCGGTCGCTGCTGAAGTTCGAGTCGTAGACCTGGAAGTCCGCGCCCAGGTTCTCGAAGGTGCGCTGCATGGTGGTGCCCCAGTTCTCGGTGAGCTTGTAGCCCTTGTAGAGAATCGGGACGAAGGCGATCTTCTTGCCCTTCAACGCGTCGTGCGACTTCTGCCGCATGGGCATCAGCTGCTCGTTGCCGCTGAACACCGCATTCGTCGCGGCACCGGCCGAGTCCGAGGACCCGCCCCCGACCGAGCAGGCGGACAGGCCGGCCCCGGCCAGCGCCGCCGCGGCGGCCAGCACCAACAGCTTCCTGGTGATCTTCATGCGCTTCTACTTCCGTTCCCCGGCGTCGTTGCCGGTCACAGTTCCCCGGATTTCTCGGTTTCCTCGTTGCGCGGATGCAGCCACGCGTCGAAGGCGATCGCGGCGGCCAGCACCGCGCCGCGGATGAGGTCCTGCACGGCGGTGCTCAGCCCGTGCAGCACCAGCAGGTTGTTGAGCACGCCGACGAACAGGGCTCCGGCGAGGACGCCCAGGATCGTGCCGCGCCCGCCGGACAGCGAGACCCCGCCGATCACCACCACCGTCAGCGCGGTGAACAGGATCGGGTCGAACGACGTCACCGTCGTCTGCACGCTGCCCTGGATCGAGACCGTCACGAAACCGGCCACCGCGGCGAGCAGCGCGGACAGCACGTAGGTGAGGATCTGCAGCGGCCGCACCGGCGCGCCGGTCGACCGGGCGGTCTCGAAATTGTCGCCCATCGCGCGGATCAGCCGCCCGGGCGAGGTGTAGGCGATGAACAGCCAGGCGAGCAGGAACGCGCCGCCGGCGATGAGCACCGGCCTCGGCACGCCGAGCACCCCGCCGCCGCTCAGCTGCGACAGGAACGACCCGGCGGGCACCCCGTAGACGTTCTGGCTGAGGAAGAGGATGTCGATCCCGCCGATCGCCAGCATGCCGGTCGCGAGCGTCACGAACAGCGCCGGCACCTCGAAGACGGCGACGAGAATGCCGTTGACCAGCCCGATCGCCAGCGCGAGACCGGCCATCAGCGCGATCGCCTGCCATTCCGGCATGCCTTCGCTGATGAACGCGAGCGTCGCCTGCGCGCAGCCGAGCCCGATGCCGGCCACCGACAGGTCCAGCCCCTTCCCGAGGATGACGATCGCCTCGCCGATCGCGAGGATGCCGAACGCGGCGGACAGGTTGAGGATGCTGCCGAAATTGCCTGCGGTGAGGAAATTCGTCGTCGTGGCCCCGGCCGCGAGGGCGAGCAGCACCGTGATGACGAGGACCAGGTAGGTCTGGTCGAAGCCGCCGAGGCGTGCCCGGAGGGACACGCGTGGCTTCGTTGCCACTGTTGCGGTAGTCATGGGATTCCCGGTTCGATGGGTGGGACAGCGCGGCCAGTGTGTCGGCCGTCACCCGGCCGCCGCATCTGCCGCCGGTCGTATTCCGCTACCCCGAACGGCCGATGCGAGGAGTGGCCCGGCAGGTACCTCCGGTATATAATGTGCAAAATTTCCTCTGGGAAATTTTCCCGAGGGGCTGCCCATGAGCGCGACAGGTTTCCCGCGGCTCGACAGCGTCCGGCTGAGCGCGGATCTGGCCGATCAGGTCCGCGAGCTGGGGCTGCACGCGAGTTCCGTTCTCGACCGGCTGCTGCCGGTAGGCCGCTGCGCCGAGGTGCTGCCGGCGAAACGCCTGCTCGGACAGGTCTGGGACGCCACCATGGCGCAGCTCGGCGCGGCCCCCGGGCCGGAGCGCCTGCCCCGGCTCACCGAACTGCTGGCCAGGGTCCGCGAGCTGGAGTCGCGAGTGGACGATGCCAGGGTCGCCGACGGGGTCTCGACGATGCGCCGGGTCCGCCGCGCGCTGACCCGGCTGCACACCTCGTCGACCGCCGAGGAACTCCTCTCCCGCGCCGCCGAGGAGGCTTGCACGCTCGGGTTCGACCGCGTGCTCGTCTCCACCGTGGACGATGCGACCTGGGTGCTGCGGAAGATGGTGATCGAGCAGGATCCCCGGCTGGCCGAGGAAATGCTCGCCGCCGGACGCGAAGCCCCGCCGCGGCTGGACGGCTCGCTGGTCGAATCCGACGTGGTGCGGCAGGCGCGCGCGGGCTTGGTGTACGACGTGCAGGAGAACCCCCGCGTGAACCGGCAGCTCGTCTCGATGTCCGGCTGCACGTCCTACGCCATCGCGCCGTTGCAGGCGTACGGGAAAGTCGTCGGGCTGCTGCACGCGGACAGCTACTACTCGCCCCGCCGCGAAGTCGACGCCACCGACCGCGCCGTGCTGAACCTCTACGCCGAGGGCGTGAGCGAGACACTGGCCCGGGTGTCCGTCCTCGAAGGACTGGCTTCGCTGCAGGAGGGAATGACCAGGCTCGCCGCCGACGTGCGCATCGCTCCCCCGCCCGAGCCTGCTGCCCTGCCGCGGCATCCGCTGCTGTCGGCCCGCGAGGTGGAGGTGATCGAGCTGATGGCCCGCGGCGACGCGAACCGGGCCATCGCGCGGAAGCTCTCGATCTCCGAAGGCACGGTGAAGACGCACATCACGCACATCCTGCGCAAGCTCGACGCGGCGAACCGCGCGGAGGCGGTGGCGTACTGGCTGCGAAACTGAGCCTCACGGCTCCTTCAATATATTTTATACTTATGGCATGACCCCCGACGAAGCCCTCGAAGACCTGCTCGCCACCCGGTGGAGCTGCCGCGCCTACCAGGACCGCCAGGTGCCGAAGCCGGTCATCGAACGGCTGCTGACCCTCGCGCAGCGGACCGCGTCCTGGTGCAACACCCAGCCCTGGCAGGTGATCGTCACCAGCGGAGCCGGTACCGAGCGCTTCCGCGAGGCGATGACCGAGTGGGCGCGCGACCACCCGGCGGAGTTCGATTTCGCCCCGCCCGCCGAGTACCGCGGCGTCTATCGAGATCGCCGTCGCGCGAGCGGCTGGCAGTTGTACGAGGCCGTCGGCATCGAACGCGGCGACCGGGAAGCGTCCGCGCGGCAGGCGTTCGAGAACTTCCGTTTCTTCGGCGCCCCGCACGTCGCGATCATCACGACCGACGCGGTGCACGACCTATACGGCGCGGTCGACAGCGGACTGTACGTGGGGACTTTCCTGCTGGCGGCGCGGAGCCTGGGGCTGGGCGCGATCCCGCAGGCCGCGCTCGCCGGGCACGCGACGTTGATCCGCAAGCACTTCGAGATCCCGGAAGACCGGAAGATCCTGCTCGGGATTTCGTTCGGCTACGCCGACGAGGCCCATCCGACGAACAGCTACCGCACCGCCCGGGCCGGGCTGGACGAAGTGGTGACCTGGGTCGAATGAGTCAGGCGGGCGCTGGCTCCAGCCGGGTCGTCGTGGCGGCGGCGGTCTCCGCGACCATCGGTGCCAGGGCGCTCGGCTGGCTGCGGTACTTCTCTGTATACGCGGCGTCGACGGCGGCGTTCGTGTCGGCGTCCGCGGCTGGGCGCAGAGCCACGTCGGTCTCGAAGCCGTCCACACGCACCCGGGCGAGCTGCTCGGCGGTGGCCCAGCGGTACCAGCCGCCCTCGGTGCCGTACGCCGAGCGGATGTAGAGATCGTCGCCGACCTGAACCACCCAGATCGGGGTCCACCGCCGGAGTGAACCGTCGCGACGGTAGCTGCTGATGTGAATCTCCGAAGCGGTGCCGATCCGGTCGCGGGTTTCGGGGTCGAGCGGCATGGCGAGCTCCTTCGGGACGAAACGCGGGGCAGTTCCCCTCCGTACGCTAAGCGCCCGCGGGCGACGGTGGGAGGTGCTGGCAGTCCCCTCCCTCCCTCGCGACCCGGTTCACGGCTCGTCGAAGACCAAAGTGGACGAGTCCACCGCCGCGCCGCCGCCGTCCGCGACCAGGACGTGGCCGGTCACCATCGAAGCGTCGCCTGAGGCGAGGAACGCGCACACGGACGCGATCTCCTCCGGTTCCGCGGCCCGGCGGAGCGGCACATGCTTCGTGGTCAGCGCGTACGCCTCGTCGAGCGTGATGCCCTCGCGCTTCGCCAGGTAGGCCATCGCACCCTCGCCGAGCGGGGTGCGGATCCAGCCCGGGCAGACCGCGTTCACCCGGACGCCCTTTGGCCCGTAGTCCCGCGCGAGCCAGCGGGTGATGCCGATGATTCCCGCCTTGGCCGCGGTGTACCCGACGGTTCCGGGCGGACCGGCGATCAACCCGGCGGTCGATGCGAACAGCACCAGCGAGCCCTGCCGCTCCACCAGATGCGGCAGCACTTCCCCGGCCAGGTAGTACGAACCGTGCAGGTTCACGTCCAGCGCACGCTGGTACGCCTCCACGTGCGCGGGCCGCGCGGTGCCCGACACCGCCGCGCCCTGGGCGGCGATCACGGTGTCGAGGCCGCCCAGCTGGGCGACGGCCTGCTCGACCACGTCGTGGATCGCCGCGCGGTCGGTGCCGTCGGCGGGCAGGGCGACCGCGCCGAGTTCGTGGGCGAGTTCCTTGAGCCGTTCGGCGTTCAGGTCGGTGAGAGCGACTTTCGCGCCGTCCTCGACCAGCCGCCGCGCGGTGGCCGAGCCGACGCCGCCCGCCGCACCTGTCACCAGCGCCAGCTCGGGCTTGCGCCGCCGGACCGGGTGGTTCATCGCGTGCCGTCCTCTCCCGGGCGCGTCACGCCGGAATCCGTGGGGGTGCCGAGCTTTCCGTACTTTTCGCGCAGCTTGAACTTGAGGATCTTCCCGGACGCGTTGCGCGGCAATTCCGGCTGCGCGACGAAATACCGGGGCACTTTGTAGGACGCCAGATTCTCCCGGCAGTACGCCCGCAACTCCGCGTCGTCGAGTTTCGTTCCCTCGGCGAGCACCAGGACCGCGCAGCCGGCTTCGAGGTACTTCGGATCCGGCACCGCGACGACAGCCGCGTCCAGCACCGCCGGATGCTGCGTCAGCACCCGCTCGATCTCGGCCGGGTAGACGTTCTCCCCGCCGCTGCGGATCATGTCCTTCGCCCGGCCGGCGAGCACGAGGAAACCGTCCGGGTTGACGAAGCCCAGATCCCCGGTGCGGCACCAACCGTCCACAAAGGTGTCCCGGTTCGCGTCCGGCCGGTTCCAGTACCCGCCGCACACCGAAGGCCCGCGCACCAGGATCTCGCCGACTTCGCCGGGAGGGGCCGGTTCGAGTCCCAGACCGGCGACCCGGACCTCGGTGAGCGGCACCGGACGGCCGACGCTTTTCGGCTGGGCGTCGAAGTCCCCGTCGTCCAGGGTCGTCGCGATCGCGCCGCCCTCGGTGAGGCCGTAGACCTGGGTCAGCCGCACCCACGGAAGCTTCTGCCGCACTTCCTCGACCACCCACGGCATCATCGTGTCGCCGCCGATGATGAAATGCGTGACCGATTTCGGCAGCCGGTCTTCGATGCCGTCCACGCGCAGGAGGTCGTGCAGCATGAAGGAGAACAGCAGGCAGTCGGTCACCTCCTCGGTTTCGAGGACCTCGAGCAGCCGGTCGACGGTGAAGTTCCCGGACCGCAGGCACACGACGGTGCCGTGCACCAGAAACGCCGGCGCGGTCACCGCCTCGAAGCCGCCCGCGTGGTGGAGCGGGCCCGGCACCAGCGCGACGGTCTCCGGCGAGAACCGCCAGCGCAGCGCCTGCGCTACGGCGGTGCTGACCGTGTTGGCGTGGGTCCACACCGCGCCTTTGGGCAAGCCCGTGGTGCCCGAGGTGTAGAGCAGTGACATCGGGTCCCCGTCGGTCACCTCCGGCGCGTCGGCCAGCGGCTCGCGGCCGAGCAGCACGTCGAACGGAAGCGCCCATTCCGGGATCGGATCGGCGGAATCCGGGCGGACGATGAACCTCTCGACCCCGGTCTCCGCGCGCACCGGTTCGACCCGGTCGAGCAGGCTGCTGTGCACGATCGCCGCTTTGCTGCCCGAATCGGCGAGGATGAACTTCAGCTCGGCCGGCGCGAGCCGGAAGTTGAGCCGGACCGCGACCACGCCGAGGCGCATCGCGGCGAAGCACAGCGGCAGGTACTCGGAGTCGTTGAAGAGCATCAGGCCAAGCCGGTCGCCCTTGCCGAGACCGAGTTCCCGCAACGCCGTCGCGTAGCGCAGCGATTTGTCCCGCAGCTCCGGATAGGTCAGCCGTTCGAGGCCGTCGAAACTCACCGCGATCCGGTCTCCGCCCGGCGGCGGGAGCTGGTCGGCTACCGCATCGAGCAGTCTGGTGAACGTCATGGCCCGCTCTCCTGTCTCTACACGCCCGGTCCGACGACGATCTGCTTCAGCTCGGTGAACTCGTGGATGCCTTCCGGCCCCGACTCGCGGCCCCAGCCCGAGCCCTTCACCCCGCCGAACGGGGCGCTCACCGCGGGACCGAACGTGTTGATCGCGACCGAGCCCGCGGAGATGGCGGACGCGGCCTCCCACGCGACGGCGCGGTCGGTGGTGTAGACGCTCGCGGCGAGGCCGAAGCTCGTGTCGTTGGCCAGTCGCAGGCCGTCGGCGAAGTCTTCGTAGGTCTGCACGACCGTGACCGGGCCGAACACCTCGTTCCGCGCCAGATCCGCGTCCCGGGCGACACCGGTGATCAGCGTCGGCTCGTAGTAGTAACCTGCGGAGAATCCTTCCGGCCGCCTGCCTCCGGCGACGAGTTCTCCTCCGGCGGCGAGCGCACGGTCCACGAAGCCTTCGGTCCGGCGCAGCGCGGCGGAGTTCACCACCGGGCCGATCTGCGTCTCCCGGTCGAACGGGTCGCCGATCCGCAGTCCCTGCCAAGCCGTGCGGAGCCGGTCGACCAGCTCGTCGTGGCGCCGCTGCGAAATCAGCACCCGGGACAGCGCGGCGCACACCTGCCCAGCACCGCCGGTCGCCCCGGGAACCAGCGACTTCAGCACCCGGTCGAGAGGGGCGTCGTCGAGGATCAGCGCCGGGGACTTGCCGCCGAGTTCGAGGTGCGTGCGGGCGAACCGCTCCCGCGTCGCGTCGATGATGTGCTGCGCGGCGACCCGGCCGCCGGTCAGCGAGACGAGGTCGGCGCGCCGGTCCGCCGTCAGCTGCCGTGCCACCTCCACATCGCTGCACAGGATGCTCAACGCACCGGCCGGGAAGCCCGCCGTCGCGGCGGATTGGGCAACCAGCCGCATGATCAGTTGCGACTCGGGCGCTGCCTTCACCACGACCGGGCAGCCCGCGAGCAGGGCCGGGACGACCTTCGTGGCCATCGTGACCACGGGGCCGTTGTAGGCCAGGATGGCGACCACGACCCCGGCCGGTTCACGACGCACCACGACGTCACCGAGCAGCGAACTGCGGCGGTCGTCGCGCAGCGCGTCCACTGCGCATTCCAGCGCGGAGTTCCACGCACCCGCCGCGCCATACTTGTGCAGCGTCGCGCTGTAGCGCACCGGCATGCCCGCTTCCGCCGCCCAGACCGTGCCCAGGTCCGGGAACCGGGCCTCCAGCGCCGTACAGAACCGCGCGCAGATCTCGACCCGCTGCTCGACCGGCAGCCGTCCCCACTCCGTGTCCGTCGCCGCCGCGAGCGCCGCGTCCGCCTCCTTCGCCGACGGCAGCGTCACCTCGGCGACGGTCTTCTCGGTCGACGGCGAGACGACCTCGTACGCGGCTCCGGTCGCTGGCACCCATTCCCCGGCCACGTAGACCGAGTCGAGGTGCGGCACGGTGACACCGGCGATCTCGACCTCGCGCATCACGCCCCGCGATCCGAGAGGAAGAACGGGCTGGCGGGCCTGAGGAACATGGTTCCGAACGGCGGGATCATGAAGTCCGGCAGCACCATCTCGCCGGAAATCAGCTGCCGCTTGACTTCCGCGCGGAAGCCTTCGAGGTCGCCGTCGATTTCGTAAATCGCCAGATGTCCCTCGTCGACTGGCTTCACCCCCGGCAGCGGCTTCACGTCGGAGACCTCGAACCGTTGCGCGCGGAGCATTCCCGGTGCCGACATGATCTGCGGGATGTGTTCCTCGTCGTACCATTTCGCGAACGTCGCGTCGTCTCCCGTGTGGCGGCTCCACGCGAAGAACAAGTGCCGGTTGTCCAGGTTTTCCACGTCCGCGAAGAGATCCGAGTGGAACGGCTCGCTGACCGGCTTGGCGAACAACGCCTGGAACGGCTGCACCATGTAGTCCGGCAGCACCATTTCCCCGGAGATCAGCTTCCGCTTGACCTCGTCGCGGAAACCCTGTGCGCTTCCGTCCATTTCGTACAGCGCGAGGTGCCCGAAGTCCAGCGAACGCACGCCCGGCAGCGGCTTGGTGTCCGCGATGAGGAACCGCTGCGCGCCGACCATCCCGGGCGCGTCCATCACCTGCGGGATGTGCTCCTCGTCGTACCACTTCGCGTAGGTGCCGTAGTCGGTCGTGTAGGTGCTCCACGCGAAAAACAGATTGCGGTCCCCGAAAGCCGGGACTGCGGCGGAAACCATCAGCTCACTCCTTGTTCGTTCGGAACGACGCTCCTCGCGAGCGGTCCCTCCGCTGTGCACAGTGGACAGGAGGTGTGCTGAATCGGCAGACCTCCCCGGCTCAGCCCGACGAGCACATGGTCACGGGCGGTGCGGCAGTCTCCTCGGCCGTCGCACCGCCCGTTGCTCTTTCAGGCCGCCTCTCCGACAACTCCCAGTGCCGCGACCCCAGCCGGGGTGAGGCGCGCGCGAACCCGCTTTCCCAGCTCCGCCGGTCCGGTCTGGACGACCAGACCCCGGCGGGCGAGCGCGTGCGCGGTGTACTGGTCGCAGCACGGCACGCCGTCAACGAACATGTCGGGCTCGCTGCTGCAGGTGATCTCCGCTCTCCCGGCGGCCACGACACGGAGGAGGGCCAGTGCCCGGCAGCTCAGCTCGGAATCCGTTCGAGGCGCCATCGCGCACCTCCTCCTCAGGTTGATAATATTTTATATTATTCTTCGGTCATGGCTGGAGTCAAGACCCGGCGGCCCAGCAGCGCGAGCGGGACCAGGCTGACCAGGCAGGCCGCCAGAATGTAGACCGACACGTACACGGTCGTGTGCGTCGCGGCGATGAGCGCCGCCATCACGAACGGGGCCAGTCCCCCGCCGATGATGTTGGCCAGCTGGTAGCCCATCGACGCGCCGGAGAACCGGACCGACGGCGGGAACATCTCCGCGAACATCGTGACGCCAGGCCCGAACATCGCGCCGACCGAGATCTGCCCGACCACGATCGCCAGCAGGATCGCCCAGAAGTTCCGGGTTTCGGCCAGCGGGAAAAGCGCGAAGCCCCACACGCCGGCGAGCACCACGCCGCCCGCGTACACCGGACGCCTCCCGAGCTTGTCCGACAGCCATCCACAGAGGACAGTGCTCACACCGGTCGCGATCATCGAGAACATCACCGCGGTGAGCATCGTGCCCTTCGCGATCTTCAGGTCCCGCACGCCGTAGTCCAGCAGACCGGTCGCGGTCGCGTAGAACATGATCGTCGCGGGCAGGAAGATGAACACGACCAGCAGCAGGTTCCTCGGCCGGCGCAGCACCTGCACCACCGACGAGCGTTTCGGCGCGGCGGCGAGCTTCTCCTCCACCACGCGGAACTCCGGGGAATCCTCGAGGTAGCGGTGGATGTAGAACACGACCGGGATCATCAGGATCCCGAGCAGGAACGGGATCCGCCAGCCCCACGCGGAGAACTGGTCCGCCACGAGAACGGCGGACAGCACGACGAAGACGAGGGTGCCGAGCACCATCCCGGCGAAAACGCCCAGCTGCGGCAGCGAACCGTGCAGGCCCCGGCGGTTCGGCGGAGCGTGCTCGACGGCGAGCAGGGTCGACCCGCCCCAGACCCCGCCGACCGCGATCCCCTGCCCGACGCGCAGGATCACCAGCAGCACCGGGGCCAGCGCACCGATCGAGGAGAACGTCGGCAGCAACCCGACCAAAGTGGTCGCCACGGCCATCGACAGCGTCGAGGCGACGAGCGCGGGCTTGCGCCCGAACCGATCGCCGATGTGCCCGAAGAGCGCCGCACCCACCGGGCGTCCGGCGAACCCGACCGCGAACGTCGCGAACGCGGCCAGCACTCCGGC